>NZ_BAAAJG010000003.1:303611-668889 GCF_039526725.1 Pseudonocardia aurantiaca
ATGGACCGCGACCGTTCCAGTCCATAGGAGGTGAGTGGTTCTCATGCGTCATTACGAGCTGATGGTCATCCTCGACCCCAGCCTTGACGAGCGCACTGTGACGCCGTCCCTGGAGACGTTCCTCAACGTCGTGAAGACCGACAAGGGCACCGTCGAGAAGATCGAGGTCTGGGGCAAGCGCCGCCTGGCCTACGAGATCGCCAAGAACGCCGAAGGCATCTACGCGGTCCTCGAGGTCACCTGCGAGCCGGCCACCGTCGCTGAGCTCGACCGCCAGCTGGGGCTCAACGAGTCCGTACTGCGCACGAAGGTGATGCGTCGGGAGCCGAAGCGGGCCGCCGAGCCGAAGCGGGCGCCCGCGCCCGCTGCCGCGAGCTGAGGCGATAGCCATGGCCGGCGAGACCGTGATCACAGTGGTCGGCAACCTCACCGCCGACCCGGAGCTGCGCTTCACCCCGTCCGGCGCTGCTGTCGCCAACTTCACCGTGGCGGCCACCCCGCGCACCTTCGATCGCCAGACGAACGAGTGGAAAGACGGCGACGCGCTGTTCATGCGCTGCAACGTGTGGCGGCAGGCGGCGGAGAACGTCGCCGAGACGCTCACCCGCGGCATGCGCGTGATGGTGCAGGGCAGGCTGCGGCAGCGCAGCTTCGAGACCCGTGAGGGCGAGAAGCGCACCGTCGTGGAACTCGAGGTCGACGAGGTCGGCCCGTCGCTGCGCTACGCCACCGCCAAGGTCAACAAGGTCAGCCGCGGTAGCGGCGGCGGTGGCTTCGGCGGCGGATCCGGTGGATCCGGCGGCGGCGGTGGCGGCGGTGGCGCCCCGATGGACGACCCGTGGGGCTCGGCGCCGCCGGCCGGCAGCGGTCCGGCGATGGACGACGAGCCGCCCTTCTAACCCCAGAGACCACTTCCCGTCTCCTCGGCGGGTATCGAGCACAACCAGGAGTACCCCCATGGCCAAGCCCGTCCTGCGCAAGCCGAAGAAGAAGGTGTGCGCGTTCTGCAAGGACAAGGCCCAGGACATCGACTACAAGGACACCGGCCTGCTGCGGAAGTTCATCTCCGACCGCGGCAAGATCCGGGCCCGCCGGGTCACCGGCAACTGCCGTCAGCACCAGCGTGACGTCGCGGTCGCGGTCAAGAACTCCCGCGAGGTCGCGCTTCTGCCCTACACCTCGACCGCGCGCTGAGGATCGGAGAGAAATGAAGCTCATCCTCACCGCCGACGTGCCCAACCTGGGTGGGCCCGGCGACCTCGTCGAGGTCAAGGACGGCTACGGCCGCAACTTCCTGCTCCCGCGCTCGCTGGCCATCGTGGCCACCCGCGGCGCGGAGAAGCAGGTTGCGTCCATCAAGCGCGCCCAGCAGGCCCGCCAGATCCGCGACCTCGGCCACGCCAAGGAGGTCGCGGGTCAGCTCGGCGGCCTCACCGTCACGGTCAAGGCCAAGGCGGCGGGCGACTCGGGCCGTCTGTTCGGCTCCGTCACCGCTGCCGACGTCGTCGACGCCGTGCGCGCGGCCGGCGGGCCGGCCCTGGACCGCCGCGCCGTCGAGGTGCCGGGCCAGATCAAGACGGTCGGCAAGCACGCCGTCATGGTTCGCCTCCACCCGGAGGTCACCACCGAGCTGGACGTCGCCGTCGTCGCAAGCTGAGACCGCATCCAGCTCGTCACACAGAGTGAAGTAGGGCGGGATCGGGACCACGAGTCCCGGTCCCGCCCCGTTCATGTTCTCGGAGTCACGACGCCGGGCAGTCCGCCCAGGAGGGCGACACGCCCGCGAGTGATACACAGGTCGCCAGGTGACCGCTCGTGTGCGCCAAATGGGCGATCTTGAAACGGCCGTCCGACACGCCGTGGGAGGCCCGTCGGCGTGTCGTCGGAAGAAAATTGTCCACAGCCCGTGATGGGCGGATGACCTGGGGACTCTCCGAAAAATCGCCGGTTGTCCCCACTCCGTCCACAGGACACTCCCTCCGTGTTCCTGCGTGTCACCCCATCCGTCCCCATTCCATCCACAGGACGACGCACAGGGCGGTTTGGTGCCGCCGCCCGCGGCGCTTAACCTCGCCGCCAGGGTGCGAAGACTCGACCCGGCCGGCAGCTGCCGTTCATCGGCGAGCCAACAGAAGGTCGTCGAGCGGATCGAACCTTTGTTCGATACTATGGCGACCGGGGGTGACGCTGCGTATGGCACTGCCTGACGATCGTGGGGCCGGGAGGCCGCGTCCCGTCCGGCCGGCAGGCGAGGGCGGCGATCCTGGCGGCGCCTTCGACCGGCAGCCTCCGCAGGACCTCACCGCCGAGCAGTCCGTGCTCGGCGGCATGCTCCTGAGCAAGGACGCGATCGCCGACGTCGTCGAGGTGCTGCGGCCCGACGACTTCTACCGGCCCGCCCACCAGACGGTCTACGACTGCATCCTCGACCTGTACGGCCGCGGGGAGCCGGCCGACGCCGTCACCGTCTCCGCCGAGCTGCAGCGCCGCGGCGAGCTCATTCGCCTCGGCGGTGCGCCGTATCTGCACACGCTCATCGCCACGGTCCCCACGGCGGCCAACGCCGCGTACTACGCCGAGATCGTGGCGGAGAAGGCCATCCTGCGGCGGTTGGTCGAGGCGGGCACCCGCATCGTCCAGCTCGGCTACCACGGCGCTGACGGCGCTGAGGTCAACGACGTCGTCGACCGCGCGCAGGCGGCCATCTACGAGGTCACGGAACGGTCCACGAGCGAGGACTACGTGGCGCTGGAGGAGTTGCTCCAGCCCACGATGGACGAGATCGACGCCATCGCGTCCCGCGGCGGGGTGGCGCTCGGTGTGCCCACCGGCTTCGCCGACCTCGACGCCGCCACCAACGGCCTCCACCCCGGGCAGATGATCGTCGTGGCGGCCCGGCCGGGTCTCGGGAAGAGCACGCTGGGCCTCGACTTCGCACGCTCGTGCTCTGTGAAGCACGGCCTCACCAGCGCCGTGTTCTCCCTGGAGATGAGCAAGTCCGAGATCGTCATGCGCCTGCTGTCAGCGGAGGCGCGCATCCGCCTCGCCGACATGCGCGCCGGCCGGATGAGCGACGACGACTGGACGCGCATGGCCCGCCGGATGAGCGAGATCAGCGAGGCACCGCTGTTCATCGACGACTCGCCCAACCTCACGCTGATGGAGATTCGCGCGAAGGCGCGCCGCCTCAAGCAGCGCAACGACCTCAAGCTCGTGATCCTCGACTACCTGCAGCTCATGACGTCGGGCCGCAAGGTCGAGTCGCGCCAGCAGGAGGTGTCGGAGTTCTCGCGCCAGATCAAGCTGTTGGCGAAGGAGCTCGAGGTGCCGGTGGTGGCGATCAGCCAGCTGAACCGCGGTCCCGAGCAGCGCACCGACAAGCGCCCGATGTTGTCCGACCTGCGAGAGTCGGGCTCGATCGAGCAGGACGCCGACATGGTGATCCTGCTCCACCGTCCTGATGCGTTCGAACGCGACGACCCACGAGCAGGCGAGGCCGACCTCATCCTCGCCAAGCACCGCAACGGCCCCACCAGCACCATCACGGTTGCCCACCAGCTCCACTACAGCCGCTTCGCCGACCTGGCCCACGGCTGACGAGCAGCTGCTGTGTAGGGTCTCAAATCTGATGTCGTAATCTCAGAACCGTTGAACGGCGAGTGGGCGGTGTAGAGGACCTGGTGCTTGGGCGCGAGCCGCTGATCAATCAGCTTGAGCAGGTCCTGCTGCGCGCGGCCGCGCAGGGACAGCCCCGGTTCGTCGAGGAGCAGGATGAGCTTCTGCGTGACGGCGTCGCCTGTCGCCCCGCCAGCAAGATTCGTCGCCGGGTAGTCAAGAGCGGCATCCAATCGGGTGAGTCGGGTTTTGTGATGGCTTGATTTGGCACCACTGGCTCCACGGCTGGGAGTATCGACGTTATGTAGTCGTCCTTGCTGCAGATGGTGGCCCGTGCTGCCCGCGGCGGCTGGCGCCTACCCCAGGGCCGGGAGGCTGTTCAGCTCGTCCGGGCGATACGTTGGAAGCTCTCATTAGGCGGCGTCGACGCTTCCCGCGAAGCCGAGAATGGCCTTCGCCAATTCTTCGGGGGCCTCCATCGCGGCGTAGTGGCCCACGCCGTCGAGGGACACCGCGCTGATATCCGTCGACGTGACCTGGGACATGGTGCCGGACGTGAAGGGGCCTCCGCCGGCACCGACCGCGAGCACAGGTACCCGCAGCCCTCGAGTCTCCGCGAGTGTCTTGATCTCGGCGCCTTCCCGCAGCATCGACTGATACAGACCGATCGCTCCGCGCCAACCATCAGGGCGTGAGTAGGTGCGGGCGAACTCCTCGATGTCGGTCGCGGTGATCGCTCCCGGGACCGCGGTCATGGCCGGGAAGGCGTATTGCCCGAGGAATTCGCGTTCGCGGCCGGCGAGCAGCATCTCGGGGATGCCGGGCGCGGCGAGGACGCCGATGTGCCAGGCTCCGCCGTGGGTGACGTCGGCCAGTCCTTCCAGCCCGAACCCGGCCAGGCCCATCTCGATGGCGGTGAAGCTGAGCACGTCCTGTGGGTGGGTCGCGGCTAGGCGGAAAACAGTCCCCCCGCTGATGTCCTGCCCAGTCAGGTGCACGGGGCCGACATTCAGGTGCGCGATCAGCTGGTGCAGGTCCTCAGCCGAGGCCGTGCTGTCGTACTCGCCCGGCTTGTTGTCCGAGTCGCCGAAGCCGCGCAGGTCGACAGCGATGACGCGGTGGCCGGTCGCGAGCAGCGGGATGAGCTTGTGGAAAGCCCACCAGGTCTCCGGGAACCCGTGGACCAGAAGAATCGCAGACCCGGTGGTCCCCGCGGCGACATAGTGCAGAGTCGTGCCGTTGACCTCAGCGTGGTGGTGGGAGATCCCCGCAACCGTGCGGCCGGCTGGTGTGACGGTCATGTCTCTCTCCTCAATTCGACACCCTGACTGTCTAATAATAGACACCTTGGCTGTCGTGTGTCCAGGCGGTGTCGTAGCCTTCTCGCATGTCTCGCTCTGGCGCCGATCTCGCGCTGCTGCTGCTCGGGGGCTTCCGCACACTCGTGGACGCCGCGACCGCCGAACTGGCCCGGAGCGGCCACGAGGACGTGCGCCCCGTCCATGACTTCGCCATCCGGGCAATCGCCGCGGGCGCCGATACCGCTTCGGAACTAGGCCGTCGCCTGTCGATCACCAAGCAGTCGGCGGCGAAGACCATCGCGGTGCTGCAGGAGCGCGGCTACGTGGCCCGCGACACGGACCCGCTCGATGCCCGCCGCAAACGCCTGCAAGTCACTGCACTCGGCCTCGACATGCTGCGACAAGGCGAGACAATATTCGACGAGCTGCGCGATCAGTGGGCCCAGCAGATCGGCATCGCCGAACTCGAGAACCTCGAGACGCAGCTGGCAGCAATGGTGGGTGCACAGCCCGTGCGCTTTGATACGCCCGGGTGGCTTACCCATGACCTCGGCGAGCCGGTTTAAGCGACGTAGGCGAGGAAGGAGAAGAACCAGACGAAGCCGCGAGACCGCTCGTCGAAGGGTACGGACACGCGGTGGCGGTGGTTCTCCGCTCGGACCTGCAGGATCGGGCCTTCGTTCAGGGGTGCCTGCGCGCCGGCCTCGGGCTGCAGAACGTGCAGCTTGACGGCCAGTCCGTCGCTTTGAGTCCAGTATTCGAACACCTCGTCGGAGATCGAGGCGCTGGCGTTCTCGAGGTCGCGGATCAAGCGTTCGTGGTTGTCCATGTCGCCGAAGTCCGCCAGGTCCGCGTCGACGATGTCTAGCAGGCTGATCAGCGCGATCTCGCCTCGCTTGAGGGTGCCTGTGTCGCGGCGACGGATGAGGTCGAGGATGGAGACCTTGCCGGGCATGACGTCGTAGTCGTCGAAGTAGACGAACTTGGGCTGGTGCGGCCTGAGCAGCCGCTGGCGTCAGCAGTACCTGGTCGACAGGTGGGTTCGGGGGCCTGCCGGGGGTCAAGGGGGCGCAGGTTCACAACCTGTCGTCCCGACGGCACGATTGGCGGTCCCCTTTAGGCGGGGGGAGCCGGGTTGGCGCTCAGCTCACTCGGCCGAGCGCCACCTCGGTGTGCTTGGCCACCGTGGACACCCCGCCGCGCCAGTAGTACCCAACAGGCTCACCCGAGCGGTTCACGATCAAGCCCACCGTGCCGGTGCCGAGCCCAGTGGTGCCCTTGGCGCGGGAATCGTCGGCATGCGGCGACTTGGTGGAATCGATGATCTTGACCAGCCACTCGTTGGGGCGCTGCGGGTTCTGTACCGGCCGCCCGTCGACGACCATCACGTGTCCGGTGTTGTCGGTATCCGAGTCCGGCGCGGTCAGCCAGGCGATCACATTGCCGGGCCGCAGCTCAGCGACGGTGCCCACCGACTGCCACGGCCCGCCGGTGCCACCCTTGCCGGCCTTCTGCAGGTGGTGCACGAAGTCCTCGGCGAGCGGCCGCTTGGACCGCGCGTTCACATGCAGTGCCTGCAGCGCGTTCGGCTTGGAACGCTCCAGGGCGTAGTCCAGGAAGCCGGAGCAGTCGTAGAAGTACTTGCCCTCCTGCTCGTTCACCTCGGTCTTGTGCTGGTAGCGGCTGTGCCGCATCGCCGTGAGCTGGTGGTGTGCCTCGTCGAGCAGGGTCGTGCGAGCCGGTTTCGCGGCCGCCGGCGTCGAGTCCAGCGTCGTCGAGTGCGCTACGGGCACCGGTGTCTGGACGGACGCCTGTGGCGGTTGAGCGAAGCCGGTGACCAACCCCACCGCGAGCGCCGCCGACACCATTCCGACCAGCCGGGCAGGCGGCCTCGATGACCGCCGAATGGGTTTCTGGAACGACCAACCTGTCATCGGATTCCTCTCGTGATTCGATTAGACGTTGATCGTGTCTCAGCACAGGAATAGAATCGAACGTGCTGGCCCCCCAACTCCGGGGGGCCGCCCCACCCGTGTCATGTAGGGCTTCCCCGACCACTGGTCGCCGTCACTGAACCGGTACCGGTATACGCCTTCGACCGGCCATTATCTGTCGACAGCCGATGTCGTACCCCATGCCGTCGACCCCGAGTCGGCACGGCGACTCTGGGCGCTGAGCGAGGGGCTGCTGACGGCGTAACGGCCGCCGCCCTCGCCGAGGAAATGTCGCGGATTTGAGACTGATCTTGGGTGACATCACCGTGAGACAACCGAGGACCTGCAGTGGGGTCATGACCCGCGGCCGGGCCGGAAGCCACGTGCCCGGGTGCCGGTCACCACGTTGCGTCGCCTCGCATTCGAGTTCGCGGCCGGCGCCTTGAGCCAGAGGCAGGTCACCCACGTCGGGTGACGCCTGGACGCCGCCGCAAAAGCACCATGCAAGAGACAACCCAGTGCCTACGGTGGAGTCGGCGTCCAGATACGACGGGTGGGCGTCCCCTCGAGGCGAGGAGGAGTTATGACCGAGGGATTGAGCGGCATGCTGAGCGGCTTGCTCGGCGGTAAGGGCGACAGCCTCATCCAGGCCGCGTTGCAGATGTTCCAGGAAAGCGGCGCGAAAGAGGGCGGCCTCGCCGCCCTGCTCCAGCAGTTCATCGTCGCGGGCCTCGGGGACAAGGCCGACTCGTGGGTGGGCACCGGCCAGAACCAGGCGCTCAGTGGGGACGAGGTGGAGCAGGCTCTTGGTAGCGACAAGGTCGCCGAGCTGGCGCAGAAGGCCGGCGTGTCCCAAGACGAGGCCAAGAACGGGATGGCCGAAGCCCTCCCGGAGGTCGTCGACAAGGTCACACCGGAGGGCAAGCTGCCGGACCTGGGAAGCCTGCAGGACATGCTCGGCAAGCTCCTGAGCGGCGCGAAGTAGGTTCGCCCGAACTCCGACCGGCTCCGAAAGCGGAGGCCAACCGATGACGAGCGTGTGAGACAGTGCGAGAAGTCGCAGGTCGGATCATGACCCACAGGTCATTGGGGGTGAGACGTTGCACAGCTGTAGGTTCTCAATCCCCGTGTCACTTTCTCAGTCGCGATTTCATCTGAGTGCCCAATCTGACATGGGATTGAGAATCACTGGTCACCGCTACCACTACGCGGGTTGCCCAGGCCGAAGCCTGGGACCACCGACGGGCCCCCGTACGTCCAGCCCGCTTCGGCCCGCCCAGTGGTCGCGACTCGAAGCTGGACGCTCTGACGACCTTACTGTTGGGCCCTGACCCGGCCGAGGCGTCATAACCACCCGGCAGAATCAGTCCGGGACGGCCACCGCGGCCCGAATCGATCATCAGCCAGTAGCGTGCGCGATCTCGACGACGCGCGGATGCGGGTCGAACACCCAGCGCCCCCTTGCGGCCTCGACCCCCGGCATGGCGCCGCGCACCTCGTCCGCGAGGTCGGGGAGGAACAACAGCACGCGGTCCGGGGTGCGGACCAGCAGGTCCTCGGGGGAGACGATCGGGATGTCGGTGCCCGGCATCCGCCTGCCCTGCTTGGCCGGAGACGCGTCGGCGACGGCCGGGAGCAGCGACGCGTCGAGCCCGGCATGGCACACGCGGGGCACCGCCCGCGACGCGGCGCCGTAGCCGATCACGGTGCGACCGGCCGCGCGCTCGGCGGCGAGCCAGCGCCGCAGCTCGGCGGCCGAGCCGTCGGCGCTGCCCTGCAGCCCGCGCAGCAACGCCGGGTCGGCGACGCCCACACGCGTCCCGTCGGCCACCAGGTCGAGGGTGGCCGCGTCGGGGCGGGGCGAGTGTGTGGCCGCCACGAGCACCGTGCCGCCTGCCAGCGGGTAGCGCCACGCCCGGTGCACCCCGAGCCCGTGCTCGTGCAACGCCCGGTCGAGCGCCGGCACCGACCAGTAGCCGTGGTGCCCGTGGCGCAGGTCATACCACTGCTCGTGGCGCAATACGGTGGCCAGGCTGAGCAACTGGAGCACGAGTGTGCCGCCGGGCGCGAGCACCCCGGCCCGCGCGCGCAGCGCGGCCGCCTGGTCCGGCTCGTGCAGGAGCCCGTAGACATCGAGGACGAGGTCGGCTGGATCGTCCCCGTCCGGCGGAAGCACTCCGCGCGCGGCGAGCCTGGGGAGCCACGATTCCCCGTGCGGGCTGCTGAACTCGATCACCGAGCGCCCCGGCTCGATGAGCCCCATCTCGTCCATGCGGCGCACCGAGAGGGCGGTCTGGTCGAGCATCGCCTGCGGTTCGACCCCGGGGACCTCCTCCACGCCGTCGGCGTCCTCCATGAGCTGCGCGAGCCAGCACGAGCGGCACCATCACATGCGCAGGGGGAACCGTGGATCCGGTAACGGCTCGCGCGCCGGTGGCATCCGGTCCCACGACGGCTGCAGTCCGAGGTCGAGCACGACCTCACCCTCCGTGCCCCCGCACGCCCTGCAAGGGAACGTTCCATGCTCCATGTAGGTGACCCCCGATTACTCCCCGCAGATCTTGTGATCGTATGCCGCAGGTCGCCTTCGATTGCCGGGCCCCGGTGCACGCACTACCGTTCCCGCGTGGCCAAGATCGTGTCATTGCCGCAGGCCGTGTCCGATTTGGTGCGGGATGGCGACACCGTCGCCTTGGAAGGATTCACGCACCTCATCCCGTTCGCGGCGGGGCACGAGATAATTCGCCAGCGGCGGCGGGACCTGACGCTCGTCCGGATGACCCCGGATCTCATCTACGACCAGATGATCGGCGCGGGCTGCGCATCGAAGCTCGTCTTCTCGTGGGGCGGCAACCCCGGCGTCGGGTCGTTGCACCGCATGCGGGACGCCCTCGCCAACGGCTGGCCCTACCCCCTCGAGATCGAGGAGCACAGCCACGCCGGCATGGCAAACCGATACGTCGCCGGTGCGTCTGGGCTGCCGTTCGCGGTGCTTCGCGGCTACACGGGCACCGACCTCCCGGCGCACACCGACACGATCTCCACCGTCGAGTGCCCGTTCACGGGTGAGCAGCTCGCCGCGGTGGCCGCACTCAATCCCGACGTGACCATCGTGCACGCCCAGCGCGCCGACCGGGACGGCAACGTGCAGCTGTGGGGCATCACGGGTGTGCAGAAGGAGGCCGTCCTCGCCGCGCGCCGGGCCATGGCGACCGTGGAGGAGGTCGTCGACGAGCTGACTCCGGTGCCGGGAGCCGTGGTCCTGCCGCGATGGGTACTCGACGCAGTCGCTGTCGCCCCCGGCGGGGCAGCCCCGTCCTACGCCCACGGCTATTACGACCGGGACAACGCCGCCTACCGCGCGTGGGACGCGATCAGCCGCGACCGCGAGCAGTTCACGAGCTGGCTGCGCAGGATCGAGGAGAAGTCGGAATGACAGGCACGACCGAGCCGGTCGCGGGAACGCGGTCCGCAGAGACCTGGACCGCCGACGAGATGATGAGCATCGCGGCGGCGCGCACCCTGCGCGACGGGCAGGTCTGCTTCGTGGGGATCGGGCTGCCGTCCACGGCCGCGAACCTCGCCCGCAGGCTGCATGCGCCCCGGCTCGTCCTGATCTACGAGTCGGGCACCATCGACACCCGCCCTGCCGAGCTGCCGCTCTCCATCGGAGACGGGATCCTCGCCGAGTCCGCGCTGAGCGTCGTGTCCGTCCCCGAGATCTTCAACTACTGGCTGCAGCCCGGCCGCATCGACGTCGGTTTCCTCTCCGGCGCCCAGTTCGACCGGCTCGGCAACATCAACACCACCGTGATCGGCGAGTACGAGGAGCCGGAGGTGAGGCTGCCCGGCTCGGGCGGCGCGCCCGAGATCGCGGCGTCGTGCAAGGAGGTCGTCGTGGTGATGCGCCACCGGATGCGGGCGTTCGTCGAGCAAGTGGACTTCGTGACGTCGGTCGGGCAGGGCACCGGCCCCGGCGACCGGCAGCTGCTCGGCCTCCGCGGCGCAGGCCCGGTCCGTGTGATCACCGACCTCGGTGTGCTCGAACCCGACCCCGACACGGGCGAGTTGGTGCTCGCGGCGCTGCACCACGGAGTCACCGTGGAGCGGGTGCGGGCCGAGACCGGCTGGGACCTGCAGGTGGCCCCCGACCTGATGATCACGGCGCCGCCGAGCACCACCGAGCTGGACACGCTCCGCTCCCTGCGCACGGTCGGGTCGGACAAGTGACGCCCGCACCGGTCGCACTGCACCACGTCGACGAGGGCCCGCGCGACGCGCCCGTACTGGTGCTCTCCGGCTCACTCGGTTCGACACTGGAGATGTGGCGTCCGCAGGTGGCGCCGCTGAGCGAGCGCTTTCGCGTGATCCGGGTCGACCACCGCGGCCACGGGGGTTCCCCGGTCCCGCCCGGCCCGTACCGGATCGCGGACATGGCCGCCGACGCGCTCGCCCTGCTGGACGCACTCGGGCTGGAGCGGGTGGCGTGGTGCGGGCTGTCGATGGGCGGGATGGTCGGCATGTACCTGGGGTCGGAGGCTCCGGAGCGCCTGACGAGCTTGACGCTGTGCTGCACGTCGGCGCATTTCCCCGACTCGACCGTGTGGAAGGACCGGATCGCCGCCGTCGCGTCGGGCGGCACCGCGCCGATCGCCGAGTCGATCGTGTCCCGCTGGTTCACCCCCGAGTACGCCGCCGAGCACCCTGACGTCGTGGCCGAGACCGCGGCGATGGTGGCCGACACCCCTGACGAGGGCTATCTCGCCTGCTGCCAGGCGCTGGAGGTGTGGGACCACCGGGAGCGGCTCGGTGCCGTGACCGTGCCCACACTCGTGATCGCCGGCGCCGGCGACCCCTCGACACCGGTGACCCCACACGCTCGCACGATCGTCGACGGCATCCCGGGCGCCCGCCTGGAGGTGCTCGACGCGGCCCACCTGGCGACGATCGAACGGCCAGACGAGGCCACTTCGCTGATCGCGGAGCACGCCGGCGGCTGACCTGCGTCACATCGGTTAAGAGATCGTCTCTACCAGCACTTACTCTGAAAGCGCGGTACCGGGGTCAACGGCGAGCTCGGACCTGGTCCCAGCTTCACCGGAGGTCACCGTGCTGAGTGAACGCGAACGTCGGGTACTGGCGCGTATCGAGCGCCACATCGCCGACACCGATCCGGGCCTCGCCCAGATCCTCTCCAGCGGCAGATTGCCGCGGCCGCGATGGGCAAACCCCACTGCGCTGCTGATCATCGGTTCCGCGCTGCTCGTGTTCGGCAGCGTGATCGAGGCCGTGCCGGTTGCGGTGCTGGGCATCGGGATGGCTGTGATGGCGCTCTTCACGGCGCACCGGCGCCCGAGGCTGGGCCCGGCCTGAGCCCGAACCCTGGCAGCTTGCTCGAGCCACGGTCACATGCCGGCCCGGTCGGCAATTGCGTCCAGCAGGTCGCGCAGCGCAGTCGACGCGCACTGGACTTTCGGGATCGATGGCTCGTTCGGCCGGGCCGCCGTGCTCTCGGGAACGCTGCGTGACCGGTCTCTGAGATCCTGGTAACACACAGCGAGTCCCCCGTCACGAACTGCGGCAATTCCGTCTCGTACGGTGGGATGGTTACGCCGTGGTCACGCCATCCGACACCCGCCATGCCACCGCGGCCGGTTGCTTCCGGCTCGGCGGCGTCGAACGCCCCGTGCACCGCCTCGGCTTCGGGACGATGCAGCTCACCGGCCCCGGAGTGTGGGGGCCACCGGCCGATCCCGCCGCCGCGGTGGCCGTGCTCCGCCGGGCCGCCGAGCTCGGCGTCGACCTCTTCGACACCGCCGACTCCTACGGTCCGGACGTGGCCGAGAACCTCGTGCGCGAGGCGCTGCACCCCTACGACGGGATCACGATCGCCACGAAGGCCGGGTTGCTGCGCACCGGCCCCGGGGAGTGGCAGGCCTACGGACGACCGGAGTACCTCCGTCAGCAGTGCGAGCTGAGCCTGCGCCGGCTCGGCGTCGAGCGGATCGACCTGTTCCAGCTCCACCGGATCGACCCCGCAGTGCCCGCCGGGGAGCAGTTCGGCGTGCTCGCCGACCTCCAGGTCGAGGGCAAGGTCGCCGCCGTCGGGCTCTCGCAGGTCGGGGTCGACGAGATCGAGCACGCGAGAGCGATCGTGGACGTCGCCGCCGTGCAGAACCGCTACAACGTCGGCGACCGCGACAGCGACGACGTCCTGCGCTACTGCACCGTGCAAGGCATCGGCTTCCTGCCGTGGCGCCCGATCGCTGCGGGGGGCCTCGCCGGTGCCGGCAGCCAGGTGGCCGACGTCGCCGCCCGGCTCGGCGCCACGCCGGCGCAGGTGGCGCTGGCCTGGCTGCTGCAGCGCTCGTCGGTGATGCTCCCGATCCCGGGCACGAGCAGCATCGCGCACCTGGAGGAGAACATCGGCGCCGCGGCGCTGGACCTCGACCTCACGACGGTGGAGCTGCTCGACACGGCCGCATGATCCCCTGCAGGACCCCGGCATGACGCCGCTGCCGTCGCCGTGCCACTCCGTGATCCGGACGCGTGGTAGACACTCGATCGGACGACACGATCATGGGGGGCGGCACTGTGGTGGTCGAAGCGGTGTCGGTGCTCACGGACGCGCTCGCGGACGCGCTCGTGAGCGGGCGGGAGCTGGACTTCGCAGGGGCCACCCTCCCGGCGTCCGTGCTCGCTGCCGCGATCTGCGCCTCCCGGCCGGAGGGGGCTCCCGCGCTGCGGCTGCGCCGGGCCAACATCACCGGAGCCCTGCGGCTCACCGGCGCGAAGATCGAGGTACCGGTCGAGCTGCGGGGCTGCGTGTTCGCGCACGTCCCCGACCTGCGCATGGCCGAGTTCGCAGGCCTCGCGCTCACCGGGAGCCGCGTGCCGGGGCTGCGGGCGGGCAACATCCGGGTCGCCGCCGACCTCCTCCTCGACGACGGATTCATCTCCCACGGCCCGGTGCACCTGACCGACGCCCAGATCGGCGGGTCGCTGCGGCTCTCGGCCGGGCGGCTGCGCGGCGCGGGCGGACGCGCGCTGATCGCCGACCGGATCGTCGTCGAGGGCGCCTGCTACGCGCGCAGGCTGCACACCGACGGAGAGGTGCGGCTGCCTGGCGCGCGCATCACCGGGAACCTCGACCTCGGAGGGGCCGACCTCAGCAGCCCGACGGGCGACGCCTTCGACGCCACCGGAGTGACGGTCGGCGGGAGCTTCCTCGCGGGGCGGCACAACGCCGGTCCGGACATCGCCTTCGCCGCGGCCGGGCGGGTGCTGATCGCCGGGGCCAGGGTCGGTGGCGACCTCGTGTTCTCCGGCGCCATGCTCCGGCGGGACGTGACCGCGCCGGATCCCGGCTTCGCGCCGGACGAGAGCCGGATGCCGGTCATCCCCGGCGGGATCGTGGACGGCTCGGCGTGCCTGGTAGCGGACCGGATCAACGTGGAGGGCAACCTCGAGCTCGACGACGGGCTGCGCACCGACGGCACGGTCCGGCTGCCGAACGCCGTGGTCGGCGGGTACCTGCGGCTGTCGGGCGCGCGCTTGAACGCACCGCCCGGCTCAGCGGACCACGGGATCGCGCTGCTCGGCGACGGGATGGACGTCAGTGGCGACCTGGAGGCCAGGGACAACGGTAGGGGCGCCCTCGCCTGCGGGGGGCAGATGCGGCTGGTGGATGCCCACGTGCGCGGGAGCGCGAGCCTCTCCGGCGTCGAACTGGAGCTGCCGGGCGGGTACGCGCTGCTCGGCGACCGGCTGCGCATCGGCGGTGAGCTCTACCTGCGCGGCGCCCGTTGCGCGGGCAGCATCCGGCTACCCGACGCCGAGATCGGGGCGACCCTCGACTGCACCGGGGCGAAGCTGGAGAGCCCTCGCAGGCGGCAGGATGGGACGGCCCGGCCGTCCCTCGACGCGCGGTCGGCCAGCGTCGGCAAGGACATGATCTGCTCCGACGGCTTCAGCGCCGCGGGGGGCGTGCGCATCCGGCGGATGGCGGCCCTCAAGTCCGTTCAGTTCGTCGGTGCGGTGCTTGGTTCCACGGATTCCGATCCCCGGTACTCCCTCAACGCGTACGGGTTGACCACCCCCGAGCTCGTGCTGCGGCTGACCGACCCGCCTGCCGGGCGGGTGCGGCTGGCGCAGGCGGACGTCGGCGCCTTCGCCGACTCGGCCCCGCTGTGGGAGGCCGTCGGGGGGCTGGACCTCGACGGCTTCGACTACCAGAAGATGAGCGACACCCGGGTGATCGACGTCAGGACCCGGCTGCGGTGGCTCGAGAAGGTCATGCCGGACTACGCGCCGGGCCCGTACGAGCAGCTGGCCGCGGCGTACCGGAGGGCGGGCGACGAGGAGCTGTCCGAGCAGGTGCTGATGGCGCGCCAGCGCAGGCGGTACTCCGAGTCCAACCTCCTCGGCCGCGTCTGGGGCGTGCTGCAGGGCTGGACCGTCGGGTTCGGCTACCGGCCGTGGCTCGCGGTGTGCTGGCTGGTGCTGTTCGCGGTGCTCGGCGGGGCCTGGTTCGCCGTGCACGAGCCCCCTCCCGTCGACGACGGCCAGAACCCGGTGTTCAATCCCTGGCTGTTCGCGGCGGACACCTTGCTTCCGATCGTGAACCTCGGGCAGGACGGATACTGGCGCCTCGAAGGGGCGTCCCAGTGGATCTCCAGCGGGCTCGTCGCGGTGGGCTGGATCCTCGCGACGACGGCTGCAGCGGGCGCTGCCCGGATACTCAAGAGAGTGTGACTGACAACAGATTCCACCCGATCGGGGGGAACTGGCCCCCGGACCTGTAACGGTTTCGAACTACCCGTTTCCCTAGCCGGGTGTCGCCGTTGTGGGTGTCGAGTGCGTCGAACGGTCCATCAGGGCAGGGCCGGAGGCACCAAGAGGCGTGCTCTGGGCGAACACGGAGGTGACGCGTGTCCGAGCCGATGACGGATCTGGACTGGTGGGCAGCGACTCGCTACCCGAGCGCCGAGGACGACTGGAACCCCGCGCGCCCCTCCGGCCGGCACGCCTTCAACGAGGACGCCGCGGAGACGCCGATCTTCCACGCGCTCAGCACGGGGGCGTGGCGCACCCGGAACCACGAGCCCGCGTCGCCCGGGCGTTCGGCCCCGCCGCCCCGTTCGACGCCGGCCCGTTCGACCCTGCCTCGTTCGACCCCGCCCCGTTCGACGCCGCCCCGTTCGACGCCGACCCGTTCGACCCCGCCGACCCGCTCGGCGCCGCCGCCCGCCCGTTCCATGCCCGAGGCCCGTTCTCGGTCCACTGAGCCGTCCCGTGGCGTGAGGCGCCCTGCGCCCGACCCGGTCGAGGCGTTCCGGCGCGACCCCCTGACGATGCCGATCCCGAAGCAGGCCGCCGCGTCCACCGAGACCGCGTCCACCGAGACCGCCCGCCGCGCTGCCTTCGGGGCGCACGCGCAACGCCAGGAACGCGCCCAGCCGGTGCGCGCCCGCGAGCCCGAGCGCACCCGCAGGCCCGAGCGTTTTGAGCCGGAGCCGTTCGGGCGGGGTGAGGTGTCCGACAGCGGACGTCACCACCGCAGGCGCCCGTCGATCAGCTCGCTCCTATGAGACCGCACCCGCCCGCGAGCGGGTGACGGCGGCCGCTGGGGAGCTGGCCGTGCACGCAGCAGCAGTTGCAGTCCTGTTGCGAGTAGGGCCGGGTCCGTGGTGACGACCTCACACCACGGGCCCGGCCCTCCTAGTTGTCTCCGTGCAGGTTGTCTCCGTGCAGGCGCGCGGCGACGGCCCGCACCGCGGCGGTGGCGTCCGCCCGGTTCACACGGGTCGGCTCGCCGGATGCGATCACCTGCTCACCGGCCACCCAGACGTCCCGCACGAGCCGCGAACCGCCCGCCCACACCAGGTTGGACAGGAGCTGTGCGTCGTCCCCCGGGGCGGCGAACACCGGGTCGTCCAGGTCGACGTGCACGAGGTCGGCCCAGCGCCCTGGCGAGAGCGCCCCGATGTCGTCCCTGCCGATCGCGGCCGCACCATCGCGGGTGGCCATGAGCAGCAGCTCGGCAGCCGTGAGCGCGGCGGCATCCCCGCTGGTCACACGGGCAAGGAGGCCTGCGAGACGGGCTTCTGCCCACAGGTCGAGGGTGTCGCCGGAGGCCGGCCCGTCCGTGCCAAGCCCGACCCGGACGCCGGCTCGCCGCAGCGCCGCCACCCGCGCGATCCCGGCGGCGAGCTTGGCGTTCGAGCCGGGGCAGTGCGCGACGGCGGTGGCGCGCTTCGCGTACAGCGCCACGTCCGCGTCCGATAGCTGCACGCTGTGCGCCGCAAGCACCCGGCCCGCGAGCGCGCCCACGTCTTCGAGGAGCGCGGGCACCGAGCCGTGGGCCGCACGCTGAACGAGGTCCTCGTCGGCGGCCTCGGCGACGTGGATGTGCATCAGCGCGCCGCGTGCGCGCGCGTGCTCGGCGATCGACGCGATCGCCTCCGGCGACAGCGTGTACGCGGCGTGTGGCCCGTAGCCGAGCTCGATCCGCTCACCGGGCCCCGACCGCAGGCCTGCCGAGTCGATCCGGGCCGAGATGTCGTCGCGCATCTCCTCCCAGGTGCCGAGCCGGTCCCAGCCCGGCGCGGCGATGATCCCGGGCGTCAGCACGACCCGGGAGCCGACCGCCGTGACCGCGTCCACAACGGCGTCGGGGAAGAAGTACATCTCGACGCTGGTGGTGCAGCCGTTGCGCAGCAGCTCGATGCATCCGGATGTCATGCCTGCCCGGACGTCGTCGCCGTCGAGCTTCCCTTCCGCAGGCCACATGACGTCCTGCAGCCAGCGCATCAGCGGGAGGTCCCCACCCATCCCGCGCAGCACGATCATCGGCGTGTGGGCGTGGGTGTTGACCAGCCCGGGGAGCAGCGCGCCCGGCAGTGCCGTGACGGGAGCGTCGCTCGCCGGTGCCGTCGCCGCAGGCCCGACGTGGACGATCCGGCCGGTCGCGTCGACGTCGACGACGGCGTCGCGCAGCACGGAGCACCCCGGGTCGCATGGCAGCACGACCGCCGCCGTGAACCGGCGGGCTGTGGTCGGGGCCGTGATCGGAGCGGTCATCGGCGAGGTTCCAGCAGCGAGCGCAGCGACCGGAAGGGCGGCAGCCAGGCGCCGGTGTCGGGCAGGGAGTCGAGCGTGATGCGCGGCAGCGGCTCCCGGAAGACCCCGTCGATGTCCTCCAGGTCGATGAAGGAGATCACCTCGGAGGTGAGCGCGAAGCTCGCGTGCTCGCGGAAGCCGATCACCGTGACTCGGGTGCCGAGATCCTCCAGCTCCTCGAGCGGCTCCCGAAACGCTCTGCCGTCCCCTGATGCCACGACGACGTGTCGCAACCCGCCCTCGGCCGCGCGCTGGCGGATGTGGGCCAGCATGTCGTCGTCGACGTCGGAGTCCTCGGTGACCTTCGGCTTCGCGAACACCGCGAATCCGACGTTGCGCAGTGCCTCCACCCACGGGCGCACGACCTCGGTGCTGCCGGGCACCACGTTGGTGAAGACCGTGGCCTCGGCGATCGACTCGGGGCCGGCCAGGTCGAGCAGCCAGCGGCCGACGGCGTCGAAGCGCGGGCGGAATGCCGCAGTGGGCCGCGCGCCGAGCAGCGAGCCGAGGCTCATGTCCATGTTGGGGGCGTCCCAGACCAGCAGCACGCGGGGGACGGGGGCTACCGATCCGGTTTCGATCATGAGCTGGGCACCGCCGAGAATGTGAGGATCACTGCCCGACCCTATCCCTGCTCGCCGGATAGCATCCGCTCCGATGGACGAGACCGCGGACGACGTGTCGGCCCGGTGCCTGGCGCACATCAGCGACCTGCACCGCACGATCGCCGACTGGCTGAGCGGGCGCGCGCCCGGCACCGCCGAGGCGTTCGCCGCGTTCGCCGACGCCCATGCCGGTGGGTTCACGATGGTGACGCCGGAGGGCAGCCTGCTGCACCGCGACGACGTCCTTCCGGGGTTCAAGAACGCGCACGGCTCTGCACCGGAACTGTCGATCGAGATCGTCGGCGTATCGGTTGTGCACGCCGACTCCGCGTCCGTCGTCGCGACCTACGAGGAATGGCAGAACGGCCTCGCCGGGCGCACCGGGCGGCGCAGCACGGTGGTGTTCGAGCGGGACCCGGCCGCGTCACACGGCCTACGGGCGAAGCACCTGCACGAGACGTGGATCACGCGTGCCGGGTGACCGGCAGGACGACCCGGCCGAGGTCGCCGTCCGCACGGCCGCGGCTATGGAACGCGCGGATGCCGCCGCCAGGACCGCTGGGGTCCAGCTGATCGACGTCGGACCCGGCCGGGCGCGCGTCGGGATGACCGTGGACGAGCGGCACGTCAACGGCCACGGCATCTGCCACGGCGGGTATGTCTTCCTGCTCGCCGACGCCGCGCTCGCGTACGCGTCGAACAGTCACGGGACCTCCGCGGTGGCCGCGGGGGCGGACATCGTGTTCCTACGGCCCGTTGCGTCCGGCACCCAACTCGTCGCCGAGGCCGTCGAGCGGGCGATGACCGGGCGCTCGGGGCTCTACGACGTCACGGTCCGGGCCGGCGAGGAGACGGTGGCCGAGTTCCGCGGCCGCACCCGTCAGGTGCCGGGTCTGGCGCCGCCGACGTGAGGTGGCTCAGCTCGTGCGCTGCGGGGAGATGAAGGCGGGCCGCAGCTCGGGGTCGGGCTCGTCGTAGTAGCGGTGGTACACGGGGGTGAGGCCCCCGGAGACGGGCGGCACGATCCAGCTCCAGTCCGCCGGGCAGCGCCTGCCGGCCTTCTCCTCGCGAGCGACGTGCGTGAGGAAACGCTTCGACTCGCCGTGGTGATCGGCCATCGTCACACCCGCGGCGTCGAACGAGTGCTGCACCGCCCGCACCATCTCCACCATGGCGCGGTCGCGCCAGAGTGTGCGCTCGGAGCTCGTGTCCATCCCGAGCCGCTCGGCGATGACGGGCAGGAGGTCGTAGCGGTCGGCGTCCACGAGGTTGCGCGCGCCGATCTCGGTGCCCAGGTACCAGCCGTTGAACGGGGCGGCCGGGTAGGTCACCCCACCCACGACGAGCGGCATGTTGCTGATCGCCGGCACCGCGTGCCAGCGCAGCCGCAGGTCGGCGAACCACTCGTGGTCGGGGTGGCTCAGGGGCACCTCGAGCACGGCATCCGGCGGGATCTCGAAGATCTCGGGCGCGCAGGTGCCGGAGGAGACGATGATGGGCAGCACGTCGAACCGGCCGGGCGGCTCCGGGCGCTGCCAGCCGAGCGCCCGCGCGAGGTCGGTGATGTCGGTGTTGCGGCCGTCGCCGCGCACCTTTCCGGACGCTGTGCGATGCCCGGCGTACCGGACGAGCTGCTCGTTGTGGATGCGCGGCCCCGGGTTACCCGGGCGGTCCGGAGCGAAGACGGTGATCGTGGAGCGGATGCGGCCGCCGCGCGTGGCATCGCGCAGGTGCTCGACGCATTCCGTGGCGACGCCGGCAGGCGACTCGACGTGGCGCATGTCCCGCAGGCGGAGGCTGTTCCAGTAGAGCCGCCCGATGCACCGTGCCGAGTTGCGCCAGGCCACCCGCGCACCGAACGTCAGCTCGTCGAGCGTGTGGGTGTAGGTGCCGGTTGCGTCGATCTCACTGCGCACCTGGTGCAGCCGACCTTCCAGCGTCTCCGCCGGGGTGGTCTCGGTGTGGAACTGGGTGATGAAGTCTTCGGCCTCCGCGAGGTCGACCTCGCGGGGGGCGCGAGGTGCCGTGACGGGGCACCGGGCCTCCTGCCGAGGAGCGGGTACAGCAGCGTTCGTTGCCACGAGCGACGTCAACCCCGACCTCAGCCTTCCTCCCGGGCGGTGCCCGTTACCAGGGCGATGACCTTCCTACACGGTTAGTGACCAAGGACAACGATTTGCCCGATCAGATGACGTCTGCGCTCGCCGGGCGGTCTCGGAGTTGCGCCGGGCGCGGCACTGACCGGGACGGGCAGAGCTGTCGGGAGAGCCGAGCGGGCGGCCCTGTGCGGTGATTGCACAGTGGACCTCAGGACGGTGGACCTCAGGACGGTGAACCTCAGGACGGTGTGCGG
Source organism: Pseudonocardia aurantiaca (assembly GCF_039526725.1). Lineage (NCBI taxonomy): Bacteria > Bacillati > Actinomycetota > Actinomycetes > Pseudonocardiales > Pseudonocardiaceae > Pseudonocardia > Pseudonocardia aurantiaca. The sequence continues at coordinate 324,541 of NZ_BAAAJG010000003.1, forward strand.
CGGTAGAGGAGATCGTGCACCGCCCGCCCTTCCGTGCGGGCGCGCTGCTCGAACTTCGTGACGGGCCGCCACGGGGGGCGGGGCGTCCAGCCGCCCGGTTCACGCGCTGCGGTGTTCTCCAGGAGTGGCTCGGCGTCGCACACCGCTCGCATCTGCAGCGCGTAGTGATCCCAGTCGGTTACGAGGTGGAGCGTGGCGCCGGGAGCGAGCCGGGACGCCGCGAGGGCCACGAACTCCGGCTGCACGAGCCTGCGCTTGTGGTGCCTGCGCTTGGGCCACGGGTCCGGGAAGAAGATCCGGATCCCCGCCAGCGACGCGGGCGGCACCCGCTCCCGCAGCAGCGCCACTGCGTCACCGCGGAGCAGGGCCACGTTCGGGAGGCCGGCGTCGGCGATCCGCATGAGCAACTGCGCGAGGCCGGGCTCGAACACCTCGACGGCGACGTGATCGACCTCGGGCGTGGCCGCTGCCAGTGCGGCCGTCGACTCTCCCATCCCGGACCCGATCTCCAGGACGAGTGGCGCCGTGCGGCCGAACCAGGCGGGTGGGTCGTACGGCTCGGCGCCGCTCAGCAGGTCGGGGACGTCACGGCCACGTTCGGACCACCAGCGGTCCCATGCGTGCTGCTGGCCCTCGGTGAGCCGGCTGCGGTGGTGGACGAAGCTGGGGATCGGCGGGTGGGGCGCCTCAGCCACCGCTGGTCGGGCGGGCCGAGGTGTTCTCCGCCGCAGGCAGGTGCACCCCCGCGGTGGCGCCGGGGAGCTTGCCTCGCACGTAGCCGGCCGTGGTGCAGGCCAGCGCGGTGACGACGGCGGCCGCCGAGGAGACGCGGCCCTCCCTCAGCTCGCGCAGAACCGCGGTGGGCAGCACCTTGGCCACGTAGCTGCGTTCGGTGGACAGCGCGTCCTCGCTGCCCACGAGCTTGGAGACGGCCGCCTTCGACAGGCCCTCAGCCCAGCTGCGGCGGCGCAGGTACGCCCACTCCACGCGGTCCACACTGACCCGGTGGTCGACGGCTGCGGCGGGCTCGAAGACGATGCGGATCTTCTCGCCTGCGCGGGTGTAGGCCTGGCGGGCGCGAATGCAGAGCTCTGTCTCCTCGCAGCCCAGCGGGTTCTTCCCGATGCGGCCGATGTCCTCCGCGAAGCCGCCGATGCGTTCGAAGACTTCTCGTCGGAACGACATGTTGCAGCCCATGAGGTTGCGCACCTCGGTCTGGTACGTGGGCTGGCCGGTGTAGGTGCAGCCGACGATCCAGTCGAGCTCGCCCGTGGCGTTCGGGTCGTACGGCGCGGACCCGGGCAGCACCCGGGGCCGGTTCCTCGGCCAGCGCGGGTGGGCGATGCCCCCCACCGCCGCGACCGTGGGGTCGGAGTAGGGCGCGAGCAGGGCCGCGAGCCAGCCCTGGCGGGCCTTGGCGTCGTCGTCGAGGAAGACGATGACGTCACCGACGGCCTCGGCGATCGCGGTGTTGCGGGCGCCGGACAGGCCCTGCTTGTTGGTGTTCGGCAACACCCGCACCCCGGCGGGCCCGAACTTTTCCTGTGCCCGCGCGAGGAGCGCGGCGTTGTGGTCGACGACCACGAGCGTCTCCGCCGCCGGCACGTCCTGCGCCGCGACCGACTCCACGGCGTCGACGATGTCGTCCCACCGCTTCTCGGTGTAGACGCAGATCACGACGGACGCCGTGACGGTGGGGCTACTCACGGACGGTCTCCTCCTGGGATGGGCGACCGTGCCCGCTCAGAAGCGACGGTCGGACTTGCGGCGGTCGGCCCGCCGGTGCTCCGCAAGGAGCGTACGCAGTACCCGGGTGCCGTCGGCGAAGGTGCGGAGGTTGGTCTCCCCGAACACCCGCTGGCGCTCGATCGACGGGACCTCCGTGATCTTGAGACCGGCTGCGGCAACCCGGCAGTTCAGCACGGTCTCGATCTCGAAACCGTCGCCCCACAGCATTCCCTCGGCCGGCGCCGGGGCGTCGATCGGGGGGAGCTCCAGCAGCGGCAGCAGGTCCGCCCAGAAGGCGTTGTAGCCGTAGCAGAGGTCCGTGTACGACGTGCCGAACAGCGCGTTCGCCACCCCGTTGAGGCCGGCGTTGCCGGACTTGCGCAGCAGCGTGATGTCGTCGCTGCCCCCGCCGGGGGTGAACCGGCTGCCCTTGGCGAAGTCCGCCCCGGCCACCAGGGCCGAGACGAACGCCGGGATCTCGGCCGGATCGGCGGAGCCGTCGGCGTCGAACATCACGATGACGTCACCGGTGGCCGCGGCGAAACCGCACGCCATCGCGTTGCCCTTGCCCTTGCGGGTCTGGGTGATGATCTTGACCGATGGCAGCACGCGGCGCGCCGCCTCGATCGTGCCGTCGGTCGAGTTGCCGTCCACGACGATGATCTCGTGCACGGCGGGCCGCACAGCGGCGATCGCAGGTAGCACGATCTCCAGGTTGCGTGCCTCGTTGCGAGTCGGCACAACCACCGAGACGGCCGGGAACGGCGAACGGCTCGGCTGTGGGCGTGGGCGGGGTCGGCGCGTCGCCCTGATGGTCGTCCCGTGGGCCGACGCGTACTGCGTCACGACCTCGGGGACGGCCGGACGGGCGGCTGAAACGGCGCTCACACAACCTCCAGGCGGGACCGCTTCTCCAGCACAACGAATTCGTCGCCGGTGGGTTGCGGGCGATCAGTCAGGCGCCCCCCGGACGGGGGAACGACATGGATTCGTGACCTTATGCTCGTACTGCTACGCATCCCGCCGGGCACCGCCAGAGGCCAAGCTGCGCAGCATGGCGACTCCGACCGCTGATCCGTACGTCGCGCTTGCCGACGAGCTGGGCCGGCTGGGCCGACGGCTCGACGGAATCGGTGCTGAGGTCCTCCGGCTGCGCGCAGCAGCGGTACCGGCCGTCGAGCCGGGACCGGAGCCGGGCGGGGGAGCAGCGCCGTGGTCACATTTGGAAGACGTGCGGCCCGGCGATCAGGTTGCCTCGTCCGGGGAAAATCCGGCCTCCCCAGCGTCACCCGCAGTCACGCCGGGCGTCGAGAACGCTGGTCAGCAGGCCGCTGTTCCGCCGTCCGAGTGGATGCAGCCCCAGGGGCGGCCGACGACCTACCAGGGTCAGGGCTGGGCACCCCAAGCCGGATATCCCTCGGCTCAGAGTCAATGGCCCGGCTACGGCACTCCCGGCTACGGCACTCCCGGCTACGGCACTCCCGGCTACGGCACTCCCGGGTACGGGGCGCCGGGCTACGGAGCCCCGGGCCACCGATCGGCACCGCAGCAGCCCGCCCCGCAGCCGGCGCCCCGGCGCCGTCCCTTGTCCGGGCTGTCGGGCGCGCAACTGCTCGCTTGGACCGGCGGCGCCGTGACGCTGCTCGGGGTCGTGCTGCTGCTCGTACTGGCGGCGTCGCGCGGCTGGTTCTCGCCGCAGGCGCGGGTCGTGGCGGGCGCGGTGCTGGGGATCGCGCTCGTCGGGCTCGGGGTGTGGCTGCACCGGAAGGAGACCGCTCGGGTCGGGGCGCTGGCGCTCGCGGCCACTGGGTTCGCGACGCTCTACCTGGTCGTGGCTGCCGCCACGGCCTACTACGGCTACCTGCCGACGCTCCCGGCCCTGCTCGCCGCCCTGGTCGTCGCCGGGGGCGGGCTCGGGCTCGCGGACCGCTGGCGATCGCAGCTGCTCGGCGGCGGTGTGGTGGCCGGGGCGATGCTGCTCGCACCCGTGCTCGTGACCGACTGGCGGCTCGTGGCGCTGGCCCTGGCGCTGCAGCTCGCGGCGCTGCCGGTGGTGCTGCGCAAGCGGTGGCCGGTGCTGATGCTCATCGCCGCCGCCGGTCCGTTCCTGTTCGGGACGCTGGTCGGCTTCGGCCCGCTGGTCGGCCCCGCGGCGACCGAACGCGCGGGCGCGATCGCCGTGGTGCTCGCGGCGCTCGCGGTGGGGCTCGCGACTGTGCTGCTCGCCGCGCGGCGGCTGCCGGTCCCGCCCGTGGCGGTGCTGCTCGCTGCGTCACCGGCGCCGCTGCTGGTGACGGCGGCCGAGGTGGAGGGCGTGGGCGGTGCCGGGCTCGCGGCGGTGGCTGCCCTTGCGCTTGCCGCGGTCGCGGTCGCGGTCGCACCTGGTGTGGACCGGGTACTGCGGACAGTGGGAACAGCGGCCGCCGCGGTCGCCCTGTTCGTCGCCACCCAGCTCGTGCTGGACGGGGCCGCGGTCACCGTCGCGGTGCTCGGTGAGGCGCTCGTCGCGACGATGGCCGCGGCCGCGCTCCGGTCACGGGTGCTGCTCGCGGTCGGCGCGGCCTTCGGGGCGTTCGCCACCCTGGTGGCGATCACCCGCGACGCGCCGCTGGAGGCGCTCCTGCGGTTCTCGTACGTCGAGTACGCCGGGCCCTCGACCGTCGCGGAGCTCACGGCCGCGGGAGTCTCGGTGCTCGTGCTGGCGCTCGCCGTCGCGCTGCTCGTCGCAGGCGGCCGCACCGGGCTCGTGCGGCCGGACGCCACCGCCGCGCCGCTGTGGGTGCCGGTCGGGCTGGTCGGGCTGTACGGCGCCACATCCCTCGTCGTCACGCTGGCGCTGCTCGTCGCGCCCGACCGGGCCGGCTTCACAGCCGGGCACGCCCTCGTCACCGTGTCCTGGACGGTCGCCGCGCTCGTGCTGCTCGCTTGCGGGATCAGCAGGCCGGCGCTGCGGATCACCGGGATGGTGCTCGTCGGTGCCGCGGTCGCGAAGCTGGTGCTGTTCGACCTCGTCGCGCTCGACGGGCTGGCCAGGGTCGGCGCCTTCCTCGGCGCCGGGCTCGTGCTGCTCGCGGCCGGCACGCGGTACGCGCGGATGGTGGCGGAGGCCGAGAAGGCGACGGCCGGGGAGACCGCCACGAAGGGCGAGCCGCGGCCCGACCAGGCTCCGCCTCCCGCGGCCGGCTGACCGACGTTCACTACTGCACACGATCCGCCCGATTCGGGCCCGTCGGAGCGACCGACCTGGGAACCTCGGCGCATGCCCGATCGGTACGCCGACGCCGTGCGCGCCCGGCGCGCCGAGCTTCGCGCAACGCGGCCCGCCCTCGTTGGCGGCCACCGGGCCGAGCTGCGCAGTTGCCTCGCCCTGAGCAGGCTCACCGCGGCGGCCGACATCGAGCAGGCGCTCGCGCAGCTGCGCCGCGAGATGGCCGAGCACTGCGACGCGGGGGATCGGGCCGCCCGCGCCCGGTTGCTGGAGCTGCTCGCCGCCGCCGTGCCGCACATCGCGGAGGCGGTCGACACGAGGTGGACGGCGGGGCTCCGGCCGGGGCTGCGCCGCATCGGCACCGAACGGGGGCTCGACCTGGGAGCCGGCTGGCCCCGGCTCCCGGCGCCGCACCTCCCCGGCCGCCCACCGGAGGTCCCCGCGTCGCGACGGCCCGGCGCGGTGCGGTCCCTGCTGGCCGGTGCGCTCGACGGGGCCGCGCTCTGGCGCCTCGCGCTGTTCCCGCTCGCCGTCCTGCCACTGCTCGGGCTCCCCGTCCTCGGCGGGCAGGCGTTCGCGCCGCTCGCGCTCGGGGCCGGTGTCGCCGCCGTCATCGGCACTGCCCTCGCGCGGCGCACGGCGGCCGAACGCGCGCGCCTGCGCCTCGTCGCCGAACAGGCCGTCATGGCGGCAGGTGCGGCGCTCCACAGCGATCTCGACCGCAGGCTCGTCGAGGTCGAGAGATCGGTCGGCGCCGCACTCGATGCGGCCGTCCTGCGGCGCCGCGGCGCCGTCGACGCCGAGCTGGCCAGGCTCGCCCCCGACCGACCGCAGGAGGCTTCCCGTGGATGATCCGCGCCACCCCGGGCAGGTGCCCGACGACCCGGCGTTCGGCCCCGTGCTCGGCCCCGTGCTCGACCCCGTGCTCGACCCGGCGCTCGACCCGGCGCTCGACATCGACACCGACGGCGACGGCGTGCCCGACACGGGCGTCACCAGCGACGGCGTCGACCTGATGCTGGTCACCGACCTGGACGGCGACCGGTTCGCCGACCAGGTGCTGCGAATCGGGCCCGACGGCGCCATCCGGGAGGCGGGGCCGCCGCCTCCTGCCGGGCCGGGATCGGGGGTCGTCGACGGGTTGCTGGGCGGCGCGGCCGCAGGCGCCGGTTCCTGACCGTTGTCGGCAGGGATCAGTAGGTTGACGGGATGCGAGCAGACCGCCCAGCCGACCGCCTGGACCCCGAGTTCCGGGCCCTGCCGCTCGCCGCGCTGGCCGACGCCGCGCTGAGCCGGGCCGTGGCGCTGGGTGCGCAGCACGCCGACCTGCGGGTCGAGCGGGTCGTCAGCCAGTCGATCGACCTGCGCGACGGCACGGTCACCGGCGTCTCCGACACCACCACCGTCGGCCTCGCCGTCCGGGTGATCGTCGACGGCGTCTGGGGCTTCGCGTCCCACGTCGAGCTCACTCCGGAACGGGCAGCGGCCACCGCCGAGCGGGCCGTCGCGGTGGCGCGCACGCTCGCGCCGGTGGCGATCGAGCGCGTCGAGCGGGCGTCCGAGCCTGTGTACGCCGACGCCGTGTGGGTCTCGGCCTACGACATCGACCCGTTCACCGTGCCCACCCGCGAGAAGGTCGAGCTTCTCGGCGAGTGGTCGCAGCGGCTGCTCGCCGCCGACGGGGTCGACCACGTCCGGGCGGGTCTCGCGGAGGTGCGGGAGAACAAGTTCTACGCCGACACGTCAGGCACCAGCACGACACAGCAGCGGGTGCGGATCGAGCCCGGATTCACCGCGACCACGGTCGACCGTGCCGCGGGCGCCTTCGAGACGATGAGCTCCCTGGCCCCGCCAGCGGGCCGCGGGTGGGAGTACGTCACCGGTACGGGATGGGACTGGGACGGCGAGCTGGCGCAGCTTCCCGAGCTGCTCGCGGAGAAGGCCAAGGCGCCATCGGTCGAGTCGGGCGCCTACGACCTGGTCATCGACCCCACCAACCTCTGGCTCACGATCCACGAGTCGGTGGGCCACGCCACCGAGTACGACCGCGCTATCGGCTACGAGGCCGCCTACGCCGGCACCAGCTTCGCCACCCCCGATCTACTCGGCACCCTGCGCTACGGCTCCGAACACATGCACGTCACGGGTGACCGCACCGTGCCGCACGGGCTCTCCACCATCGGCTACGACGACGACGGCGTCGCCACCACGGAGTGGGACCTCGTGCGCGACGGCGTGCTCGTCGGCTACCAGCTCGACCGCACGTTCGCCCCGCGCCTCGGGCTGGTGCGCAGCAACGGGTGCGCATTCGCCGACTCGCCCCACCACGTGCCGATCCAGCGGATGGCCAACGTCTCGCTGCAGCCCGACCCGGTGCGTGACACCACCACGGAGGAACTGATCGCGGGTATCGACCGCGGCATCTACGTGGTGGGCGACAAGTCCTGGTCGATCGACATGCAGCGCTACAACTTCCAGTTCACCGGCCAGCGGTTCTTCCGCATCGAGGGCGGGCGGCTCGCCGGTCAGCTGCGCGACGTGGCCTACCAGGCCACCACGACCGACTTCTGGGGGGCGCTCGACGCCGTCGGCGGCCCGTCCACGTGGCTGCTGCACGGGGCCATGAACTGCGGGAAGGCGCAGCCTGGGCAGGTCGCGGCGGTGAGCCACGGCAGTCCGTCGGCGCGGTTCCGGGGCATCAACGTGCTCAACACCCAGGAGGAGGGCCTGTGAACGCCCCCGTCGGCGGGTCGCTCGCCGTACTGCGGCCCCAGGACGTCGTGGAGCGCACGCTCGCCGCTGCCACACACCTGCACGGATGTGCCGTGATCGTCCGGGAGACCAGCGAGGCAGTCCTGCGCTGGGCCAACTCGACGATGACCACCAACGGCCACACCACCTCCGGCCAGGTCACGGTGGTGGCGTTCGTCGCGGTGGAGGGCGGCATCGCGGCGGGTGTCGTCAGCTCGAGCGTGGCGGTCACCGCCGCCGCGCAGCTCGAGGACCTCGTCCGGGCAGCAGAGTCGGCGGCGCGCGACGCCGGGCCTGCTCGTGACGCCACGCCCCTGCTCCACCCCACCGGCGACGACCCCTCGTGGAGCGAGCCGGCCGCCGAGACCTCCATCCGGGTGTTCGGCCGGTTCGCGGGCGACCTCGCCGAGGTGCTCGCCGGGCCCAACCGGCACTACGGGTTCGCGAGCCACGAGGTCACCACGGTCTGGCTGGGCACGTCCACGGGCATCCGGCGGCGCTGGGTCCAGCCGACGGGTTCGGTGGAGCTGAACGCCAAGACCCCCGACCTCCAGGGCTCGGCCTGGACCGGGGCGTCCACGGCCGACTTCTCCGACGTCGACGTGATGGCGCTTGCCTCGGAGGCCGGGCGTCGGCTGGAATGGGGCGGGCGGCGCGTGTCGCTCGACCCGGGGCGGTACGACACGCTGCTGTCGCCGTCTTCCGTGTCGGACCTGCTGATCTACCTGATTTGGTCGATGGACGGGCGCCCGGCCCAGGAGGGCCGCAGCGCGTTCTCTGGGCCGAACGGGCCGCGCGTCGGCGAACGTCTGACGGACCTGCCGCTCACCCTGGCCAGCGACCCCGGCGCCCCAGGCCTGGGATACGAAACCTTCCTCACGGTCACAGGCTCGGGCGAGGGCATCTCGGTGTTCGACAACGGCGCTCCCACCCGCCGGGTGGAGCGCGTCAGCAGCGGGACGATCGGCGAGCTGACCTACTCCCGCGCCGAGGCTGCGGAGTTCGGCACGCGGTTCACCCCGCCGGGCGACAACCTGATTCTCACCGGCGGGTCCGGGGAATCGATCGAGGACATGGTCGCCCGCACCGAGCGCGGGCTGCTGCTCACCTGCCTCTGGTACATCCGCGAGGTCGACCCGGTCACGCTGCTGCTCACCGGACTCACCCGCGACGGGGTGTACCTGGTGGACGGGGGCGAGGTTGTGGCCGAGATCGACCACAACTTCCGTTTCAACTACTCACCGCTCGACGTGCTGCGCCGCACGACCGAGGTCGGTGCCACCGAACGGACACTCCCGCGGGAGTGGAAGGACTGGTTCACCCGCACGGCGATGCCGCCGGTGCGCGTGCCCGAGTTCAACATGTCCTCCGTTTCGCTCGGGCGGTGACCACAACCTGGTCGCGCCGTTCGCCCGCGGTGGGAGCACCGGTCGGCGCGTTGTGGCGCCGGCGCGATACCTGGCGGCGGATGATGGCCGTTCACTACCCATGGAGCGCCGACGTCGTCGCCGGGTCGCCTGACGGAGAAGGGGCGAGCAGTGTCGTTCGAAGTCGTTAGCGCATACACCCTGCTGGTGGGGGACGCGGATGAGCCGGCCACGGTGAGCGTGCACACCACCGCCGAGGATGCGTGGAAGGCCCTGGACCGGGAGGTGCGCAGGCGTTGTCGCATGCGCCCCCGCCCCCGCCGCCGCACCGACGCCGAGGCCGCCACCCGGTTCGCCAACGCCTGGCGCGCGGGCGACCTTGAGCGCCGCTACTGGAACATCGCCGTGCACCGGCTGCCGATCCAGCTGCCGGTCATCGCGGGGGAGCCGAGCGTCGCAGGCCGCTGACCGCGGCGATTCGTGACCGACTGGGAGTAGAGCCCGTCCGAAACAGCCCCCCAGGTGCGCCATGCCCTGTCGGGCTCGCGCCGGGGAGGCGTGGCGTGCGCCATCGCTGCTGGTGCGCAGCGGCACGGCGCGCCTTGCCCTGCGACGTCCGCTGGACCGCAAGGCTGGTCGCCGAGCGGATGCGGGCAACCCGCCTGCCGGCGGGCTTGTATTGGAAGTTCACACCGGGCGCGGCGCCGTGCGGCGCCCGGTCACAGCGGCCTTCGGAGTGTGGCCGCTCGCCGACCGGTCCGCGGGTGCCCGCGGCCCGGTGGGCTGCTCACCAGGTCCAGTTGCGCATGGGGATCTCCTTGGGGGGTCGGCGTCGGCGGGATCGCACGGTGTGTGGGTCACCAGGTCCAGTTGCGCACGGTTTGTCTCCTTGTCGGTGTGGGGTGGGTGGGGTTGGGGGTGTTGTCACCAGGTCCAGTTGCGCACGGTTTGTCTCCTTGTCGGTGTGGGGTGGGTGGGGTTGGGGGTGTTGTCACCAGGTCCAGTTGCGCACCGTTCACCTCCTTCTCAGTGCGGGGTGTGGTCAGCGGTGTTATCCAGCCGTGTTCACCAGGTCCAGTTGCGCACGTCGTCACCCCTTCCGCGCCTCACGCGAGGACTGTCGTAAGTAAGTTCGTCGCTACGCGTCACGTCGGTACACGGAGGCGGCCGCGGGGTGCCACCGATCGGTCACAGCAAGTCGCGCTCGCACCCGGCCTGCCTGCTAGCCTCACCCCGGACGGTGAAGACCGCGCGACGGTAGGAGAGCGGGAGTGAGCGCATCCGGGCGTCCGACGCTCCGCGTCACCCGATGGGCTGTCTGGGCACTGCCGCAGCGGTTGCTGGGCTCGGTCCTTCTCATCGAAGCCTTCGCAGCGGTACTCCTGATCACTGACGTTGTCGTCACACCGGTGCTCGGGTTCCCGTCGGATGGGCGCGACGCGTTCGTCTTGCTGATCGGCGCCGTCGTCCACACCGAGATCGCGTTGACGGTCGAGCGCGTTCGGCGGCGCATCACCGATGCGGCCCACATCACGCTGAATTCGGTGTGGACCTTCGCCGCGGCCCTGCTCTTCCCGCCGTTCGTGGCGTCCATGATCGTGATCGCGATCTTCGCGTACTTGTACTTCCGGGTCTCGCGCCCGGCCAAGACCCCGGCCTACCGGGAGCTCTTCAGCACCGCCACCGTCGTGCTGGCCGTGCACGCCGCGGCAGGCGTCGTCGCGTACATCCCCGACGGCGACAGCCGGTTCGGCGGCCTCATCGGCCTGCTGACCATCGTGGTGGCGATGCTCGCCTACACGGTCGTCAACACGTGCCTCGTCGTCGGCGCCGTCGTGCTCAGCTCCGACCGGAGCGTCCGCCAGGTGCTCGGGCAGGGCGACGAGATCGTGCTCGAGCTCGCCACGCTGTCGCTCGGTGCGCTGGTGGCGGTCACGATGGCGGTTTCCGGCCCACTCGTCGCGGTGCTCGTGCTCCCTGCGCTGATCGTGCTCCACCGGGCCGTGCTCGTACGCCAGCTCGAACACGCGGCCAACACCGACAGCAAGACGGGCCTGCTCACCGCGGCGGCCTGGCAGCGGCAGGCGATGCGTCAGCTCCAGCGCACAGAACGCAGCTCCGGCTCGGCCGCGCTGCTGATCCTCGATCTCGACCACTTCAAGCGCGTCAACGACGACCACGGCCACCTTGCGGGCGACTTGGTGCTGTCGGCGGTGGGCGTGGCGCTGCGTGACGAGACCCGCGAGCACGATCTCGTCGGCCGGTTCGGCGGCGAAGAGTTCGTGATGCTGCTACCGCACACCGACGGCGAGCGATACGCCTACCCCGAGCTGCGCAAAATCGGTGAGCGCATCCGCCACCGCATCGCGCAGCTCGCCATCGAGGTCCCGACGCCCGACGGCCCGCTCACGCTCAGGGGGCTGTCGGTGTCGATCGGCGGCGCGCTGTACCCGGAGGACGGCGCCGGAGTCCAAGACCTCATGGCCGTGGCCGACTCGGCCCTCTACGCCGCGAAGCGCGACGGGCGCAACGTCGTGCGGCTCGGCCAGCACACCACCGTGGCGCAGGCCGCCCAGGAGGCGGAGCGGTCCGGTTCCCCGCAGGCCGCAGGCTGACGCTCCCGGTCAGGGCGCGGGCGGAGCCATCTCCGGCCCGGCCGGCAGGTAGCGGCGCATGCGTGCCAGCAGATCCTCGACGCCGAGCCCGGGCGGCAGCGGCGTGCCTGTGAGCGTGCGCAGGTAGAGCCCGTCGCCGACGAGCTGCACGAGCCATGCGAGCACCGGGTCGTGCAGCTCGTCGCGCAGCGCCTCGTACCCGTCGGCGTCGACCACCGCGAGCGCGTCGCGCACCGCCTGCCCGGACTCCGTCCCGTCGGCCAGGCGGAGTACCGCGAGGTACGTGCGCGTCATCCCGCCCGGAGTGCCGCCGCCGGGCGCCGACGTCCGGATGTAGTAGCCGACCGACCCGTCAGGAGCGGTGCGGATGGCGTCGGCGTCGGCGGCGCTGCGGTCGCGCAGCCGGTCGAGCAACCCGGCGGCCAGCGCGTCCTTCGACGCGAAGTGGTAGAGCAACCCACCCTTCGACACGCCGGCCGCGGCCGACACAGCGTCGAGGGTGATGGCGGCCGCACCGTGCTCGATCAGCAGGGTCTCGTACGCGTCCAGCACGCGGTCCCGGGCGCTCGCCATCTTCGGATTCTAGGAGGGTACTGACCAACTCCGCCGTAGCGAGCGGCGTGGGCGTCGCGCAGTAGGGCCGAGTTGTTCAGGGCCCTCCTGGGTAGCGGTGGCGTTCACCACTCGGACTGGTCCGGGGGAATGTCCAGGGCATTTGTACCGTCTAGACGGTACAGTCGTGCGTCCTGACGTGTTCCTTACGCTCCCTCAGAGAGAAGAAGCCCCGGATTGATTCGCTCTGCTGTGCCTCGCCGCTCCACCCCGACCGTCCCGTCCCGTGCGGGGCGGCGCGAGTGGTTCGGTCTCGCCGTCCTGTTCCTCCCGACGCTGCTCGTCGCGATCGACAACACCGTGCTGGGCTTCGCCCTGCCGGCGATCAGCGCTGCCCTGGTGCCGTCGGCCACCCAGGTGCTGTGGATCGTCGATGTCTACCCGCTCGTGCTCGCCGGGCTGCTCGTCACGATGGGCACCCTCGGTGACCGCATCGGTCGCAGACGCGCTCTGCTCATCGGCGTGTCCGGCTTCGGTGCGGTCTCGTTCGCCGCGGCTTTCGCGACCGACGCGGCGCAGCTCGTCGGTGCCCGAGCGCTTCTGGGGTTCTTCGGCGCGATGTTGATGCCCGCGACGCTCGCCCTGCTGCGGACGCTCTTCCAGGACCGAGCGCAGCGCAGGCTCGCCGTCGCGATCTGGGCCACCGGCTTCGCCGCCGGTGCCGCGCTCGGACCGATCCTCGGCGGGCTGTTGCTGCAGCACTTCTGGTGGGGTGCGGTGTTCCTCGTCAACGTGCCTGTGATGGTGGCGCTGCTCGTGCTGGGGTTCCTGGTGCTGCCCGAGTCGCGGATGCCGGTGCCCGGCCGGATCGACCCGCTCGGTGTGCTCCTGTCCTTGCTGGCCATGGGCCCCGCGGTGCTGGCGATCACGGCCGTGGCGCACGACGGCGTCACCGGCACGGCCGTGCTGGCGCTGCTCGTCGCGGCGACCGCGGGTGTGCTCTTCGTGCGGCGGGCCAGGGCGCGGCTGGCGGCGGGCGAGGAACCGCTGCTCGACGTCTCGCTGTTCGCGTCCCCGGTGCTGCGGCTCGCGGCACTGGCCAACGCCACGACGATGTTCGCGCTCACCGGCCTGCTTTTCTTCTCCGCGCAGTTCCTGATGCTCGTGGCCGGGCTCGCCCCGATGGATGCGGCGCTGGTTCTGCTGCCAGGTTTCGTCGTGACGATGCTGGCCGGTCTGGCGGCCGCCCGGCTGGGCCGGATGTTCCCGCTCCGCGTGCTGGTGCCGGTCGGCCTGCTGACAGCCGCGGCCGGGTTCCTGCTCGCCACCGCGCTCGGGAGCGGTCACGCGGTGGCGTTGCTCGCCGCGGCGAACGTCCTCGTCGGCGCCGGCATCGGCCTGTCGGAGACGGTCACGAACGACGCCATCCTCGCCGCGGCTCCGGCGGACCGGGTCGGCTCGGCGTCGGCGGTGTCCGAGACGGCCTACGAGATCGGCGCGGTGCTCGGTACCGCGGTGCTCGGCAGCGTGCTGTCGGCGGCGTACCGGGGCACGGTCGCGGTGCCGTCGAGCGTCGGGCCGGTCGAGACCGGAACCGCGTCGGAGACCCTCGGCGGCGCCGTGGCGACCGCCGCCCGGCTCGGCGGGAACGAGGCGGCCGCACTGCTGGCCTCGGCTCGTTCGGCGTTCATCACGGGCATCGCGCTCACCTCGCTGGTGGGCGCAGGTGTGCTCGTGGTGGTGGCGCTGACCGTAGCCCTCGGGCTGCGGCCGCGTGCCACCTCAGCGGTTCGGCGTCTTGAGCAGGCCCACGAGGTCGACGACCTGCCGGGCGAGCGGGCGCAGCACGGGCAGCCGGGACAGGCGCACGAGCCGATCGACCATCGGCGTCGTCCGGTCCACGAGCAGGTGGGTGCGCGCGCAGCCGGGTGAGCGGTCGTGCACCCAGAACAGCACGATCCCCAGGTGGTAGAGCCACAGCAGCTCGGGCAGCTCACGGGCCAGCTCCGGGTCGACGCGGACGGTGGCGCCGTCGAGCACCTGCCGGTACAGGTCGATGGCGGCGTCCCGGGCCGGGTGGGACGCGGCGCTGAACGGGGAGAGCGGGTTGTCCGGCTGTGCCGCCACCGCAAAGAAGCGCCCGGCGAAGTCCCGATAGGGCTCGGCAGCGGTGATCCATGCGCGGAGCGTGTGGGTGAGCCGGTCGCCCAGGGCGCCGCGACCGGCAAGCGCGGGCAGTGCGAGCGCCCTGTGCTCGGCCACCAGCTGGTCGTAGAAGCCCTGGACCAGTTCTTCCTTCGAGGAGAAGTAGTAGTAGGCGTTGCCGACCGACACTCCGGCCCGATCGGCGACGGCGCGCATCGTCGTGCGCTCGAAACCCTTCTCGCGGAACAGTTCGAGTGCGGCGGCCACGATGGCCTCCCGGGTGCGGGCGGACCGCGGCGCAGTCACCGAGCCGCCGGGCTCACTGCTCGTTCGGCGGCTGCGGCGCAGGTGGCATGGCCGGCGGGGCGGCCGCCGCGGGACCGGCGCCGAAGCCGCGCACGGCCAGCCGCTCCTGCACGTGCTCGGAGATCTCGGCGGCCTTCCGCCGCTCGCGAACCTTGATGAGCACGAGCATCGAGATGCCGTAGGCGATGCCGAGCGTCAGGAGCACGACCCCGAGCCGCATGACGAACGACTGCAGCGGCTCACCCCCGCGGATCTCCACCACCGAGATGATCGCCAGCACGCCCAGGGTGACCAGGTGGAACAGCACGGAGAGCAGGAGGTTCACCGACCGCGTGACCTTCTCCTCGTGGAACACCTCCTGCAGGAACGGCTCGCCCGCGACGACCAGCAGGCGCCCGACGACGAAGGTCAGCCCAACCGAGACGATGAGTAGGACGATGTACTGGGCGTTCTCGGTCATCGGGCCCTCCCGGGGTTTTGAACGTGTTCAAAACACTACGCGCCGATGACCATCAGGTCCACGGCTGTCGAAGCCAACAAGTTGTGACGTCTCCCGCACTCTCCGTGTACCCGCCGCGCCCCGGACCTACGCACCGGGTTGGGCCGGGTCGGCCGGACCGGACGACCCGGGCTCGATGGCAATCCGCTGGTCACGCCGTCGAAATAAGTCGGCGCCGGCCTGCTGTCCCACCGCCCCGCCGCGCGAATTGGAAAGCGGTTTCTGATCTCTGAATCGATTACTCAATCGGTCCTGTGAGTGAATCGACAGCGGCCAGCGGTTGGGGGAATCCGACGGTCGCAGGTACCGTCGAGTCCCATCTCTCACAGGCACACCCGTTCCGATTCGGGCCGGGTGTGCGCAGCATTTCCGGGGGCCGGGGAAACCGGCGACGAGCGAGGACGGCGATATGACTGCGATGACCGTGTCGGGGATCGACGGAGCTCCTACTGCGAACGCTCGGCTGCTCTCCTGGGTCCAGGAGGTCGCCGAGCTCACGACGCCGGACCAGGTCGTGTGGTGCGACGGGTCCGACGAGGAGTGGGACCGGATGACGGCGCGGCTCGTCGAGGCGGGCACGTTCGTCAAGTTGAACGAGGAGAAGAAACCAAATTCGTTCTGGGCGGCTTCGGATCCAGATGACGTGGCGCGCGTCGAGGAGCGCACGTTCATCTGCAGCGTCGACGCGGCGGGTGCCGGGCCGACGAACAACTGGGTCGATCCGACCGAGATGAAGGCCACAATGTCCGAGCTCTACCGCGGATGCATGCGGGGCCGGACGATGTACGTGATCCCGTTCTGTATGGGCCCGATCGACGCCGATCCGCCGATGCTCGGCGTGGAGATCACCGACTCCGAGTACGTGGTCGTGTCCATGAAGATCATGACGCGCATGGGCGCGAACGTGCTGCCGCTCTTCGAGGACCGCGGCGACAGCTTCGTCAAGGCCCTGCACTCCGTTGGCGCCCCGCTCGGCGCCGGGGAGCAGGACGTCCCGTGGCCGTGCAACTCCACGAAGTACATCAGCCACTTCCCCGAGACCCGGGAGATCTGGAGCTTCGGTTCCGGTTACGGCGGCAACGCGCTGCTGGGCAAGAAGTGCTACGCGCTCCGGATCGCCTCGGCAATCGCCCACGACGAGGGCTGGCTGGCCGAGCACATGCTGATCCTCAAGCTGATCAGCCCCGAGGAGAAGGCCTACTACGTGGCCGCCGCCTTCCCGTCCGCATGCGGGAAGACGAACCTCGCGATGCTGCAGCCGACCATCCCAGGCTGGCGTGCCGAGACCGTCGGTGACGACATCGCGTGGATGCGGTTCGGTGAGGACGGCAGGCTCTACGCCGTCAACCCGGAATACGGCTTCTTCGGGGTCGCGCCCGGCACGAACTGGAAGACCAACCCCAATGCGATGCGCACCATCGAGAAGGGGAACTCCCTGTTCACCAACGTCGCACTCACCGACGACGGGGACGTCTGGTGGGAGGGTCTCGAGGGCGACCCGGAGCACCTGAAGTCGTGGACCGGCGAGGACTGGACGCCGGACTCGGAGAAGCCGGCCGCGCACCCGAACTCGCGCTACACCACACCGATCGCGCAATGCCCCGTCGTGGCCCCGGAGTGGGAGGACCCGCAGGGCGTGCCGATCTCGGCCATCCTGTTCGGCGGCCGGCGCAAGACGACAGTGCCGTTGATCACCGAGTCCCGCGACTGGCAGCACGGCACGTTCATGGGCGCCACGATGTCCAGCGAGATGACGGCCGCGGCCAAGGGCGGCCGGGGCCAGGTGCGGCGCGACCCGATGGCGATGCTGCCGTTCCTCGGCTACAGCGCGGGCCAGTACTTCCAGCACTGGGTGAACGTCGGAAAGGGTGCGGACGCCGAGAAGCTCCCGCGGATCTTCTACGTCAACTGGTTCCGCCGGGGCGAGGACAGCCGGTTCCTGTGGCCCGGCTTCGGTGAGAACTCCCGGGTGCTGAAGTGGGCCATCGAGCGGATCGAGGGCACCGCGGCCGCGACGGAGACGGCGGTCGGCTACGTGCCGACCGCTGAGCACCTCGACCTCGACGGGCTGGACGCCCCGGCCGAGGACGTCGAGGCCGCGCTCACCGTGGACGTCGAGGAGTGGAAGGCCGAGATCCCGCTCATCGAGGAGTGGTTCGAGAAGGTCGGCGAGAGCCTGCCCACCGCAATGCGTGACGAGCTGGAGGCGCTCAAGCTCCGTCTCGGAGCCTGACGCCCGACGCACCGACCGGCCCGCCGTACCGTTTGCGGCGGGCCGGTTTGCGCATGATCACTGAGCGTATCAGCGAGCGGGAAACCGCTTGCCGCTCCGATGGATCCGTTCGTCGATGTCGGGAGTGACTTTCGGCATCCGTGACCGTTTTCGCAGCCATCGCTCTACCGTGGTGTTCCGCCCAGCTCAGAGGAGCCGCCGTACGCCGCGGAGCGTGACTTTCCGGCCGCTTGACGATTGCTGTTCCCCCGATCGGGGGTGCAACATCGGGTAGGCACCAACGATACGAAGGGTGACTGCCGTCGCACGGCGGCGGCTCGGAGGTGGCTACGTGCTGGATGTCGGAACGGCGAACACAGCCGGCGAGGACGATGCCGACCTCGCCGTCTTCGTCGACCGTCTCGCAGCAGCGGGATCGGACCGGGCCACGTCGGCTGCTCAGGCGCAGCTGCTGCGCACCCTGGCCGACGGCCCCACCCCGCCGGGCCTGCGCAGGCTCGCGGAGGCGCTCGCCGCTTCCGTCTCCGAGCTCCCGCCGCCGCCCCGCCGCCCGTCCGAGAACGCCTCGGTGGTCGCCGCGGTCCGAGACAACGCGCTCGTCGTCCTCGACGGGTTCGACACCGCCGCCGTAGCAGGCACTGTCGCTGCGCTGCTGGCCGACGGCAGGCGGGTCGTCGTCACGGCGGCCACCCCGGCCGAGCTGGCCGGCGTCCGCGGTGCGCTCCCGGCGGGTGCGGTCGATCGCGTGCTCACCGCCCTCCCCGGGCTCTCGCCTGCCGAGCTGCGCGAGCTGCGCAGGCTGCTCGCCACCTCCACGCCGCAGCGGAGGGCCCGCGCGGGCCAGGACCTTCCCCCCGAGTCGACGTTTCCGCCCGTGGCCGAGATCGTCGACCTGTGCACACAGGCGGCCCACGGCGGCGCGGCGCGCCCGGGTGCCTGGGTGGTGCCGGCGCTCCTCACCGGGCTCGACGCGAACCGGCTCGCCGCCGTCACGTCCGTCGCCCAGTGCGTCGACCGATCGCTCGCCGACCTGCAGTCCCTCGCCGAGCACGAGTGGGCGTGGCGGCTGCTCTCCGAGCTGATCTACAGCAGGCAACGCGCCACGTTCGACGAGATCCAGCAGGACATCGCGCAGGCCGTCGCCGCCACCGAGCGGGCGCACGACGGCCCGCACGTCGAGTTCGTCGACACCCCACCGCCGGGGGCGATCGAGGTCCTGCTGCGCTACCGCGACTTCCTCAGCGCGGGGGGACGCACCCGTTCGGTTTTCCGCTCATCGGCCCAGCGCGAAGTGCAGCCGGTGCTCGGGCTCGGGCGAGTCGGCACGCGTGTGCCGGAGACCGAGGAGGACGTGCAGCGCCTCATCGAGCACGTGGAGCTCGTCGAGCGCTGGGACCGAGTCGAGGCGGGTTGTGTCGAGCTCGGGCTCCCGGTACCGGGCGACGAGCGTGAGCTTCTGGAACTCGCCGACGGGCTGGTCAAGGTCGCGGCGGCCGCCCGCTCGGTGGGCGCCTTGCGGCACGACGTGTTGTTCCTCGCGCCGGACTCTCCGCTCTCGGTGCCCGACGTCGAGTCGGCGGGCGAGATCGCCGGCGCGATCCTCGATTTCGCCGACCACGGCTCGGCCGACCAGGCGGGCCGGCGGCTGGACGCACTCGCCGACGCGCTGTCCGGCCCGGCGCTCCCGTCGGCGCCTGAGCACCAGCAGGCCGTTGCTGCTCTCCGCGCGCATGACGCCGAGGCCTACGCCGCCGCCGTCGACGCGCTCGGCGCGGCCCGGCGCGACGCCCACGACGAGGCGCGGCGCGTAGCGCTCCTGCAGCGGCTCTCCGACAGCGCGCCGCAGCTGGCGGCAGCGTGGGACGCGATCGCCGACACCGACCCGGTCGCTCTCGGCCTGGCGTCGTTCGTGCCTGCGGCCGCGCTGCTCTCGGCGCTCCCGCCGCCGGACACCGCCGACGTCGTGCTGGTGCTTGGCGCGGCAGGGCTCGGTGTGGAGCGGTTGCTGCTCACGGCCGTTGCCCCCCGCATGATCGCGGTGGTCGAGCCGGGTGCCGAGGTGGAGCCACCCACGCTGGTGAGCGTGCTGCGGCGGGCGTCCGCCTTGGTGATCCGCGGCAGGTCGAACGTGCCCGTGCAGGTCGTGCCGATCAACGGTGCCGCGTCCCGTAGCGCACCCACTCCCATCGGACAGGCCGGACGCTAGCGGGACACTAGTGCCCCGCTAGGAGTTGGCTGCCTCGTCCAGCAGCGCGATCGGGTCGTCGCCGCAGGCCTCGCGGCGCCACTCGCCGCCCTCCACGGGCCAGAAGAGTGTCCACATGCCGCCGTCCTCCTTGCGTAGGCGCGCGACCGGCACAGCCGACCACGCATGGCCGAGCTCGGGGAACGCAGGCGGCCTGCGCTCCACGATCGTCACGTCGTCCCCCTGGATCGTGTAGGCGACCTGGCGCTGCTCGCGTTCCTCGTCGGTCACCCGAGCGGCACACCACTGCGAGAGGCGCGTGCGAATCTCGTCGCTCACAGTCATGAGGCGCATGGTCCCGGTTCCGCGGGCTAACGTCGACAGCTATGACCAGTGGAGTGCGGCCGGTGAGCCGATTCGGACACGTCGAGCTCGAGGACATGCCGGACGACCTGCGCCGACGGATCGGAGCGATCGCGGAGAAGTCGGGCTTCGTGCCCAACGTGTTCCGCGCCCTGGCGCGCCGACCCGCCGAACTGCGCGCGTTCCTCGATTACCACGACGCCCTGATGGAGCGCGACGACGGGCTGAGCAAGGCCGAGCGGGAGCTGGTCGTGGTGGCGACCTCGGGGGCCAACCACTGCACGTACTGCGTGGTCGCCCACGGCGCCATCCTGCGCGTCCGCACGAAGGACCCCGAGATCGCCGACCACGTCGCCGCCAACCCGTGGGGTGTGGAGCTGAACCGGCGGGAGCGCGCGATCGTCGACCTGGCGTTGCTGATCGCTACCGACTCGGCCGGGCTCACCGACGCGGAGTTGGACGACGCGCGGCTGGCCGGGCTCACCGACGACGAGATCTGGGACGTCGGCGCGATCACGGCGCTCTTCGCGATGTCGAACCGGCTCGCCCACCTGACCGCCCTGCGGCCCAACCCGGAGTTCTTCCTGATGGGGCGCCTACCCCGCTCCTGAGCGTCACACGCACCTGCGCGCAACCGAGTGGACATGTGCATGTGACGCAGAACGGAGACGATCAGCAGATGTCGAACCTCTTCGGGCAGCGGGCGGCGCTCGTCTCCTACCGTCTCGGGATGGCAGACGGAGTGTCCATCACGGCGGCGCAGTTTGCCACGGCGCTGCGTCACATCGGGATGCGGGTGCGGATGGTGGCGGGCGACGGCGAGCCGGATGTGCGCGTTCCGGGCCTCGCCCTCGACGCGGCCCGGCCGCCGACGCAGCGATCGCTGCGTGCAGCGCTGGACGACGTGGATTGGGTCATCGCCGACAACGTGTGCTCGCTGCCGATGAACCAGGCAGCGGGCGAGGCGGTGGCGGAGTACCTGCGCGGCAGGCAGGCCGTGCTGCGCCACCACGACCTGCCGTGGGAGCGCAAGCGCTACGCGGACATCACGACCTGGCCCCCGGACGATCCGGCGTGGCGGCACGTCACCGTGAACGAGCTGGCCAGGCAGTCGCTCATGGCCGAGCGCGGCATCGCCGCCACGACCGTCTACCACGGGTTCGCCGAACATCCCTGCCCGCAGCGGCGCGACGAGGTGCGCGGCCTGCTCGGCGTTGGCGACGGGCTGCTGGTCCTCCAGCCGACGCGGGCGATCCCGCGCAAGAACGCGCACCTCGGGCTCGCGATCGCCGAGGCGCTCGGCGCCACGTTCTGGCTCACCGGCCCGGCCGAGGACGGCTACGCGGACGAGCTGGCCATGCTCCTCGCCGGGGCCCGCGTCCCGGTGCGCCGCAGGCTCCCCGACGGGGTCGACATGGCCGCCGCCTACGCCGCGTGTGACGCCGTGGTGCTGCCGTCGTCGTGGGAGGGCTTCGGTCTGCCGCTGATCGAGTCGGCCATGCACCGCAAGCCGATCGCGGTGGGCGACTTCCCGGTGGCGCGGGAGCTCGCCGGGTTCGGTTTCCGCTGGTTCCCGGTCGACGACCCCGGTCCGCTGCGGGACTGGCTCGCCGCCCCGGACCCGGCCCTGCTCGACCAGAACGAGGACATCGCGGGTACGCACTTCGGTATCGACGCATTGGCCCTTCGACTCGAGCTGCTGCTCTCCGCCCCCCGGATGTGCCACCATGCGCCCACTGTCCGTGACGCAGCCGGAGGAGCTCCAGAATGCGACTGCTTGACCGCCTGATCACCCGCGCTCTGCGCGGTCCGCTGGACGCGCTGGTCGCCCAAAAAGTGACAGAGCAGGTGGCGCAGCAGGTGGAGGAACTCAAGCTCGACGCGCTGTACTCGTACCGGTGGCACGGGGACCGCTCCCGCCTGCACATTCCCGACACGGCGGTCGTCAACAACGCGCTGTTCAACGTGTCGGGCGGCGAGATCACGATCGGCGAGTACGCCTTCTTCGGCCACGACGTCGCGGTGCTGACCGGCACGCACGACATCGAGAAGTTCGGACGGGAGCGCCAGCTGGCGTTCCCCCGGTCGGGCCGGGATGTCGTCATCGGTGACGGCGTGTGGTTGGCGAGCCACGTCCTCGTGCTGGGGCCGGTGACGATCGGCGAGCACGCCGTCGTCGCGGGCGGGTCGCTGGTGCGTGAGGACGTCGAGCCGTACACGGTTGTGGCCGGGCGGCCGGCCAAGGTCATCAAGAAGATCACCCCGCCCGGCGCATGAAAGTGGAGATCGGCGCCGGGGAGAAGCCGCACCCCGACTACGACCTCCACCTCGATCTGCTGGCGTTGCCCGACATCGAGGTGCGGTGCGCGATCGATCGGCTCCCGTTCGCCACGGGGTCGATCGAGGCGCTGCGCGCGAACCACGTGCTCGAGCACCAGAGTTACGAGCTGGTGCCCGAGACGCTGCAGGAGTGGGCCAGGGTGCTGCGGTCCGGCGCGCGGATCGACATCGGCGTGCCGGACGCGCGGTTCGTGGCCGAGCAGTGGGTGCGCGGTGAGATCGACACGGCGGAGGCGAACCACTGGATCCTCGGCGGGCACTCCGAACGCGCGGCGCATAAGGGCACCGACGAACGCGGGGTGCCGCTGTGGATCTGGAACGCCCACCACACGATGTTCGACGCCGAGTCGCTACGGACCGCGGTGGAGAAGCACTTCGTGGTGGACGAGCTGTTCACCTACGACGTGCGCAACCTGCGGATATACGCGCGCAAGCCCTGACGGCCTGATCTAGTGCGGTGGCCACAAACGTCCACCGGGTCCTCGCGGGCCAGAACGACGCCTCGCCGCGTTGCCCCCGCACCCGAGTACGCCCGGTACGAGGGTGCGGGGGCGCCTTGCGAGGCGCCGTTCTGATCCCGCGATCACCCCGGCAACGTTCGTGGCCACCGCACTAGCCAGCGCCGTCATGCAGCGCGCTCAGGATCCTGCGCCAGGCGGGATTCCGGTTGCGCGAACCGTAGGGTCGGCTGGTGACGGCTTGCATCTCGCACACGACCTTCGACGCGACCGACGCCTGCAGCCGCGACGAGGAGCTGGTGCGGCTACTGGGGCTGGGCGCCCGCACGGTCGAGGATCTGCGCAGGCCCGACGGCACCGGCTGGGTGGTGCTGGCCGACCCGGAGGGCAACGAGTTCTGCATCCTGCGCAGCGAGGCGGAGCGCGCGGCGACATGAGCCTCGGGACGTCAGCGGGGTGGCCTCGCTGACGTTCAACGTCTGCAAGGCCACCCCGCTGACGACCGGGCTAGCCCTTCGGGCGCAGCCGCAGCTCCTGCATCCCGCCGTCCACCGAGATCGACGTACCCGTGGTGGAGCGTGAGAGCGGGCTCGCCAGGTAGGCGACCGCATCCGCCACCTCGTCGGCGGAGACGAGCCGTCCGTGCGGCTGGCGCGCCTCCAATGCAGCCCGCTCGGCGGCCGGGTCGTCGGCCTTCTCGAGCAGCCTGCCGACCCACGGGGTGTCGGCCGTGCCCGGATGCACGCAGTTGACCCGGATGCCCTCGGCGAGGTGGTCGGCCGCCATCGCCCTGGTCAGGGCCAGGACCGCACCCTTGCTCGCGCTGTAGAGCGCACGCTGCGGGAGCCCGGCGGTAGCCGCGATCGACCCCGTGTTGACGATCGCCGCGGACGGCGAGCGGCGCAGCGCCGGCAGGGCCGCGCGGGTGGTGCGCACGAGGCCGAGCAGGTTCACGTCGAGCACTCGGTGCCACTCCTGGTCGGGGTTGTCGGCCACCGTGCCCTGTGCGCCGATGCCCGCGTTGTTGACGACGATGTCGAGCCGGTCCCACTCCTCCAGCACCCGGTCGACGGCCGCCCGCACCGAGGTGTCGTCGGTGACGTCGGCCTTGACGGCGAGCGTCCCCTCGGGCGCGGTGCTCACGTCGAGATCGAGCACGGCCACGCGGGCGCCGCCGGTGAGCAGCCGGCGGGCGATGGCCGCCCCGATCCCCGACGCGCCTCCGGTGACGGCCGCGACGAGCCCGTCGAACTCCGCCGCCACTAGTTCGACCCCACCATCTGGTGGCGCTGCCTACCGAGACCCTCGATCTCCATCTCGACGACGTCACCGTCCTTGAGGTACGGGAAACGGCCGGACAGGCCGACGCCCTGCGGGGTGCCGGTGATGACCAGGTCTCCCGGCTCCAGCCGCATGTACTGCGACAGGTGCCACACGATGAACTCGACGTCGAAGATCATGTCCTTCGTCGTCGAGTCCTGCCGCGGTTCCCCGTTCACCCAGCTGCGCAGGCGCAGGTCGCGGTGGTCCACCTCGTCGGGCGTGACGAGCCACGGGCCTGTCGGGCAGAAGCCGGGCAGGCACTTGCCCTTGCTCCACTGCCCACCGGAGACCTCCAGCTGGCCGTAGCGCTCGGACAGGTCGTCGGTCAGCACGAAGCCGGCCACGTGGGCCAGGCTCTGCTCGGGCGAGTCCAGGTTCGCGGCCGCGGAGCCGATCACGAGCCCCAGCTCGACCTCCCAGTCGACCTTCGCGTTCGGGTCGCGCGGCAGCACAACCTGGTCGTCCGGGCCGCCGACGGTGTTCGGCGTCTTGAGGAACAGCACCGGGTTGGCGGGCGGCTCCACTCCCGACTCCGCCGCGTGCGCCACGTAGTTCAGGCCGATGCACAGCACCGAACCAGGTCGGGCGATCGGCGAGCCGACCCGCAGCCCGGCGGCGTCCGACAGTTCGGGGAGCGAACCCGCCTCGGCCGCGCTGCGCACCTCCGCGAGCCCGCCGCGGGCGAGGAACGCGGGGTCGATGTCGGGGGTGACGCCCCGGAGGTCGTAGGTGGTGCTGTCGGAGACCAGTGCGGGGATCTCGGCTCCGCGTGGTCCCAGGCGCGCGAGCTTCATCGGCGGCTCCTTCATCCAGAGATCAGATGTACCAAGCGAGAACCTATCTCCGGGCGGCTCCGAATTAAGACCTCGCGTCTATTGACCCTACAGACATCGGATCTCTACGGTGGTCGCGCACTCGGCAGAAGGGACTACGCGTGACCCGGATCACGGCATTGGAGACCGCGGACGTGCGGTTCCCCACCTCGTTGTCGCTCGACGGGTCGGACGCGATGAACCCCGACCCGGACTACTCGGCGGCCTATGTACGGATCAACACCGATGCGGCCGACGGGCTCGTCGGACACGCGTTCGTCTTCACGATAGGCCGGGGCAACGACGTGCAGGTCGCGGCCATCGAGGCGCTGGCAGGCCACCTCGTCGGCCGGGACGTCGAAGCGCTGCTCGCCGACATGGGCGGCACCTGGCGGGAGCTCGTGCATGACTCCCAGCTGCGCTGGCTGGGCCCGGAGAAGGGCGTCATGCACATGGCGATCGGCGCGGTCGTCAACGCCCTGTGGGACCTCCGGGCCAAGCGCGAGGGCAGGCCGCTATGGCAGGTGCTCGCGGCGATGACCCCGGAGGCGCTCGTCGACCTGGTCGACTTCCGGTACCTCACCGACGCGCTCACCCCGGACGAGGCGCTGCAGATCCTTCGCGCCGCGGAACCCGGGCGGGCTGCCCGCGAGGCCCAACTCCTGCGGGACGGCTACCCCGCCTACACCACCACCCCCGGCTGGCTCGGCTACGACGACGAGAAGCTCGCCCGGCTGTGCCGCGAGGCCGTGGAGGAGGGGTTCTCGCAGATCAAGCTCAAGGTCGGCGGCGATCTCGCCGACGACGTGCGCCGGCTCGGCATCGCCCGCGAGATGGTCGGCCCGGACATCCGGATCGCCGTGGACGCGAACCAGCGCTGGGACGTCGACGACGCCGTGAGCTGGATAAAGGAGTTGTCGAGCTTCGACCTCGCCTGGGTCGAGGAGCCCACCAGCCCCGACGACGTGCTGGGGCACGCGGCGATCGCGCGTGGCATCGCCCCGGTGCCGGTCGCCACGGGCGAGCACATGGCCAACCGCGTCATGTTCAAACAGTTCCTCCAGCACGACGCGCTGCAGGTGCTGCAGATCGACGCCACCCGCGTTGCCGGCGTCAACGAGAACGTCGCGATCCTGCTGCTCGCGGCCAAGTTCGGGGTGCCGGTGTGCCCCCACGCGGGGGGCGTCGGCCTCTGCGAGGCGGTGCAGCACCTCGCGATGTTCGACTTCATCGCCGTCTCCGGCAGCCTGGAGGGCCGCATGATCGAGTTCGTCGACCACCTGCACGAGCACTTCGTCTCCCCGGTCGAGGTGCGTGACGGGCGCTACGTCACGCCGACCGCGCCCGGCGCAGGCACCGAGATGCGAAGCGCCTCGCTGGCCGGATACACGGTCGGGACCGATGTCTGAGGCGTCCGCCGGGCTGGCGCTCGGCCGCATCGGGCTCGGGGGAGCGAACCTCGGCAACATCTTCCAGGCGATGAGCGACGAGACGGCCTGGGCCATCCTGGAGGCGGCCTGGGACAGCGGCATCCGGTACTTCGACACCGCTCCCCACTACGGCCTCGGGCTCGCCGAACGCCGGCTCGGGGAGTTCCTGAGGACCAAGCCGCGCGGTGAGTTCGTCGTCTCGACGAAGGCCGGCCGCCTGCTGCGCCCGAGCCCTGAAACATCAGACAGGTTCGACGACGAGGGCCAGTTCGTCGTGCCGGCCGACGTCAAGCGCGTGTGGGACTTCTCGGCCGACGGCGTGCGCCGGAGCCTGGAGGAGTCCCTCGAACGGCTCGGGCTCGACTCGGTCGACGTGCTGTTTCTGCACGATCCGGATGAAGTCGACGCGGAGCAAGGGCCGGCGCAGCCGATCGCGACCGGCGTGCCCGCCGTCGTCGGCCTGCGCGAGGAGGGGCTCGTCCGGGCCGTGGGCATCGGGTCGAAGTCCACCGATGTTCTCCTGGCCGGCATCCGGACCGGCCCGCTGGACCTGCTCATGGTGGCCGGGCGCTACACGTTGCTGGAGCAGCCGGCCGCCGAGGAGCTGATCCCCGAGTGCCGCGAGCAGGGCGTCGACATCGTGGTGGCGGGTGCGTTCAACTCCGGGCTCCTCTCGACGTCGGAACCCGGCGCCGGAGCGCGGTACGAGTACGGCGCGGCACCGGACGAGGTCATCGCCCGTGCGCGGCGGCTCGCCGGCATCTGCGCCGAGCACGGCGTGGAGCTGCCCGTCGCAGCCCTGCAGTTCCCGCTCCGGGAGCAAGTGGTGCGTGCGGTCGTCCTCGGCGCCGTGGAGCCCGGGCACGTGATCGAGAACGTGCGGCGGATCTCCCAGCCGGTGCCCGACGAGCTGTGGCGAGACCTCGAAGCCGAGGGGCTGGTCCCTGCGTGACCAGCGCTCCGATCGTCGACGCGCACCTGCACTTGTGGGACCTGGATCGCAGCGGCTACTCGTGGATCACCCCTGAGCTCGGCCCGCTGCACACCACGATCACGGCCGACCGGGCGCGCGGCGAACTCAGCGCTGCCGGCGTGGACCAGGCCGTGCTCGTGCAGGCCGAGGACTCGGTCGCCGATACCGAGTTCATGCTCGAGGTGGCCGCGAAGCACGACTGGGTGGCCGGGGTCGTCGGCTGGGTGCAGCTCGACGACCCGGCCGTCGCCGAGGCCCAGCTCGACCGCTTCGCCGCCGACCCGGCGTTCGTGGGTGTGCGCCATCTCGTGCACGACGACCCGCGCGACGACTTCCTCGCCCTCCCCGCCGTCCGCACCTCGCTGGGCATGTTGGCCGACCGCGGTCTCCCCTACGACGTCCCGAACGCCTGGCCGCGCCACCTCGTCGCCACCGGTGACCTGGCGGGGGCCCTCCCCGAGCTGACGGTCGTGGTGGACCACCTCGGGAAACCTCCGCACGGGCGGCCGGAGTTCGCCGAGTGGCGCCAGGTCCTCGCCGGCGTCGCGGGGCGGCCGAACACGGTGGCGAAGGTCTCGGGGCTCCAGGTGCCCGGCGTCCCGTTCACCGCCGCCGTGCTGCGTCCGGCGTGGGAGGCGGCGCTGGAGCTGTTCGGGCCGGACCGGCTGATCTGGGGGAGCGACTGGCCGATGACGCTTCTCACCGACGGCTACGCGGCCACCTGGGAAGTGCTCTCCGAGCTGCTCGCCGAGCAGACCCCCGACGAGCGGCGGAAGATCCTCGCGGGAACCGCGTCCCGGGTTTACCGTCTCGGTTCCATGTCGACAACGCAGCAGACGGAGGCACCGTGCTGACCGGTATCCATCCGCTCCTGACCGGCCCCCTGTTACTGCACCTCGACGAGATGGGCCACTCCGACGCGATCGTCATCGCCGACGCGCATTTCCCGGCGCAGCGGCTGGCGGCGCGGTCGCTCACGTTCCCCGCAGTCACCACCCCGGACCTGCTCGCGGCCGTGCGCACGGTCGTCCCGCTCGACGACGTTCCCGCGGTCGACCTGATGGCCACGCCCGACGGCGAGATATTGCCCGTACAGGACGAGCTGACCGCGGCGGCCGGCACCGACGACGTCCGCTTCCTCGACCGGCTCGCCTTCTACGACGTGGCCGCCGGCGCGTACCTGATCGTGCGCACCGGCGAGACGCGCATCTACGGGAATGTGATCCTGCGCAAGGGGGTGGTTATGTCGTGAGCGACCTATCGGCGCAACCGGACCTACTGCTCGAGGCCCGCGGTGTGGGCAAGAGCTTTCCCGGCGTGCGTGCCCTGCAGGACATGCACATCGAGTTGCGCCGAGGCGAGGTATTGGCGCTCGTCGGGGAGAACGGGGCCGGCAAGTCGACCCTGATGAAGCTCCTGTCCGGCATCTACACGCCCGACGAGGGCGAGTTCTTCTTGGAGGGCGAGCCGTTGCGGGTCAGCGGTCCGCGCGACGCCCTCGAACAGGGCATCAGCATCATCCACCAGGAGTTCAACCTGATGCCCGACCTCACGGTCGCGCAGAACATCTACATCGGACGTGAGCCCCGCAGCGGGGGCGTCTTCCTCGGCGAGCGGGCGCTGAACGCGCGGGCCGCCGAGCTGATCGACCGGCTTCACCTGCCATTGGACCCGCGCCAGGTCGTCGGCAACCTGACCGTGGCGAAGCAGCAGATGGTCGAGATCGCGAAGGCGCTGTCGTACGACGCCAAGGTCCTGATCATGGACGAGCCCACGGCGGCGCTCAACGACGCCGAGGTCCAGGTGCTCCACGACCTGATCCGCCGGTTCCGCACGCCCGACACCGGCGTCATCTACATCTCCCACCGGATGGATGAGCTCAAGGCGATCTCCGACCGCATCACGGTGATCCGCGACGGCCGCTACGTCGACACGCTCGACACCGCCACCACGTCGATGGGCGAGGTGATCGCGCGGATGGTCGGGCGGGAGATCACGAGCGAGGCGGTGCCCGAGGGTGTGCGCCCCGGCCGCGAGACGGTGCTCTCGGTGCGCGGGCTCTCGACGAAGGCACTGCTGCGGGACTTGTCGTTCGACCTGCAGGAGGGCGAGATCCTCGGGTTCGCCGGCCTGATGGGCGCCGGCCGCACCGAGGTGGCACGCGCTCTCGTCGGTGCCGACCCCGTCGAGTCCGGAAGCGTCATGCTGCGTGGGAAGCCGGTGCGCATCACCAGCCCGGCCGAGGCGGCCAGGTACCGCATCGGCTACCTGTCGGAGGACCGCAAGCACCTCGGCCTGCTGCTGGAGCAGGACGTCAACGCGAACGTCGTGCTCAGCTCGATCCGCGACCTCTTCCAGGCGTTCGGATTCGTGCGCGCCAAGGCGATGCGGGAGAAGTCCACCGAGCTGGTCGGGAGCCTCCGGATCCGGACGCCGTCGATCGACCAGACCGTCAAGAACCTCTCCGGTGGCAACCAGCAGAAGGTCGTCATCGCCAAGTGGCTCGTGAAGGACTGCGACATCCTGATCTTCGACGAGCCGACTCGCGGCATCGACGTGGGCGCGAAGGAGGAGATCTACCGGCTCCTCAACCAGCTTGCCGCCCAGGGCAAGTCGATCATCATGATCTCCTCCGAGCTTCCGGAGGTGCTGCGTATGTCCCACCGCATCGTGGTGATGAGCGAGGGCCGGATCACCGGCCAGTTGGGCGCCGACGAGGCCACCCAGGAGAGCGTCATGCACTTCGCGACGCTGCGACCGGACGAGATCGGCCCCGAGAACAACCCCGCAACCGAGGCAGGTGTCCGATGACGTCACCGACCGTCACCGAGGAGGAGCGGCAGAGCGCGCCGGCCACAGTGCGGCGCACTCTGCGCGACCGGATCCAGCAGTTCCTCGCGTTCGCGAGCCTGCTCGTCATCTTCGGGTTCTTCTCGATCATGAGCCCGGTGTTCTTCAGCTACGGGAACGTCACCAACATCCTGTTTTCGACCGTCGTGATCGGGCTGCTGGCCCTCGGCACGACGTTCGTGATCATCACCGGCGGCATCGACCTGTCGATCGGCACCGGGATGGCGCTCTGCGCGGTGATCTCGGGTGTGCTGATCGTCAACACGGGACTGCCGTTGCCGATCGGCGTGCTCGGCGCGATCCTCTTCGGCGGTCTGATCGGGCTGGTCAACGGGCTGAACGTCGCTGTGCTCGGGCTCCCGCCGTTCATCGCGACGCTGGCGATGATGCTCGTGGCGCAGGGGCTCGCGCTCGTGCTGTCCAACCGGGCGCCGATCTACTTCGACCAGACCCCCGCCTACATCGACCTGTCGATCGGCAGCGTGATCCCCGGCGCCAACTTCCCCAACGCGGTGCTGGTCTTCGCGGCCGCGGCGGTGATCGCCGGCGTGCTGCTGAACAAGACGGTGCTCGGCCGCTACACGTACTCGATCGGCAGCAACGAGGAAGCGACCGCGCTCTCCGGCATCGACGTGCGCCGCTGGAAGATCATCATCTACACCCTCGCCGGCCTCTTCACCGGCCTCGCGGGCGTGATGATCTCGGCCCGGCTCGGGTCCGCCCAACCGGCCACCGGCATGGGGTACGAGCTGCAGGCGATCGCCGCTGTCGTCATCGGCGGCACGTCGCTCTCGGGTGGCAAGGGCACGATCGTCGGTACGGTGATCGGTGCGCTGATCATCTCCGTGCTCAACAACGGCCTGCAGATCATGTCGATCCCGCAGGAATGGCAGAACGTCATCCTCGGCTGCGTGATCCTGCTGGCCGTCTACGCCGACATGGCCCGTAAGCGGGCCCGTTGATCCCCTGACCCGTCCAAGTTCGACCAAGGGAGTTCGATCGACATGCGGATGAAGCGAATCGGGGCGGTCGTCGCAGCCGCAGCGGTGGCACTCACCGCCGCCGCGTGCGGCGGCTCGCCCAGTAGTTCCGGCGCGCAGGGCGGTGGCGGAGGCCAGCAGCCCTATATCGCCATCGTTTCCAAGGGCTTCCAGCACCAGTTCTGGCAGGCGGTGCAGAAGGGCGCCGAGCAGGAGGCCGCGGCGCAGGGCGCAAGGATCACGTTCGAGGGCCCGGCCACCGAGCAGGACATCGAAGCTCAGGTGACGATGCTGACCAACGCGCTGGCCCGCCAGCCCGCCGCACTCGGCTTCGCGGCTCTCGACTCCCGGGCCGCCGCCCCGCTGCTGCAGCAGGCCAAGAGCCAGAACATCCCCGTCGTCGCGTTCGACTCCGGGGTCGACAGCCCGATCCCGGCCACGACCGCGTCCACCGACAACAAGGCCGCTGCCGCCGAGGCGGCGAAGCACATGGCCGAGGCCCTGGGCGGCACCGGCCAGGTCGCTATGGTCGTCCACGACCAGACGAGCCGTTCCGGTATCGACCGGCGGGACGGCTTCATGGAGTGGATGCAGGCCAACGCCCCCGGCATCCAGGTGCTCCCGCCGCAGTACGGCGGTGGCGACCAGGCCAAGTCCGCCGACATCACCAAGTCGATCCTTGCGGCCAACCCCGAGGTCAAGGGCGTCTACGGCTCCAACGAGGGTTCGGCCATCGGCGTCGTCCGCGGTGTGCAGGAGAGCGGCAAGACCGGCCTCACCGTGATCGGCTTCGACTCCGGCTCGGCTCAGATCGAGGCGATCCGGGGCGGCACGATGCTCGGCGCGATCACCCAGAACCCGGTCGGCATGGGCAAGCAGCTCGTCGACGCCTCGATGAAGGTGATCCGCGGCGAGAGCGTTCCGCCGGTGATCGACACGGGCTTCTTCTGGTACGACAAGAGCAACATCGACAGCCCGGAGATCCAGGCGGTCCTCTACCAGTAGGCAGACCCTTACGAGATGCCAGGAAAGCCACGTTCAGGGCGGTAGATGACCTGAATGTGGCTTTCCTGGCGTTCGGGCTTGGGCCTCACCCCATCGCTCGGCGCAGCCACTCCGCCACGCCGTTGACGTGCACCGTCGCGTAGGCCGCCGCCAGGACCGCGTCGCCTCTCTCAAGCGCGTCGACGATGGCGCGGTGCTCGGTGAGGGTGCGCTCCACCGCGCCTTCCTCGCTGAGCCCGCGCCACACCCGCGCCCGCAGCGTGCTGCTGGACAGTGTCTCCAGCAGGCTCGTCAGGTAGGAGTTGCCCGACAGCTCCGCGATGTATCGGTGAAAGACCCGGTCATGCGCCACCAGGTCCTCCACCGATGTCGTGGCGTGCACCTGCGCGAGCAACCCGTGCAGGTGCTCGACGTCCGACCGCGTCGTGCGCGGGGCCGCGAGCGTCGCGGCGGCCGGCTCCAGGATCCGGCGCACCTCGAACAGCTCCAGCACCGAGGAGTCCTGGTGGATGTCGACCACGAACGACATCGCGTCCAGCAGCAGGTCCGGGGTCAGGCTCGTGACGTAGGTGCCGTCGCCCCTTCGCACGTCCAGCACGCGGATCACCTCGAGCGCCTTGACCGCCTCCCGCAGCGAGCTGCGGGAGAGGCCGAGCGCATCACTCAGTTCCTTCTCCGGCGGCAGCCGGTCCCCCGGCCGCAGCTCCCCGGACCGGATCATCGCCTTGATCCTGAGGATCGCCTCGTCGGTGACCGCCATCGGAAGAGTCTCGCAGGTCAGAGATCCCGGAGTGCCCTGCCGTGGTAGCCAGTGCGGTGGCCACAAACGTCCACCGGGTCCTCGCGGGCCAGAACGACACCTCGCCGCGTTGCCCCCGCACCCAAGTACGCCCGGTACGAGGGTGCGGGGGCGCCTTGCGAGGCGCCGTTCTGATCCCGCGATCACCCCGGCAACGTTCGTGGCCACCGCACCTAGAATGCGCCGACGACCTGGAAGTCCTGGCTCACGAAGACGTGGTGTGGCCAGTTGACGCCGATGTTGTGGGCTTCGTACTCGCCGGTGCTCAGCTGCACGACACGGTCGACGACGCCCCCTGGGTAGGCGGCCAGCGCGACTTCCGTCGCCTGGTCCGCTGCTGTTCCGCTGACGACCGTCCCGGATCCCTCGGTGTAGTTCTGCGGGATCTGACCGACCTGCTTCGAAGCACCCGGCGTACCGGGCTGGACGGGGACCACCCCTGCCGCCGTGGAAGCCGCAGCTCCGCCGTCGCCGCCCGGTTGCACGATGACCTGCGTGGCCGTGATGGTCGTTCCGCTGGTCATCCCGAGTGCGACGACGCTTTGGCCCGTTGTGATGGCACTCGCCGACGTCGAGCTCGTCCCCTGCTGATATGTCGTGGAGGACGCTTCGTCGACGGTCACCGTCGCACCCGTTGACGTCGTCAGTGTGAAGCCCGACGCGGACACGCTGGCGACCGTGCCGACTGCTCCCCCTGACGCCGGACCGGATCGAGCGTTGGATCCCCCGCCGCCGGCTGCGGGACCGCCGCCGGGTGCGCCTTGTCCTGCTGTCGCCGAGGCTGCTGCCGATGGGGGCGCGGCTGTTGCCGAGGTGGACGCGGCGCAACCCGCGGAAAGTCCGATCACCGCACACGCCGCCACAGCAGCCACGATCCATCGATTTCTGCTAGTGGACAGCAACCGGGGTACCCGCGGCCGGCGTGTCTGCTCGGCCTCGGTCACCGAGCCGGAACCGTCTGACGACGACGACGACGACGGCGGAGGCGGCGGCGGCGGCGCAGCGCCCGCGCCGCCTGATCCTCCAGCAACCGGCGGACCTGCCGGCGCGATCGGAACGGGGTGGGGGGTCGTCGGATCGTAATCGTTCATGGTCGCGCTCCTCTTGCTCAGCCAACTGAGCAGAGAGTGCTAGCCGATCATGTGCGGTCCCTGTAGGCGGCTTGTGACGGGAATGTGACCGGTTCCGAACCCTCCTATCCCAATTGAGGTAGGACGGGTTCGCCTCACAGCACCTTCGACAGGAACGCCTTCGTCCGCTCGTGCTGCGGGTCGGTCAGCACATTCCGCGGGTCGCCCGCCTCGACGATCCGCCCGCCGTCCATGAAGACGAGCGTGTCGCCGACCTCGCGTGCGAACCCCATCTCGTGGGTCACCACGACCATCGTCATGCCGTCCCGCGCCAGCTGCCGCATCACGTCGAGCACCTCGCCGACCAGCTCGGGGTCGAGCGCGGACGTAGGTTCGTCGAACAGCATCAGTCGCGGCTCCATGGCGAGCGCCCGGGCGATCGCCACGCGCTGTTGCTGGCCGCCGGAGAGCTGGGCCGGGTAGCTGTCGTACTTCTCGGCGAGGCCGACGCGGTCGAGCAGCGCCTCGGCCCGCCTGCGCGCGGCCTGTCGCGGTTCGCGGCGGACCGTGCGCGGCGCCTCCATGACGTTCTCGGCGGCCGTCTTGTGCGGGAAGAGGTTGAACCGCTGGAACACCATCCCGATCTCCCGGCGCTGCCGGGCGACCTCGGACTCGCGCAGTTCGTGGAGCTTGCCGCCGTGCTCCCGGTAGCCGATCAGCTCGCCGTTGACGCGCATGCGCCCGGCATCGATGCGCTCCAGGTGATTGATGCAGCGCAGGAACGTCGACTTGCCGGAGCCGGACGGCCCGATCACGCAGGCGACTTCACCCGGCATGACGGTGAGGTCGACGCCGCGCAGCACCTCGACGTGCCCGAAGCTCTTGTGGATGTCGAGGGCCTCGACCATTGGAGCGGTCATCACACGGCTCCCGCGGACTGTTCCGGGTTGCGGCGGGGGAAGAAGAGCCGGGCGCCCGTGTCGCCGCGGCTCGTCCCACGCCCGTAGTGGCGTTCGACGAAGCCCTGCCCGACCGAGAGGATCGAGGTCAGGGCCAGGTACCAGATCGCCGCCACGATGAGCAGCGGGATCGTCTGGAAGTTCGTGGAGTAGATCCGCTGCACCGACGTCAGCAGCTCGAAGTAGCCGATCACCACCACGAGCGAGGTCGTCTTGAGCATCGAGATCGTCTCGTTGCCTGTCGGGGGGATGATCACCCGCATGGCCTGCGGGAGCACGATCCGGCGCAGTGTCTGCGCCCGGGACATGCCCAACGCGCCGGCCGCCTCGCTTTGCCCTTCGTCGACCGACAGGAGCCCGCCGCGCACGATCTCGGCCATGTAGGCGGCCTCGTTGAGCCCCAGGCCGAGCAGGCAGGCGGCGAACTGGTTGATCAGCGTGTTGGTGTCGAACGAGATGAACTCTGGCCCGAACGGCACCCCGAGCGACAGCCGCGGGTAGAGCGCGGCGAGGAAGTTCCAGAACAGCAACTGCGCGATCAGCGGTGTGCCGCGGAAGAGCCAGATGTAGAGCGCCGCCACTCCCGAGAGCACCGGGTTGGGCGACAACCGCATCACCGCGAGCGCGACGCCGCCCACGACCCCGATGGCCATCGACAGCACGGTCAGGATGAGCGTGTTGCGCAGCCCGTTCAGCACCGGCGGGGAGAAGAGGTACTCCCCGACCACCGGCCAGCGGAAGCCGGGGTTGGTGAGGATTGTGTTGACGAGCATCGCGGCCAGCACGGCCAGCACCGCGACCGCGAGCCACCGGCCGGGGTGCCGCACGGGAACGGCCTCGATCGGCTGCGGCCGGGCCCGTTCCTCCGAACTGGACGCCGTGGAGGTCACGGGAAGCTCAGCTCCTGACCTCGGAGGCCGGGACCGCCCCGTTCGACACGTTCCACTTCTCGAGGACCCTGCCGTACGTGCCGTCGTCGATCAGGGACTGCACCGCGCCGCGCACGGCCTGGGCGAACTGGCCCTGGTTCTTCGCGAGCACGATGCCGTAGGGAGCGGTGTCCCACGGCTCTCCGACCGCCTCGACGGCGCCGTCGGTAGTGGTCACCGCGTAGGCGACGACAGGGGAGTCGGCAAGCATCGCGACGATCCGGTTGGACGTCAGCGCGAGAGTCACATCGGTCTGCTGCTGCAGCTCCGTCACCTGGATCGCCGGCTGGGCTGCGGCGGTGCAGGCCGCGCTCCGGGCGGCGATGTCGTCGACCTGCACCGTGCCGGCCTGCACGCCCACGGCCCGGCCGCAGAGGTTGTCCGGAGCGATGCCCTGCGGGTTGCCGGAGGCGACGGCGAGGCTCGTGCCGGCGGTGAGGTAGCTGACCATGTCGACGGTTTGGGTGCGCTCAGGAGTGATCGAGAACGAGGACATGCCCAGCTCGTAGCGGGAGCCCTCGATCCCGGGGATGATCCCGGAGAACTGGCTGTTCTGCCATTCCGGTGTGAGCCCGAGCTTCTGCGCGACCGCCGTGCCGAGGTCGACGTCCATCCCGATGATTGTGGTGCCGTCGGTGTCGGTGAACTCGTTCGGCGGGTACGAGGCGTCGGTGCCGAACACGAGGCGGCCGTCGGATGCGATCGGGGCGGGCACCATCGCGGCGAGCGCGTCGTCCTTCGCCACGGCGGGGGCGGGCGCGCTCGGGGCGGCCCCGCCGGACGTTCCTCCGCCGCTGCCGTCACCGCCTGCGCCGCAGCCCGCGACGATGACGGCCAGCGCGGCCGCGCCGAGGACGGCCGGGATCGAGCGGGACCTGACGGGCACTGTGGACCTCCTCGTGGGCGGTGAGTACGCGGGGATGCTGCCATCCGGACGCCTCGAGGACACATGCAAGGTGGTCACCGTTGTGTGACGTCACGCTGAGTGATCTAGTGGGGATGGGAAGGTGAGTAAACCGGCGGGGACGGGTATACCGGGGAACCAGCGGGCGGTACGAGCGCGTTGTCCGCTGTGAGAACCCCGACGACGGAGGACCGCGATGCCCCTGTTCAGAAAGCTGGCGATGCTGGCCGGAGCCGCCGAGGCTGCGCGCCGCTACGCCAAGAGCAACCCGGACAAGGCGGCCAAGTACGTCGACCAGGCCGCACAGTTCGTCGACAAGCAGACGAAAGGCAAGTACTCGGGCCAGATCCACGGCGCGGCGGCGAAGGCGAAGAGCGCCGCCGGGATCAGGCAGACGCCGGGTCATGGTGCCACCGGCAACGGCTACCCGCAGGGTTACGACCAGAACGCCGGTTACGGCAAGAGCGCGGATTACACCGCACCCCCGCCGCCCCGCCGCCAGCCTGGTCAGGCCGGCCAGTAGGGCACCGGCAGCACCTCGTGAACGGCACGTCCTGCACCGCGGGGCGTGCCGTTCACGTGTGCGGGCTGTCGGCTGCCCGGCAGCCGTCACATCGTGTCAGGATTGCGCCGAGAGCCGGTCGTGGCCGCCCTCACCCGGGGCACCCGGCTGGGTCGGCGCCCGCCCTGCGTCCGCCACGAACGGGCGCGGGATCCCGAGCACGAGGAGGCACCGTGTCCGTTCCGCAGGACTGGACCCCGTCCACGTCCATCGACACCGAGGTACGGCCCGGCCGGGAGCACGTGCTCGCCGGCTTGAAGGCCACAGACGAGGGTGACCCGGAGCTCGTCCAGCTGCTCACCCCGGAGGGTGAGCGGGTCTCCGATCCCCGTTTCGACGGCTACGCGACCGACCTGGGGGTGGGAGCGCTCCGGAGTCTGTTCCGCGACATGGTGCTGGTGCGTCGGTTCGACCGCGAGGGCAACGCCCTGCAGCGCCAGGGTCAGCTCGGGATCTGGGTGCCGCTGCTCGGCCAGGAGGCGGCGCAGATCGGCGCGGGCCGCGCGCTGCAGCCGCAGGACATGGCCTTCCCGTCCTACCGGGAGCACGGTGTCGCGTTCGCGCGCGGGATCGATCCCGTGGACCTGCTCGGGATCTTCCGCGGCACCGACCACGGCAGCTGGGACCCGAACAAGGCCCGCTTCCACCTTTACACCATCGTCATCGGCAACCAGTGCCTCAACGCCGCCGGCTACGCCATGGGCCAGAAGTTCGAGGGCAAGGTCGGCGAGGGCCCCGACAGCGAGGCCACTATCTGCTTCTTCGGGGACGGCGCCACGAGCCAGGGCGACGTACACGAGGGTTTCGTCTGGGCCGCGGTCTACGACGCGCCCGTCGTCTTCTACTGCCAGAACAACCAGTGGGCGATCTCCGAGCCCACGTCGAAGCAGTCCCGCGTGCCCCTCTACAAGCGCGCGACCGGGTATGGGTTCCCGGGCGTGCGGGTGGACGGCAACGACGTTCTCGCGTGCCTCGCCGTCACGCGGTGGGCGCTGGAGGAGTGCCGCACCGGCAACGGGCCGGTGCTGGTGGAGGCGTTCACCTACCGGATGGACGCCCACACCACGTCCGACGACCCCTCGCGCTACCGGCTGGCCGACGAGCTCGAGCTGTGGAAGCTCAAGGACCCCATCGAGCGGGTGCGCGTCAACCTGGTGCGCGAGCACGGTGTGGGCCAGGAGTTCTTCGACGAGGTGCAGGCCGAGTCCGATGCGCTCGCCGCGCGGTTCCGGGAGCACTGCCTGAACATGCCGCCGCCCGCGCCGGACCGGATGTTCTCGCAGGTCTACGCCGAGGGCTCGCCTGTGCTGGACGCGCAGCGGGCCGAGTACCTGGCCTACTATGAGTCGTTCGAGGGGGTATGAGCCGTGCCTCAGATGACTCTCTCCAAGGCGCTCAACGACGGGCTCCGCGCCGCGATGGAGCGTGACCCGAAGGTCCTCGTGATGGGGGAGGACGTCGGCAAGCTCGGCGGGGTCTTCCGTGTCACCGACGGGCTGCAGAAGGACTTCGGTGAGCAGCGGGTGCTCGACACCCCGCTCGCCGAGTCGGGGATCATCGGCACCGCCGTCGGCCTCGCCATCCGCGGCTTCCGCCCGGTGTGCGAGATCCAGTTCGACGGGTTCGTCTTCCCCGGGTACGACCAGATC
The DNA here is from genome assembly GCF_039526725.1 of Pseudonocardia aurantiaca. Lineage (NCBI taxonomy): Bacteria > Bacillati > Actinomycetota > Actinomycetes > Pseudonocardiales > Pseudonocardiaceae > Pseudonocardia > Pseudonocardia aurantiaca. Next base: position 363,536 of record NZ_BAAAJG010000003.1, read on the forward strand.
GTCTCCCAGCTGGCCAAGCTGCACTACCGGTCGCAGGGCACGGTGCGGATGCCGGTCGTGGTGCGCATCCCGTTCGGCGGGGGCATCGGGGCCGTCGAGCACCACAGCGAGTCGCCGGAGTCGCTGTTCGCGCACGTCGCCGGGCTGAAGGTCGTGGCCTGCTCGAACCCGGTGGACGCGTACTGGATGATCCAGCAGGCCATCAGCTCCGACGACCCGGTGATCTTCTTCGAGCCCAAGCGGCGCTACTGGGAGAAGGCGGAGGTCGACACCGACGCCACCCCGGTACCGCTGTTCAGCTCGCAGGTCGTGCGTACCGGAAGCACGCTGACGCTCGCGAGCTACGGACCGATGCTCAAGACCTGCCTGGAGGCCGCCGCGGCTGCCGAGGCGGACGGCCAGGACATCGAGGTGATCGACCTGCGCACGCTCTCGCCGCTCGACCTCGGGCCGGTCGTCGAGTCCGTGCGGCGCACGGGGCACCTCGTGGTGGTGTCCGAGGCGCCGTCGGAGTCCTCGATCACCTCGGAGGTGGCCGCGCGGGTGCAGTCGGAGGCGTTCCACTCGCTGGAGGCACCGGTCCTGCGGGTCACGGGCTTCGACACGCCGTACCCGCCGTCGCGCTGCGAGGACGACTACCTGCCCGATCTCGACCGGGTGCTCGACGCCGTCGACCGCTCGCTGGCCTGGTGACGCGAATGCGCCGCGAGTTCAACATGCCCGACGTCGGCGAGGGGCTGACCGAGGCCGAGGTCGTCACCTGGCACGTCGCCGCAGGCGACACGGTCACCGTCAACCAGGTGATCTGCGAGATCGAGACGGCGAAGGCCGCGGTGGAGCTGCCGTGCCCGTACGCGGGCACGGTGGGCGAACTGCTCGTACAGCCGGGAGAGACGGTCGCGGTCGGCAGCCCGATCATCGCGATCGAGACGGCCGAGGCGGGGGCGCCAGCTGCCCCCGCGCCGGGCGCGGAGGACGGACCGAAGATCGGCGAGGCCGGCAAAGACGGGCGCATCGCCACGCTGGTCGGCTACGGACCGCGCCCCGGATCGGCCACCCGCCGTCCCCGCCGGTCGACGGCGGCCGCGACGGTCGCGGCGGCTCCGGCCCCCGGGCCGTCCCCGGCGCCCGTCCCTGAGCCGGAGCCGGTCACGTTTGCCGCGCCCGGCGGCGGGGTCGTGCCCCTCGCGAAGCCGCCCGTGCGCAAGCTGGCCAAGGACCTCGGCGTCGACCTGCGGTCGCTCACCGGGTCCGGCGCCGGCGGGGTGATCACCCGCGAGGACGTCGAGGCGACCGTCGCCGCGCCGTCCGCCCCCGCGCCCGCGGTGGGCGGGGTGCGCCGGGAGCCGATCCGCGGGGTGCGCAAGGCCACCGCGGCAGCGATGGTGAGCAGCGCGTTCACCGCGCCGCACGTCACGGAGTTCCTGGCCGTCGACGTCACGGCGACGATGGAGCTGCGCGACCGGCTGCGCGCGACCCGCGAGTACGCCGAGGTCAAGCTCACGCCGCTGGCGTTCGTCGCGAAGGCCGTGTGCCTCGCGGCGCGGCGCACCCCCGAGGTCAACGCGCACTGGGACGAGGCGGCTGGTGAGATCGTCTACTTCGACCGGATGCAGCTCGGGATCGCCGCTGCGACCCCCCGCGGGCTGATCGTGCCGAAGGTCCGCGACGCCGACACGCTGACGTTGCGGGAGCTCGCGGGCGCCCTCGGAGAGCTCACCGCCACGGCGCGGGCGGGCAGGACGGCGCCCGCCGACCTGGTGGGAGGCACGTTCACGATCACGAACGTCGGTGTGTTCGGTGTGGACACGGGCACTCCGATCCTCAACCCGGGAGAGGCCGCGATCCTCGCCGTCGGCGCGATCAAGCCGACGCCGTGGGTGGTGGACGGCGAGCTGGCCGTGCGCACGGTGTGCCAGCTGGCCCTGTCGTTCGACCACCGGCTGGTGGACGGCGAGCAGGGCTCGCGGTTCCTTGCCGACGTCGGCGCGCTGCTCACGGAGCCAGGGCTCGCGCTGACCTGGTAGCCAGGGCGTGTCCCAGCCGGCCCGGGCTTTCAAGGCTTCTGCAAGCGGCGTGCCTGATGGTGCTCCCGCACGCGACCCGACCCGGGTCGCGCCGAGGGGGGACCAGGGATGACCAGCTCGACGACCGATGTCGGAGCCGATCTGGAGGGGCGGGTCACCGGACCGCTGCTGCGGGCAGGCGACCCGTCCCTCGCCGCCGAGGTCGCGCCGTTCAACCGTGCCCGCACCCCGCGGCCGGTGGTGGCCGTCGGGGCCACCTGCGCTGAGGACGTCTCGGCCGCGGTCGGGTGGGCCGCCATGCGCGGACACCGGGTGGCTGTGCAGGCAACCGGCCACGGGCTCACATCCTCGCTGGCCGGCGCAGTTCTCGTCACGACGAAAAGAATGGCGGGCGTCGAGGTCGATCCGGTGGCCCGCGCCGCCAGGGTCGGCGCGGGCGCGAGCGGCGCCCAGGTGATCGCGGCGGCCGCGCCGCACGGGCTGATGCCACTGGCCGGCTCGTCGTCTCAGGTCGGGGTCGTCGGTTACACACTCGGCGGCGGGCTGGGCCCGCTGGGCAGGCGCTACGGGTTCGCCGCCGACCATGTCCGGCGGTTGCGGCTCGTGACGTTCGAGGGCGCGGTGCGCGAGGTCGATGTGGATCGGGAGCCGGAGCTCTTCTGGGCCGTGCGCGGCGGCAAGGGCAACTTCGGGATCGTCACCGAGCTGGAGTTCGGGCTGGTACCGGTCGCACGGCTGTACGGCGGCGGGGTCTTCTTCCCGGCCGAGGTAGCTGCCGACGTACTGCACGCCTACCGGGAGTGGGCCCCGACGCTTTCCGACGAGACCACCACGTCGATTGCACTGCTGCGGTTGCCCCCGCTCCCCGAGGTGCCGGAGCCGCTGCGCGGCCGGTTCGTCGTGCACCTGCGGATCGCCCACCTCGGCCCGGCAGCCGAGGGCGCTGCGCTCGCCGCACCGATGCGGGCCGTAGCGCCCGCCCTGCTCGACGTGCTGGCGGACATGCCGGCGGCCGCGCTCGACGCCGTCCACATGGACCCCACCGAGCCGATGCCCGTCCGGGAGCGCGGCGCCACCCTCACCGGGCTCCCCGCCGAGGCCGTGGATGCGCTGCTGGCCGCGGCCGGCCCGGACCTCGACGCGCCGTCGCTGGTGATGGTCGAGATCCGGCAGCTCGGCGGCGCGCTCGCCCGCCCGCCCGCGGTGCCGAACGCCGTGGCCGGCCGGGACGCGGCGTACTCGCTGCTCGCCGTCGCTCCCGAGGACGGGCCCGCGTCCGCGGTCGTGGACCGGCTCGCTCCGTGGTCCACCGGCGGCGCACTGCTCAACTTCCTCGGCGCGGCCACCGCAGAGCGCATTCGCGGCCTGTGGAGCCCGGCCGATCTCGAGCGGCTGCTGGCCGTCAAACGGCGGCACGATCCGGCCAACGTGTTCGCGCTCGGGCAGCCCATCGACGGGTGACCGATCCGTAACCCGCAGATCGGGAGCACAGGAGCCCGCTCGTGCGTTAGAGGGGCATGCCGTTCGTGCTCCTGTACCTCGTGGTGGAGATCGTCGCGCTCGTCGCGCTCGGTTCCGTGATCGGGCTGGGCTGGACGCTGCTGGTGTTGCTGGCCGGTTCCGTGCTCGGCCTGTGGCTGGCCCGCCGGGAGGGGGTGCGCGCCGCGCAGGCGCTCGGCGACGCGGTCGCCAACCGTCGCGTGCCCACCGCGGAGGTCACCGACGGGATGCTCGTCGCCGCAGGCGGCGTGCTGCTGTTCGTCCCTGGCCTCGTCACCGACGTGGCCGGGCTGCTGCTCCTGCTCCCGCCCACCCGTGGGCTGGTGCGGCGCAGGCTCGTGCGCGCCGCGGAGGCACGCTCCCCCGAGCTGCGCACCGCGCGCATCCGGGAGCGGGGCCCGGTGGTCGAGGGGGATGTCGTCGAGCACCCGCGGGCCGGAAGGCCGCGCCCTCAGGGCCACCTGGTGATCGAGGGCACCGTGGTGCCCGGCGAGCCGCGCTCAGCGAGCTCGTAGGTCAGGCGTTGCAGGCCAGGCGTTGCAGGTCAGGCGCGTAGCGACCAGGTCGTCGTGCAGCGGGCCGTGACCCGCACCGGCTCCGGCTCCAGCCCGAGGTCGTGCACGTCCGGGGCGGCCGACTCGGCGCCGGCCGCCATCCGGGCCCGGTACGCCATCGGGACGCCGTGCTCAGGTGCCTCGGAGAGCCGAAGCAGCGGTCCGAGCGTGCCGCCCAGGGCCTCCGCGTATCCCTCGGCGCGGGCCCGGGCGTCGGCCACCGCGTTGCGCTGAGCCTCCCGCTGAGCCGCCGCGGGGTCGGTGAGCACCCAGCGCGGACCCTGCAGGTCGGTCGGCTCGGCGCCGACGAGGGCCGACAGCGCCGGCTCGAGCACCGAGACGTCGGTGATCACCAGCTCGAACTGCTCCCCGGCCCGGCACCCGACGATCCGCTTGCCGCGCCACTCGTTGTGCACCCACAGCCGCCTGCTGCGCACCACGAGCCCGGGCAGCTCGAGCGCCGGGGCGGCGGCGGCCACTTTTTGGCCGAGGTCGCGGACGGCGTCGGAACGGGTGCGGGCCACCGCGCTGAAGGCGACGTCCAGCTCCGCACGGTCGCCCGGCTGCTCGTGCCAGCCGGTGCCCTCCGTCACGATCTCGGGGCCGCCGGTGTGTCCCGCCGTCTCGCTCACGAGGAGAAGGAAACCAGATCGGGGCCTATCGGGCGGTCTCGTGATTCTCATAGACACCGCAAGAGAGTGCGATCAGCTTCCGCTGGGTAGATCTCCGCATGGCCCAACGCCTCGCTCCCCTTCACAACCTCGTGCGTGAGGGCCGCTCCGACGCTCCTGGCCGGGTCGTCGACCTGCTCGGCCGGATCGGGCTCGTCGGCTACGGGATCGTGCACGTGCTCGTCGCGTGGCTCGCGCTGCAGGTCGCGTTCGGTGTTCCGAACGCGCCCGCCGACGCCGGCGGGGCTGTCGGCACGATCGCGCGCACCCCTGTGGGTGTGCTGGCGCTGGTGCTGGCGGCGATCGGGCTGGTGGCGTTCGCGCTGTGGCAGGTGACCGCCGCCGCGATCGGCTTCCGCTGGGTCCGGGACGGCGAGCGTGTCCGCAAGCGGGTCGGCGCCGTGGCGAAGTCCATCGCGATGACCGCGCTCGCGGTGGTGGTCGTCAACTACCTGACGGGTGTCCGCGGGGGTGGCGACGCGACGGCCCAGGACCTGGCGGCGAATGTGTTGGACCTGCCGGCCGGGCGGGTGCTGTTCGGGCTCGTCGCGGGGCTGATCCTCGTGCTCGCCGGGGCGATGACCTACACCGGTGTGCGCCGCACGTTCATGGGCGACCTGGACGTCCGCGACCTCTCCCCCACGGCCCGCCGGGCGATCGAGCTCGCGGGGGCGATCGGCCACCTCGCCAGGGCCCTGGCGCTCGCGGTGGTGGGTTTGCTCGCCGGCACGGCGGCCCTGTTCGCCGACCCCGCTCGCGCAGGCGGGCTGGATGCCGCGCTCCGCGCCCTCGGCGCCACGCCACTGGGCGCGGGGCTGCTTGTGGTCGTGGCGGTGGGTTTTGCGGCCTTCGGTGTCTTCTGCTTCGCGGATGCGGCCACCCGGCGTGCCTGAATCGGCTCCTCTAGCGATTTCTAGAAAGCTTCCGAGAAAGCGCTACACAACCCGATCGACGACACGCCATCGCCTTCGCTAGTCGCTTCTACGGTCTGCACAAGATGTGCCGATACCGTCCGATGCGTGGATCCCGTGCGCAACCCGTTCGCTCCCGGAGCCGGTCAGCGGCCTCCCGAGCTGGCCGGCCGCGATCGTGAGCTCGACGCGTTCGAGATCGTGCTGGAGCGGGTGGCCCGCGGGCGGCCGGAGCGCAGCCTCGTGCTGACCGGCCTGCGCGGTGTCGGCAAGACCGTGCTGCTCGGCGAGCTGCGCTCGATGGCGCTGCGCGCGGGCTGGGGTGCTGGCAAGATCGAGGCCCGCCCGGACGCCGACCTGCGGCGCCCGCTCTCCGCCGCCCTGCACCGCGCCATCCGCGATCTCGCGGTGCGCCACCCCGAGCCCGAGCGGGTGGACGAGGTGCTCGGCGTGCTCAAGGCGTTCGCGATGCGGTCCGCGCCGGACGGGGCGAAGCTGCGCGAGCGGTGGCAGCCGGGGATCGACGTGCCGGTGCGGAACGGACGGGCCGACTCCGGCGACATCGAGATCGACCTCGTCGAGCTGTTCACCGTGGTGGCGGATCTGGCGGCCGACCTGGAGACGGGGGTGGCCCTGCTCATCGACGAGATGCAGGATCTCGAGCCCGACGATGTCTCCGCGCTCTGTGCGGCCTGCCACGAGCTTTCCCAGTCGCGGGCCCCGCTCGTGGTGGTCGGGGCCGGTCTGCCGCACCTGCCCGCCGTGCTCTCGGCGTCCAAGTCGTACTCCGAACGGCTGTTCAAGTACGCGCGCATCGGGCAGCTCGACCGCGCCGACGCCGACTTCGCGCTGCTCGCCCCGGCCGAGCGCGAGGACGCCTCGTTCGACGCGGATGCGCTCGACGCGCTCTACGAGGCGTCCGGCGGCTATCCCTACTTCGTGCAGGCCTACGGGAAGGCGGCGTGGGACGCGGCGCCGCGCAACCCCATCGGCGCACCGGACGTGAAGCTCGCGGCACCCGAGGCGGAGGCCGAGCTGGCCGTCGGCTTCTTCGGGTCCCGCTTCGAGCGGGCCACGCCGGCAGAGCGCGAGTACCTGCGTGCGATGGCTGAGCTGACGGAGGGGCGCGACGAGCCGGTGGGCACCTCGGGCATCGCGGAGCACCTCGCTCGCAAGGCGTCCTCGCTTTCCCCAGCTCGCGACAACCTTCTGAAGAAGGGTCTCGTCTTCTCGGCGCAGCGGGGCCAGATCGCGTTCACCGTGCCCCATTTCGGGCGCTATCTGCTCAGCCAGCCGTGACGAATCCCTGATACTAGGCCGAACGAGTGAAAGACGGCCCGAAGACGTTGAGAGGTAACAGACCGCCTCCGCTGTCCGATTCCATGTACAGCCCCGCGGTGCTGTCGGACCCCCGACCTGACAGCATCGCGGGGCTCTTCCGTTTCCGGCCCGGTCAGGGTCGCTGCAGACCGGGCTCGTAGCATCGGGCCGGTGCAGGACCCCAAGCTCGAGATCCAGATGCTGCACGACCGGGTGATGGTGAGGCCGGAGACGAGTGGCGAGCGCCGCAGCGGCGCGGGAATCGTCATCCCCGCAACCGCCGAGGTCGCCAAACGTCTGGTTTGGGGAGAGGTGTTCGGCGTCGGTGCCCATGTACGCACCGTGAAAGTGGGGGATCGGGTGCTGTTCGCGCGGGACGACCAGTACGAGGTCGACGTACAGGGGTCGACCTACCTCGTGCTCCGCGAACGCGAGCTGCACGCGGTGGCCGCCGAGCGCACCGAGCATGGCACGGGGTTGTACCTGTGACGAACCGGGCCTGCGTCAAGGCCCGGTCCGATGGTGAGGGGAATCAGAGTTCATGCCCGAGCGGCAGTCCACGCCCGGCGAGGTGACGTCGCGTCCGGAAGCGGACGCGACGGAGAACGGAAACGGTATGGGCGCCGACCAGGGCACCCGGGCCGGGGGGAACGCGAAGCCGGCTGCGCCCGCGGAGGCCACCACCTCGGGCGAGGTGGGGTCCTCGGAACGTACCGGGGACACACCGCAGGCTCGCGGCGACGCCGGGGGGAACGGCGTGACTGCGACCGAAAGTTCCGGGGGGAGCGGGAGCGCCGCCGACAGCACCACGATGACCACGGCGCACGTCGCTGGGCAGAACGGCGGGCAGGCGGCGCCGGGGGCGGGGGGTTCGCGCCCGACCGGTGATGCGCCGAACGGCTCGCCCGGCACCCCGGTGAACGGCGCCGCGAGCCCGCAGGTGAACGGCCCAGCCCAGGTGAACGGCCCAGCCCAGGTGAACGGCCCAGCCCAGGTGAACGGCCCAGCCCAGGTGAACGGCCCAGCCCAGGTGAACGGCCCAGCCCAGGTGAACGGCCCAGCCCAGGTGAACGGCCCAGCCAACGGGCAGGCGAACGGGCCGGCCAACGGCTCTGCGGGCGGTTCGGGAGGCGCGCTTCCGTCGCCGTCGCCCCGGCCGTCCGGCGCATCGCGGCCGCCGGCCGCCCCGCGCCCGTCGCCGCGTCCTCCGGCTCACCCGGAGTCGTCGGCCGAGCGGTCGACCGTGCGCACCCCCGCCGGGGACGAGAGCCCCACAGTGCGCACCCCGGCCGAGCAGCCCACCACCGTGCAGTGGGCAGGAGGCGACTCGCCCACCACGGCGGTGCGGCGCCCGGCGGCTGCGGCGCCTGCCGCGCCCACCCGCTCGTGGTTCACACCGGTGGACGCCGAAGTCACCGAGGTGCTCCCCCGCATGCCTGCCCCGCTGGCAGTCGCGCCCCGCCCCACGCCGAGGGCGCCGGAGCCGGCCACCGAGGTCATCCCGGTCACGCGGGTGGCCCCGTCGGCGCCGCCGGTTCCCCCGCCCCCGAACGTCCCCGGCCCGAACGACGAGGACACCGACGAGCCGCGGCCGCGCAGGCGCGGGCGCAGGGTCCTCGTGATCACATCGGCGGTCGTGGGCGCACTCGCGCTGCTCTACGCGGGCGACGTCCTGCTCGGGTCGGGATCGGTGCCGCGCGGGGTGACGGTCGCGGGCATCGCCGTCGGCGGGCTCCCGCTCGGTGAGGCCGAGCAGCAGCTGCGCGCGGAGATCCAGCCGCGCATCACCCAGCCGATCCCGGTGAGCGTCGGGGAGGCCACGAGCGAGATCGACCCGGTGGCGTCCGGGCTCGCGGTCGACTGGCCAGGGACTATGACCGCGGCCGGAGCCCAGCCCTACAACCCGATCACCCGGCTCACGTCGTTCTTCACCGAACGGCCCGTCGCGGTGGTGACGACGGCGGACCAGACCGCGCTGGACTCCGCGCTGGAGGAGCTCGCGCCGGTCGTCGACCGCGAGCCCGTCGAAGGCTCCGTGAAGTTCGAGGGCACCGATCCGCAGCCGGTCGACCCGGTTCCTGGGCAGCAGCTCGACGTGGCCGCGGCCGCCCAGGTGCTGCAACGGGACTGGGCGAAGGGGGGCGTCGTGGCGCTGCCGCTCAACGAGCTGCCGCCAACCACCACACCCGAGGACGTCGCCACCGCGATCGAGGAGGTGGCTCGTCCCGCGGTCGCCGCACCCGTGACCGTCATCGGCGAGAACGGCGTGCAGGGAGTCATCAGCCCCGAGGTCACCGCCACCGCGCTGCTCTTCCGCGCCGAGAACGGCGGCCTGGTGCCCGAGCTCAACCAGCAGGCCGTGCAGGATGCGCTCGCGCCGCAGATGGCTCCGTCGGAGCGGCCCGGCCGGGACGCCACCCTGGACTTCTCGGGGGGCAGCCCGGTGATCGTGCCCTCCCAGGACGGGCGCGGTGTGGACTACCAGGTCACCCTGGCCCAGCTGCTCACGGTGCTCACCGGCACCGGGCCGCGCGAGATCACAGCGGTGTACGCCGATCAGCCCGCCGAGGTCACCACCCAGGACATGGAGGCGCTGGGCAACCCGACGGTCATCGGTGAGTTCACCACCGGCGGCTTCGCCCGCGACTCGGGCGTGAACATCCGCCGGGCCGCCGAGCTGATCAACGGCGTCGTCGTGCAGCCGGGCGAGACGTTCAGCCTGGATGCCGCAACCGGTCCGCGCACCGCGGCGAACGGGTACGTCGAGGCGGGGGTGATCGACAACGGCCAGCCCTCCCGCGGCATCGCGGGCGGGGCCTCGCAGGTGTCCACCACGCTCTACAACGCCGCCTACCACGCGGGCATGACGCTCATCGAGCACAAGGCCCACAGCTTCTACATCAGCCGCTACCCGGCCGGGCGCGAGGCGACGATCGCCACAGGCGCCATCGACAACCGCTGGCGCAACGACAACCCCACCCCGGTGCTCATCCGCACCGCGTGGACCCCCACGTCGGTGACGGTGTCGATCTACGGGCAGCGGCAGTTCGAGGTCACCGGCGCTTTCGGCCCGCGCACCAACCCGACGCAGCCCAAGACGGTGACCATCCCACCGGGCCAGCCGTGCAATCCGAGCAACGGGGGACCCGGCTTCACGATCACCGATACCCGGACCCTCCGTGACGTCAGCACCGGCGAGACCCGCAGCGAGACGATTACGACCCGCTACAACCCGATCCCGCGGGTGGTCTGCGGGTAACCGAGGAAAGCCAGCCCTTTCGCGATCCCCGTCACACTTCGTACCCTTGATCCCGTCCGCCACGTGGGATCGGGGGTACGGAGATGCGCATCGCAGACGTTCTGCGTAACAAGGGAACTGATGTGGCGACGGTGGCCTCTACCGCCCGCGTCACGCAGATGATCGCTGAGCTGGCAGCACACAACGTGGGCGCGCTGCCGGTGGTCGACGACGGGGAGCTGGTCGGGATCGTGTCCGAGCGCGACGTCGTGCGCCGGCTCAACGGCATCGGCGCAGCATTACTGGAGGCGAGCGTCGGCGACATCATGACCACCGATGTCACGACCTGCTCGCCGGAGGACGGGGTGGCCGACCTGGCCGCGATCATGACTGCGCGGCGGTTCCGCCACCTGCCGGTTGTGGTGGAGGGCCGGCTCGCCGGCATCGTCAGTATCGGCGACCTGGTCAAGGCCCGGATCGACCTGCTGGAGTCCGAGCGCAAGCAGCTGGAGAGCTACATCGCCGGCTGAGGACACCAGGACGGCCCTTCCACCCCATCGGGGCCGGAAGGGCCGTCAGGCCTGCTTGCTGGTATCGCTGCTCAGAACGCCGCTTCGGGCAGCTCCATCAGCGAGTTGTCGGTGTTCTCCACGATCGTGCGCTGGGCGCTGAGCTGCGGCAGCACGGTCTTCGCGAAGAACCGCGCCACCCCGACCTTGCCCTCGTAGAAGGCCACGTCCTTGGCCGACGGCTCGCCGCCCAGCGCGGCCAGAGCCACCTCGGCCTGCCGCAGCAGCAGCCATCCGACGAGCAGGTCACCGACGGCCAATAGCAACCGCACGCTGTTCTGCCCGACCTTGTAGATGCTCGACGGGTCCTCGGCCGAGGCCATCAGGAAGCCCGTGAGCGCTCCCAGCATGCCCTGCACGTCCGTCAGGGCCGTGGCGAGCAGCGCCCGCTCCTCCTTGAGCCGTCCGTTGCCGGACTCGCCGTCGAGGAACTCCTGGATCTGCCCGGCGACGTGCGCGATGGCCTGCCCGTTGTCGCGCACGATCTTGCGGAACAGGAAGTCGAGCGACTGGATCGCCGTGGTGCCCTCGTACAGCGAGTCGATCTTGGCGTCGCGGATGTACTGCTCGATCGGGTAGTCCTGCAGGTAGCCGGAGCCGCCGAGGGTCTGGAGCGAGAGCAGCAGTTGCTCGGTGGCGCGCTCCGAACCCACGCCCTTGACGATCGGCAGCAGCAGGTCGTTCACCCGCTCGATGAGCGAGACGTCCTCACCCGCAGCCTGCCCCAGCCGGATGCGGTCCTGGTAGGTGGCCGTGTAGATGTAGACGGCGCGCAGGCCCTCCGCGTACGCCTTTTGCAGCATCAGGATGCGGCGGACGTCCGGGTGGTGGGTGATCGTGACCCGCGGGGCGGTCTTGTCGAGCATCCTGGGCAGGTCGGCGCCTTGCACGCGCTCCTTGGCGTAGTCGAGCGCGGCGAGGTAGCCGGCCGACAGCGTGCCGATCGCCTTCGTGCCCACCATCATGCGGGCGTACTCGATCACCTCGAACATCTGCGCGATGCCGTCGTGCACCTCGCCGAGCAGCCAGCCCTTCGCCGGCAGGCCGTGCTGGCCGAACGTCAGCTCGCACGTGGTGGAGGCCTTCAAGCCCATCTTGTGCTCGACGTTGGTCACGAAGGCACCGTTGCGCTCGCCGAGCTCACCGGTCTCGGTGTCGAAGTGGAACTTCGGCACGAGGAAGAGCGACAGCCCCTTCGTGCCGGCCTTCGGCTCGATTCCGGGGCCTTCGGGGCGGGCCAGCACCAGGTGCATGATGTTCTCGGTCAGGTCGTGCTCGGCCGAGGTGATGAACCGCTTCACGCCCTCGACGTGCCAGCTCCCGTCCTCCTGCTGGATCGCCTTCGTGCGGCCCGCGCCCACGTCCGAACCGGCGTCCGGCTCGGTGAGCACCATCGTGGCGCCCCAGCCGTGATCGATCATGATCTCGGCCCAGCGCTTCTGCTCCTCGGTGCCGTTGCGGTGCACGACGGAGGCGAAGTTGGGGCCCGCCATGTACATGAAGACGGCCGGGTTCGCGCCGAGGATCAGCTCGGCTGCGGCCCACTGGACGGTGGGCGGGATGCCGTACCCGCCCAGCTCGGTGGGCAGGCCGAGGCGCCACCACTCGCCGTCCCACAGCACCTTGTAGGCGTCCTTGACCGACTGCGGGAGCGTGACGGAGTGGGTGGCGGGGTCGAAGACGGGCGGGTTGCGGTCGGCGTCGGCGAAACCTTCGGCGAGCGGGCCGGTGGTGACGCTCGTCAGCTCTTTGAGGACGCCGCGCACGGTGTCCGCGTCGACGCCGTCGAAGGGGGCGCTGCCCAGCTGGTCCTGCACCCGGAACACCTCGAAGAGGTTGAACTCGAGGTCACGCAGGTTGCTCCTGAAGTGGCCCATGGCCCTTCGCTCCTCATCACGCGGTGGTCCTACCCGTCGGTAACCAACGATATTACTCGCTGGTAACCGAGGCAAGACCGCGAGCCCACGCGCAGCGCACGGGTGACACACCTTCGGGCACCGAAGTTGTGGCTGGGGTTTGAGTAACGCATGGTGCAGGAGAACGACTATGAGGCTTGTGTGATGTCATGAGTCGACTGGGGAGGTCACCGATGTGCCCGCTAGCCCGTCGCAGTTTCCTGATCGGTGGTCTCGGCCTGGTAGGAGCCGGCGCCGGGCTGCTAGGCACCGCAGGTGATGCCGCGGCCGTCACTTCCCCGGAGATCATCGACTGCGCCGGCTGGGGGGCTCGCCCGAACAGCGACGTCGTCCCGGTGCGGAGCCAGCGCCCAGTCAAGATCATCGTGCACCACACGGCAACCCCGAACACCAAAAATCTGAGCCGAGGGGCCGCCGACAACCTCGCCCGCGGGATCCAGAACTTCCACATGGACAAGCGCGGCTGGATCGACACCGGCCAGCACTTCACGATCAGCCGCGGCGGCTTCGTCCTGGAGGGCAGACACCGGAGCCTCGAGGCGCTTCGCACAGGCAAGCGCCAGGTCGAGGGTGCGCACTGCTCGGGCCAGAACCTCGTCGCCGTGGGCATCGAGAACGAGGGCACCTACACGACGGGCGCGCCGCCAGGCCGCCAGTGGGACCGGCTCCGGCAGCTGTGCGCCTACATCTGCGAGCAGTACGGCATCGGGGCGACCGAGATCTACGGCCACCGCGACTTCAAGGACACGGCCTGTCCCGGCGACAGCCTCTACGGAATGCTCCCGCGCCTGCGCGGCGAGGTGGCGGGCGCGCTCGGGCAGGCGGCGTCGAGCTCGGCGCTGCAGCTGGCGTCGTGGCCGCTGCTGCGCATCGCCGACCGCGGCCCGACAGTGCTGGCCGCGCAGCACCTGCTGCGTGCAGCAGGTGAGCGCGACGTGGTGGCCGACGGGCAGTTCGGCCGCAGCACGGCCGACGCCGTCCGCCGGCTCCAGACTGCGCACAGCACGGAGGAGGTCAACGGCATGCTCGGCGGCGAGTCGTGGCCGCTGCTCGTCTCGGTGGCCGACCAGGCCGGCGACGCCGACGTGGCCAGCGCGGTGCAGGCGCTCAATGCCGGGCGCCCGCTCAGCCGGTCCCTGCGCGGCCCGGCGGACTGGCAGCAGCTCCTTGACCCGAACACGCCGCGCTGACCCCGGGATCGGCGCCGGACGGGTCACCAGGTGAGTGGGTCGTCGTCCCAGATCTTCCAGGGCGCCTTGCCCGCGCTCCACAGCCCGTTGAGGTACTGGTAGTCCTTGTAGGTGTCCATCGCGGCCCAGAAGCCCTCGTGCTTGTTCACGGTGAGCTGCTTGTCGCGGGCGAGCTTCTGCAGCGGCTCGGCCTCGAGGAACAGGTCCTCCTCGTCGTCGAGGTAGTCGTCGAGGAACGACCGCTCGAACACGAAGTACCCGCCGCTCACCCAGCCGGTGACCTGCGTGGGCTTCTCGTTGAACTCGGCAACGACGTCGGCGTCGACCCGCATCTCGCCGAACTTGGACGTGGGGTGCACGCCGGTGACGGTGCCGAGGCGGCCGCTCGTGGTGTGCTGCTCCGCAAGGTTCGCGATGTCCACGGCGCTGACGCCGTCGCCGTAGGTCATCATGAACTGCGGGGTGTCGATGTACTCGCGAATGCGGCGCAGCCGCGCGCCGGTGCCGGCCTCGAGCCCGGTCTCGGCGAAGGTGATCTCCCAGTTCTCGTCGGCCACGCCGTTGCGGAACTGCGGCTGGTGGTCACCCTCGGAGAGCGAGAGCGTGAAGTCCGACATGTGGGCGCGGTAGTCCAGGAAGAACTGCTTGATCTCCCAGCCCTTGTAGCCCAGGCAGAGGATGAAGCGGCGGTAGCCGTAGTGGCTGTACAGCTTCATGATGTGCCAGAGGATCGGCCGGCCGCCGATGTCGACCATGGCCTTCGGCAGGCGCTCGCTGACCTCGCGGATGCGGGTGCCCTGTCCTCCACAGAGGATTACCACCGGGGTGTCGTAGTCCATCAGGAAGCGTGTCCCTCCGCAGTGTTTGGAACGCCACCGTGCGTGATCGGGGAGAAGGCGGCGTCGAGCTCATTTCGTATCGGAGCGCGGGCGTCATCGGCAAATCGCCCGAGTGTGAGCCGCCGCACGACGGCGAGCTCCTCCGGCGTCGTGACGTGCAGGTTGTCCGATTCACCCGGCACGGTGTCCACCCGGTACCCGTTCGCGACCAGCAGGCTCGAGTTCTCGACGGGCCGGGGCCGGGAGGCGTGCAGCTTGCGCAGCACGTCCACCCGGAAGGCGTGCGGTGACTGGGTGAGTACGAGGTCGTTCTTGGGCACCGTATCGACGACCCGGCCGTCCTTGACGCGCTGGACGACCTCGAGGATCGGCACCACGGGCACCGCGCCGTCGGCGCCGCGGCGCACCGCGTCGATCACGGCGCGGAACAGCGCCTCGGATGCAAGTGGGTGGGCGGGGTCGGCCACGACGGCGATCGCGGCGTCGGCCGGGAGCGTGTCGAGGCCGGCTCGCAGCGACTCCGACTGGTGGTCTCCGCCCTCGGCGAGGGTGTCGACGGGGTCCCCGTCCCACCGGTGTCCGGGCGGGAGCACGAGCGCGACGCCGTCGCACGTCCGGCGGGCCGCGGCGACCGTGTGATCGACCATCCGGAGGCTGCCCACAAGCTCGAACTGCTTGGGACGTGCACCGAACCGCCGGGCCGAGCCGCCCGCGAGGACGATCGCCCACACCGGCCCGTCCATCACGCCCCCCTCCGCGTCGTGCGCCCGTATCGTGCCACTCCCACTCGATCGGGCGACGCGCGCATACACGGTCAGCGATCAATCGGCCATTCGGGGCAGCAAGGCGGTCTGGGTAGTCTCTGGTCCCGGGGAGACCGCAACGCTGGGGGTGGCTGGTGTCGACGCGAACCCAGTCGCCTGCGGGGGCGGCGCCGGACGCGCTGGCAGGCTCCCCGATCGCCCGGCGGCTCCTCCGGGACGCTCGGTCGGGCGCGATCACACGGCTCGACGTCATCGGCCCCGGCGGGCACGGCAAGACCGTCCTTCTCGACGCGCTGGCCGCCGCGTTCGCCGAGGCAGGGGTGCCCGTCCGGCGTGACATCCCGGCTGATGCGCTCGGGTCGGCCGCGCTGCTCGTCGACGACGCCCACCTGCTGGCCCCCGCCGAGCTGGAGCGGCTCACCAGTCTCGCCAGGGCTGCGGGCGGCCATATCGTCGTCGCGCACCGGCCGTGGCCGCGCCCCACGGGCACCGCCGCGCTCGGCAACGCGCTGGCGGCGACCCGGCCGCCGGTGGTGCTCGACGCGCTGGACCGCACCGGGGTGGCCGCCCGCGCCGCGCTGATGCTCGGCGAGCGCGCCACCGCCGAACTCGTGGACCACGTGCTCGACCGCGCTGCGGGCCTCCCGTGGCTGGTCGACCGGCTGCTCGTCGCGCTCGGCGCGGCGACCGGAACCGAGCGCGTTCGCGCCTCCCCGGTCGCCCGTCCGCCGCCCGAACTGCTCGTCCAGCTCGGGTACGTCGTGCACGGCCTCGGGCCGGACGTCCCCCGGCTGCTGCTGGCCCGCGCGCTCGGCGCTCCGCTGGACGCCGAGGTTCTGGTCCCGCTGCTCGGACTAGGCACTGCGGCGGACCTCGACGAGCTGGTGGAGGCGGCCCGCGCGGCAGGTGTGCTGACCGCCGACGGGCTCGCCGTGCCGTTGGTTTCCGCCAGCGTGCTCGCCCGCGCGCCGGAAGCGGCGCGGCTGGAGCTGCGCCGCACGCTGGCCGAGCTGGAGCTGAACCGCGGCGGCGACGTGCTGACCGCGGCGAGGAGCCTGCTCGGTACCGGTGCGAGCGGAGCAAGGGTCGCAGCGGTGTTCACGGCGGCGGCAGAGGAGGCGCTGCGCGCCGGCTCCGGCAAACCGGCGGGCGAGCTGTTCGCCGCCGCTGTGCGGGCAGGCGCCCCGGCGCTCGGGCTCGCGGCCGCCCGCGCGGAAGCCGCCGTGCTCGCCGACGACCTCGACCTCGCCCTCGCGCAGGCCGACCAGGTGTTGTCCGATCCCGGGCAGGTGCCGCCGCGCGACGCCGTGCGCGCCGGCACCGTGGCGGCCGCCGTGCTCGCCCGCCGCGGGCTGCTCGCGCGCAGCGCCGAGCTCTACCGCTGGATGGGATCCGCGCTGGGCCCCGCCGTCGGGACGGGGGCGGTGCTCGCCGTCCCCGCACTGATCGGCACGGGTGCGCTCGACGAGGCCCGCGAGCTGCTGCGCGGGCCGGTGCCGGCACCGGGCGCTCCGCCGCGGCCGCCGACCCTCCTCGCGGGGGCCGAGGAGCTGATGGCGCAGGGGGTGTACGACTCGGTCGCCGGTTCCCCGACGGCCGCCCTCTCGCAGCTCACACGAGCGGCGGCCCTGCTGGAGTCCTCGCCGCGGGCGGCGCTCCTCCCCGACACGCCCGCCGCGCTGGCCGCGCTCGTCGCCGTGCACTGCGGGGAGCTGGACGTCGCCCAGTCGGTGCTGGAGCGGGCGGTGCGAGCGCGCCTGGGCGGGCGCGGGGCGGCCGTCCGGCACCGGCTGCTGCTCGGCTGGATCGCGTTGTTCCGGGGCGCGACCCCGGGCGCGCGTTCGGCGCTGGCTGCCGCCTCGCCTGCGGGGGCCCGGCTGGAGCCCCGTGACGAGTTCCTCGCGGCCGCGCTCGAGGTGGCGCTGGCTCGACGCACCGGCGACCTCGCGGCCCTGATGCCCGCGTGGGGCCGGGCGCGCGAGGCGATCGTCCGGCACCCGGTGGACCTGTTCGTGCTGCAGCAGCTCGGCGAGCTGTCGATCGCGGCCACCCGGCTGCGCGAGTCGAGCTGGGTGCAGCCGCATCTGGACGAGGCCACGACATTGCTGGCCCGGCTCGGCGACCCGGCGCTGTGGGCGGCGCCGCTGCACTGGTCGGGGCTGCAGGCCGCGATCCTCGCCGAGCACCGCGACGAAGCCGGCCAGCACGCGGACGCGCTGGCGGCCGCCGCAGGCGCGAGCCGATACGCCTCCGCCATGGCGGCGGCGGCGCCGCACTGGGTGCGTCTGCTCGACGCCGAGGTCGACGCCACGGCAGTCGAGGCGGCGGCCAGGGGCCTGCATGCCGTCGGGATGGCGTGGGAGGGCGGGAAGCTCGCCGGCCAGGCCGCGATCCGCACCCGGGACCGCAAGGCGATGACCACTCTGCTGGGCTGCGCCCGCGCGCTGCAGAGCAGCGGGCCCGCCGTGCGCCCTGCGCAGGCCGACCCGGAGGCCGCCACCGACACGCAGCCCCGCGGCCTGCCCGCCGTGCCCGAGTCGGAGCCCGCCGCCGAGCGCAGCGCCGAGACCGACGGCCCCCTGAGCGAACGGGAGCGCGAGGTTGCTGCGCTCGTGCTCGAAGGCCTCACCTACAAGCAGATCGGCGAGCAGCTCTTCATCTCGGCGAAGACGGTGGAGCACCACGTGGCCCGGATGCGGCAGCGCCTGGGCTCGGGCAGCCGGGGCGAGCTCTTCGCGCACCTGCGCCAGATCGTCGGGCAGTAGCGCACGCACGGCCGGGGTGGTTAACGGCGGATGCCGGCGAGCACGCCCTCGCAGCTGCGCACCACGAGCCGGGCCACGTCCGAGACCGCGCGGGTGGACAGCGGGCTCTCGGCGCGGCGCTGCCACCGTGCCAGCGCGTCGAGCGCCGCCGCCCACAGCTCGTCAGGGCCCGCGTCGGCCTCCAGGCCCAGCCGGGCCGCCGCCGCTCCGCCGTCCGCGCCGAGCAGCCGCTCGGCCTCCTGCAGTGCCTCCACGGGCAGTTTGACCGCACCCGCGCGGAGCGTCGACAGCACCCGCAGCTCCGCGAACTCGTGCGCGCCCGCGAGGATGCGCTCCACCTCCGCCGCGAGCGGTGCGGCGGCGGGCCGGGGTTCGCGCGTGAGCACCAGGTCGACGGCCAGCAGCGCGGAGCGCGCCTTCAGCAGGTCGCGCCGCTCGGTGAACTGGGTGGCGAGCACGCTTCGCAGCTCGTCGAGCCCACTCCGCTTGACCAGCTCCGCGGCGATCGCGTTGGGGTCGGTCATGCCCTGGCGGATGAGTGTGGTGGCCAGCCGCACACCGAACAGCCCGAAACGCTCCATCAGCCGGGCGCGGGTGTCGGAGTCGACGGCGTCGACCTCCGTGCGGGAGAACCGGTCGGCGGAGAGCAGCATCCCGTCGATCTCGGTGCGCGGCAGCTCGGCGAGCGCGGTGAGGGCGGTGAACTCCTGCTGGCGCATCGTGCGGCCGGTCTGGGCGAGCAGCCCCGCAACCGCCACAACCGTCTGGCAGAGGCCGCGGATCTTCTCGTCCGAGCGGTAGCGGCGGGCGATCTTCCGGGCCGAGGTGAGCGCGTCCAGACGGCCGACGCCGATCTCGTCGGCCCGGGAGAGCACGGCGATCGTGTTGACGGGGGTCGCCTTCGCGACGCCCTGGTCGAAGAACGACTCCAGGAACCGCACGTCGGTGGCGTGCAGGTGGCGCATGAGGTAGACGACCGCGTCCGCCTGCGTCGGCGCGTCCTCCGGGGCGAGGAACGCCCCCGCGCGCGCTGACGTGTCGCGCGAGAGCGAGGCGATGCCGGGGGTGTCGATGAGGGTGTGGTTGCGCAGGCTCTGCGACGGCCACTGCACCTCGAGCTTGTCCACCTGGTCGATGGGGGTGCCCTGCAGGTCGAACGACAGCGCGCCGCCCGAGCGGCTGATCGCCAGCTGTCGCGGCGGCGACGCCCGGGGGAACATCGTGACCTTCGGGACCTGGCTGTCGACGTACCAGGTGACCACCCGGGTGCACTCACCCGCGTCGGTCGGTGCGATCTCCTCGCCGACGAGCGCGTTGAGCAGGGTGGACTTGCCGGCCTTGACCTTTCCGGCGATGGCCACGCGCAGCGGCTCGTCGAAGCGCTGCAGGTTGTGCTGCAGCCAGCCGACTGCCTGCGGGCTGTCGCGGTAGGTGTCGATCGTGCGTCGCAGGAGCACGCGGACCACGGAGCCGAGCTGCGGAGCAGGTGCCGTCATGTCCGCTTCCCGGAGGTCACGGCGCGCGGGCCGGCCGAGTCGGCCTGCGCCACGAGCGCGCGGGCCCGCTCGGCGAGCACGTCGATCCTCGCCAGCTCGGCCTTGAGGTCGCGGATGCGCCGCTCCCGTTCCGAGCCCGTGGTCTTCACCGCGTTCTGCGCGGCGGCCACCGATGCCGCGAGGGACGTGCTGACCTCCTCGGCGATCGCACTGAAGTGGTCGCGGAGCTGCCGCTGGGTGCGCCGCAGCATGTCGCGGGAGTCCTTGCCGATCTGGAACGTGACCTCGTCGACGTGCCTGCGCACCGCCTGCTTGGCGTCGGAGCGGCGCTTCTGCAGCATGCGCTTGCGCTCGTCGCGCACGGTCTTGCCGCCGAAGAGCAGCCCGGCGCCGAGCGACAGCGGGTTGAGCAGCCCGAGCCCGGCGATCGACGTGGCCATACCGATCATCAGCATGCCGCCGTAGCCACCCCGCATGCCCGTGAAGAGCTTGTTGCCGACACCGAACTTCTCCGCCTCGGGCTGCTCCAGCGGGTCGACCCTCCCCGCAATGCCCTGGTCGTCGAAGCGGAGCCGGGGCAGCGCGACGTCCGCGCCCTCGGCGAAGTGCTCGGCCACCTGCCCCGCGAGCCACCGCGCGCGCTCGGCCGCCCACACGAAGTTCGCGGACGCCGCGGAGGAGACCTGCTGGTGGAACCACTGCGCGAACTGGTCCCACACCTCGGCCGGGTCGGCGTCGTCGATCAGCTGCTCGGCTTCGCGACCGATGCTGCGCAGCCGGTCGCGCAGGTCGTAGTCGATGTCGGACTGCAGGTCGGCCGTGCCGTCGTTGAGGGTGATCTGCCAGCGCGACGTGCGCTGCCGCAGCTCGTCGGCCCGGCCCTTCGCGGCGGTGAGCTCGCGGACCAACCCTTCCATCCGCTGCGGGTCCTCCTGCACGGCGAGCTCGGCCTTCATGCCGGTGCCGAGCTGGTCGGCGACGGACAGCACGTCGTGGCCCGCGGAACGCCGGTCGAGGTCGTCGGACTGCGCGACGACCTTCTTCAGCAGGAAGTCGACGAGCGGCCGGAACCCTGACTCGTCCATGAGCGTGGTGTCCTGGTTCTTCGCCGCGATCAGCCGCAGGGTGGAGGACACCGGGAAGAACTCCGCCTCGACCCCGATGCCGGCCAGGTGCCCGCGGTCCAGCTCGACGATCCGGCGCCAGTGCGGGTAGAGGTCGGTCTTGGTGAGCACACAGGCGACGTTGGGGCAGAGCGCCATCGCCGACTGCAGGAACTCCAACTCGGGCGCCGTGTACTCCTGCGCGGCGTCGGAGACCAGCAGCACGGCGTCGGCGGTGGGCAGTGCCGACATCGTGGCCGCGCCGTGCGCAGATCCGAGCCCGCCGACGCCCGGGGTGTCGACGAGCACCAGGCCGCCGGCCAGCAGCTTGCGGGGCAGCCCGACCTCCGCGTAGCTCAGCATCGCCTTGTTACCGGGGTTGCCCGCCTCGGAGACGTGCTGGGCGAGCTGGCCGGCAGGCACCTCGGTGCGCTCGGTGGGCCCCTCGTCGCCGCCATCGCGGACGAGCGCGGCGGTGGTGGTCTCGGCGTGCTTGACGACCGTGGGCACCGCGGTGGCGATGTCGTCGTCCACCGGGCACACCGGCGCGTTGACGAGCGCGTTGACGAGCTGGCTCTTGCCCTGCTTGAACTCCCCGACGATGAGCACTCGCACGTCCGGGTCGGCCAGGCGCTTGCGGGTGTGGAGCAGCCGCCCGCCGAGGTCCGGGCGGCCGTACGCGGTGGTCGCCTTCAGCGCCAGGTCGACGAGCTCCACCGCTGCCGGCACCGCCACGGCGTCTCGCCTCCCTCAAGTCGTCGAACTCATGACGACGCCGGCCCCGCCACCCGGGTTTTCCCGTGAGGTGGCGGGGCCGGCGGTCACATCACCGGCAGGTTACCCGGTGACGATCTCGGCGCTTCAGGCGTGGAAGTCCGCGTCGTTGTGGCTGGCGACGTGGTTCTCGATCTCGTCGTGCGAGTCGATGTCCGTGTTGGTCTCGGTGTCGTTGTGCGAGTTGACGTCGACGTCGACGTCGGTGTCGTGGTTGAACGAGTCTTCGTTGTTGGTGGTGGTCGTGGTCTCGGTCTCGTTGAACGAGTCGTCCACGTCGTACTCGCCGGTGGCGTCGCCGCCGGAGGAGAACGCACCGCCGTTGCTGACGTTCACGTCGCCGCCGACCGAGGTGCTGGTCGCGTCGCCGGAGCCGAAGCTCGTGGTGTTGTCGTCGCCGGTGACGGCCTGGTTGCCGTCGCCCACCACGTTGCCGTCACCGGTCACGTTGTCGTCGCCGACGACGTTGTCGTCGCCCGTCACGATCTCGGAGTCCTCGACGTCGCCGCCGACGGCCACCGCGCCGTCACCGGTGGCGATGGTGTTGTCGACGTCGATGTCCTGGTCGAAGTCGCCACCGTCGGTGTCGATGTTCTGGTTGATCGAGTTGTCGATGATCGTGTCGCTGTCGTTGACGTAGTTGTTGGTGATGTAGTTGTTCAGGTACTGGACCGCGTCCTCGTGGTCGTCGTGGTCCACGGGTGCCGGCGGGGGCGTGTGCACCGTGATCGAGTTGCCGCCGGTGTTGTACTCGCGGTCGAAGCTCGCCTCCTGGCTGTCCTGCAGCAGGAGAAGCGAGTCGTGCAGGTCGGCCGCGGACAGGTGGTCGATGCCGCAGGAGGCGAGGTAGCCGTCGCCGTCCTCGAGGAAGGCGTCGCGGGCTTCCGGGTCGCGCAGCAGGTTGAGCAGGAACTCGATGAGCGAGGTCGAGGTGGTCATCTCGGTTCTCCTGGATCTGTGGACTGCGTGGTCTGTGGGGACTGCGTGGTCTTCGCGGATCTGCCTGCCGGGCGACCCGGCGTTGATGAGAAAGCTAGGGCCGGTCCCGCTCCGGGCCATCGGGGATCAGCCAGAGTCCTGCGCTATGGGGGATACGGGGGCCGGCGCGTGCCCGGTTAGGGGACACGGGGATCTGCTCAGAAGTCGCCGTCGTGGTGCTCGGCGACGCTCCCCGGGTCGCTGCCCGGGTCGCCGGACGGGTCTGCCCAGGGTTCGCCGTACAGGTCGCTGTCGTACTGGTCGCTGCCGTGGAGATCGCCGCCGTGGAGATCGCTGCCGCCACCGAAATCGGGGCCGTTCGACTCGGTGGTGGTGACCTCGTCCATGTCGAAGACGTCCGCGTCCGGGTCGGCCGGAGCCACTTGCGCCGGCGTGCCGAACTGGTCGCCGACGTCGTGGCTGCCGATCCTGGCGCCCACGCCGAAGCCGGCGGTGTCATCGGGCGGCCACGAGGCCCCGTCGAGGTCGGCGAGCCGGTCGACGTCCAGGTCGTCCGCATCAAGAACCGGTTGCTCGCCGGTGAGATAGCTGCTGAGGTAGCCGACCGCGTCGGGGTGGGCGTGGGGCGGTGGGGCCGGCGGGACGTGGCCGGCCAGGTCGGGGAGGCCGGCGGTGAAGTCAGCGCTGAAGTCGGCGGTCTGCGTGTCTTCGACGAGCACCAGCGCGTCGTGCACGTCGGCCGGGCTGAGGTCGGCGAGCCCTAGGTCGGCGAGTGTGGCGTGCGGGTCGGCGAGGAAGCGGTCGCGCATGCCGGCATCGGAGACGAGCTCCTGCAGGAACTCCAGCAAGGACAGCGGCTCGCTCACGACGCCGAGGCTAGATGTCCATCCGGCCCCGGCCATCGGGGATCGAGCGGGGTTTGCGGGGCGCCGTTAGGGGATCGGGCCGGGGGGTTGGGGGATCTTCCCCACTACTGGGGGACCCCCCGCGCGCCGGGGCTAACGACCGCAGTGGATCCTCCGATGGCGTGGTGGGGCCGGCCCGGATGCCGGTGTCGATCGGGGGAGGGGTAAGGCGATGGGGTACCAGCTCGGCATCGACGTCGGCACGACCTACACCGCGGCGGCGGTGTGCCGGTCGTCGGAGCGCCGGTGGGTCGAGCCCGAGGTGGTCACCCTCGGCACCCGCAGTGCCACGGTTGCCTCGGTGCTCTTTGTGGCACCGGACGGGAGTGTCGTCGTCGGGGAGGCGGCCGAGCGCCGCGCCGTCACCGACCCCGACCGGGTCGTGCGCGAGTTCAAGCGGCGCATCGGCGACCCGACCCCCGTGGTCGTGGCCGGTCGCGCGTGGGCGCCAGAGGAGCTGTCGGCCCGGCTCCTACGCTGGGTGGCCGACCGCGTGGCCGAGCGCGAGGGCGGCCCGGCCGACCGGATCGCCGTCACCCACCCCGCGTCCTGGGGCCAGCACAAGAAAGACCTCTTCGGGGCCGCGCTCGCCGCGCAGGGCCTTCGCGTCACGTTCCTGGCCGAGCCACAGGCGGCAGCGCTGCACTACGCGGCCGCCGAGCGCGTCGGCCCCGGTTCCACCATCGCCGTCTACGACCTCGGCGGCGGCACTTTCGACGCCGCCGTGGTCCGCAAGGGCGACCCGGCGGCCGCGGCGGCATTCGGTCTGCTCGGCAGGCCGGAAGGGTTGGAGCGCCTCGGCGGCATCGACTTCGACGACGCGGTCTTCGGGCACGTCGTGCAAGGCATGCAGGCGGCGTTCGCCGAGCTGGACGAGACCGACCCCGCGGTGCTGTCGGCCGTGGCGCGGATCCGGCGGGAGTGCACGGAGGCCAAGGAGGCGCTGAGCAGCGACACCGAGGTCTCCATTCCGGTGCTGCTGCCGTCCTCGCAGGGCTCGGTGCGGCTGCACCGCAGCGAGTTCGAGGCCATGATCCGGCCGCAGGTCGAGGAGACGGTGTCCGCGCTGCGCGGCGCCGTCGTCTCGGCGGGGCTGGTGCCCGAGCAGCTCACGGCCGTGCTCCTGGTCGGTGGCTCCTCCCGGATTCCACTCGTCGCCCAGCTCGTGTCCGAGCAACTCGGGAGGCCGGTCGCCGTCGACGCCGACCCGAAGAACGCAATCGCCAAGGGCGCCGCGCTGGCGGTCTCGCCCAAGCCGACGGCATCGTGGCCGGGGGTGGCGATCGGGCCCGTCCCCCAGGCGCCCGCCGGACCTAAGGTGGCCTTCTCGCCTCCGCCGCGTCCGTCGCGGCCAGGACCCGGGGTGCTGCCCCCGGCCTCGGCGCCGGGCAGCTTCTCCCGTCCGCCCGCCCCGCCGCCGCGAGCGGCCGCCGCCGCCGCGTTCGCGCCGGAGCGGGAGCCGGTCACCGCGGTGCTCCCGCCCAGCCGCGCGCGGCAGTCGTGGCAGGGCGAGCCCGACTGGGACGACGAGCCCGAGCCGCGGCGCCGCCCCAGCGGCCTGCTGATCGGGCTCGGTGGGCTGGCCGCCGTCGCTGCGGTGGTTGTTGCCGTGCTGCTCTGGCCGCAGGGATCGGAGTCGCCCGGCCTCGGCCTCGACACCGGCGCGGACGTGACGCCCACACAGGAGCCCGCCCCGGAGGTGGGGGCCACGTCCGCACCCGCTCCGCGGGACAGCGGCGCCAGGCCCGCACCCTCCGGCGGTGGCTCCAACGGCGGCGGAGATGCCGGCGACTCCTCGAGCCGTCCCCCCGACGCGGAGCCGGCGGGCCCGACGAGCGCGCAGACGCCGCCGAGCGACGTCACCGAGCCGCCGTCTGTGGTGGAGACCCCACCGATCCCGGCGGTCGAGACACCATCCGTCGACCCGGCAAACCCGCCCCTCGGCTCCGGCACAGATGGCAGCGGGGACCCGAGCACGGTGCCGAGCGGAAACGGCACGGCCTCCTCAGGCGAGCAGCAGGACCAGGCCGTCGTGGCAGAAGAACCGCCGGCCACCGCGTCACAACCGCCGCCGGCGGTCTGAGCAAGACATCCAGGAGAGAAGGAGCAGGGCAGTGGTGCGCATGGGAGCGGCGGTCATCGCGATGGAGGGCGCGGCGCTGGTGGTCGCGTACGCGTATTTCGGATGGCCGGTGCTGCTGGTCGGGGTGCCTGTTCTGCTGGGCACCCTCCTGGTGCTGCTGTTCGTGCGGGCATCCGAGGGGCCGCGCCGCAAGCTGCATGAGCACCGCGCGGCCCGGTGGGACCCGGAGGCTGCGCTGCCGGGCGGCCTGATGAGCGGATTCTTCGAGGCCAAGAAGGTCTCCAAGTCCTGACGCGCGGGCGGCCTGGGATGCTGGAACTGTGCTCGTCCGACCGGCCCGCCCGCAGGAGGCCCCTGCTCTCGCCGCCCTCGCGGTGCGCTCCAAGGCGCACTGGGGTTACTCCCGTGAGTTCATCGAGCGGTTCGCCGCTGGGATGGGGCTGACGTCGGAGGTCGTCGCTACTAATGACGTGCAGGTCGGCGAGCGGGACGGGGAGCCGCGCGGCTTCTACACGCTGCTGCACCGCGGCCGGCTCGTCGTGCTCGACGACCTGTGGCTGGAGCCCGCCGAGATCGGCCACGGCTCCGGGCGGCTGCTGTTCGAGCACGCCGCGGCGCGTGCGCTCCGCAGTGGGGCGGCCGTGCTGGAGTGGGAGGCCGAGCCGTACGCGGTCGGCTTCTACACACGGATGGGCGGTGACACCGTGCGCTGGACCGGCTCCGCTCTGGGGCGGAGGCTGCCCGTCATGCGGCTGCAGCTGACGTGAGCGGGCGGCCCGGAGGGCGGGACGGCATGCTGACGCCGTGCTAGTGGGGATCCTCTTCGCAGTTGTTGCGATGGTTCTCAACACCTTTGGGGCGCTCCTGCAGGCTGAAGGGGCCCGCCGGGCCACGCGCAAACGGCCCGCGTTCCTCCAACCGAGGTACCTCGCCGGGATCTTCACCGACCTCGTGGCGTGGGGCTTCGCGGTGCTCGCGCTCCGGCATCTCCCGGTGTTCGCCGTGCAAGCGGTCATCGGGGGCACGATCGCGCTCACGGCGGTGCTCGGCGCCCGGCAGATCGGAGTCCGCCTGCCCACGTCCACCCGCATCGCGGTGGCTCTGTGCCTCACGGGGCTGGTGCTGGTGGCGGCGAGCGCGGGGAGCGAGCCACCGCACTTCCGGCAGCGCGGTGTCGACGTGGTGCTGCTCGTGAGCCTGCTGCTGCTGGCCGTCGCCGTGCTGGCGTTGCGCCAGGGAAAACACGCATGGCCGCTCGCCCTGGTCTCGGGCATGGGGTTCGGGGGCACCGCGCTGTCGGTGCGCGCCGCGCACGTGCAGACCGGCGATGGGTTCGACCTCGTGCAACTGCTCGCCCAGCCGTCCACGTACCTGGTGGTCGGGTTCTGGCTCGTCGGGATGATCGGATACACGGCGGCGCTCTCCCGAGGTGACGTCGGCGCCGTCACGGCGGTGTTCACGGTGACCGAAGTGCTGATCCCCGGGATGGCCGGCATCCTGCTCCTCGGCGACCCGGTGCGCCCCGGATGGGGCTGGGTCCTCGCGGTGGGTCTGGCGATGGCGGTGGCGGGCACTGTGGTGATCGCGAAGGCCCCGCCGTTGCGCCCGCCCCGCGTCCGGTGAGATGTGGTGAATCGCTTCCGGCGAACGTCCCATCGCGGCCCGGCCTGTGATGCACTGCGGGTATGCCGACCCTGCTCGGGTTGCTACCGACGATCGCCGAGTTCCTGGCTCCGGTTCGTCCATGACGGCGCGAGGGACGTGCGCCACCATGTCCCCATGCCGACCTGGGACGACGTCGTGGCGATCGCGGGTGCCCTGCCGGAGGTGGAGGTCTCGACCTCCTACCGCACACCCGCTCTGAAGGTGAAGGGCAAGGGCTTCGCGCGGCTGCGCACCGAGGCCGAGGGCGGGCTCATGCTGATATGTCAGCTCGACGAGAAGGAGGCTCTGCTCGCCTCCGGCGACCCCGCCTTCTACACCACCCCGCACTACGACGGGTACGGTGCGATCCTCGTCGACCTGGAGAAGGTCTCGCGCGAGCAGCTCGCCGAGCTCATCGAGGAGGCGTGGCGGGAGCGGGCCACGGCCCGGCTGCGGACGGAGTACGACTCCGGCGCCACTCGTCGCGGGTGAGCGCGTACTCGACCTCACCGTGCTCGGAGCCTTCGAGGGGATCGGGCCAGTCGGGGTGGAACGTGCGAACGTAGCGGAGGCCGACCTTCTCCATCACCCGCCGGGAGCCGCGGTTCACGGTCATCGTCGTGGCGATCACCCGCTGCACACCGAGCCCGGTGAACCCCTTGTCCACGAGCCCGACGGAGCCCTCGGTGGCGAACCCGCGCCCCCACGCGGCCTGGCGTAGCCGGTAGCCGAGCTCGATCTCGCCGGGTGGCGCGTTCTCGGCCATCGGGGGCCGGAACAGGAACCAGCCGAGGAACGCCTCCGTCGCCTTCTCGATCGCGGCGAAGTACCCGAACCCGGGAATGCGCTCGTAGAGGTCGAGGTACCAGGGCAACGTCGTGTCCCGCACGTACTCGCGGGTGGCGGGCCGGCCCAGGTACCGCAGCACGGCCGGATCGGAGTGCAGAGCGTGCACGTCGTCCAGGTCGGCGCCGGTGAAGCGGCGCAGCCGCAGCCGGTCGGTGTCCAGGTAGGTCGTCACGGGGCGATTGTGGGGCCGGCCGGCGCCGCCCGCGACTGCTTTGGGCCCGGCGCCGCGCGCAGCACCCTGGCCAGCTCGCGGACGCGCGCGGTCGCACCCGCACGGCGCCAGACGAGCGCCCACACGACCGGCGGCGCGTCCCGGAACGGCACGAACCCGATCCGCGGATGCGCGAAGTACTCCACGGGTGCTCCTCGGGGAGGAGGTGCACGTCCTCGAGAAGGACGACGTGCTGCTCGTGCCACCGCATGTGCCGCACGCTTTCGGAGCTGCGCCCGGAGCCGAGGCGGATGTGCTCTTCGTTTTCACGCCGGGGATGGAGCGCTTCGACTACTACCGCCTGCTCGACCGGGTGCACCGGGGTGAGGCCGACCCGGCGGAGATCGCGGCCTCGCAGGACCGGTTCGACAACCACTACGTCGAGAGCCCGCTCTGGCGGGCGACCCGGGGATGACCGTTCAGGGCCACACCGCCACGAGCCCGCGGTGGCGCGGCTCCTCCGCCTCGTCGACGAGAGCCACGGCGAGGTCTGCGTAGGACAGCGGTGCGTCCGTGGGCTCCAGGAGGGCCGCCCCGCCCGTCCGGTACCGGCCGGTCCGCGCGGCCGTGTCGTCCAGGAATGTGACCGGCGGGGCGAGCACGACCCAGTCGAGGTCCGCGGCGGCGAGGACGTCGAGCTGCTCGACGTGGCCGAGCGCGAAGGCGCGGTATTCCGCCGGGTAGCCGGGGTCGTCGAGCAACCGGCGTCCGGGCGCCGTCTCGAGCACCGGCCCCATCCCGAGCAGCACGAGCCTGCGCACACCGGCCTTGCCGAGCCCGGCCACGAGTGCCTTCGTCGCGGCTCCGAAGAACTCGACGGCCGGCACGTCCATCCGGGCGGCCGTCGTGATCGCGGCGTCATGGCCGGCGGCGACGGAGGCGACGGCCGCGGCATCGGTGACGTCGCCGCTCACCACCTGCACGCCGTCACCGGCGAGGCTCCTGTGGCTCTCCGCGTCACGCACCACGGCCGTGACGCTGTGACCCCGTGCGGTGGCCTCCTCGACCGCCCGCCGTCCCGCTCGCCCACCCGCTCCGAACACCACGATCCGCGTCATGTGGCGGACGTTAGGCCGTCGACCTGCGGTTTCCGCAACGGTACTGGCGCCCACGTGCGCGGACGTAGGCTGCTCGCGTGCGCGAACCCCTCGACCCCGCGCTCTTCGCGGACTGCGACGACCACACCGACCTGCCAGTCCGGGTCGGCGACAAATGGACCGCGAAGATCCTCGTCTGCCTCCGGGACGGCCCGCGCAGATTCTCCGAGCTGCAGGTGCCGCTCGCGCCCGTC
Organism: Pseudonocardia aurantiaca; assembly: GCF_039526725.1. Classification (NCBI taxonomy): domain Bacteria; kingdom Bacillati; phylum Actinomycetota; class Actinomycetes; order Pseudonocardiales; family Pseudonocardiaceae; genus Pseudonocardia; species Pseudonocardia aurantiaca. Next base: position 393,095 of record NZ_BAAAJG010000003.1, read on the forward strand.
ACGCCGAAGGTGCTCACGGAGTCGCTGCGGGCGATGGAGCGCGACGGGCTCGTCACCCGCACGGCCTACGACGAGACGCCCCCCAGAGTCGAGTACGAGCTGACTCCGCTGGGGCACTCGCTCTTCCAACCGCTCGCCGCGTCGTGCACGTGGAACGCCACCCACGGCGCCGAGATGGCCCGCGCCCGGGAGGAGTACGCCAACCGACGCTAGAATCGTCGGTGCTTGATGCGAACATATGTTCGTGTCGAGCGAGGCGTCCATCCTGCACGCGGATCTCGACGCGTTCTACGCCTCCGTCGAGCAGCGCGACGACCCCTCCCTGCGCGGCCGGCCCGTCATCGTCGGGGGCGGCGTCGTGCTCGCCGCCAGCTACGAGGCCAAACGTTGCGGGGTGGCCACGGCGATGGGCGGGCGCCAGGCGCTGGGGCTGTGCCCGCAGGCCGTCGTGGTGCGGCCGCGGATGTCCGCCTACTCCGCGGCCAGCAAGGCGGTGTTCGAGGTGTTCCGCAACACCACGCCGCTGGTGGAAGGGCTCTCGATCGACGAGGCGTTCCTCGACGTCGGCGGCTTGCGGCGGATAGCGGGGCCGCCGGTCGACATCGCCGCGCGGCTGCGGGCCGAGGTGCGCCGCCAGGTCGGACTACCCATCACGGTCGGCGTCGCGCGCACGAAGTTCCTCGCCAAGGTCGCGAGCGGGGTCGGCAAGCCCGACGGGTTGCTCGTCGTGCCGCCTGACCGTGAGCTGGAGTTCCTGCACCCGCTTGCCGTCGAGCGGCTCTGGGGGGTCGGCAAGGTCACGGCCGACAAGCTGCGGGCGTATGGGATCGGCACGGTGGGCGAGGTGGCCCAGCTGCCCGAATCGGTGCTCGTTTCCGTGCTCGGGCGCGCGCTGGGCCGCCACCTGCACGCTCTCGCCCACAACCACGACCCGCGCTCGGTCGTGGTCGGCCGCCGCCGGGGCTCCATCGGGTCGCAGCGCGCGATCGGGCGCGGCCCGCACAGCCCGGAGAGCATCGACGCGGTGGCCGTCTCGCTGGTCGACCGGGTCACCCGCCGGATGCGCGCGGCCCACCGCGTCGGCCGCACGGTGGTGCTGCGCCTGCGGTTCACCGACTACTCCCGGGTCACGCGCTCGCACACGCTCGCCCGGGCCACCTCGGGCACGGAGGACGTGCTCGCGGCCGTGCGCGCCCTGCTGGCCAGGGCATCGCCGCTCATCCACGAGCGCGGCCTCACGCTCGTGGGCATCGCTGTCGGCAACCTCGATGACGACGCCGTCGTCCAGTTGGAGCTCCCGTTCGACGAGGGCAGCGCGTTCGCCCTTGACGCCGCCCTCGACTCCGTGCACGAAAAGTTCGGTTCGGCCGCCGTCACGCGGGCGGTGCTGCTGGGCCGCGACCAGGGATTCTCGGTTCCGCTGCTGCCCGACTGAATCGAGCTTCCCACCACTGGGCTGAGGATTCAGCACATGCCGGAGCAGCTCAGACGGGCGCGCCTCCGAACGCGATCTCGTTGCCGTCGGGGTCGCGAAACAGCGCCTTGCGTACGCCGTTGGGGTACGTCTCCCGCTTCACGGGTTTGATCCCGCGTACGGCGATCTGCGCGATGCGGGTGTCGAAATCATCGATGAAGATCGTCTGGATGGAGTGACCCGCGTGCTCGGCGTTCTCCTCGATCACCAGCGAGCGGTGGTCGGCCAGCTCCCACACCGCCTCGGCGTCGGATGCGACGAAGTCCGGCTCCGAGCCGAGCAACCGGGCGTACCAGGACCGGGCAGCTTGGTAGTCCCGGACGTAGATCCCGGCGTACAGGTCGAGTGGCACGGCAGCATGCTGGCACGGCGAGTGGATCAGTACAGCGGCCAGGCTGCCGACCGCGGCGCCCTCTGCACGACGAAGGCCCAGCTCCGATGTGGACATCGGGTGGGCTGGGCCTTCGGTGAGAGCGGATGACGGGAATCGAACCCGCGTTCTCAGCTTGGGAAGCTGATGTTCTACCATTGAACTACATCCGCACTGTGCTTTCGTCAGCGTAGCAGCTCACTCTGGGTAGTCGACCAAGCCTCTTCCGTACGCCCATCGGAGTGGTTCTCACCCGGGCGGCGCCGACAGCGGGGATGAGGGCTCGACGGCCGGTAGATCGCCGGTTCACACTTTAAGGGCCCGCAAGGCCAGCTCCCCCGGCCGCGAAGGACTCCCGCCATGACCGAGTTGAACCCACAGCACAGCTCGCTCCCGGAGCAGGATCACGACCACGACGTTCTCCTGATCGCTGGGAGCCGACCGGATGTCGCGCGACTCGCCCCTGTCGCCACGGCGTTCGCCGAGTCCGACCGCATCCGCGCGCTCACCGTCGCCACCGGGCCCGACCCGATGTCCGTCCACGAGGCGTTCGAGGCGCTCGGGGTGCCTGCTGACATCACCCAGCTCCTCCGCGAGCCCCCGGCCCCGCAGCCCGCTGCTATCGCGTCGATCCTCATGAGCCGGCTCGACGAGCTGCTCGTGGACCTCGATCCGTCTGCCGTGATGGTCTACGGCGGCGGGATGACCGCGGCAGTCGCGGCGCAGGTGGCGTTCTGGCGGCAGATCCCCGTCGTGCACCTGCAGACCGGCGTCGGCACGGAGGATCTGCTCTGCCCGTTCCCCCAGGAGGCCAACCGGCGCATCATCGGCCAGCTCGCCTCGCTCTTCCTCGCCACGGCGAGCTCCGGGCTCAACCCGCCGACGGGGCCGAACGAGATCCGGGTCGGCGAGACGATGTACGCGAATCGGCAACCGGCCGACCTCCAGTTCGCCCGGCTGGTTCGGCGGGCGCGCGCGGGTGGTCCGCGGCTGGTGCTGGTCGGGCTCGACCGCGCCGACTCGCTGGGTGTCCTCGCGGGCCTGCCCGAGCTTCTCGACCTCGAATCGGACATGGAGCTTGTGGTGTTCGGCGAGCTCGCGGCGCACGGGGCCGCCTACCCACTCTTGCAGCACGAACGGGCCACGGTCGTGCACAACATGCCCCTCGCGGAGCTGGTCCAGCTCATGGCGGCGAGCGCCGTGCTCGTCTCGGACAACCCCGAGCTGGTCGCCGATGCGCCCGGTTTCGGCACCCCCGCGGTGCTGGTCGACGGCCCGCACGTCGCGCAGCCGGGCGACTCGATCCGCAGCATCCTCAGTCCGGCGGTAATGACCACGGTCCGGCAGCTACTCGCCACCGCGGGCGTCACTCCGGTGCCGACATCGGATGGTCTGGAGGCCGCGCGTGTGGAGCAGGCGGTCGCCTGGATGTTCGGGCTCTGCCCCTCGCCGCTGCTCAGCTCGCCGTTCCCGTCGAGCACCGAGGTCTGACCGGCGCCGCCGCGCCATTACTCTGGCGCCGTGCTGCTCTCCGACGGTGACCTGCGTAAGGAGCTCGAGTCGGGACGGCTGATGCTCACGCCCTGGGATCCGGAGATGCTCCAGCCGTCGAGCATCGACGTGCGGCTCGACCGTTTCTTCCGGGTGTTCCAGAACTCCCGATACACCCACATCGACCCCGCGAAGCAGCAGGACGAGCTGACCTCGCCGGTCGAGACCGAGGATGACGAGCCGTTCGTGCTGCACCCCGGGGAGTTCGTGCTGGGGTCGACGTTCGAGTCCGTCACGCTCCCCGACGATCTGGCGGGGCGGCTGGAGGGCAAGTCGAGCCTTGGAAGGCTGGGCCTCCTCACCCACTCGACGGCCGGCTTCATCGATCCTGGATTCACCGGGCACATCACGCTGGAGTTGTCGAACGTCGCGAACCTGCCGATCACGCTCTGGCCGGGCATGAAGATCGGGCAGCTCTGCCTCTTCCGACTCTCCAGCCCGGCTGAGCGCCCCTACGGCAGCGCGGGCGTCGGCTCCCGCTACCAGGGGCAGCGGGGGCCCACGCCGTCGCGCGCCCACCTGAACTTCCACCGGGCAGACACCCGCCGCTGACCTCTCGTGGTCAGCGCCGGGGATCCCAGCGGAAGCGGCGCAGCGCCACCGCGCCGAGAACCAGAGGCCAGGCCACGAGCGCGGCGAGCGGCGGCACGATCGCGGGCATCCCTGCGGTTCCGGCAGCCCAGCTCCCACCCGTCATGGCCAGCTGGGCGAGATCCCCGATCGCTCCTCCCGGCATGACCGAAAGGGCGGGCCACCACCCCTCACCCGGCGCGATCGCGGCCACGACACCCACGCCGAGCATCACGAACATCAGCGGCAGCGTCGTGATCTGCGCGCGTTCCGGCGACGGGGTGACGATGCTGGTCGCAAGTGCCGCCGTCACGACGAGGGCGAGCCCGCCCATCACTGCGAGCACCAGAGGAAGGGGATCATTCGGCGACGGTGCCCCGATCCCGACGTTCACCACTGCGAACACCACCAGCTGAACGACGCCGAGCACGACACTCGGTGCCAGCGTCGCCACGATCAGGCCGCGGTCGGACAGGCCGCTCGTCCGCATCCGCTTGAGCACGCCGCTGTGCCGCCGCGCCACCAGCGTCTGCGTGGCCGTCAGGTACACGCCCATCGCCAGCGCCACGGCGAGCTGCAGCGTGATGCTGACGGCATGCCGGGCAGGGTCGTCCACGCCGCCGAACTGGAAGGCCCACAACACGCCCAACCCGAGTGGCAGCACCAGGGAGGACACGGCCACCGTCTTGTTGCGCAGGATCAGCCGGACCTCCGTCGCGGCCAGGGCCAGCACCCGGCCTGCCGCCGTCCCGCCTGCCGCCGTTGTCGTCGGTGCGGTCATGGCCGCCTCACCCCCGTCTGGTCGGAGCGCACCGCGTGGTAGATGTCGGCCAGCGAGGCCGGGGCGGCGCGCAGGTCGGACAGCCGCACCCCGCGAGCGGCCGCCCAGGTCAGGAACGTCGTGAGGTCCCCCTGCAGGTCGGCCGTCTGCACCTGCACCCGGTCCGCCTCGCGGCGGGCCGAACCCGCCAGGCGCGGTAGGTCGGCGAGGTCGGCCGGCAGCGTGGCCGAGAAGCGCGCGGGCTGTGCCGCGACGATGTCGGCCAGCGTCCCGGCCACGGCGACCCGGCCCTCGTGCATGATCGCCACCTGGTCGGCCAGGGCCTCGGCCTCCTCGAGGTAGTGCGTTGTCAGCACGACCGTGCGGCCGGCCTCCTGCAGCTCCTGGATCGCGTCCCACGTCCGCCTGCGGGACTCCGGGTCCAGTCCCGTCGTCGGCTCGTCGAGGATCACCAGCTCCGGAGTCCCCCACACCGCCATGGCCAGGTCGAGACGCCGCTTCTCGCCGCCCGAGAGCTTCCCGACGGGCACGTCCCGGCGCTCCAACAGGTCGAAGCGCTCCAACAGCCGCCCTGGGCGGTCCGGCCGATCGGCGAGGCGCTGCCAGAGCACGAGCGTCTCCGCGACCGTCAGGTCCTCGACGAACCCGCCCTCCTGGAGCTGTACGCCCATGCGCGCGCTCAGCTCGTTGCGCTGGGTGGCGGGGTCGAGCCCGAGCACCGATACGCTGCCGCTGCTGTGTGTGCAGAAGCCCTGCAGCACTTCAAGTGTGGTGGTCTTGCCCGCTCCGTTCGTGCCGAGCAGCGCGAAGATCTCGCCGCGGTGCACGTCTAGGTCGATGCCCCGCACGGCCTCGAACGCGCCGTAGTGGACGTGGAGGCCGCGCACGGAGATGGCGGACCGCGGGTCCGGCGGGGCCGCCGCCAGACCCGCTCGGTGGGTCGTCTGCGTCATGGCGCAACCTTCGCGATCGGCGCCACCCCGCTGGTAGTACCGCTGATCACGAGTGCGGCTGACACCGCGCAGCAACCGGGATGACAGGTGTCATCAACTCGGCTGCCGGAGCACGGGCGTCCGATACGTTCCCGTCGTGGACGTCTCGCCGCTGGCCGGAGCCGAGGAGCGGAAGGTCCGCGCCGCCCGTCGGTTCGGCCTGATCGGGCTGCTGATCACCACCGGCTGGCTGTTCATCGTCCCGATGTCCATGACATGGAACGGCTGGCCGTCCGCCGGCTACACCGTCGCGCTGGTGGCACTGTTCGTCGTCGCGCTCGCCCTGCATGTGTGGCGGATCCGTGAGCTCACGAAGTCGCTCGGCCATCGGGCGCCGGTGTGGTTCATGATCGCGGCCACAGCCATCGGGCTGGCGGTGTCGCTGGTCGCGCTCGCCGGCGGGCCGGTCGGGTTCGTCTGGGCGATCGTCAGCGGGGTGCTGCTCGGCGACATCGTCGGTGGCCTGCGCGCTCGCTGGATCGCGGCATGGGTGCTCTCGTCGGCCGCCGTGGTGTTCTGCGCCGGCTACCTGATCACCCTCCAGACCGTCGACGCGGCCCGGTCGCCCGCGGTTCCGTACGTCATCGCCGGCCTCGCCGCGTTCATGGTCGGCTCGATGTGGACCCTCGACGTCGAGCGACTGTGGTGGCTCAAGGCCGTGACGGACCTGGACGATTCACGCCGCGCCGCCGCCGAGCTGGCGACTGCCCGCGAGCGGCTGCGCCTGGCCGACGACCTGCACGACATCCTCGGCCACGCTCTGGAGGTGGTGGCGTTCAAGAGCGAGCTGGCCTCGCGGCTGCAGGGGACCGACCCCGACCGCGCCTGCGCCGAGATGGAGGAGGTGCAACGGGTCGCCCGCGAGTCGCTCACCGAGGTGCGGGCGCTCGTGCGCGACACCCGCAGCACCGACCTCGTCACGGAGCTGGCAGGGGCGCGGGCGGTGCTCGGCTCCGCCGGGGTGGACCTCGTCGTGCGCGGCGAACCCGCCTCCGTCGGGCCCACCGCCCGCAACGTCCTGGGCCGCGTGCTGCGGGAGGCGATGACGAACGTGCTCCGGCACGCCGCGCCGAGTCACTGCACGATCGAGATCGACGTGACGGACGGGAAGGCCCGGCTGCGGGTCGTCAACGACGGCGCGCTCCCCGGCCACGGCGCCGAGCTGGGCACCGGGCTCGCGGCACTCGGCCGCTACCTCGACGAGCACGCAGGCCGGCTCGATGCGGGTCCCGGTCCGGACGGGACCTTCCGGCTCGACGCCGTGCTGCCCGGGGCTGCCCGGTGACCACGGTGCCGATCCGGCTCGTGCTCGCGGACGACGAGTCGCTGACCCGCGGTGCTGTCGGGGCACTGCTCGGCCTCGAACCCGACCTCGTCGTCGTCGCCGAGGCAGGCACCGGCGACGAGGCCATCGCGCGAGTCCGCGAGCACCGGCCCGACGTCGCCGTGCTCGACGTGGAGATGCCGGGTCGCGACGGGGCGGAGGTGGCCCAATGGGTCGCGGCGAACGAGCCCGGCACCCGCTGCATCATCCTCACCAGGCACGCCCGGCCCGGGGTACTGCGGCGGGCGCTCGCGGCCGGCGCCACCGGCTTCGTCACGAAGAGCGCCCCGGCCACTTTGCTGGCCGACGTCATCCGCCGGGTGCACGGCGGCGGACGCTACGTCGACCCGGACCTCGCAATGACCGCGCTGATGGCGGAGGAGTGCCCGCTGACCGACCGCGAGCTGGACGTCCTGCGCGCCGTCGACATCTCCGGCACCGCCACCGACATCGCAGGCCGGGTCCACCTGTCCCCAGGCACGGTGCGCAACTACCTGTCGTCGGCGATGCAGAAGCTGGGTGCGGGCACCCGGATGGAAGCGGTGCAGAGGGCGCGTGACCACGGCTGGCTCTGACGGTCAGCGGGTGGCGCGGAAGTACGCGGCCCCCGCCCTGTGGTCGATCTCCGCTGCGTCGGCGAGGCCCGCCGCGCGCATGCGCTCGGGGATCGCGTCACCCGTGTTGGCGTCAAGGCGGGGGGTTCTGCGGTGCAGCATCCGAGCGAGCGGGCCCTGGTGGCTGCCGCCGAAGTCCATGAGGTGCAGGCTCCCGCCCGGCCTGAGCACCCTGCGGACCTCGGCGAGGGTTCGGCGCTTCTCGTCCTCGTCGAGGTGGTGGAACATCAGGGACGAGAGCACCCGGTCGACACTCGCGTCCGCGTAGGGCAGCTCGGCAGCTGTGCCGAGGTCCCACTGGACCCGCAGGCCACGGCGCCCGGCCTTGCGGCGCGCCACGGCGAGGGCCAGCGGGTCCAGATCGAGCCCGACGACCTCGGCGTCCGGGTGACGGCGAGCTACGAGCAGTGCCAGGTTCCCGGTGCCGGTGCCGATCTCCAGCACCCGTTGCCCCGGTCGCACCGCGGCCTGGTCTGCGAGCCTGCGGTGCCCGGCACGCGCGCCGAGCAGCAAGGTGAACACGTCGTAGAACGGCAGCAGCCGGTCATGGCCCATCGCGGGCAGGTAACCGTGCCCGTGACCCTTCGTGTGCGGTGCCTTGTCTGCCATGGTGCGATGCTCCGTCCGATGCGACGATGTTCCGGTGCCGCTGCCCAGTCTGAAGGGCCAACATCCAGGCCACGATGGTCCATCTGCGGGAGCTCTGGGACGTTCTTCGGTTCTGCTTCCTCCCGCCGACACCGGGAGGCGGGTCGAGGGGGGCGCGCCCGTCTACGGCTACCGCCGGGTGCCGGGAGTGCCGCCGGTCGGCGTCGTGCGCTGCGAGCCCGGGGAGCTCCAACCCGGAGGGTTCCTCCGCGGGCGCTCCCATGCGCACGACTTCCTCGTCCTGCTCCACGTCGAGCGCGGCGGCGGCACCTTCCAACTGGACGGGCGGTCGTGGCCGCTCGAAGCCGGAGATGTGTTCGTCATCGGGCCGGGCCAGGTGGTCGATTCCGGCGGCACCGACGACCTGGACTCGGTCGCCTGCCGGGCCGTCTTCTTCCCGGCGGACGTGCTCGAGTCCGCCGCGCCGGGCACCTTCCTGTCCTGGCGGTCGCACCCGCTGCTGTTCCCGTTCGTCCGCGGCGTGGCGGGCGGTGCGCAGCGGCTCCGCGTGCCGACCCGGGAGCGGGCCGGCTTCGCCGCCCGCATCGCCGCGCTCGAACGGGAGTTGGACGAGCGGCGTGACGGTTACAACGAGGCCGTGCTCGCCCACCTCACGCTGCTGCTCGTGGCGGTGTCCCGGCTCGCGGCAGACGTCCCGGACGACCTCGCCGTGCGCGACGAGCCGCTGCTCGCCGCCGTGTTCGACGCGATCGAGGCGGGCTATCGGCGCCCGATCTCCCTGCGGGACGTCGCGGACGCCGTCGGGCTCACACCGGGACACCTCACGACGGTGGTCGGGCGCAAGACCGGCCGCACCGTCCAGCAGTGGCTCACCGAGCGGCGGATGACGGAGGCGCGGCGGCTGCTCGCCACGACGGACCTCACTGTGGAGGTCGTGGCTGGGCGAGTCGGCTACCAGGACCCCGGCTACTTCACCAAGCGGTTCCGGCGCAGCCACGGCGTCGCGCCACTGGAGTGGCGCCGCGCCGGCCGCGACCCGGGCGGCGTCCGGAGCGACGACACACGGCGACTGCTGGGACACGGACCGTCCGACCGGTAGCCTCGGGCGGCGTGGAGGAGCGAGGCACCACCCCACCCCCGTGGCTTCCTGCCCCCCGGCCGGACGCCGGCCCGCCGGCGTTCCCCCCACCGCCGAGCGCACCACCTCCCGGCCCGCCCCCGCACGGCCCACGGCCTCGCTTCGACTGGCGGCGGTTCACCCGGTCCCCCCGCGGCGCCGCGGGCGTGGCGGTGCTGGCCGCCGCCCTCCTGCTCTGGCCCTTCGCGGGGCTGTCCTGGATCCCGTGGCTGATCGGCCTCGCCGCACTGATCGTGCTGCGGGTGCTGCGACTCGACGGACCGCTGCGCGGCTGGGACCTCCCGCTCGCCGGCCTCGCGGTTGTCATCGGGTTGATGATGAGCACCGGCCCATGGGCGTGGGCGCTCGCGGCGAGCATTGGAGTGCTGCTCGCCGGGCTCGCGCAGTTGCCATGGTGGCGGCTTGCGGCGGTGGGGGCGGTGTTGTGCTTGATCAGCGGCGTGGGCTACGGCTTGTCGGCGTACCAAGCCCGCATAGACGCGGAACAGGTTGCGGCGCAGGCCGGTAATCAGATCCGCACGGAGCTGGGAACTTCGCGCTTCGACACGGTCCTCCCCGCATTGGCGAGGGCAGTGGCGGACAACAATCCGGCTCGGTTCTGCAACTTGCTGGTGTCGGATGCGGAGCCGCGATTCGTGGCGGCCTCCGGTAGCGCGGACTGCAGTTCCGCTGTCGTCCGGCTCGCATCACAGGTACGAAGCCCTCGCGAATACTCGCAGCCAAAAGCAGCGATCACTGAGCAGACTGGCGGCTGGATTGTTGATGCTTGTGCGATGACCTGGCCGGCGCCGGAAGCCGGGCCTCAGTTGGGCAGGTTCCGCGTTGAGCAGGCAGGCCTCGGTGGCGGATTCGTCGTGACGGACTACCAGCCCTGCTGAGATTCGGGACGTGCGCTGACCAGAGGCTCTGCTCCTGGTCGGCGCAATACCCGTTGTGCTGAGCTGTCGTTAGTCGTCGCGCCGATCTTGCATCGCGGAGTCGGCGCTTGCGCCCGCGCCGAGGGCGTCCACCTCGCCGTTTGCCTTCCCGTTGCTTGCGCCGTCACCGCGCTTGACGGAGGCCAGGAGCATCTGTGAGACGTCGAGGATCTCGACGCCTGCGCCCTTGTCCTCGCTTTGGCGTTGGGTGAGGCCGTCGGTGAACATCACGCGGCAGAACGGGCAGCCGGTGGCGATCTGCTCGGCGCCGGTGCCGAGGGCCTCGTCGACGCGTTCGAGGTTGACTCGTTTGCCGATGGTCTCCTCCATCCACATGCGGGCGCCGCCGGCGCCGCAGCAGAAGGAGCGGTCGGCGTGCCGCGGCATCTCGGCCAGGCGCACCCCGGCGGCGCCGACGAGCTCGCGGGGCTCCTCGTAGATTTCGTTGTGCCGGCCGAGGTAGCAGGGGTCGTGGTAGGTGACGTCGGTCCTCGCGCCGTCGGGGGCGGCGACCGGCACCAGACGGCCCTCCCGGACCAGTTTGTTGAGCAGCTGCGTGTGGTGCACCACCTCGTAGTGCCCGTCCAGCTGCGGGTACTCGCGGCCGAGGGTGTTGAGGCAGTGCGGGCAGGTGGTGACGATCTTGCGGGTGCCGGGCTCGCGGCCCTCGAACACCGTGTCGAGCATCTCCACGTTCTGCTGCGCGAGCATCTGGAAGAGGAACTCGTTGCCGGAGCGGCGGGCGGGGTCGCCGGTGCAGCCCTCCTCCGAGCCGAGCACCACGTAGTTCACGCCGGCGCGGTGCAGCAGCTCGGCGGTGGCGCGGACGGTCTTCTTGGCGTTGTCGTCGAACGCGCCGGCGCAGCCGACCCAGAACAGGTACTCCGTGTCCGTGGCGAGTTCGCCGTCGAACACCGGCACCTCGAAGTCGAGGCTCTTGGTCCAGTCCAGCCGGTCCTTGGCGTTCTGGCCCCAGGGGTTGCCCTTGTTCTCCAGGTTGCGGAACAGCGCACCCAGCTCGGAGGGGAACTCCGACTCGATGAGCACCTGGTGGCGGCGCATGTCGACGATGTGGTCGACGTGCTCGATGTCCACCGGGCACTGTTCCACGCAGGCCCCGCAGGTGGTGCAGGACCACAGCACGTCCGGGTCGATCACCCCGCCGGCCTCCAGGGTCCCCACCAGCGGCCGCATGGCCTGCTCGGGGCCCGACCCCGGCACCCGGCCGAACCCGGACTCGGGGACGTGGTGGCCGTGCCCGCCGGCCTGGTCGGCGCTGCCCTTGACGGAGACCGCGCCCTCTTCCGGCATGTCCTTGCCGTCGATGAGGTAGGGCGCCTTCGCGAGCAGGTGGTCGCGCAGGTCCATGATCACGAGCTTCGGGGAGAGTGGCTTGCCGGTGTTCCAGGCCGGGCATTGGGACTGGCAGCGCCCGCACTCGGTGCAGGTGGCGAAGTCGAGCATGCCCTTCCAGGTGAAGTCCTCGACCTTGCCGCGCCCGAACGCGGCGTCGTCGGGTGGGTCCTCGAAGTCGATCGGGGCGCCGTTGTGCTCGATGGGTTGCAGCGGGCCCAGCGCCTTGGGCAGGCGTTTGGCCGAGACGTTGATCGGCGCGGTGAAGATGTGCAGGTGCTTGCTGTAGGCGATGATCACCGTGAAGATCAGCATCACGCCGATGTGCAGCAGCAGCCCGACGCTCTCCAGCACCTGCAGCGTGCCCGTCGACAACCCGGCCTGGCCGAACAGCTGCCCGACGCCGATGGAGACGAACGCGCCCGAGGGGTAGGGGAACACGCCGAGCGCCGAGGCCGCGCCGCGGAAGAAGAACATCGTCCACAGCACGTTGAAGATCATGAACAGGATCAGCCACGCCCCGCCGGTGTGGCTGCCGTAGAACCGTGACGCCCGCGCCTTCCGTTGCGGGGCGTTGCGGATCCGGATGACCGCGAACACGCCCAGCGAGACCAGCGCCGCCGCGGCGATGAAGTCCTGCAGGAACCCGAGCACCGGCCAGCGGCCGATCAGCGGGATGTGGAAGTCGTGGTCGAACAGCGCCCCGTAGGCCTCGAGGTACACCGTGATCAAGATCACGAACGCCCAGAAGGTGAAGAAGTGTGCGAGGCCGGGCACCGACCACCGCAGCAGCTTGCGCTGCCCGAACACCTCCACGACCTGCGCTTTCAGCCGCTCGTTCAGCCCTTCGAGCCGGTCGTTCGCGGGCTGGCCCGATTTGATCAGCTTGTAGAGCCAGAAGGCCCGGCGGCCCGAGACCGCGAGCGCGAGCGCGGTCATCGCCAGTCCGATGACGAGTCTGACAACCACGGGCTTCCTCCCAGGACTGGCCGGCGGTGCGGGCGGGCGGCCGATGCGGAGCAGCGTAGACGGGCGCCTCAGCGCCCTCTCTCATCTGCGGCGACGTCGGTCGGGCATGCAACCTACTCACGAGTAACTGTGGGTCCGTTGCGACCCTAACGCGTGGTTCGGACGTGTGCGGGCCGCAACGGTCCGTCGTTCGTCACTCAATCGGTCAAGACGGGCCATCCGGTGCCGATGCTGATCAATCACCCTGTCGGCGGACGGCCGTGGCTGTGCGTGTTGCTGCGTGTCTGCTGGGTGGATGACCCTCTATGCTCCCGCTGGTCAGCATGGTCTACTCGAAGTCGGGAAGGTCGAGAAGACCGGGTCGGGCGATCGCCAGCCCGAGGGGGTCGGGCACGCGGCAGCCTCGGTTGGCAGTGCCACGAGGATGGAGCCGTCATGACCGCACCGGAGGCCGTTGTGCTCTCGCTCGCTCAGGGCGTGACGTCGGCGCCTCTGCAGACGTGGATCCAGGACAACGTGGTCCCGCTCATCCTGCTGGGCATCGCGATCATCCTGCTCTGGATCGGCGGCCGTGGTGACAACGCAGGCGTCGCCCGCCGCAGCGTCGGGCTGATCATCGGCCTCGTCGCCCTCGGCATCGCGGTTTCCGGCAACGGCCCGGAGATCGGCAGCTTCCTGGCCAGCCTCATCACTGGGTGACGGCGTGCTCGTCCGCACCGACGACGAGATCTACCGCGTCGACTCCATCTGGCTTGGTCCCCCACGCGCCACGTTCCCCTGGCGCGTGCGCTACGTCGGCTACGGCATCGGCCTGCTGGTGATGATCGCCGTCATGTTCGTCCAGCGGCGGATCGGGATCGGGCTCGACTTTTTCTCTGTCGCGTGGGCACTGGTGATCACCATCGTCGTCACCCGCTTCGTCGGGAAGCGCATCGACTACGAACGCCCGCTCGGGCAGGTCCTCGAGCTCTTCAGGCACGAGCTCACCGGGCCGCGGAAGCGCACGGCCGCCACAGGAGGCGAGGTGCGCTCACGGCACGTGCGGGTCGGTCCGGTCGTCCGTCCGAGAGCATCGTCACGCAAGCGCGCGCCCAAGCGGCGCGCATCGAACAGCAAGGCAGAGCGCCCGGCCGACGCCGGGCGGCGGAAGGGGCGTTCGCGTGTCACGACGTGACGCGGGCCGTGACCGGAGATCTTCCGAGCCGAAGCGCGGCGCCCGCCGCGGCCGTGCGCTCGCCGGCGACGGCGGGCTGCCCAAGTACGAGCCCGACATCGCACTCCGGTCGATCGAGGGCCACCTCACGCGCACCGGCACGCAGGTCATGGCGTGGTACCGGCTCGCGGCGCAGGCGTGGAGCTTCCGCAGCGACTCGCAGCGCGAGATCCTCATCCGCCAGATCGCCGCACAGCTCGGCGAGCTGCAGGGCCGCTGGCTGCACCTGCGGGTGACGACGCGGCCGTATCCGGTGCACATGTGGGCCGAGTCGTTCGACCACAACGCGCTCGGCCGGATGCCCGACGTCGCGGGCGCGCTCGGCTGGGACGGGTTCCTCGAGGGCGAGCAGCGCCACCTCATGGGCCTGTCGATGTCGGACAAGGAGGTCTTCCTCGGCATCGAGGTCTCCGGCCGCAGCATGCTCGACCGCTGGGTCGAGCGGGCGGCGCCGGTGCTGGGCAAGGTGGCGCCCGCTGCCGTCCGCGCCGAGCTGGCCGCGCTGTCCTCCGAGGTTGGGCACCTGGACGCGCTCGTCTCCGGGAGCGGGCTCGACGCCGTGCCCGCCAGCGCCGACGACATCGCCTGGCTGATGCATCGCTCGTGCGCACTCGGGCTGCCCGCGCCGCGCACGCTCTCGGTCGTGCCCGGCGGGGTGGGTCGCTGGGAGACCGAGGACCTCGCCGCGTTCACCGACGGCGTCGACATGCACCAAGAGCCCTACGCCCCCACTGTCCGGGTGATCGGGCGGCTGCGGGCGCAGACGGTCTCACGGAACGTGGCGGTCCTGTCGGTCGGCCTGATGGAGGGGCTGCGCATCCCCGAGGTCGACGACCCGTGGATGCAGCACTCCGACCGGCTCCCGTTCCCGGTCGAGTGGTCGGCGCGGATCTATGTCCGGCGTCCCGACGAGGTGGCCGGGGAGCTGCAGCGCCAGATGGGGAAGGTGCGCAGCCAGATCCGGCACTACACCCACGACCACGACCTCGACCCGCCGATGTCGCTGGCCCGCCAGGCAGAGCGGGTGCTGGAGGTGGAGGACGAGCTGACCTCCGGCCTCACGCAGCTCAACACCCGGCTCTACGGCTGGTGGCGCATCGCTGTGTCCGGCAAGGACGAGGCCGAGGCGATCAGCCGCGCCCAGCAGGTGCTCGACGTCTACCGGCCCAAGGTGCAGGTCGAGCACCCGGAGGCGCAGTACCGCTACGCCCGTGAGTTCATCCCAGGCGAGCCGCTCGCGTCCACGGCCTATCGCCGCCGAGGCTCGGTCACCTGGGCCGCCTCTGCCGTGCCCGCGGCCACCGCGTCGGTCGGCGACCGGCGCGGAATCATGATCGGGGAGACCTGCACGGCCACCCGCCGCCCTGTGGCGTGGGACCCCTGGCTGGCGCAGGAGGTGCGCCGGGCGTCCGGCCTCACCGCCGTCGTCGGTGGGCTGGGCTCGGGAAAGTCCTTCCTCACCGGCGTGATCGTCTACAAGACCCTGCGGGCCGGGGCGCGTTGGACGGTCCTCGACCCGTCCGGGCCGCTCGCTCAGCTCACCCGGCTCCCGGAGCTGGCGCCGTTCTCCCGCCACATCAACCTGCTCCGCGCCGACCCGGGCATCCTCAACCCGTACCGGGTGGTCGCGGAGCCGCGGCCCGAGCACTTCGCGGATGAGGAGGACCCCGAGCGGGCCTGGCGCCGCGAGCGCTCGCTCGCCGCGGCCACCCGCAGGCGGCTCGTCCTCGACGTGCTCACCGGGCTGCTGCCCTACGACGTGGCGCGGATCCCGCACACCCGGATCGTGCTGCTCCGCGCGGTCCGCGAGGTGGGTGGCGCCACCGATCGGCACCCCGGACAGGTGATCGACGCGCTGCGCCGGCACGCCCGCGAAGGGGAGGAGCACGCCGGTGTCGTCGCCGACTTCCTGGAGGAGCGGCGGGAGCTGCCGCAGGCCGCATTGCTCTTCCCGGACACCTCGCGCGACGACCCGTGGCAGGCCGACCGCGACTACCGGCTGACCGTGCTCACCATGCAGGGGATGACGCTGCCCCGGCCGGGCAGCCCGCGTGAGGAGTGGACCGACGGGGAGGCACTGGCCGTCGAGCTGCTCAACCTGGCGTCCTGGCTCACCCAGCGCACGATCTATGAGGCCGACCGCAACCTCCGTAAGGGTGTCGCGCTCGACGAGACGCACTTCCTGTCGCAGGTGCCCACGGGGAAGGTGCTCATCGACCGCCTGGCCCGCGACTCGCGCAAGTTCAACGTCCGGGCCATGTTCGCCTCCCAGCTCGCCGGCGACCTGCTGCGCGTCTCGGGGTTCGCGTCGCTGGTCAACGCCGTGTTCGTGGGCCGCACCGACGACGAGGAGGCGCAGACGGAAGCGCTGCGCCTGCTCAAGGTGCCACACGGCGTGGGCTACGAGCAGATGCTGGGCACGCTCTCGCCGCGGCCCCGGCACGACGACCGGCCCGACGACACCCCGCGCCAGTTCATCTTCGCCGACGGCCACGGGGGCGTGGAGAAGATCCGGATCGACCTCGAGGCACCCCATCTGGAGCACGTCCGCGAGGCGCTCGACACCAACCCCGACGCGAGCCGCGTCTCGGCCCGCGGGGTGCCCGCCGCCACCGGACCGGCCGCCGTGCGGGCCCCCGACGAGCCGGCCCCGCGCCACGCGCCGCTCGCCCCGCCGGTCGGGCGCTTCGTGCGGCCCGGCCCAGACCTGGGCAGCGACCTCGGTGACGACCTCGACGACGAGTTCACCGATCTCGACGACCCGGACGGCCTGCTGACCGGCGACCGGGGCGGGCCCGGCGGCGACGCGAGCGACCACTACGGCCGCCCGGGCCCTGAGTTGCGGCACGACGAGCACCTCGACCTGGCAGGCGATGTCGATCCAGGCGACGACGACTCGGTCCATGGCGGCAACGGCCATGCCGGCCTCGACCAGGACCGCGTGCGCGCGGCCGGCGAGGCCGTTCGGTGAATCCGGGGGAGCTCCCGGCGGGTGTCGGCTGGCTGCCGGTCGCCCTTGTGGTGACGGCTGCCGTCTTGGTGGGTCTCCGGCGTGGACGCAAAGCGGGTGCCAACAATCGGGCTGCCGATGCCGGGGCATCGGATCGGCGCCGCAGTAGGCGAGCGGCGCTGCTGGTCGTCACCGGACTGGTCGGCGCTTCGGTCATGCTCGGGCAGCCGGCGTTCGCGCAGGGGATCGACTGCCGGGAGTCGCCGGAGCCGGATCGGCCGGGCACGGGCCTCGTCGGATCGTTGGATCCGCCGCGCCTGGACCGAGGTGAGCCGGGAAGCGTCTACGACGAGGTCGGGTACGCGGGTCTCGTCTGGCACAACTACGACCTCGGCTGCGCCGGCACGGCGGTGTTCAACCCGGCCACCACCACGGACACGTGGCTCGGGAACCAGGCGCTCAACGCGGCGAAACTCGTGGTGGGTGGCGTCAATTGGGCGCACTACCTGATCGCCGACGGGGGCGAGCTGCTCGCCCCGCTCGACCAGTTGATCAGCGACGGCACGCGTGCGATGTACGACACCGTCTTCACGACCTGGGTCGGGTTGGCGCTGATCATCCTCGCCGCGGTGCTCCTCGTCCTGGCTCTTCGCGGAGATCTTGCTCGGCAGACCCAGCGCGCGGCGTTCGCGGTCGTTGCACTCGTCGTGGGGTCGGCTGCGTATCTCGCGCCTGTGGACTGGGCGCGGGCCGCCGACGGGCTGCTGCTGAACGGCGTCACCGAGATGCAAGCGGGCTTCCTCGGGCAGGTCGGGCTCGGAGACCGGGACACCTTGCCGACGGTTCTCGTCGATCAGACGATCTACCAGAACTGGCTTCGCGGCGAGTTTGGATCACCCGAGGTGCCGCAGGCCCAGGCGCTCGGACGCGACCTGCTGCGCGCACAGACCTTCACGAAGCCAGAGGTCGCCGAGCGCCAGGACACGCTCCAGCTGGCAGAGCAGAAGAAAGCGGACTTCGCCGCGATCGCGGATCGGATGGGCGACCGCTATCCCTACTTCACCGGTGAATCGGGCAGCCGGATCGGCGCCGGCCTTCTCGCCGTCGTCCAAGCCGTCTGCATCGCGCTGTTCCAGTTGCTCTCCAAGGTGCTCGTCCTGGTCGCGCTGCTGATGCTGCGGCTGCTGGTGATGACGGCTCCGGCGATCGCCGTGGTGGCGATCCTCAAGCCGGACATCCTGCCGTCGCTGCTCCGCGTGGCGGGTGCGGCGATCGTCAACACGCTCGTGGTCGGTGCACTGGCCGGCCTGCACGCCCTGCTCGTCGTGTCGCTCTTCCGCCCGGGCTCCGGGGTCGACCTCTGGCTCGCCCTGCTCGTCACGGGGGTGGTGACGGTCGTCCTCTGGGCCGTCGCGCGCCCGTTCCGACGGCTCGTGTCGATGGTGTCGCTCACCCGTGAGCAGTTCGGCGGGATCGTTCCGGGGGCAGGCACCGGGCCGATGTCCCGGGTCTGGCAGCGGATGCGGGGCGGCCCGCCGGAGGACCGGCAGGCCCGGTGGTGGGACGAGCGGCGCGGCGCCGCGGGCGCCTCGGGCTACCCGCACGGCGAACGCCCCGAGGCCGAGCCGGTCATCCGCGTGCCCGCGCAGGCCACCCGGCCGGTGCGCGGCCGCAGCGAGATCGAGGCGCCCCGGTCGCCCCAGATCTACCCGGCCGCCCGCCGTCCCGCGCTGCCGTCCGGGCCGGACGGTGCATCGGCCGCGGGGGGACGTCCGGGCTGGGGTGAGCCCGGCGACGTCGACGAGCGGGTGATCTACCGGCGCCCGGACGCCGTGCCGCTCCGGCCCGGCGGCGTCCGCCCGGTGCAGGCCGAGATCGTCGACGGCGTGCCGGTCTACCGCATCTACCGGCCGCGCCCGACGCAGGCCGTGTACACGCCGCGTGGTGGGCCGAGCGGTGCCGATTAGGAGCCCCCGCGGCCGGGCCGCCGCGTACCGCTCGCTCTGGCAGTGGCCATTGCGCTCTCCTGGCCGTCTCGCGGTGACGGCCGTGGTCGTGATCGCGCTGGGTACCGGGGTGAGCTTCGGGATCGGGTATCTGAGCGGCAGCAGCGCCGGTGCGGGAGGGGCCCGGGCCGGGCACTCGTCCGCCGGCCCGACGACGGGCGCTTTCCCGCGGACCGGTTCGACGTCCGGGTTCCCGCCCGCCACGCCGACCCCCACCGCGCTCCCGCCGGTCGCCGACCTCCAGCCGACGACGCTTCCGCTGTCCCGGGCGCCCGCGGCGGCACTCTCGACGGCTGCGCGCTGGACGGCGGCCTGGGTGCGTCCGCCCGATGGCACTCCGGCGCAGCAGTGGTTGGAGGGCCTTCGCTCCACGACGACGGAGGAGTACCTCGGTGTGCTCAGCGCCGTCGACCCGTCGAACATCCCGGCTACGCGCGTGACGGGCGAGCCGCGAGCAGTGCAGGTGTCGCCGCGGTCGGTGCAGGTCCAGGTGCCCACCGACGCGCTGACGCTCGTCGTCCTCGTGATCAACGGTGACACGGGCTGGCGGGTCGCCGGCTACGACCGGGTTTGACGGGCTGGGCCGCATGAACTTCCTGCGTCCGCTGCGGCTTCTCATCCCATTCGTCGCGATCGCGGCGGCGCTCGCGCTGTTCCTCGGCGTCGGGTTCATCGCCTTCAACATCAGCGGGGGCGGAGGCGGGCGCCCGGGCACCTACGGGCCGTGCGACGCCGGGCTGCGCTCGCCGGTCGGGCCGCTCGCGGGCGATCGCGCGGGCACTACCATCGGCGATCTGAGTGATGAGCAGCGCCGGAACGCGGCGACGATCATCGGGATCGCCAGGGACATGGGCGCGCCGCCGCGGGCGTGGCTCATCGCGCTCGCGACAGCCATGCAGGAATCGACCCTCCGCAACATCAACTACGGCGACCGCGACTCGCTCGGGCTCTTCCAGCAGCGCCCGTCACAGGGCTGGGGGTCGCCCGCGGAGGTCACCGACCCCGTCTACAGCACGACGATCTTCATCGAGCGGCTGCTGAAGGTCCCGGGCTGGGACACCATGCCGGTCACGGTGGCCGCGCAGACTGTCCAGCGCTCGGCGTTCCCGGACGCCTACGCGAAATGGGAGGGCCTCGCCGCGCAGCTGGTGCAGCAGCTCGCCGACGTGGCCGACCCGGCCGGATGCGGCCAGACGGCGGTCCTTCCGGACGGCGTCGCCAGTGCTGCCATCGCCTTCGCGCTCGGCGAGGTGGGTAAACCGTACGTCTGGGGCGCCACCGGACCCAATACGTACGACTGCTCCGGACTGATGCTGCGGGCCTTCCAGGCGGCGGGGATCAACCTGCCCCGGGTGTCGCGGCAGCAGTTCTACGCGGGCGGGCACGTGCCGATCGGGCAGGCGCAGCCGGGGGACCTGTTGTTCCTGGCGACGGACCCCAGCGACCCGTCGACGATCCACCACGTCGTGCTCTACATGGGCAACGACCAGATGGTCGAGGCGCCCTACACGGGCGAGAAGGTGCGGGTGCGGCCGGTCCAGTGGGACCACAAGGAGCTCGTGCCGCTGGCCACGCGGCCGGGGACGACGCCGAACCGCGCCTAGAGGAGCGCCCTGAACAACCCGGCCCTACTGCGCGACGCCCAGGCGGGCACCTCGCGGCGTTGGACGATCGGGCCGATACAACAGCGGTATCGGCCCGATCGTCCGCCTTGCGATGCACCCACCTGGACGCCGCTCGCTACGGGCGGAGTTGTTCAGGACCCTCCCAGCTGATCCACATCGGGGCACCGGTACGCGCGAGTCGCCGCGCTCTGGGAGAGTGGAGTGTGCCCGAGCCGGGCACGAGCACTAGCAGGAGTCGCATGCCCTCCGAACCGTCCGTGCCGGCGTCGACGACGCCGGTGAAGGACTACCTCGATCGTCCTGCGCGCGGCGCCACGGAGGACCACCTCGTGGTGCCGAGGTCGCTCGCCCAGTCGATGCCGCTGCGGTGGCAGCAGGTGTTCGTCGGGCTGCTCGCCGACCTCCACGACGCTTACGGCCACCTCACGTGGCCGGACTACAAGATCGTGCCGAGCCGTCGGGAGCTACTGGTCGACCTCGACGAGGAGCAGTTGCGGGCCGCCGGCTACCACGCGGACCTGGGGCCGGACGGCGAGCTGGAGTATCGCGACGCGGACGACCAGGTCGTCGACGACCCCGAGCGCCACCGGGTGCTCGCGCCCGTGGACGACCCGCTGCCGCCGGCCTCCGCCGGGCGAGTGGAGCCCCGGCCCGCCGCACCGCTGTAGCGCGGCCGGCCCCCACCAGACGCGGTCCCCGGGAACACGATCGCCGAGTGTTTCGTTGGACTCCACGAACAAGTTGAGCGCAGCGGACTCAAGAACCGAGTCAGAGCTCGGACCCGCCGCGTGGCAAACTTGAGCGAAGGCAACTCAAGCAATTCGGAGGCACACACCATGGCTCGTGCGGTCGGCATCGACCTCGGGACCACCAACTCCGTCGTCGCCGTGCTCGAGGGTGGCGAGCCGACGGTCATCGCCAACTCGGAGGGTGCGCGCACCACGCCGTCCGTCGTGGCTTTCGCGCGCAACGGCGAGGTGCTCGTCGGGCAGTCGGCGAAGAACCAGGCCGTCACCAACGTGGACCGCACCATCCGGTCGGTCAAGCGGCACATCGGCACCAACTGGAAGACCGGTGACGTCGACGGAAAGCAGTACTCCGCCCAGGAGATCAGCGCCCGCGTGCTGCAGAAGCTCAAGCGCGACGCCGAGGCGTACCTGGGTGAGGAGATCACCGACGCGGTGATCACCGTCCCCGCCTACTTCGAGGACGCGCAGCGCCAGGCCACCAAGGAGGCCGGCCAGATCGCGGGCCTCAACGTGCTCCGCATCGTCAACGAGCCCACCGCGGCCGCGCTGGCCTACGGGCTCGACAAGGGCGAGAAGGAGCAGACCATCCTGGTCTTCGACCTCGGTGGCGGCACCTTCGACGTCTCGCTCCTGGAGATCGGCGAGGGTGTTGTCGAGGTCAAGGCGACCAACGGCGACAACCACCTCGGTGGCGACGACTGGGACGAGCGGGTCATCAACTGGCTCGTCGAGAAGTTCAAGAGTGCGCAGGGCATCGACCTCACCAAGGACAAGATGGCGATGCAGCGGCTGCGCGAGGCCGCTGAGAAGGCGAAGATCGAGCTGTCGAGCCAGTCGACGGCCACGATCAACCTGCCCTACATCACGGTCGACTCCGACAAGAACCCGCTGTTCCTCGACGAGACGCTCTCGCGCGCCGAGTTCCAGCGCATCACGTCCGACCTGCTCGACCGCACCCGTGCGCCGTTCAACCAGGTCATCAAGGACGCCGGCATCTCGGTCGGCCAGATCGACCACGTCGTGCTCGTCGGCGGCTCCACCCGCATGCCGGCCGTCACCGACCTGGTGAAGGAGCTCACCGGCGGCAAGGAGCCCAACAAGGGCGTCAACCCGGACGAGGTCGTCGCCGTCGGTGCCGCACTCCAGGCCGGTGTGCTGCGCGGTGAGGTCAAGGACGTCCTGCTGCTCGACGTCACCCCGCTGTCCCTCGGCATCGAGACCAAGGGCGGCGTGATGACCAAGCTCATCGAGCGCAACACCACGATCCCCACCAAGCGGTCGGAGATCTTCACCACGGCCGATGACAACCAGCCGTCGGTGCAGATCCAGGTCTTCCAGGGTGAGCGCGAGATCGCGGCGTACAACAAGAAGCTCGGGATGTTCGAGCTGACGGGCCTGCCGCCCGCCCCGCGGGGTGTGCCGCAGATCGAGGTCTCCTTCGACATCGACGCCAACGGCATCGTGAACGTCTCGGCGAAGGACCTGGGCACGGGCAAGAGCCAGGCCATGACGATCACCGGCGGGTCCGCCCTGGGCAAGGACGAGATCGACCGGATGATGCGCGAGGCCGAGCAGCACGCCGAGGAGGACAAGAAGCGGCGTGAGGAGGCCGAGGTCCGCAACCAGGCCGAGTCCCTCGTCTACCAGACGGAGAAGTTCGTCAAGGAGAACGACGAGAAGCTGCCCGCCGACGTCAAGGACTCGGTGAACAGCGCGCTCGGCGAGGCGCAGACCGCCCTCAAGGGCACCGACACCGAGGCCATCAAGACGTCGATGGAGAAGCTCGCCACCGAGTCCCAGAAGATGGGCTCCGCGCTGTACCAGCAGCCGGGTGCCGACGGCACTGCCGCTCCGGGCGCCGACGCCGGCCAGCAGCAGGCGCAGAACAGCGCCGACGACGTGGTGGACGCCGAGATCGTCGACGAGGAGAAGGACAAGAAGTGAAGGGACCGGACCGCAACGAGAGCGCCGAGAACGGCGACGGTGAGCGGGTCGTGGTCCGGGACCGGCGTCGGATCGACCCGGTGACCGGCGAGGTGCGCACCCCGGCCGCCCAGCCGGCCGGGGCCGCCGAGGCCGAAGGGCCGGAGCCGGTCCCCGGCCCGGATGCCGTCGCGGCCGCCGAGCTCGCCGCCCAGGTGGCCGAGCGCACCGCCGACCTGCAACGGGTGAGCGCCGAGTACGCCAACTACCGACGGCGTGTCGAGCGTGACCGCGAGAGTGTGCTGGTCGGGGCTCGGGTGCAGTTCGTCTCCGAGCTGCTCACCGTGCTCGACGACCTGGACAGGGCCGAGGCGCACGGCGACCTCACCGGCCCGTTCAAGTCCGTCAGCGACAAGCTGGTCGCGGTGGTGCAGAAGCTCGGCCTGGAGCCGTTCGGGCTGGAGGGCGAGCCCTTCGACCCGTCGGTTCACGAGGCCGTGCAGCACGAGCCCAGCGATCTCACGGGGCCCACGGTCACCGTGGTCTCCGCGGTGCTGCGGGCCGGCTATCGCATCGCCGACCGCGTGCTGCGGCCGGCGATGGTCATCGTCGCCGACCGGGCCGACGAGCTGGGCCAGGGCGACGCGGCCACCGAACCTCACGCTCTCACCGACACCAAGACACCAGATCCCGATCCGGCCGACGGCCCTGACTGATCACGCAGGGGAGGCGGAGTGACCCAGCGCGACTGGATCGAGAAGGACTTCTACCGCGAGCTGGGCGTCGCCTCAGGCGCCTCGGCGGACGAGATCAAGAAGGCGTACCGGAAGCTCGCGCGCGAGCTGCACCCGGACGCCAACCCCGGTGACGCCAACGCCGAAGCCCGGTTCAAGTCGGTGTCCGAGGCATACGGGGTGTTGTCCGACGAGAAGAAGCGCCGCGAGTACGACGAGACCCGTGCGCTCTTCGCGGGCGGGGGCGGCGGCTTCGGCGGGGGCGCCGGCTTCCCCGGCGGTTTCGGCACGGGGGCCGGACAGAACTTCGACCTGAACGACCTGTTCGGCCGCTCCGGGGCTTCCGGGGGCGGCGGTGCCGGCGGCTTCAGCGACCTGCTCGGGGGCCTCTTCGGCAACCGGGCGGGCGCCGGCCCCACCA
Source organism: Pseudonocardia aurantiaca (assembly GCF_039526725.1). NCBI lineage: Bacteria > Bacillati > Actinomycetota > Actinomycetes > Pseudonocardiales > Pseudonocardiaceae > Pseudonocardia > Pseudonocardia aurantiaca. The sequence goes on from NZ_BAAAJG010000003.1 coordinate 417,378, forward strand.
CCGCTCCGCGTTCCCAGCGCGGCGCGGACGTGGAGAGCGAGCTGCGCATCGACTTCGTGGACGCCGTCCGCGGAGCCGAGGTGCAGCTGCGGCTCACGGCGCCGGGCCGGTGCGAACGTTGCGGCGGCACGGGGTCGCGACCGGGCAGCACGCCGCGGCAGTGCCCCACCTGCGGTGGCGTCGGCCTGGTCAGCCGCAGCCAGGGGGCGTTCGCGTTCTCCGAGCCGTGCCGCGACTGCCGGGGCACGGGCCGGATAATCGACGACCCGTGCCCTGAGTGCGGCGGCGACGGCACCAGCACTCGCACCCGCACGATCACGGTCCGCATCCCCGCGGGTGTGGCCGACGGGCAGCAGATCAGGCTGAAGGGCCAGGGCGAGCCGGGCCGGGGCGGCGCTCTGGCGGGGGACCTGTACGTCAAGGTGTACGTCACCCCGCACCGGCTGTTCGGCCGGTCGGAGCGCAACCCCGACGACCTGACGCTGACGGTGCCGGTGACGTTCCCGGAGCTGGCGTTCGGCACCACCCTGACCGTCCCGACGCTGGAGTCCACCGTCTCGCTCCGGATCCCCGCCGGAACCGCGAGTGGGCGCACGCTCCGGGTGCGCGGGCGCGGGGTGCCACGCAAGGGCAAGACCGGGGACCTGCTCGTCACCGTCGAGGTGACGGTGCCGGCCAAGCTGGATGACGCGGCCTCAGCGGCTCTGCAGTCCTTCGCCGAGGCCACCAAGGAGTTCGACCCGAGGGCCGACCTGCTCGGAGGTGCTCGATGAACAGCGGTGGGACGGGCCTGCCACCCGGCGCCAGCCTGGACAGCCCCGTGTTCGTCATCTCGGTGGCTGCCGAGCTGGCGGGGCTGCACGCCCAGACGCTGCGCAGCTACGACCGGCTGGGGCTCGTGAGCCCCGGCCGGTCGGCAGGCGGCGGGCGGCGCTACTCGGCACGTGACATCGCGCTGCTCCGCGAGGTGCAGCGGCTCTCGCAGGAGGAGGGCGTCAACCTCGCGGGCATCAAGCGCATCATCGAACTCGAGAATCTGCTCGACGAGCTGCGCACGCGCATCGAGGAGATGGCGCAGGAGCTGCACGCTGCCCACGTCGCGGCCGAGCAGGCTGCGGCGAGCGTGCACGCCTCCTACCGCCGCGACCTCGTGCCGGTCGACCGTCGCCAGGCCTTGGTGGTGTGGCGGCCGAAGCCCCGGGGCTGACCGTCTCAGGACAGACGATCGCTTGTTAACCGACGACGCTGTCGTACTCTGACCGACGTGAACGACGCGGTGTCGGTCCCGAGGCCGAGGCAGCCCGAACGGGAGATCGGGATCCGCGAGCTGCGCAACGCTGGGAAGGTCGTGGCGGAACTGGCTGCGGCCGGGGCGATCGGGCGTTTAACCAGCGGCGGACGCCTTGTTGGCTGGTTGGTCCCTGCGAGCGAGGACGAGCAGCGGATCGAGGATCTCATCGCCCGAGGGAGACTCCGGCCTGGTCGCCCGGGCGGTCTGTCGGGCCGACGGGCACGTCCTCGGCGGCCCGGCGTCCGGCCCCTTGGTGAGACTCTCGAGCAGCTCAGGAACGACGAGGACAGGTGATCTACCTCGACTCGTGCGCCCTGGTCAAGCTGATCCGCGAGGAGGACGAGTCCGAGGCGCTCCAGGAATGGCTCGACGAACGAGGTGGCGAGCTGGTCGTCACGTCGGAGCTCGCACAAGCCGAGGTGCGCAGGGTTGTTCTGCGGAGCAACCACACAGACCAGGGTGCGCTCATAGATGCGGACGAGCTGGCTGCGGAGCTCGCCGAGGCTGAAGCTGTTCTGGATGAGGTGGCACAGGTTGTTGTCGACCGCCACCTTCTCGAACGTGCTGGGGCTTTCGAAGCGCCGATGGTGCGGACGCTCGACGCGATCCACCTGGTGTCGGCCCTTGAACTCGAACCCGCGGCCACGGAGTTCGTGACGTACGACAAGAGGTTGGCGACGATCGCACACGCCGCCGGGCTCACGGTGCTCAGTCCATCGTGAACGGGTCGTACCGGATGCGGTCGAGCGGGGTGCCCGCCACCAGCATCCGCGACACCGTGGCCCGGATCATCGCCGGCGAGCCGCAGACCAGCACGTCATGGTCGGCCCACGCCCCGTATCGGGTGCGGCGAATACGTCTCCTGCTCTCCGGCGAGGAGTCGCTGCTGGTGCTGTTCGCTCATCAAGTGCCCGGTGCTTCCCGATCTCCTGGCGTCCTTAACCCGCGACCACTGTCGGCGGTGGGATTTCTGGCACCGGGTATGGCGCCAAGAGAACGCCATCCGAGCCGTCTTTGTTCGAGAAGCGGAGGTCGAGCGAGGTGCCGACAAGGGAGGCCTCTGGGTGGGTGGGCTGCCCGCTCTTGGTCAGCGGCCATGGGCCGCCTAGATCTGTGACGATGAGATCCTGGACGTCGGCGAGCATGCGGGCTGCGACCGCCGCCAACCCGCCCCGTTCAACCTGGGCTGGGACCCCGACCGTCTCGGTTGCTACAGCCCTGGGCTGGCCGGCGGTCGTTGAGAGCAGAACCTGTCCCCCGACCACCATAACTGCGAGGTGCTTGGGGAGCATCGGGCGTAGCTGGTCGACGCTATGCGTCAGGATATCAGGCAGAAGGACGGCCCAGTTCTGGGAACTGGCTCTCATCTGGCCGTGATCAGACATTCGTTCACCGCCGATATATAGGTTGTCCTCGTTACGGGCGAATAGTGTGTAGCTTGGAACTTGTACGTATCGCCGAAGAACCAGCCTTCCTGGGAGCGGAACGTCGTGTGAAAGTTGTCGTCCTTGATGTCGAGTCGCGGCGTGAGAGGTCGGCCGTTGAGGACGTGCGACCAGTTGTAAAAGCCGGGCGCCGCTCCCGGATCGTTGATGAACCAGAAGACTACAAGGCTGGTGAACGTGCCGGTTCTCGGATCCAGCCGTAGGTCCACCTCGACACGGCCGCCAGGTTCATGGTGTACGTAATTGATGCACGGCGGCGGCAACGGCGGCGCAGCAGCCGCGGCGGTCGCAGTCGTGAGCAGCGAAGCGATAACGAGGAGTCCGGTCGTCACAGCGCGGAGACCCTGCGGCGGCGGGCTCGTCCGTCTGAAACTGGTCATGGCACCAAGGCTCTGCCATCATCCCTGCTCGGTGTCCCGAACGTGATCGAACCACTCGGACGGAGCAGCAGATCGATCAGTCCATCGTGAACGGGTCGTACCGGATGCGGTCGAGCGGGGTGCCCGCCACCAGCATCCGCGACACCGTGGCCCGGATCATCGCCGGCGAGCCGCAGACCAGCACGTCGTGGTCGGCCCACGCCCCGTAGCGGGTGACGACGTCGGCCAGCGTGCCGCGCTCGGCGCCGGAGCCGCCCTCGTCCTTCTCCACGACGGGCACGATGTCGAGCCACGTGTTGCTGTAGGAGAGCTTGCGCAGGCTGTCGAGGTCGTACAGGTCGTCCCAGTTGCGGCCGCCCACGAATACCTGCGTGTGCGGCTGCTCCCGGCGCGCGGCGATGTCCTCGAGAAGGGCCTTGATCGGGGCCATCCCGGTGCCGCCGGTGATCATGAGCAGGTCGCGCCCGGTGTCCGGGTCGACGTGCATGCGGCCCATTGGCGGGCCGATGCGCCAGGTGTCGCCGATGCGGGAGTGGGCGACGACCGCGCGGCTGACCCAGCCGCCGTCGACGGCGCGGACGTGGAAGTCGATGGTGCCGTCGGGGCGAGGCGCGTTGGCGGGCGATAGGTAGCGCCACAGCCGCGGCCGCTGCGGGGTCTCGACGCTCAGGTACTGCCCCGCCCGGTACGGGATTGGCTCACTGGGCTGCACGGTGATCACGGCGATGTCCCAGCCGATGCGGGTGTGCCCCACCACCCGTCCGAGCCAGGACGCCGGGCCGCGCTCGGCCTGCGCGGCGCTGGTCATGGCGCCCGCGACGATGCCGTAGGCATCGGTCCAGGCCTGCTCGACGTCGAGGGTCCAAGCGTCGCCCGCGAACGACCCGATGGCGCCCAGGAGTGCTGCCCCGACGGCGTCGTAGTGCTGGGCGAGCACGCCGAACTTACGGTGGTCGCGGCCGAGCTGCTCGAGGAACGGCACGAGGTCGTCGGGCTGGTCCACCATCTGCACGACGTGCACCAGCGCCCGGAGCAGGCGGCTACGCTGCACCTCCATGTTCACCGGGAACAGTTCGCGCGTCTCGGGGGCGAGCTGGAAGAGCGTGCCGTAGAAGTATCTACCGAGAGAGTCGGCCTGCGGTTCGACGCGCTCCCAGCTCGTACGGATGACCTCGACCATCCCGGACTGCTCGCTGCGGGGCTCCTCGACGATGGGGAGGTCGGTGAGCAGCTGTTCAGCGGTCATGGATGGTTGGATCTCCCTCTGGTAGACCGAGGCATGGGGAGCTGGCCCCCCGGCATGGCACCTTATCGCGCGCGAGCCCGTTTCCGTGACTCTTGACAGGTCGAGCTGGGTTGCGACGGCGGATGCCACCACGCACTTGAGCGGCGTGGCGAGGTCTGATCGATCGTCGACGTCCTCGGACCGGCTCGGTGCGCCCGCTACCTGCTCCTCGACGTCCGTCCGTTCGAAGCCCAGAGACCGCTGCGGCGGCGGCTCGTCCACGGCAGGCTGGTGGGGTGAGGGCTCGGCCGACGACCCGGATGCCTTGAGCGGAACACGCTCAACTTTCCTGACGTTGTCCTTGTCGACGGGCACGATGATGCCCAGGCGAGAAGATGCAGGAGGAACGCGGGGAACATGGATTCCTTCAACCCCACCACGAAGACGCAACAGGCCATCTCGGCCGCCGTCCAGGCCGCTTCGCTCGCCGGCAACCCTGATGTCGGTCCCACCCACCTTCTGGGGGCCCTACTCGCGCAGGGCGACGGGATCGCCGCGCCGCTGCTGCAGGCGGTCGGCGCGGACGCCGGGGCCGTCCGCAACGAGCTGACGCAGATGGGCAACCGGCTGCCGTCGGCGGCCGGGGCCACGGTGAGCGCCCCGCAGCTGTCGAGGGACGCGATGGCAGCGATCAAGGCGGCGCAGCAGCTGGCCACCGAGATGGGCGACGAGTACGTCTCCACCGAGCACCTGCTGGTCGGGCTGGCCGGCGCCCGTGGGCCGGTCGCCGACCTGCTGCGGCGCCACGGGGCCACCCCGGACGCGCTGCGGGATGCGTTCACGAAGGTGCGCGGGTCCAGCCGGGTCACGAGCCCCGATCCGGAGACCACCTACCAGGCGCTGGAGAAGTACGGCGTCGACCTGACCGAACGTGCGCGCAAGGGCGAGCTCGACCCGGTGATCGGTCGAGACACCGAGATCCGCCGGGTCGTGCAGGTGCTCTCCCGGCGCACGAAGAACAACCCGGTGCTGATCGGCGAGCCTGGTGTCGGCAAGACGGCCATCGTCGAGGGGCTCGCCCAGCGCATCGTCGCGGGTGACGTCCCCGAGTCGCTGCGCGGCAAGCGTGTGGTCTCGCTGGATCTGAGCGCGATGGTGGCCGGCGCGAAGTACCGCGGCGAGTTCGAGGAACGGCTCAAGGCCGTGCTCAAGGAGATCACCGAGAGCGCGGGCGAGATCGTCACCTTCATCGACGAGCTGCACACGATCGTCGGCGCCGGCGCGTCCGGCGAGGGCGCGATGGACGCAGGCAACATGATCAAGCCGATGCTCGCCCGCGGTGAGCTGCGGCTGGTCGGCGCCACCACGCTCGACGAGTATCGCCAGCGCATCGAGAAGGACCCCGCCCTGGAGCGGCGCTTCCAACAGGTGCTGGTGGGCGAGCCGTCGGTGGAGGACACCGTCGGCATCCTGCGCGGGCTCAAGGAGCGCTACGAGGTGCACCACGGCGTCCGGATCACCGACGCCGCGCTGGTGGCCGCCGCGACCCTGTCGGACCGGTACATCACCGCCCGGTTCCTGCCGGACAAGGCGATCGACCTCGTCGACGAGGCCGCGTCCCGGCTCCGGATGGAGATCGACTCCCGGCCGGTCGAGATCGACACGGTCGAGCGGGCCGTGCGCCGGCTGGAGATCGAGGAGATGGCGCTCGAGAAGGAGTCCGATGCCGCCTCGGTCGAGCGGCTGGCCGCACTGCGCGCCGAGCTGGCCGAGCAGCGCGAGCGGCTCTCGGCACTCACCGCGAGGTGGCAGAACGAGCGCGGGGCGATCGAGTCCGTGCGTGAGCTCAAGGAACAGTTGGAGTCGCTGCGCGGGGAGTCCGAGCGCGCCGAGCGCGACGGCGACCTGGGCCGGGCGGCGGAGCTGCGCTACGGACGGATCCCGGCGCTGGAGAAGAAGCTGGCCGAGGCCACGGCCGTCACTGCGCCGGGCACCGACCTGATGCTCAAGGAGGAGGTCGGCCCGGACGACGTCGCCGACGTCGTCTCCGCGTGGACCGGCATCCCCGCCGGGCGCATGCTCGAGGGCGAGACGGCCAAGCTCCTGCGCATGGAGGACGAGCTGTGCAAGCGGGTGGTCGGGCAGACCGAGGCCGTGCGTGCGGTGTCCGACGCCGTGCGTCGCGCCCGCGCCGGCATCGCCGATGAGAACCGGCCGACGGGCTCGTTCCTCTTCCTCGGTCCCACCGGCGTGGGCAAGACCGAGCTGGCCAAGGCGCTGGCGGAGTTCCTGTTCGACGACGAGCGGGCGATGGTCCGCATCGACATGAGCGAGTACTCCGAGAAGCACTCGGTCGCGCGGCTCGTGGGCGCGCCTCCCGGCTATGTCGGCTACGACCAGGGCGGGCAGCTCACTGAGGCCGTGCGGCGCCGCCCGTACACGGTGGTGCTGTTCGACGAGGTCGAGAAGGCTCATCAGGACGTCTTCGACACGCTGCTGCAGGTGCTCGACGACGGCAGGCTCACCGACGGCCAGGGCCGCACGGTGGACTTCCGCAACACGATCCTCGTGCTCACGTCGAACCTGGGGTCGCAGGCCATCGCCGACCCCGCACTGGACGACCGCGGGCGCAAGGACGCGGTGCTGGGGATCGTGCAGCGGCATTTCAAGCCCGAGTTCCTCAACCGGCTCGACGACGTCGTCGTCTTCCACGCGCTGTCCACGGAGGAGCTGACGTCGATCGTCGACATCCAGCTCGACGTGCTGCGCAAGCGGCTCGCCAAGCGGCGGCTCACCCTGGTGGTGTCCGACGCCGGGCGCGAGTGGCTCGCGATGAACGGGTTCGACCCGGTGTACGGGGCGCGGCCGCTGCGGCGGCTCGTGCAGTCCGCGATCGGTGACCAGCTCGCGAAGGAGCTCCTGGCGGGCGACGTGCGAGAGGGCGACACGGTGCGGGTCGACCTCGACCCGGGCGCCGGCGGCGGAACCGGCGGGCTCATCGTCGGCAGGGGCCTTCCCGTCGGCAGTCACTGACGGCATGGCGGCCTCGCTCACGGTTGCCGTAGGCGGGGCCGCCAGCCGTCGATCAGGCCCGTTGCACCGTGGCGTTCCCGCTCGTCACGGCCCGTCGCGGCTACGCTGCTCGGCGTGGGCCTCTCGTCGACGGTGTGGTTCGTCATCGCAGTGATCGCACTGCTCCTCGGTGCCGTGCTGCTCCTTGCCGACAGGCGCAGCGGCGGTGGCGGTGGCGGCGCCAAGGACCGCAAGCGATGGGCGGCGCTGCGCGGCTGGGAGTACCTGGACACCGATCCGGTGCTCCCGAGCCGGTGGCGCTACGGCACGATCCACCAGGGCGGGCCGGGGGTGGCCCGCAACCTGATCAGCGGCGACGTCCCCACACCGGACGGACCCCGCATGGCGTACGTGTTCGACCACGAGCAGGCGGGGCGTCTGACCTCCGTGCTCGTCGCGGTCCAGGTGCAGGCGCAGCTCCCGGCGGCGGTCGAGCTGCGGCTCCCGTCGGCTCCCCTGCCCGACGACGCCGGGCTCGACCTTCTGGAGCCGGTCGGCGACCGGTACGCGTTCGTGTCCGATGCCGGAGCTGTGCGCCCGCTGCTCACCCCCCGGCTCGCGGCCGCCGCGGACGCCGTGGGCGACGACGTCGAGCTGCTGTGGGCCGAGGAGTCCTGGGTGCTCGCGACGGCGCCCATCGGTTCGTCGGCCGAGCGGGTGCAGGACCTCCTCGCCGACCTCGCCGAGGTGGCCACCGCGCTGGAGCAGGGCCAGGCAGCCAGGTTCCGTACCGACCACTGAACGACCACTGAGGCGGTTGCTCCGGCGGCCCATCGGATCGCTCAGTAGGGTCACGCCGTGCCCACCGCCCTGATCACCGGAGCCACCGCAGGCATCGGCGCCGCATTCGCGAGGCGGCTCGCGCGCGACCGCCGGGACCTCGTTCTCGTCGCCCGCGACCGGGAGCGGCTGGAGCAGGCCGCCGCCGAACACCGCGCGGCCGGGGTTGCCGTCGAGGTGCTCCCCGCCGACCTGTCCGTCGCCGACGAACGCGAGCGCGTGGCCGTCCGCCTGTCCGACCCCGACGCCGCACCGGTCGACCTGCTGGTCAACAACGCCGGGTTCGCGCTCGGCGAGCCGTTCCTCGAGTCGGATCCGCCCAGCCTGCAGCGCCAGCTCGACGTCAACGTCACCGCGGTGCTCCGGCTGACCCGTGCGGCGTTGCCGGCGATGATCGACCGCGGCCGCGGGGCGGTGATCAACGTGTCGAGTGTGCTTGGCCTCGTGCCCGGCCGGGGAACCTACGGTGCGGACAAGGCGTGGGTCACGTCCTTCACCGAAGCGATCGCCGCGTCGCTCGTGGACACGGGAGTGCGTGCGCTCGTGCTGTGCCCCGGTTTCGTCCGCACCGAGTTCCATGAGCGGGCCGCCATGGACGTGGGCTCGCGAACCGGACCGTTCTGGCTCGATGCGGACCGCGTCGTCGAGGAGTGCCTCGCCGATCTGGCGAGGGGAAGGGTGGTATCGGTGCCGAGCCCGCAGTACAAGGCGCTCGTCGCGCTGGCCGAACTGCTGCCCAGGCCGCTTCTGCGGCGGGCGATGGTCGCGGCCGAACGGAGGGGTCGGTGACCGCTGACACGGAGCGGGAGGAGCTGGCGGCGCTGGTCCGCGAGCTCGGGGTGGTGCACGAGCGGATCACGCTCTCGTCGGGCGCTGAGGCCGACTACTACGTGGACCTGCGCCGGGTCACGCTTGAGCACCGGGCCGCGCCGCTGGTCGGGCGGCTGCTGCGGGTGCTCACCGCCGACTGGGAGTACTCCGCTGTCGGGGGGCTGACCCTCGGCGCGGACCCGGTCGCCGGCGCCGTGCTGCACGCGGCCGCCGCGGAGCGGGCAGCGGATCCGGCCACCCCGCCGATCGACGCGTTCGTCGTCCGGAAGGCGGCGAAGCAGCACGGGATGCAGCGGCGGATCGAGGGGCCTGACATCACCGGCCGGCGGGTCCTGGTCGTGGAGGACACCTCGACGACCGGGGCGTCGGTGCTCACGGCCGTTCGCGCGGCTCGGGAGGCGGACGCCGAGATCGTCGGGGTGGTCACGGTCGTAGACCGCGACACCGGTGCTCGTGAGGCCATCGAGGCCGAAGGGCTGCAATACCGCGCACTGCTCGGACTGGCCGACCTCGGCCTCACCTGAGGCCGAGACCGAGGTCGGCCGGGCCCGCCGGTATCACTTCACGGTGACCCGCACGACGTCGAACGCCGGCGTCTGGTTCGCCCGCTGCATCATCGGCACGCGGTGCGAGCCGTCGCCCGCCCACACTGCGCACTGCGCGGTCCCGGCGCGCGGCATCCCCGTGACGGTCACGGTCACGGTGTCGGGTGCGGCGCCGCCGCCGTTGTCCTGCGTGGCCACGAAGAACTCGGGGTCGGGTGCTGCGTCGGGTGCCGTGTCGAGGCTGTCCAGCATCCGGCACGCGGTGTGGAAGTGGCCGCGCTGGATGCCGTCCTTGTTGAGGAACGAGCTCTCCAGGTAGTAGCCGCCCGCAGCGGCGCCGAGGAACCGGTCGCGCACGAGGTTGCGGGTGCTCACCGAGAGCGTGAAGGTCTCGCCCGCCTTGACGGTGTCTGGCGACTTCGTGATCAGCAGCGACGGGCTCTTGTCCTCCGAGGCGACCTCACCGAACTCGGTCTCGACGCAACGCGGCGCCTCCTGGAACCCGTTGTGCGGCGGGAGCTTGCTGTTCGAGCAGTCGCGGCCCAGGACGTCGAGGCCGTTGTTGTCGGCCTTCCCGCCGCCGCCTCCGCCGCCGTTGTTGTTTCCGGCCTTCTTGTCGGCGGCAGCCTGGTCCGGCCCGCTGCCCGAGTTGCCGGAGTCGCCGCCGTTGTTGTCGTTGCTCTTGTTATCGCCGCCGTTGTCGCTGCTCTTGCCGCCGGCGTTGGCATCGCTGTCGTTGCTGTTGTTGTCGTTGTTGTCGTTGCTCTTCCCGGAGCCGCCGTTCGTGCCGTTGCCCGGGAGGTCGACGCCGCCGACGGGGAAGAGCTTCTGGGGGCCGTTGTGGCCGCTGTGGTCGGTCTGTGCGGCGGTCTGGTCCGCGTAGGCGCTGCTGCACGCGACCGGCACGACGGTCACGACGAGGGCCGCGGCACAGATCAGGAGCTTTCGGGCGAAGGGGCCGCGTCGGGGCACGAACGCCTCGCGGGGTTCGGCGTCGGCGCTCGATGGATGGGTCTCTGGGGACATCCGGGTGCTCCGTTCGGGGATCGGACTAGGGATGGACCGGCGGCCGGGCGGCCGGCCGGTTCCCGGTGCGGTTGCGGGGAGCGGCACCGGGTCGTGCTGAGGTCCGTGGTGAGTTACCGCCGCATGGAATGGCGAGCGCGGGAGCGCGGGAGGCGGTGGGCGCCGGAGTCGGAGACGGCTCGCTGGGAACCGGTGTCCGAGACGGTCGGCTGCGGGCCGGTGTCCGTGACGGCTCGCTGCGGGCCGGTCTCGGTGGCGACACTCGACCGCATGCTGGAGACGGCCTCGAAGGACCCGGTCTCGTTGGCCCGACGCCGGGTCGCGCCCGTGGGCCACCGGTGCGACCCGGTGTCGGTGACGGTGCTCAGCGGTCCGCTGTCGGTGATCGTCGGGATGGGCCCGGTCTGGTCCACGGCCAGGCCGGGTGTGCGGGGCGGAGCTGGGAGCGCGGCCACGGTGGCGAGCCCGGAGAGTGGGCCGTGGTCCGGGATCGTGACCCGGTCGCGACGGCCGGCGCCCCGCTGGCGTAGCCCCCAGAACAGCGCGATGGCGGCGAGGAGGGCGGCCGCGAAGACCAGCACGGGGACGATCAGGTCCTGCGGGTTGGTGCCGCCGCCGAAGAGACCCGGCGAGGACTGCGGCAGGGCCGAGTAGTCCACGAGCCCGGTGCTCTCCAGGTACTGGTGGTGCCGGGTGACGAACTCGGCGGCGGTGGTCGCGAACTGGCGGACCAGGTCGTTGCGGGTACTGGCGCGGACCTGCGAGATGATCGGCAGCACGTTGCCGTGGGCTTCGCGGAGCCGCTGGACGAACACGCGGTCGTAGTCGGAGCCGGTCTGGGCCGAGATCTCGTTCATCCAGGCCACTTGCTGCGAGTTGGGGCTGCTGGGCAGCAGCACACCGAGCTGGTTCGCGGTATTACGCACGATCTCGTCCAGCTGCGCGTGCTCGGTGGAGATCTTGCGGCCGACTTCCTTGACTTCTGCGCTGCTGGCCTGTTGCTCGGCCTGCTGACCGGTCGGGCCCTCCCAGAGGCCGGCCAGCCGGACCTTGACCAGCAGGTCCCGGTCGGCGGGACCGAGGGGGCCGAATTCGGTCTGCACCCAGCCGCCGGTACCCGGCGAACCGGCCGACCAGGATTGGTAGACCGACGCGGAGACGGCCAGCAGCACCATCACGATCACGGCTCGGCGGAGCAGGCGGGGGATACGGCGGAGCATGAAGGCCTTCCTGTTAAGCGAAGTCGAACTGCTCGGTGTGCACGTGCTGGGGAGCGACACCGATGACATCGAGAACGCTGAGCGCGTCGGACACGAGGGACGGGGGACCACAGATGAAGAACTCGTATCGGCCGGGCTGTTCTGCTCCGGCGAGAACGACGGACATGAGCTCGACGCCGATCTCGCCCGTGTGGCCTGACCACCCATTCGTGGGCCGGCGCAGCACCTCGGTCACGTCCAGGTCGAGCTGGAGCCGCAGATGCGCGAGCTCGGCACGGAAGAGCAGGTCCTCCGGCGCGCTGGCCACGACGACGAGCCGGTAGGGGCGGCGGTCGCCGCGGTGGGCGGCGGTGCGCAGCATGCTCATCATGGGTGTCACCCCCACGCCGCCCGCGATCATGACGAACCCGCTCGCGTCTTCGGAGTCATTTGTGAACGCGCCGTGGGGGCCGTCCACCCACACGCGGCTGCCCGGCGGCAGGCGGCGCAGCGCACGCGTGAAGTCGCCGGCGTGCCGGATCGTGAACTCGGTGGTGCCGCGGTGGGCACTGGAGGCGATGGTGAACGGATGCTCCTGGGCGGTGACGGACCGGTCCAGTCGGATCCAGGCGAACTGGCCGGGCGCGAAGGCCCAGGTCGTGGCCCGGTCGCCGCCGCGGCTCAGCGGCTCGAGCACGAGCGTGCTCACGGTCCTGCTCTCGCGGCGGATGCCGCGGACGACGAACTCGGTGGACGGGTCGAACATCGGCCGCCACGCCCAGCGGTAGCCGAAGACCACGAGCACGAGCAGCGCCATCAGCGAGAACAGGCTGGCGAAGGTGGCGTCGGCCATCAGTTGGCCGAGCCCCCAGACGTGCAGGCCGGCGAACAGCAGCACCGTGGCCGCGAGGGCGACGTGGCTCCACCGCCACAGCTCATAGCTCAGGCCGGCGCGCCGGCCCAGCATCGCCAACGCGGCGAGCGCGAGCAGTGCGACGGTGGCAGTCGTTGCGGCCTGCGCCCTGGCCGGCGCGCGCACGATGTCCAGCAGCGCGATGTTCGCCGGGTTTTCGGCGACCACGCAGGCGAGGTGCGCCAGCACGAGAGCGGCGGTGACGATGCCGAGGAACCGGTGCACGTCGACAACCGACTCGATGCCGAAGGCCCGGTTGAGCGACCGCAGCCGGGACGGCAGCACCGCCGTGCACACGAGTGCCGAGAGCGCGAGCAGGCCGGTCTGTTCCGAGAGCCGGTGCCACAGCCCGTCCGGGGCTAGGGTCGGTGACGGCAGCACGAGGATGTAGGCGAGCGACGGGGCACCGACGATCGCCCCGAACACGCTCAGCCACACCACACGCAACAGCCGCTGTTCCACGGCGAGGGACGGTAGGAGGTCGTGGAGGGTTGAGGTTGCCAAACTGAGAGCCCGGTAAGCCGGAAGTAACTAACGACGCGGCGAGCGGTTCGTTATTACTCCGTTCGCGTTACATCTTGCGCCGATCGCCATGTAACGCGTTCAGGCTGTGCCCGTTTCAACACCCTCCGCCTCAGGATCCCGCCGCTCGGCGACGAGCCGCCACCGGACGGGCAAGCCTCGGCGGCCCTGCAAGCAAGGGTCGCGCGCCGGGTGGCCGGGTAGGCGCCGCCGGTGGATCCGAAACCTGCTCGCAACCGGTTCGGCCCATCCGTATTGCGACTCCGTGCCCCATACTCGTAGGTCACGGTTCGATCACGACTGGAGGTCGGATGGCCTGCAGGTCCGACCCCGCAGGGCGCCTGCGACGGGTCGCGCTGGGTCTGCTGCTTGCCGCCACGGCGCTGCTGACCGCGTGCGGCGGCCCTGCGTACACGTACGTCACGAACTCCGACGACCGCACCTACTTACGGGTTCCCAACAGCTGGCAGCCGATCGACACAGCGGCGCTCGGCGCCGCGCTCGGGCTCGACCCGTCGACCACGACACGCGCGCAGGGGTTCTGGCTCGCCGGCTACGACGCCGACGCCTCCCCGTCCACCGCGCACATCCTCGGTCCGCACTCGCCGGCGCCGGCCATGTTCATCGGGGTGCAGGACGTCCCGCCCCAGCTGCGGGGCCAGGTCTCGCTCGACGTGTTGCGTGACTTCTTCCGCCCGGTGTCCAACTCCGGCCGCCAGCGGGCCGCGGCCAACCCGATGTCGCCCTACAGCGCGTTCGCGCTGATGAGCGACGAGGTGCTCACGCCGGGGGCAGGCCTGCGGGGAGTGCACTCTGTGTACCAGTACCGCATCCAGGGCGGCCCGGCCCAGGTCTTCGACCAGACCCTCTACGTCAACGACGACGCCAGCAAGCTCTTCATGCTCTACGTCCGCTGCTCCACCCAGTGCTACGCGGACCGACAGCAGGAGATCACGAGCGTCGTCTCCTCATTCACGGTCCGGGAGAACCCATGACAGCGCCGGCCGCCCCGTCCCCCGCGCCCGAAGGGTTGACGCCTCCCGACGAGCCGCCGCACGCGCCCCCCGGTCCCACGCGCAAGAAGATAGGGATCTGGGACCGCCTCCGGCTGCTGCTGCTGTTCGTGCTCGCCTGGCTGATCATCGTCTGGGCGTCGATGGCAGACAACCCGCTCCTGCCGTTCGGCGACGCCGCGCTGATCCAGCTCGTCGACTCGCAGTGGCTGCTGTGGCTCGCGGGCGCCGAGTTCCTGCGGCAGATCCACTTCTTCATCAGCGAGCGGTGGTCGGCCTACCACCTGTTCTGGACGCAGCGGGTGTTCGGCGGCACCGAGCGCGCGCTGCGGCGCCGCTTGTCCGACTGGACCCGGTTCCGGCTCGGCAGGTTGATCAAGATCGTCGCGTTGGTGGTGCTGTTCGCGCTGGTGGCGGCGCAGATCCTGCAGACGTCGCCGATCCTCGCGCTGTTCCAGGCGCCCGCGCTGCTCTACGGCGCGCTGCCGCTGATCCTGCAGCTGCTGTTCGCGTTCTTCTTCATCGCCTTCCAGTTCATCGGGCTGTTCTGGCTCCTGTCGCGCGGCGGGGTGGACACCTACTACCCCGACGACATCACCACCCGTTTCAAGGACGTCTGGGGCCAGGACCACGTCGTCGAGCGGGTCAAGGAGAGCATCGTCTTCCTCGAGAACCCCGACGAGATCGAGAAGAAGGGCGGCTACGTCCCCAGCGGCCTGCTGCTGTGGGGGCCGCCGGGCACCGGCAAGACCCTGATGGCCGAGGCGGTGGCGGGCGAGACGGGAAAGCCCTACGTCTTCGTCGACCCCGGCGCGTTCACGAACATGTTCATGGGCGTCGGCATCCTCAAGGTCAAGTCCCTGTTCCGGAAGCTGCGCAAGCTCGCACTGCGGTACGGCGGCGTGATCGTGTTCTTCGACGAGGCCGACGCGCTCGGCAACCGCGGCGCGCTCGCGCAGGTCGGTCCGGGCGGCGGCCGCGGGCTGGGTCACCGCCCGCCGTTCCAGTCCGGCGGCTGCCACGGATTTTCCTACCTGTCCGACGACACCCGCTGGCTGCTGGCGAAGGAAGCGCTCGGCACCGCCCCGGCCGAGCCTCTCGACACCCGGCGCAGCCGGTTCGTCATGGGCGGGATGGCAGGCGGCGGCGGTGGAGGCATGGGCACGCTGCAGGCGCTGCTCACCGAGCTCTCCGGGCTGAAGAAGCCGCGCGGGCTGATCAACCGCGTCGGCAGGCGGATCCTTGGGATGCGACCGAAGCCGCCGCCCAAGTACCGCATCCTCGTCATGATGGCCACGAACATGCCCGAGGCCCTCGACGAGGCGCTGCTGCGTCCGGGCCGCATCGACCGGATCTACCGGGTCGGCTACCCCAGCAAGGCCGGGCGCGTGCGGACCTACCAGGGCTACTTGGACAAGGTCGCGCACGAGTTGGACGACGAGCAGATCGACAAGCTCGCCACGATCACCCCGTACGCCACGGGCGCCACGATCAAGGACCTCGTGAACGAGGCGCTGATCATCGCCATCCGGGACGGCCGGGAGATCATCACGTGGAAGGACGTGATGCGGGCCAAGCAGCTCAAGGACCTGGGCCCGCCCGAGGACGTCGAGTACATCGAGCGGGAGCGGCACGCCGTGGCCGTCCACGAGGCGTGCCACGCGGTGGTGGCCTTCCGCACCCGCAGGCACATGGAGATCGACCTCGCCACCATCGAGAAGGGCAGTGACTACCTCGGCATGGTCGCGAGCATCCCGCCCGAGGACCAGTTCACGCGGTGGCGCTCGGAGTTCGAGAGCGACATCCTCGTCTCGCTCGCGTCGCTCGCGGGCGAGCGGATGTTCTTCGACGGTGACTCGTCGTCCGGCGTGTCGGGCGACCTGGAGTCGGCCACGGCGGTCGCGTCCTTCATGGAGGGCTACTGGGGCATGGGTGCCACGGTGTCGTCCTACTCCACGGCGCGACGGCTCGAGGTGGGCAGCCCCGGCGGCGGCCGCGGGGGCCCGGCGACAGGCGAGAGCACCGAGGCCGTGCTCCGCAAAGCGCTGGCCGACCGCATCGAGGACCAGCTCGCCGACCTGCTCGCGAAGGCCGAGGCGATCCTGCACGACAACCGGGCCGGGGTGCTCGCCGTGGCCCACGCCTTGGAGACGCACAAGACGCTCTCCGGCGACGATGTCGAGGCGGTGCTGGACGGCCGGATCGGCATCACCGTGGACGGCACCGTCTACGCCGACGCGGAGTTCGCCGCGAAGCTGGAGGAGTACCACGCAGCGGCGGCCGGCGCGCACCGCAGCCACACCACCGTGAAGCTGGCGCTGCCGGCAGGCGGGCACCTGCCGGTGCTGCGCGAGCCGACGGGCTCCGAGACCGCCGCCGCGACGCCGCACGAGCCCCCCTGACGCGCTTCTCGCCGACGGGGCACCTGGGCGGGTGAGGCCGCCATGACAGGATCGCGCTGGTGGAGCAGGGCGACGTGGACGAAGAGGAGCCGGCGGGGCCCAGCGAGTGGACCGCGGCGGGTCTGCCGGTTGGTGTCGGTCCGTGGCCCGGCGGGCCCGTGGCATGGCCCGAGGACGACCGGTACGATCCCGAGCTCCTCGAGCACGGTGACGCCCGCAACGTTGTGGACGCCTACCGATACTGGCGCCGCGACGCGGTCGCTGCCGACCTGGTGCGCCGCGCGCACCCGTTGCACGTGGCCATCGAGAATTTCGGCCACGACCACAACATCGGCACGGTGGTGCGCACGGCCAACGCCTTTGCGGCGGCAGGAGTGCACATCGTCGGTCGGCGGCGGTGGAACCGCCGCGGTGCGATGGTGACCGACCGCTACCTGCGGCTGCACCATCACGACACGGTGGCCGGGCTCGTCGCGTTCGCCGCTGAGCACGGGCTGGCGGTGGTGGCCGTGGACAACACACCGGGCGCCCAGCGCCTGGAGACCGCCGCGCTACCCCGGGAGTGCGTGCTGCTCTTCGGTCAGGAGGGCCCTGGCGTGACCGGCGAGGCGCGGGCGGCGGCCGCCATGACGGTGTCGATCGCGCAGTTCGGCTCCACCCGTTCGATCAACGCTGGAGTGGCCGCCGGGATCGCGATGCACACCTGGGTGCGCCAGCACGCCGACCTCGCCGGCGCGTGGTGACGAGCAGGCGACATACGCGCTCAGGAGCAGAAGAAGCAGGGCAGGTCCGCGCCTGGCGAGGGCGCCAGCTCGTCGGCCGGCACCACCAACAGGGCGGGCACCGGCGGCTCGCCGGGCAGCCGGTAGAGGTCGTTGGCCGCGAAGAGCCATTCGGCCGACTCGGGGAACGTGAGCATGTGGACGCCTCCGCTCCGCAGCCGGATCTGCTCGCCCGGCCGGAGCCGCCGCCCGGCGCGGACGAGTTCCCCGAGGTCGTTCAGCACCGTCGCCGCCGTGGCCTGAGTCGTCGCGAAGAGGATCAGCTCGGGGTGGTCGAAGCCGGTGAGCCCCACCGTGTAGACGAACGGCGGCCCGTCCTCGTCGCCGAGCACCGCCTGCAGGGCCCAGCCGTGGCGCCGGATCGTCTCGCGCTGCCACGCGTCGTACTGGTCGAGTCGGTGCGTGAACCGCTCCGGGGTCTCCATGGGGGCAAGCTACGCCCGGGGTCCGACGGTTTCCCCGGCGGAAATCGGGGCGAGAACGGACCGGGGAGCGGGATATTCAGATGAAACGGCACGTGTCGGCGCTCGATCGTTGAGGGTTGCTCGTTACGGGTAGTTGCTGTGGGGGACGTCGTGTGCAGGCGACGGCCCCGCTTGTTCGATCGCCCGGTACATCGCCTGGGCTGCCTCTTCTTGCGAGTCAGCGAACCCGTACAGCTCCGTAGCGGTGGACTCGCGCCAGGCGTTCCACCACCAGCGTTGATGACGCTCGATGTACACCACGCGGGTATCCCACGGCCGGGACATCAGAGGCTCCCGTGCTGACGGTGCTGCGCCGCGAGTCGTGCAGCGGTGCCAACCGTGATTGGTGGCGCCATCGTTGACCGGGCGCAGCCAGGGCACAGGGTCAGGCATAGCTCACCGGCAGCGGTCACCAGCGTCCTGGCGGAGAGGTCTCTGCGCTCGACTCCGCATGACTCGCAGCGCACGCCCAGGGGACAGGTCACTCATGCAGCTTACGCCAAATAGGACATAGGTCGAGTTGGTGCAACTCATGCCAGGCGACCGGTATAGGACGTAGATGCCACGTATCGTCGCGGTGTGGGTGGTCCAGAGCGCCTGTTGAGCACGGGCGAGGTAGCGCGAGATCTGGGGCTGAACCCCCGGTCGCTGAGCCGCTGGGCCAAGGACGGGTTGGTCACGCCCACGATGGTCAGCCCCGGCGGCCGGTACCTCTGGGATCTCGATGATCTCCGCTCGCAGCTCCGCATCTTGCGGGAGCGTTCGTCCGACCAGGAGTAGCTGCGAAAGTCGGTCGTCAGGTCGCGGATCAGCAACTAGCCTCGGCTACTGTGCGTAGACATCGCTGGTCGCATCGAGTAGTAGTCGCAGGTCAGACATGGTTTATCTAATCTTCGATGCCGACGACACGCTCTGGGAGAACAACGTCCTCTTCGAGCGTGTGATCGACGCCTACCTCGACTGGCTCGCCCACCCCACGCTCGACCGGGCGGCCACCCGGGCGGTGCTGGACGAGGTGGAGCGGGCCAACGTCGGGGTGCACGGCTACGGGAGCGCGAGCTTCCTGCGCAGCCTCCACGACTGTTTCGAGCGGCTGTCCGAGCGGCCCGCATCCGCCGCAGAGGCCCGGGAGATCGAGGAACTGGCCGCCTCGCTCGTCTTCCACGAGGTCGAACTCGTGCCCGGCGTCGCCGAGACGCTCACCCAGCTCGGCACCCGCCACGAGCTGCTGCTGCTCACCAAGGGTCAGCAGGCTGAGCAGCAGCGCAAGATCGACGCCTCCGGCCTGGCCCACCACTTCCGGAGCCTGCACATCGTGGCGGAGAAGCGCGCCGCGACCTACCGCGAGCTGGTCACCGAGCAGGCCCTCGAGCCGTCGGCCACCTGGATGATCGGCAACTCGCCGCGGTCGGACATCCTGCCCGCCAGGGCGGCCGGGCTCGGCGCGGTGTTCATCCCCAGCCCGCACACGTGGGTCCTCGAGGAGGACGACCTCGACCCCACCGACGAGCGGGTGCTGCACCTCAAGACGTTCCCCGAGCTGGTGGACCACTTCTGATGGCCGTCGACCCGCTCGTGGCGCCGGCGGTGTCGGTGGTGTTCGTCTGCCACGACGCCGAAGGCAAGGTGCTGCTCGCCCGCCGGGGCGCGGGCGCCAGGGACGAGCCGGGCACCTGGGACACCGGGGCGGGCGCGCTCGAGCACGGCGAGTCGTTCACGGACGCCGTGCGCCGGGAGGTGCGCGAGGAGTACTCGGCCGAGGCGCTGCGCGTGGAGACGGTCGGCGTGCGCAACATCCTGCGCGGTGACCCGGTGTCGCACTGGGTGGCCGTGGTCTGCGCCGTGGAGGTGGATCCGGCGGCAGTCGCGATCGGCGAGCCGCACAAGTTCGACGAGTTGGGCTGGTTCGCCGTCGACGCCCTGCCCAGCCCGTTGCATTCGCAGCTCCCGGCCACGCTGGAGCTCTTCCGCAGCCGCTAGCAGCAGGTCATGCCCTGACCTCCGCGTGCTTGACGACCCGGTCCATGACCGCGGAGCTCACCTTGCTGGGGTGCCCGGCGTCGAACGGCGGATGCGGGTCGTACTCGATCATGACTTGCGCCGCTTGCGCGGACACCTCGTCGACGAGCAGCTCGACCAGCCGGATCGCCATGTCGATGCCTGCGGAGACGCCGGCGGCGGTGATCACCCGTTCCGGCAGGTGCTCCACCACCCGCTGCGTCACCGGCACGGCTCCGAGCTGCTCCAGGTACGGCAGGACGCCCCAGTGCGAGGTGGCGGTGAGCCCGGTGAGCAGCCCGGCGGCCGCGAGCACGAGGGAACCGCTGCAGACCGACGTCGTGAACCGGGTGGTGGCGTACGTGCTCCGGATCCAGTCGATGCACGGCCCGCCGTCTAGTAGCTCCCGGTTCCCGTCGCCGCCGGGCATCAGCACGACGTCGGGGGCGGGCACCTCGTCGAAGGTCGCGTCCACCGAGAGGCCGAGGAAGCCGTTCTCGGTGCGGACTTCTCCGCGTTGCTCTCCGACGAACACCACGTCCAGCGCGGGGACGCGCTGCAGCACCTCATAGGGCCCGATCGCGTCGAGCGCGGTCAGGCGGGGAAACAGGGCAATGGCGACCTGCACGGCAGCGTCCTCTTCTAGTTGGGGGTGACGGCGAAGCGCCGCCGGTACTGGTCGGGCGCAACCCCGAGACGGCGCAGGAACGCCCGGCGCATCGTCTCGGCCGACCCGAAACCCGCTCGGGCCGCCGCGACGGTGACGAGCACGGGCTCGGACTCGAGCACGCGCCGGGCGGTGTCGACGCGCACCTGCTCGACGTAGTCGCCTGGCGGGCGGCCGAGCGCCTTCGTGAACTCCCGGCTGAAATGCCGCTCGCTCATCCCGACGCGGGCGGCGAGCACCGGCACCCGCAGATCGGCGGCCGGGTCGCCGTGGATGAGGTCCTGCGCTGAGCGGACCGACGGGTTCTTGGCAGGCGGGGACCACACGGGCCCGGCGAACTGGCTCTGGCCGCCCGGCCTCCGCAGGAACACCACGAGTTCCCTGGCGATCTGCTGCGCCACCTCGGCGCCGTGGTCGTCCTCCACGAGCGCCAGCGCCACGTCGATTCCAGCGGTCACGCCCGCGGACGTCCAGATACGGCCCTGGCGCAGGTAGATCGCGTCGGTCTGGACGTCGACGGCCGGGAAGTGGCGGGCGAGCACGGGCGCGTAGCGCCAGTGGGTGGTGGCCGACAGCCCGTCGAGGATGCCGGCAGCGGCCAGCAGCAGCGCGCCCGTGCACACCGACACCACCCGGTCCGCGCGGTCGGCGGCCCGTCGCAGCCACGCGAGGAAGACCTCGTCCGACGCCATGGCGCGGGTCCCGAACCCACCGGGCACCAGCAAGGTGCCGATCGGCCCCGACTCGGGCAGCGGCCTGTCGGCGACGAGCCCGAGCCCGCTCTCTGCGCGCACCGGACCGGGCTGCGCCGCCACCAGCGACAGACGGTAGCCGGGCCTGCCGTCGGCCATGCCGAGAAGGTGCGTGGCGCCCGCCAGCACCTCGTGCGGGCCGGTGACGTCGAGTGGCTGCACGCCCTCGAACAGCGGAATCAGGACCTCGTGCACGACTTTCACAGTGCTGGTGGGCCGGAATGGCGTCAACGACGGGGAGCCCTCGTTTTAGGCCATCAGGCAGACTGGCTGGGTGGCTGCCGCGGACGTCGACTGGTCGGAACGGGCGGGCATCGCCGAACGGGCGGTCCTCCGTAGGCACCTGCGGCGCGTCGGCGGGGTCGTGCCCGGCACCCGGATCGGAAGGGTGCACTGGCCGCGCCGCGTGCCATCGGCTCCGTTCCCCTGGCACTACTGGTGGCAGGCGCACCTGCTCGACTGCCTGCTGGACGCCCAGCTGCGGCGTCCCGAGCGGCACAAGGCATCCGGGATCGCGGCGCTCGCCCGCACCGTCCGGCTGCGCAACGCAGGTTCGTGGCTCAACCGCTACTACGACGACATCGCGTGGCTCGGCCTCGCCGTGCAGCGGGCGGGCACGCTCGCCGGCCGGTCGGGCCCGTCGGCGCTGGCCGCCATCACCACCCGCCTGCACGAGGGCTGGACGGAGGGCGGCGGTGGTGGGCTCTGGTGGCGCCGCGACGACGACTTCAAGAACGCCCCCGCGAACGGCCCGGCGGCCATCCTCGTCGCGCGCGACGGGCAGGTCGGCTTCGCCGCGGCGATCACCGACTGGGTGGCCGAGACGCTGGTGGACCCGGACTCAGGGCTGATCCGCGACGGCGTGCGCATCGCCCCGGACGGGACGGTCCGGGCCGTCGAGCCGTACATCTACACCTACTGCCAGGGCGTGCACCTCGGCGCGTGTGTGGAGCTGGCCGCGCGCGACGGGCACCAGCGCTGGACGGACCGGGCGATCTCGCTCGTCGACGCGGTGATGCAGCGTCTCGCCGGACCCGACGGGGTGCTGCCCGGCTCGGGTGGCGGGGACGGCGGGCTCTTCGCCGGCATCACCGCCCGCTATCTCGCCGACGCCGCGCTACGCGTGCCCGAGTTGGCCGCTCCCGCCTCACAGCTGGTGTTCGCCAACGCGGACGCGGCGTGGAAGGGCCGGGCCGAGATCGCAGGCGGGCCGGTGTTCTCGGCCGAGTGGCGCGACCTGGCGCCCGAGCCCCGGGCGGGGCTGCCGGAGGCCGACCTGTCGGTGCAGCTCGGAGGCTGGATGCTGATGGAGGCCGCGGCCCGCCTGCAGGGCGCGAACCGACACCGGTAAGGGTGTTCTAGGAGCGCCTAGGCGGCGTGCGCGCCCGGCGTCCGGCGCGCCCGGACGATCTCGATGATGATCGGCAGCACCGACAGCCCGACGATCAGAATGAGCATCAGCTCGATGTTGTTGCGAACGAACTCGAACTGGCCGAGCCAGAACCCGAGCAGCGTCACCCCGGCCGCCCACGCCACCCCGCCGATGACCGAGTAGGTGAAGTAACGCTTGGGTTCCATCCTGCCCACGCCGGCCATCACGGTGATGAACGTCCGGACGATGGGGACGAACCGGGCCATGACGATCGCGCGGTTGCCGTACTTGTCGAAGAAGCCCTGCGTCTTGAGCACGTGCTCCGGCTTGAACAGCCGGGACTTCGGCTTGTCGAAGATGGCGGGCCCGGCCGCTCTCCCGATCCAGTAGCCGGCTGCGTTTCCGGCGAAGGCGGCCACCGCGAGGATCACGCAGACCAGCCAGAGCGGCAGGTGGATCGCGCCCTGCGCGACGAACAGACCTGCCGTGAACAGCAGCGAGTCGCCGGGGAGGAAGAAGCCGAGCAGCAGCCCGCATTCCGCGAACACGATCAGGGCGAGCCCGACCACCGCCCATGGCCCGAGCCACGCGATGATCGCGTCGGGCTGGAGCCACTCGGGACCGAGAGCGAGCGTCGTCACGGGCCGAGACGCTACCGGGCGGCGGAGGTCATCCGAGCGCGGGTAGCACTCCTGGCGCCAGGAGCGACAGCAGTGCGAGTGCGCTGCCGAGCACGGCGCCCCCGAGCAGAGCGATCAGCAGCGCCGTGCGGATGCTCGTGCCGGAATGCGGCGCCTGGCGGGGCAGGGG
The DNA here is from genome assembly GCF_039526725.1 of Pseudonocardia aurantiaca. NCBI lineage: Bacteria > Bacillati > Actinomycetota > Actinomycetes > Pseudonocardiales > Pseudonocardiaceae > Pseudonocardia > Pseudonocardia aurantiaca. The sequence goes on from NZ_BAAAJG010000003.1 coordinate 440,867, forward strand.
CCGGGAGGGACCGGGGCCGGCCATCAGTGGGCTCGGCATCCCTGGGGCGCCCGCCGCACGCGCCCGCAGCGCCTCGGCGACCCGGCGCTCGGACTCGTCGCTGGTGCTCACAGGGACATCGTGCCGCACGCGGCGCTTACCCACCCCTCGGGCTGCGAACCCGGGTCAGGCGCGCGAACCCATCACCCGCGCGACGGCGTCCAGTGCTCTGCTGGCCGTCGACTTCACGGTGCCTCGGCTGATCCCGGTGGCTTCGGCGATCTCGGCCTCGGACAGCCCGCCGTAGTAGCGCAGCACGAGCACCTCGCGCTGCCGCCGCGGGAGCGTGCCCAGCGCATCGACGACGGCCTGATGCTCGGCCGACAACATCGCGAGCGACTCGGCCGACCGCGCATTGACCTGGTGCGGAGGCACGTAGTCACGGGCCGTGCGCCTGCGCCGGAGCACCGAGCGCGAGCCGTTGACGACGGCCGTACGCAGGTAGCCGACGGCGGCGGCCTCGTCGCGCAGGCTCGCCCAGTGCCGGTGCAGGCCGGTGAACGCCTCCTGCACGACGTCCTCGGCGGTGCTCGGGTCGTCCACGAGCAGGACGGCGAGGCGAACCATCCGCATGCGGTGGTCGCGGTAGAGGTCCGACAGCGTGAGCGGTGCTCCGGGGACCGGTTCAGGCTCGGGTCGCGCGTCGAGGCGCCGCAGTCGCGAGAGCGTCGCCTCGACGGCGTTCTCCCCAGCGCCGTCCACCATGTGGTGGAGCTTAGGCGTTGTCCCGTGGCTCTCTGCCGATGGGCTTGGTGATCCAGATGCTTCCTGGCAGGACTCCGGCCGGCGCGACGCCGCGATCGGCGTTTGCCGCCGGGGGCGTCGGGCGTCGCGGTGCGGGATACTGCTGCATCGCTAGAGGACGCGGACGTCGAGGAGGGCCCAGTCGTGCCGATCGCCACCCCCGAGAAGTACAACGAGATGCTGGACAAGGCCAAGAGCGAGGGCTATGCCTACCCGGCAATCAACGTCACGAGCAGCGCGACCCTCAACGCTGCGCTGAGAGGGTTCGCGGAGGCCGACAGCGACGGCCTCGTCCAGGTCTCGACCGGCGGGGCGGAGTTCCTGTCGGGGACGAAGGTCAAGGACATGGTCACCGGCGCGGTGGCCCTCGCGGAGTTCGCGCACGTCGTCGCCGCGAAGTACCCGGTCAACATCGCGCTGCACACCGACCACTGCCCGAAGGACAAGCTGGACACCTACGTCCGGCCGCTGATCGCGATCAGCCACGAGCGCGTCGCCCGCGGCGAGAACCCGCTCTTCCAGTCGCACATGTGGGACGGGTCGGCCACCGAGCTGCACGAGAACCTGCGCATCGCGGCCGAACTGCTGGACCACGCCGTCAAGGCGAAGATCATCCTCGAGGTCGAGATCGGCGTCGTCGGCGGCGAGGAGGACGGCGTCGCCAACGAGATCAACGAGAAGCTCTACACCACCGCCGAGGACTTCGAGGCCACGATCGAGGCGCTGGGCGGCGGCGAGAAGGGCCGCTACCTGCTCGCCGCGACGTTCGGCAACGTCCACGGGGTGTACAAGCCGGGCAACGTGAAGCTCCGCCCGGAGATCCTCAAGCTGGGCCAGGAGGTCGCCGCGCGCAAGCTCGGCCTGCCGGAGGGCTCGAAGCCCCTCGACCTGGTCTTCCACGGCGGTTCGGGCTCGCTGCTCGAGGAGATCCACGAAGCGCTGAGCTACGGCGTGGTGAAGATGAACATCGACACCGACACGCAGTACGCCTTCACCCGGCCCGTCGCCGACCACATGTTCAAGAACTACGACGGCGTGCTGAAGATCGACGGCGAGGTCGGCGACAAGAAGGCCTACGATCCGCGCACGTACATGAAGGTGGCGGAGACCGCTATGGGCACCCGGGTCACCGAGGCATGCGCGAACCTCAAGTCCACGGGCACCTCGCTCCACTGACGGTCGCGGGACGGCGGCACCGGGTCGGGCAGGATGAGCCCATGACTATGCAGGGGAATCTGCTCGGCCCGGAGCCCACGCTCCTGCCCGTCGACCCGGCCGCGGCCGATCTCGACCGCGGCATCGCGCCACCGGAGGTCGCGGCGGCCCACCCGCAGTCGAGCCTCGCCTGGGCGGTCCTGGCCGAGAGCGCGCTGCGGGACGGCGTCACGATCACCGGTTACGCGTACGCGCGTACGGGCTACCACCGCGGCCTCGACCAGCTTCGCCGCAACGGCTGGAAGGGCTTCGGCCCGGTGCCGTGGTCGCACGAGCCGAACCAGGGCTTCCTGCGGTCGCTCGGCGCATTGCAGAAGGCCGCGGACGCCATCGGGGAGACCGACGAGGCCGAGCGCTGCCGCGTGTTCCTCACCGAATCCGACCCGGCCGCGGCCGTCGCGCTCGGCCTCGCCTGAACCCCGTGCGCGGGGCCGGCCGGTTGCAGCGGGCGCGCGCCCGGTTTCGACAGGGCGGCCTGCGGCTGCGGCTGTCGGCGCTGCCGGTCGCCCAGTGCGCCGTTGCGGCCGGGATCGCGTGGTTCGTCGCGAACGACCTTGTCGGGCATGCCCGCCCGTTCTTCGCCCCGATCGCGGCGGTGATCAGCCTCGGCGTGTCGCTCGGGAGCCGGCTGCGGCGCGTCGTCGAGCTCGTGGTGGGCGTGAGCCTCGGAGTGCTCGTCGGCGACCTGCTCATCGCGCAGATCGGCAGCGGGCCGTGGCAGATCGCGCTGGTCGTCGCGCTGGCGATGGGTGCGGCGGTGTTCGCCGACGGAGCCGCGCTGCTCGTGGCGCAGGCCGGGTCGTCGGCGGTGCTCGTGGCCACGCTGCTGCCGCCGGGAGAGGCCGGCGGTCTCAACCGGTGCGTCGACGCGCTGATCGGCGGCGCCGTCGGGGTGCTCGTCGCTTCCGTACTGCCGTCGGACCCCGTCGGCCCGGTGCGGCGGGAGGCAAGAGCGCTGCTCGAGGAGCTGGCCGCCGTGCTGGAGCAGACCGCACGAGCGCTCCGCGAACGCGACCCCGAGGCCGCCGCGGCGGCGCTGCGCAGGGCGCGGGCGAGCCAGCCGCTGATCGACGGGCTGCGGGCGGCGCTGCGGGGCGGGCAGGAGGTCACCCGCGTCGCGCCGCTGCTTCGGCGCAGGCGGCGGGTGCTGCACCGGTTCCGCGAGCTGGCCGAGCGGGCCGACTACGCCATGCGCAACGCACGGGTGCTCGCCCGCCGCACCTACACGGCGCTCTGCGACGACGAACCCGCCGCTCCCGAGCTGGCCGACCTGCTCGCCGAGTTGGCCGGGGCCGTCGGTGTGCTGACCGATCAGCTCGACCGCGAGGGCGAGCGGGAGCTGGCCCGGGAACCGGTGCTCGACGTGGTGCGCCACCAGGCGGCGCTGTCGGACGGATGGGCGACGGGGGCTTCGGAGCAGGTGATCGTCGCGCAGCTCCGATCGATCGCGCTCGACCTCCTGCAGGCCACCGGAATGAGCCGCGGGGAAGCGCTGGCCGCGATGCGGGCACCCGAGGTGAGCGGAGGACGGGCATGACCGGCGCGCTGACCGCGGAGACCTTCCGGGGCCGGCTGGACGCCGAGGCGAACGAGGCGCAGCGGGTGGCCTACCGGCGGTACTTCCCCGGTGACGAGACGTTCATCGGGGTGCGGATGGGCACGGTGTTCGCGCTGGCCAAGGAGTTCATCGCGATGCCGGTGGCCGAGATCGAGGAGCTGCTCGAGAGCCCGGTCCACGAGGCCAGGGCTGGAGCCTGCTCGATCATGGGCAAGGCCCCGCGCAGCTGGTCCTCCAGGAACGCGGCTGCCTCGTCGTCGAGGTGGTTGGTGGGCTCGTCGAGCAGCAGGGCGACCGGCCTGCGCACGAGCAGCGCAGCGAGCCCGAGCCTGGCCCGCTGCCCTCCCGACAGCGTGTCCAGCCGCCGCTCGGCAGCGACGCAGGCAAGCCCGAGACCGGCCAGCACCAGTTCCGCGCGGCGTTCCGCGTCCCACGCGTCGTGGTCGTGGCACCAGTCGAGGCACTCCCCGTAGCTCTGCGCGATCTGCGGGTCGTCAGGTGCGACGGCGAGTGCGCCGGCGAGCTCGTCGAGCCTGCGGATGGCCGCGTGCGACTCGCGCAGCGCGTCGGTCATGACGGAGCCGAGGGTGGTGCTGCCGGGATGTGGCAGCTCCTGGTGCCCGTGACCGAGGTCGGCCGGGCGCGTGACGGTGCCGGCGTCGGGCTCCTCGACGCCTGCGAGCAGCCGCAGCAACGTCGACTTCCCGGCCCCGTTCTCGCCGATGAGCCCGATGCGCCGGCCGGGGGCCGCGGTGAGGGACACGCCGTCGAGCACGGTGCGGTCGCGGTAGGCCTTCACGACGTCGTGGGCGAGGAGGGCTTCGTTCTTGCGGGCTGCGGGCACGCGGAGACCACCGAGGGTTCGGTCGGGCACCCACCGGGCCGAGCCGCGAACGCGGGTGCGTGGCGTGGTCAGATCCGCATGATGTGGGCAGCATTGCTGCCGTCCGGGTGACGTTGCAACCGGATTTCCCGTTCCTGGAACCGGCCGGTTGTCCAGTGCGTTGTTCGCGCGTGCATCTGCTGGTCCGCTGGTTGCTCGCGCCCCTTGCCAGGCTCGTCTACCGCCCGGTGGTGCACGGAGCTGACAACGTTCCCCGGACCGGCGCGGTGATCCTCGCGGCCAACCACCGCGCGGCCGTCGACACGGCGGTGATCGCGCTCACCGCGGGCCGTCCGGTGTCGTTCCTGGGGAAGGCCGAGTACTTCACGGGAAAAGGGCTGCGCGGCCGCGCGTTCGCCTCGTTCCTCTCCGCGCTCGGCTACGTGCCGGTCGACCGGTCCAACGCGAAGGCCGGGCTCGACGCGCTGTTTGCGGCCCGCACCGTGCTTGAGGCGGGGGGCGCGTTCGCGATCTACCCGGAGGGCACCCGGTCACTCGACGGCAGGCTGCACCGCGGACACACCGGCGTGGCGACGCTGGCCATGGGCACGGGAGCGCCGGTCGTCCCGGTGGCGTTGATCGGCACGGAGCGCGTGCAGCCGGTCGGGGCCCGGTTCCCACGGGTGCGTCGTGTGGTCGTCCGCTTCGGCCCGCCGCTCGACTTCTCGCGCTACGACGGCCTGGAGGGCTCCAGCGCGATCCGCCGGGCCGCCACCGACGAGATCATGGACGCGATCGCGCGCCTGTCTCACCAGGAGTACGTCGACACGTACCACCACCGGCCCGCCGCCTAGCCACGAGCGCGCTGAAGAGCTCGGGCCTACTGCGCGCGCTATGGCCGGAGCTTGTCAGCACCCTCCTCGGGCGTCGCGGTCGTCAGCACCTCGCGGGACCAGCCGGGGTGGCAGGCGATCGCCGTGGCGAGATCGCGGGTGGTCGCCACCGCGTCGGTCCCCACTGCGGTGGCCAGCGAGCCTCGCCGGGCAAGCGGGGTGAGCGACCACCACACGCCGGCATGCGCCGCGGGTGGGTCGTCGCCCCAGACGAGCAGCTCGGTGCCCAGCACGCGGCGTCCGGCCAGGTGCGCGGCGGAGGCGTGCAGAGCGGCATCGCCCAGCTCCTGGGCTTGCACCAGAAGGGGGCAGCCGGCCTCACGCACGCTGGTCAGTCCCTGGAAGCGGCCCGAGCCCTCGCCGCTGCGTCCGGCTACGAGAACCTCCCGGCACCTGAGCCGCGCCCCTGGGCCCAGCTCGGCGTGTAGCTCGCTGTGGTGCTCGGCCCGCCGCGTGACGATGGTCGGTTCCGGGAGGTACTGCACGGCCGCCCGCTCGCCCACCTGGAGCCGCACGACCAGCCTGCTCGCGACCGCCCCGCCCTGGCCGGGTAGCGCGAGTGTGGCGGCGACCCCGGTGAGCACCAGCTGGGCGCCCGGCCCGACCTCCACCTCGAGCGTCACGTCGTCACCGCCGAGCGGCGTGCTGGCCGAGCCCACCACGTGCACCGTCGCGACGGGTGAACGCGCCGCGGCCGCCCCGCGCTGCGGGAGCAGCGTCAGCGGGGCCTGCGACCGCAGCTCGCGCACCACCGTGCGCCCGGAGCCGTCGCACTCGACGACGACGCGCGCCCTGGCCAGCACCTGACGTCAGCCCACCGGCGCGCGCACGGCGGCGATCTGCTGCTGCACCCAGCTCGCGACGTCGGTGGCGGCCGGGTCACGCACGAGCGACTGCGTGATCACGGGCAGCTCGCCACGCATCCGGTGCGCGTCCGCGGTCATGACTCCCATGTCCGCGCCCACGTACGGGGCGAGGTCCAACTTGTTGATCACCAGCAGGTCCGCGGTCGTCACCCCGGGGCCGCCCTTGCGCGGAACCTTGTCGCCGCCGGCGACGTCGACGACGAAGATCTGCCGGTCGATCAGCCCGCGGCTGAAGACGGCGGTCAGGTTGTCACCGCCGCTCTCCACGAGCACCAGGTCGAGGTCGCCGAAGCGCTCCTCCAGCAGCTCCACGGCGTCGAGGTTCGCGGTGATGTCGTCGCGGATCGCGGTGTGCGGGCAGCAGCCGGTCTGCACGGCCTCGATCCGGTCCGGGGTCAGAACACCTGCGCGACGCAGGAAGTCGGCGTCCTCGGTCGTGTAGATGTCATTGGTCACCACGCCGAGGCGCATCTGCGGCCCGAGGGTGCGGGCGAGCGCGGCGACCAGCGCGGTCTTGCCGCTTCCGACGGGGCCGCCGATGCCGATCCGCACGGCCCTCCCGCCCGGTGCAGCGGCGTGGTGCGGGTCGGGTTCGGTGACGGTCGGGTCGAGCGAGTGGCCGTGGCCGTGTCCGTGGTCAGCACTCATGTTCACTCCGCAAGCTCCGTTCAGGAGACAAAGAGACGCACCTGCTCCCGGTGGTGGTGGACGTGGGCCTGCGCCATGAGGTCGAGCACCGGCGCTCCGGGCGCCGGTAGTCGCTCGGGTGGTAGCGCCGATGTGTGCAGAGCCTGGGTGACGACGGCGTCGAGGACGGGGCGCAGCGCGACGATCGCGGCGTTCACGGCGAACGGGTCGAGCCCGAGCAACCGCACCGCCGCCGACGCGGGGCCGCTCACCGCGAGGTAGCCGACGACCTGGGCGGCCTCGGCCGGGCTCCCGCCGTCGACGCCGACCACGGCACCGACAAGCAGGGCGTGGTGCGGGTGGCGCGCGACGGCGCACAGGTCGTCCAGTACCGGGGAGGGCCAGGCGAGCCGCGCGGCGCGAAGCGTGGCCCGGCCCTGCGCCCGGGACGCGTCCCGTTGCGCGGCCGCCGGTGTACGCGCGTCGAGCTCCGCGTCGAGCGCGGCCCACTGGGCGCCCATCCCGGTCGCCGCGACGACGGCCGCCGCGGCGAACGCGGCTCCGACCAGCCCTGTCGTGCGCAGCCGCCCGGCGAGGAACGGGCGGAGGTCCGACACGCTTGTGACGAGTCCGCGCGCCACCGCCTCCTCGAGACCGCCGGAGTGGACGTGCCCCCCGCCGGGAAACCTGGCGTCGGCGAGGGTGAGCGCGGCGAGCGACCCCATCAGAAGAGGAAGTACTTCTGCGCCATCGGCAGCTCGGTGACGGGAGCGGGCTCGACGAGGTCGCCGTCGATCCGCACCGCGAACGAGTCCGGATCGACCTTCACCTCCGGCCGCGCCGAGTTGGCGATCATGTCGTCCTTGCCCACTTTCCGGGTGTCGGCCACCGCGGTCGCCTGCTTGCGCAGCCCGAGCCCGTCCAGTTGCCCGTACTCGATCGCGGTGTGCGCGACGAAGTTGAGGCTTGTGGCCGCCGCAACCAGCGGCGCCGCCCCGAACATGGGCCGCGGCATCACGGGCTGGGGCGTGGGAATGGAGGCGTTGGCGTCGCCCATCTGCGCCCAGGCGATGAAGCCACCCTTGAGTACCAGCTCGGGCCGAACACCGAAGAACTTCGGTTCCCAGAGCACCAGGTCGGCGAGCTTCCCGACCTCGACGGAGCCGATCTCCTGTGCCATACCGTGCGCGATGGCGGGGTTGATCGTGTACTTCGCGACGTAGCGCCGGGCCCGCAGGTTGTCGGCCGCGCCGTCGCCGTCGAGCGCGCCGCGCGTCGCCTTCATGACGTGCGCGGTCTGCCACGTCCTGATGACCACCTCGCCGATGCGACCCATCGCCTGCGAGTCCGAGCTCATCATCGAGATCGCGCCCATGTCGTGCAGCACGTCCTCGGCGGCGATCGTCGTGGGGCGGATGCGGCTCTCGGCGAAGGCCAGGTCCTCGGGCACGCCGGGGTTGAGGTGGTGGCAGACCATGAGCATGTCGAGGTGCTCGTCGATCGTGTTCACCGTGTGCGGGCGCGTCGGGTTCGTCGAGGACGGCAGGATGTTCGTCGTCCCGACCACCTCGATGATGTCCGGCGCGTGACCGCCGCCCGCTCCCTCGGTGTGGAAGGCGTTGATCGAGCGTCCGGCGATCGCCGCGAGGGTCGACTCGAGGAAGCCGGCCTCGTTCAGCGTGTCCGTGTGGATCGCCACCTGCACCCCGGAAGCGTCGGCCACCTTCAGGCACGCGTCGATCGCGGCCGGTGTCGTGCCCCAGTCCTCGTGCAGCTTGAACCCGCCCGCCCCGGCCCGAAGCTGCTCCCACATCGCCTCGGCGCTGGTGGTGTTGCCCTTGCCCATCAACAGCACGTTGATCGGCAGGTGGTCCATCGCCTGGAGCATGCGGCCGATCGCACGGGGCCCGGGCGTCACTGTGGTCGCCTTCGTGCCCTCGGCGGGGCCGGTGCCGCCGCCGGCGAGGGTCGTGATGCCGGCCGCGAGCGCGGTGTCCACCAACTGCGGGCAGATGAAGTGGACGTGCGCGTCGATCGCGCCGGCCGTGAGGATTCGCCCGTTGCCGGCGATCACCTCGGTGGACGGCCCGATCACAAGGGCCTCGTCCACACCGTCCATCGTGTCGGGGTTGCCGGCCTTGCCGATGCCGACGATCCGCCCGTCGCGGATGCCGACGTCGGCCTTCACCACACCCCAGTGGTCGAGAACGACGGCGCCGGTGATCACGAGGTCGGGCGCGCCCTCCGCGCTGGTGCGCGCGGACTGGCCCATCGACTCGCGGATCACCTTGCCGCCGCCGAAGAGCACCTCGTCGCCCGACGCGGCGCCGCGGCTGCGGTCCTCGGTGACCTCGATCAGCAGGTTCGTGTCGGCGAGCCGGATGCGGTCGCCGACGGTCGGGCCGAACAGGTCGACGTAGCGCGCGCGCTCGATGGACGTCATGTGTCGCTTCCGTAGGTCAGCGGCCCGGGTTCGGGCGTGCGTTCGTCCAGCGCACCCGCGTACTCGACGCGCAGCCCCGGCACGAGCCGCGCCCCGCCGAACGGGACGAGCACAACCTCGCGCTCGATGCCCGGCTCGAAGCGCACCGACGTGCCTGCCGGGATGTCGAGGTGCGTGCCCCACGCCGCGGCCCGGTCGAACGTGAGCCCGGGGTTGACGGCAGCGAAGTGGTAGTGCGAGCCGACCTGCACGGGCCGGTCCGCGGTGTTGGTGACGACGAGGGTGGTCCGGTCCCGGCCCGGGTTGAGCGGGACGGCCCCCTCGCCGGGGATGATCTCGCCGGGTCCGCCCGGCGCTGCTCCGCCCGCCACGTCAGACGATCGGGCTGTGGACGGTGACGAGCTTGGTGCCATCCGGGAACGTGGCCTCGACCTGCACGGAGTCGAGCATGTCACCCACCCCGTCGAGGACGTCGGCCTTGGACAGCACCTTGCGGCCGCTGGACATCAGCTCGCCGACGGAGCACCCATCGCGGGCTCCCTCCAGCACGTGGTCGGTGATCAGGGCCACGGCCTCCGGGTAGTTCATCCGCAGCCCGCGGGCTTTGCGGGACCTCGCGACGTCGGCGGCGACGTGCACGAGCAGCTTGTCGCGCTCCTGGGGACTCAGGTGCATGAGCGCCATCATCAAGACGCCGTGTTACTCACATGTGGCGCGGGTGTTTCGGTTCCCGGCGCCGGAGTGTGTCCTGTACCGCTCGGTTCAGGGCCGCACGAGCCGCCAATCGGTGGTGTGCCGGTACCAGGTCCACCGCGGTACGGGCCGCGGGTGCGCCACCCCGTCGACGACGACCGTGGCCGGCTCGCAGCCCACCTGCACTGCCCGGCCGACCGCCGATCCCCGGCCGCCCGCGGCGAGCGGGGACACCGGCCGCACCTGGCCGTCCGGGGCGCGCCCGCTCCACCCGGCGCGCACCGCGATCCCGGCCGGGCCCGGCGCGACGACCAGTCGCCGCGCGCTGCCCCGCAGCACCAGGACGTCGTCGCAGAAGCACTCGCCGCGCAGGTCGGCGATCTCCGCACGTCCGACGAGCACCCCGCCCGAGTCGTCGCGGACCAGCGGGACGGGCGATGCGGCGCCGTCGAGCGCGAGGTCGACGGCCGCCGGGCCGGTGGGAAGGCCCCACGCGACGGTCGCAGGTGAGCGCCGAACGGGGAGGTAGGCGACCTCGACCCTGAGCCGGTCGGTGCGCAGCAGCCGCACCAGCACCGCCGCCAGGTCGGCGTCGGTGCCCGCGACGAGCACGCGGCGGGGCTCGTGCTCGGCGAGGACGGGGTCGATGGCCGTGCGGTCGGGTCGCGCCGGGAGCGCGGCCGCGGGGAGGGCGGCGAGATCGTCTTCCCGGCGGCTACCGTTATCGGGGAGCCGCCGCGGCTGCCCGGTATCGGAGCAGCTCAGCAGCACCACGTTCGAATCGATCGAGCCCACGAGATCGGTTACCCTCCCCGCCGCGGTGACCGCACCGCCGCGCGTCCAGGACTGGAGTTTCACATGCCGGCGATCGTGCTGATCGGCGCCCAGTGGGGCGACGAGGGCAAGGGCAAGGCGACCGACCTGCTCGGGGGCCAGGTCCAGTGGGTCGTGCGCTACCAGGGTGGCAACAACGCCGGGCACACGGTCGTGCTCCCTGACGGCCAGGACTTCGCCCTGCACCTCATCCCGTCCGGGATCCTCACACCCGGCCTGCGCAACGTGATCGGCAACGGCGTGGTGGTGGACCCGGGCGTGTTGCTCGACGAGCTCGCCGGGCTCGAGGCCCGCGGTGTGGACACCAGCAACCTGATGATCAGCGCCGACGCGCACTTGATCATGCCGTACCACGTGGCCATCGACAAGGTCACCGAGCGGTTCCTGGGCAAGGCCAAGATCGGCACGACCGGCCGCGGGATCGGCCCCGCCTACCAGGACAAGGTGGCCCGGGTGGGGGTGCGGGTGGCCGACGTGCTCGACGAGAAGATCCTGCACCAGAAGGTCGAGGCCGCCCTGGAGTTCAAGAACCAGGTGATGGTCAAGGTCTACAACCGGCGTGCGCTCGACGTCGACGAGGTGGTGGACACCGTGCTCGCGAGCGGGCGCCGCTTCGCCGACCGGATCGCCGACACGCGGCTCCTGCTCAACCAGGCCCTCGAGGCCGGTGAGTCGATCCTGCTGGAGGGCTCTCAGGGCACCCTGCTCGACGTCGACCACGGCACCTACCCCTTCGTCACCAGCTCGAACCCCACCGCGGGCGGCGCTGCTGTCGGCTCCGGCATCGGCCCCAACAAGATCACCAGGGTGATCGGGATCCTCAAGGCCTACACCACACGCGTCGGCTCGGGCCCGTTCCCCACCGAGCTTCTCGACGCGATGGGGGAGCACCTGCGCAAGGCCGGCGGCGAGGTCGGCGTCACCACGGGGCGGCCCCGCCGCTGTGGCTGGTTCGACGCGGTGATCGGGCGCTACGCGGTGCGCGTCAACGGCATCACCGACTTCTTCCTGACGAAGCTCGACGTGCTCTCCGGCCTCGAGCGGGTGCCGATCTGCGTCGGCTACGAGGTGGACGGCCGTCGCGTCGACGACATGCCGATGACGCAGACCGACGTGCACCACGCGGTTCCCGTGTACGAGGAGATGCCCGGCTGGTTCGAGGACCTGTCGGCGTACCGGACCTTCAAGGAGCTTCCGGCCAACGCGCAGGCGTACGTGCAGCGGATCGAGGAGCTGACCGGGGCACCGGTGAGCGCCATCGGCGTCGGGCCCGGCCGCGACCAGACGATCACGCGCGACGTCTCGTAGGCCCTGGAGTCTGAGCGCATTCAGACCCGAACGATCGTCAGCGTGAGGCGAGATGAATTATGGCTCCACCCAATGGGGGTGACCGTCCTCGATCGAGTCTGCTCCGATACTTGGAAGCTGAGGGCTTCGAGTTCGTCGCTGTCGACGATGGGGACAGGTACCGGTTCCGCTCCAGGGCCGGTACGGACGGACCTTTCACAGTCGCACGACCTCGAGTGGGTGGCATACCCACCGGACTCGTCATGTTCGAGCGACCGCTTTCGCGCCGAACGTGGGTGAATGCCGGCGGGGCGGGCAAGGAACCTTGTTTTCACGGCGCTAGCGCCGCCACCTCGGCAGCGCGGGCACGAAGACAAGCAGCAGCGCCACGACCATCAGGGCCACGGCTGCCAGAGCACCCGCCTGGCCCGGCAGCGGCGGCCGGTGCGGCCACCCGAGCAGCAGCACACCTGCTGCGGCCATGGTGGCGCCGGCGAGCAGCGGCACGACGGTGCTCGCGGCCTCACGGCTCTTGGGCGCGGTAGGGGTCAACCCGACCTCCAGGACATCGCAGGTCACCTACCCTGCGGCGTCGTGTGGATCGCCGCGCGCGTTATCCAGGCGGGCGCAGTTTCACGCAGCGCAGTTGCCCGTAGCCACCTCACTGCGGAGGGTAGCTGCCGCCTGCGCCACACCGGCCACCTGCTCGACGGTGAGCACGAATCCGGTCTCCTGGTCGTCGAGCGCGGCGCCGAACACGACGCCGATCACGCGGCCGTCGGGAGCGATCATCGGGCCACCGGAGTTGCCGGAGCGGACGACCGCGCGAACCGTGTAAACCTGGCGGGTGACCTCGCCGTCGTCGTAGATGTCCGGGCCCTTGAGGTTGATCATCGACCGGACCTTGGCCGCCGTCGCGGTGAACGGCCCGTCGAGCGGGTAGCCGAGCACGATGGCGTCGTCGCCCGCGCTCGCCGGCTGCGGGTCGAACGTCAGCGGCGTGGCCTGGAGGTCGGGCACGCGGAGCACGGCGAGGTCGACCGAAGGGTCGTAGAGCACGACCTCCGCGGCCAGCTCGCTGACCCGCCCGCGCCTGCCCGTGACCTCCACGCCGGTCTCGGACGTGCCCGCGACGACGTGGGCGTTGGTGAGCACGAGCTCGGGGCCGATCACGAACCCGGAGCCCTCGAGCTGGCGGGCGCACGACGGCGCGCGGCCCCGGATCTTGAGCACGCTGCTCGCCACATCGGCCACGGCCGGGCTCTGCGCCAGCAGCGGATTGGGCGGGCCGACCTCGGTGATCGGGGTCTCGGCGAACGGGCTGAGAACGTCGGGGAATCCCGAGTTGTTGAGTAGCTGGCGCAGCTCGGCCGGCAGGGCCTTGGCGCCCTCAGGCATCACGGAGTCGACAGCCCGTAGAACCTCCGACCCGCGGACGCCCGCGGCGAGGCCGGGGAAGCTCGCGGAGGCGAGCGGGAGCGCGACGAGCCATGCGGCCAGCACGACGGTGATGGCCTGCAGGACGGAACCGAGTGTCGAGTCGACCTGGAGGGTGCGTTCGCCCGTGATGCGGTCGCGGATGCGTCTGCCGAAGAAGACCCCGGTGGTCTCGCCGAGCGCGACGAGGAGCACTACGACGACGATGCTGACGATGATCCGCGTGGTCGGGGCCTCCACGCCTGCGGCGATGAGTGGCGCGAGACGCACCCCGAGCACGGCTCCGGTCAGCACGCCGACGAACGACAGCAGCGCGACGGCCATGCCGTGCCGCCATCCGGATACTGCGGCGATCAGCGCGAGCAGGATGACGACGACATCGACCCAACTCACGTTGTTGTCCGCTCCGTCGTCGTGCGTACCCCGACCGCCCCGACCTCTCGAGGCCCCGAGCTCATGATCCTGCGCCCTCCCGCCGACCAGCCCGCGCCGTCGACCACGCTGTGGCTAGGTCCGCCACCCGAGTGGTGTCCCACGGTCGAGCCCATCCACCCCGATCCAACAGCGCGGACAATAGGCCCCCTGTGAAACCCCACACGAGCAACCCCGCGACGGTGAACGCGGGGCCGGTGAGGCCTGAGGGGTGGCGCACCCGGAGCCGGTTGGCGGGGTCGGCCAGCTCGGCCAGCGGCACCCGCACGACCGCGGCGGTCTCCCCCGGGTCGGCCGCGTGCACCGCCACCGGCCGCGCCCAGTGGGCGATCACCGGCGTGACGACGAATCCGGACGGCGGCACGAACAGCTCCGGCAGGAGGGCGAGCGGCACCACCCCCGACGGCTCGACGCCCGTCTCCTCCTCGGCTTCGCGCAGCGCGGTGCCCACGGCGTCCGGGTCGCCGGGGTCGGCGCCACCGCCGGGGAAGGCGACCTGCCCCGCGTGGTTGCGCAGCGTGCTGGCCCGCTCCATCAGCAGCACGTCCGGGCCGTGCCGGGGATCCTCGCCGAACAGCACCAGCACTGCGGCGTGCCGGCCACCTTCGGCGGGCGGAGCCGAGCGGTGGCGGAGCAGGCCGGCGGCGTCGACATCGCGCACGCCGGCGAGCAGCGGCTGGAGCCAGCCTGGGGCGAGGTGCGGCTGCAGCGCGCTCATCTGGCGTGTCACGACAGCCGCTCCACGGCGGCCGCCACGTCGTCGGCGGTGCGGAACGGCGTGGGTGGGTCGACCCTCAGGACAGTGCCGTCGGCGCGCACCACGTACGAGACAGGCAGCGCCGGCGGGACGCCGAGCGCGACGCGCAGCGCGTCGTTCGGGTCGGTGACCGACGGCAGCCGCACCCCGATGTCGGTGAGAAGTGTCAGTGCGGCCCGCGGGTCGTCCTGCACGTCGACGCCCAGTACCGGCACGGCTCCCGGCCGGGCCGCGTACTCGGCCAGCGCGGGCAGCTCGTCGCGGCACGGGCCGCACCAGGATGCCCAGACGTTGAGCAGGGCGGGTCGCCCGGCCAGAGCCGCGCCGAGGTCGACGGAGCCGGCCGCACCGAGGCACGGGACGGAGACGCCCGCCAGGGGGCCGGCAGCGGGCGCGTCGGCAGGCGCCGGGCACGGCTGCAGCCCGGCCGCGGCGCGTGGTGCAGCCAGTTCGGCGTCGGAGACGGCGACAGCCTGCGGGCCATCCGGCCGGGCGCCCGCGGTGGGGGCTCCGGCGTTGCGGGGCCAGAAGGCGAACACGGCGGCGGCGGCGAGCAGCACGACGACCACGGTAGAGATGATCTCTGAGCGCCGCGCGCCGACTCGGTTCACGGGGCGTCCTGGTCCTCGCCGGGAGCGGCTGGGGGCGCCGAGTCGTCCGGTACGCCGGCCATGGCGAGCAGGTGCGGCCGCGACGGGCCCTTGACCAGCGCGGCGGCCTTCATCAGGTCGGTGGGGCCGGTGCCGTAGGCAGGGCAGTCGGCGCTGAGGCTGCAGGCGCCGCACGCGGGCTTGCGGGCGTGGCAGACGCGACGGCCGTGGAAGATCACCTCGTGCGACACGATCGTCCAGTCGCGCTTGGGCACCAGCGCGCCGACGGCGTGCTCGACCTTGACCGGGTCCTCCTCCTGCGTCCAGCCCCAGCGCCGGACGAGCCGGCCGAAATGGGTGTCGACGGTGATGCCCGGGATGTCGAAGGCGTTGCCGAGGATGACGTTGGCCGTCTTGCGTCCGATGCCGGGCAGCGCCACCAGTTCCTCGAGCGTGTGCGGGAGCACCCCGTCGTGCTTCTCGACGACTGCGGCGCCCAGCCCGATGAGCGAGTTGGCCTTGTTCCGGAAGAACCCGGTGCTGTGGATCATCTCCTCCAGCTCGGCGCGGTCGGCCTGCGCGTAGGCCAGCGCAGTGGGGTACTTCGCGAACACCGCGGGCGTGACGGAGTTGACCAACTTGTCGGTGGACTGCGCCGAGAGCACGGTGGCGACCGCGAGCTCCAGCGGGTTGGTGAAGTCGAGCTCGCAGTGTGCGTCGGGGTGGGTGGCGGCGAGGGTGCGGAGCATCCGCCCTACCCGGCGGGCCCGGCCGAGCGGCGGCTCCCCTTCGGACACCCGCTTGGCGAGCCGGGCAGCGCTGCGTGTCGTGGGCGTCGTGCGCGCCGTGGCACCGGCCGGGCTGCTGGGATCGGCAGGCCTGCGGGAAGCGGTGGTCACGACAACGAGCGTACGGCTGCCCACCGACATCCGACGACGGCCTCTGCGGGGCCGCGGGGCCTCCGCTCGCGATCCGATTCGTTACCCAGGGTGATGTAGAAGGTTACGAATCGGTATCGGGGTCATGGCGCACCCACCCCGGTCGCGCGCCCGCGGCTGCCGTGCGAGAGCATCCACTCCGATATGACTGCCTGGTTGTCCGTCCTCGTGCCGCCGCTGGTGATGTTCTTCGCGCTCGGCATGGAGCGCGTGGAGTCCAAGCTGCGGGAATCGACCGTGCGGCCGGAGGAGCTCGAGGAGCTGCTTGAACGACCGCGTCCCGACGAGCTGCGTGCCCTGTTCAGGCAGGGTACGGGCCGGGCTCTCGAGCTCTTCCGGCTCCGCAACCGTGGGGCGAAGGGCAGGCGCTCGGCCAAGCGCAGCAGAGCTGCCTGAGCAGTACGGAAGGCTCGATCGGGTCCTAGCGTGGCGGTCTCGCGCGAAACTTGCCCGGTCGTGCGTCGAAAACGGCGGTTGCCACGTCACACAGGGTGCGCGCACCCCCGTAGACTGACCCGCCGGTGATCCGCCGCGGGGCAGCGGTGGGGACGAGGAGCGGTGCAGTGGACGAAATTCTGATCCGCGCAGGGATCTTCCAGGGCGTGGAGCCTCACGCGGCAGAGGCGCTTGCCCAGGCGCTCGAGCCGGCGGAGTTCCCCCGTGGGCATGTCATCTTCGCAGAAGGTGAGCCGGGCGACCGCCTTTACATCGTCGGCAGCGGCAAGGTCAAGATCGGGCGCAAGTCGCCTGACGGCCGTGAGAACCTGCTGATGGTGGCCGGGCCATCCGACATGTTCGGCGAGCTCTCGATCTTCGACCCCGGACCGCGCACGTCCTCCGCCACTGCCGTCACCGAGGTCCGCACCTTCACGATGGACCGCGGCGCCCTGCGCGAGTGGATCGGCAAGCGCCCCGAGATCGCCGAGCAGCTGCTGCGGGTGCTCGCGCGGAGGCTGCGGCGCACCAACAACATGCTCGCCGACCTCATCTTCACCGATGTCCCCGGTCGCGTGGCGAAGTCGCTGCTGCAGCTCGCCCGCCAGTTCGGGTCGCAGGAGTCGGGCCTGCTGCGGGTCACCCACGACCTCACGCAGGAGGAGATCGCGCAGCTCGTCGGCGCCTCCCGGGAGACGGTGAACAAGGCGCTCGCCGACTTCGCCCACCGCGGCTGGCTGCGGCTGGAGGGCAAGAGCGTGCTCATTCTCGAGCCCGAGCGGCTGGCCCGCCGGGCCCGGTAGGCCTGGGCTCCGACGACGCCAGGCCCGGGCTCCGGCGACGCCTGTCGCCGTTCTCCTGCAGAAACTGGTACGTGCGTACCAAAAAGTGTGCGACCCTGGTGCGATGTCGGGCTCGTCCGCATCCCTCGCCGACTATCGCGCCGCCCTGACCGCGCCCGGGGCGCTCGCGCCCGTGCTCGCGTCCGCGCTCGGCCGGTTCCCCATCGCGATGATCGGGCTGGCCACGCTGCTCTACGTCCAGCGCGCCACGGGCTCATTCGCCGCGGCGGGGCTCGTCTCCGCAGGCACGCTGGCCGGGGTGTCGCTCGGCTCGGTGGGCCAGGGTCGGGTGATCGACCGGCTCGGCCCCACGCGGCCGCTGCTGGTGGCCGCCGGGCTGTTCGGGCTCGCCGCCACCGTGCTCGTGGTCGCCGTGCACACGCGGCAGCCGCTGGCGCTGCTCGTCGTCCTCGCGCTGCTTGCCGGGCTCGTGCAGCCGGCGCTGCCGGGCACGTCGCGGGCGCTGTGGGCCGAGCTCGTCCCGCCCGGCCCGCGACGGGACGCCGCCTACAGCTACGAGGCCATCAGCCTCGAGGTGTTCTTCATCCTGGGCCCGGCCGTCGCGGCGCTGCTGGTGGTGGCCCCGTGGCCGGGCACCGGTTTCGTTGTCGCGGCCGCGGCCATGACGGTCGGATCAGCGGCGTTCGCGGTCACGCGCCCGGTCCGGGTGCTGCGACCCGCTCCGGCAGGCCCGTCGATCGGCGCGCTCGGAGCACTGGCGCGGCCCGCGATGAGGACGGTTGCGCTGGCGTCATTGGGGTTCGGGCTGGTCGTCGGGTTCGTCGAGGTCGGGGTGCCGGCGTTCACGGCGGCGGCCGGCTCGCCCGCCACGGGCGGCCTGCTCCTCTCGGCCTGGTCGGTGGCCTCCGTACTCGCCGGGGTGCTCTACAGCATGCGGCCGTGGCCGCGCCCGCTGCACCTGCGCATGCCCGCGCTGCTCGGGGCGTTCGGAGTGCTGGTGGCCGCGATGGCGGTCGTCGGGCCAGTCCCGTCGTTCGCGCTGCTCGTGGTGGTGATGCTCGCGGCCGGGGCGCTCATCACGCCGCAGGTCACGGCCCACTCGCTGGCCGTCGACATCGCGGCGCCCGAGGGCACGGCCACCGAGGCGTTCGGCTGGGTCGTCACGGCCGCGACGCTCGGGCTCGCCGCCGGGCAGTCGGCCGCCGGGATCGTCGTGGAGGCGGCCGGCCCGCCGTCGGCGTTCCTGGCGGGCGGGCTCGCCGGTGTGGTGCTGGCCGTGGTGCTGTGGGTCCGCCGCGCCACCCTGGCGCCGGATCAGCCGCGCAGGTACTCCAGCTGGGCGAGCACCGAGAGCTCGGCCGCCGGCCAGAGGACCGGGTCGACGTCGGTGTAGACCAGCTCCACCACAGCCCGCGCCGAGGCGTCCGGCCCGAGCCTGCCGAGCGCCGCGCGCACCTGGTCGAGCCGCTGCTCGCGGTGGGCCAGGTACCCGGCGACCACGGCCGGGGCGTCGTCGAGCTCCGGCCCGTGGCCCGGCAGGATCGCCGTGCCCGGCGCGAGGTCGGCGAGCCGGTGGAGCGAGTCGAGGTACGGGCCGAGCGCGCCGTCCGGGTGCGCGATCACGGTGGTTCCGCGGCCGAGGATGGTGTCGCCGGTGAGTACGGCCGGGTCCGCGTCCGGTCCGCCGAGAAGGAACGACAGCGAGTCGGACGTGTGGCCGGGCGTGCCCACCACCCGCAGCTCGACGCCCCCGGCGTTCACGACGTCGCCGTCCGCGAGCGCTTCCGATCCCAGCACCAGTGTGGGGTCCAGCGCCCGCACCGGCGCCCCGGTCAGCTCGGCGAAGCGCCGCGCGCCCCCGGCGTGGTCGTGGTGGCGGTGGGTCAGCAGCACGAGCGCGACGGGCCCGTGCGCGGCCACCCGCTCCAGGTGGTCTCCGTCGTCCTCGCCCGGGTCGACGACCACGCACTCCTCGGCGCCCGGAGCGCGGAGCACCCACGTGTTGGTGCCGTCGAGGGTCATCGGCGACGGGTTGCGCGCGAGCAGCACCGAGGCGAGCGGGGTGACCGGGCGCAGCACCCCGTAGGCCGGATGGCTCATGTCGAGCTTCCCGGCGCTTCGCCCGCCAGCTCGAAGCCCGGCTCGCCCGGCAGCATCACGGTGACCTGCGCGCCCGTACGCCGCACGATGGGCAGGATCGGCCGGATCACCCGTTCGTCGGCGGCTGCCAGCACGGACGCGGCATCGGCGTGCTCGGCTATCTCCTGCAACGAGCGGTGCGTCGGTGCCATGAGCTGCACGTCCCCGCGCTCCCAGCTCTCCAGAGCCTCGGCCGGGTGCCACCATGTGGCCTCCACGGCCTCCGTCGTGTGCGCGTCGGCCTCCTGCCCATCGGGCACCCGCGCGACGAAGAACGCGGTGTCGTAGCGCCGCGGGGACGTCTCGGGCGTGATCCAGCGCGACCACGGCCGCAGCAGGTCGGAGCCGAGGACGAGCCCCTCCTGTTCGAGGACGTCGGCGAGCGTGCGGCGCCGCGCGACGAGGTCGGCCCGCAGCCGCACCGTGGCCTCGGCGCGCGGCCGCACCGTTGCCTCGGCCCGCAGCCGCGCAGTGCCCTCGGGCAGGTGCGGCCCGGCGAGCAACACCCCGCACTCCTCGAACGTCTCCCGCACGGCGGCGGAGACCAGCGCGCCCGCCAGCTCGGGGTCGCAGCCGAACCGCTCGCCCCACCAACTCGGGTCGGGGCCAGCCCAGTGCGTGGCGTCGGGCCGATCGGCGTGGTCGACGCCCCCGCCGGGGAAGACGGTCATCCCGCCTGCGAACGCCATCCCGGCGGCCCGGCGCTGCAGGAAGACCTGCAGCGGGGTGCGTCCGGGGGGAGGGGTGGGATGGTCGCGCACCAGCAGCACGGTCGCCGCCGGCCGGGGAACGACGGGCGCGGAGGGCACCCCCGGACACTAGGCCGTGTCCCGCGAATCGTCACCCGCGGGCTTCGCGCCCAGATGGCCCCTGGCTGCGTTGTCGGCAAGCCCAAGTACGCCCGGTACGAGGACTTGCCTCCGCCTTGCCAGGAACCATCTGGATCACGAAGCCCGTCGGCCACGATCCACGGGACACGGCCCGCCCGCCGCGAGGCAGGATGGTGGGCGTGGATCGGTTGCGGGTGGGCTTGGTCGGCGGTGGTCCGTGGGCGAGGACGGTGCACGGACCAGGCCTCGCTGCGCACCCCGGCTTTGAGGTGGCCGGCGTGTGGACGCGCCGGCCCGAGGTGGCGGAGGAGCTCGCTGCGGAGTTCGACACCCGCGCGTTCACCGACCTTGACGCCCTCTTCGCCGACGTCGACGCGGTCGCGTTCGCCGTTCCGCCGCACGTGCAGGGCCCCCTCGCGGTTCGCGCTGCCGCCGCGGGCAAACACCTGATCTGCGAGAAGCCGCTCGCGGCTTCGGTCGCGGAGGCCACAGAGGTGGTGGCCGCCGTGCGTGCCGCCGGCGTGCACTCCTCCATGGTCCTGACGATGCGCCACTCGCCCGCTGTCCGTGCCTGGCTCGCGGGGATGCCGAAGGAGCCGGCGGGTGCCGACACCGTGGCCTCGGCGCGCTGGCTCTCCGGCTCGCTCCTGGGAGGGCCGTACTCGGGGTCGGCGTGGCGTCAGGAGCAGGGCGCCCTCCTCGACCTCGGCCCGCACGTCGTCGACCTGCTGGACGCCGCCGTCGGGCCGGTCGTCCGGGTGGCGTGGGCGCACCACGACGAGCCGGACCTGTGGCGGTTCGGGCTCGACCACGCCGGCGGTGCGCACAGCACGGTGACGCTCTCGATGCGGCTGCCGATCGACCCGTCGGAGATCGAGTTCACGGTGCTCGGCTCGGCCGGGCGCCACCGGCTCGCGGGCCGCACAGCCGACCCGCAGGAGTGCTACGCCGCCCTGCTCGACGAGCTCGTCGCCGCGGTCGACGGCTCCGGCCCACCGCCTGCGCTGGACGTCGCACGCGGCCTGCGGCTGCAGGAGCTCGTCGACGAGGTCCGCGCGGCCGCGCGCTGACGGGCCGGCCGGCTCAGCCCGCCAGGTCCGGCGGGTCGGACCGGTGGCTGCCGTTGTTGCCGGCCCCGTTGTTGCCGACCCCGTTGTTGCCGGGACGGTGCGGGCCGACCCCGTTGCCGATCCCCGCGCGCCTGCTGACCCGCGGCCTACGGCCTTCGAGCAGCTCGGCCTGCAGCCGCGCCAGCAGTTGGCGGTCTGCGTCGCTCAGCCGCGAGAGCGACTCCGGGCGGAGCCCGAGAGCTTCGCCGCTCGGTTCCAACTCGAGCCGCGGGCGCTCGGGCTCCGCCTCCGCCACCGGTTCCGGTGACGCGGGTTCGTCGGTGTACCGGTGCCGGGCCGGGCGACCGGGAGCGGGCCGGGGGGCGGGCGGCTCCGCTTCGGCCACCGGGTCGTCCGCTTCCTCGGCCTCGAAATCGGTATCGGCGACCTCATCGCCGGCCTGATCACGCTCCCGGGGCGGACCGTCGAGGACCGAGGGCGCCATCGCCCATGTGCCGGACAGCCAGTCCGCCGACCAGTCGTCGTGATCTGCCCGGGCGGGCGGGGCCACGTCCTCGGCGGGCAGCCGACCCCCGACCGCGAGCGGGTCGTCCTCGTGGACCGTCGGGTCGAGCAGCGGCGCCAGCAACGGCTCGTTCAGCGGGCCGTTGAGCGGATCGCTCAACGAGTGGAACGCCGGGGTCTCGGCGTCGGCCGGGCGGCGGTCCGGCGCCGGGACGCTCTCGCGCGCCGGGGGCTCCGTCACCTCGGCTGCCGCGGCGTCGACCGGCAGCTCGGCTTCGGGCTCCGGCTCGATGGGCGCCATCGGGCGGACGATCGAGGCCGGACCGCCGCGACGGACCAGCGGGATGGGGTTGGGCACCGACGTGCGGGAGATCGGCGTGACGGTGGGGCGCCTGATCCGTGCAGGGGTGGGGACCGGCCGGGGCGCGGGGCGCGGGGCAGGTCGAGCCGGCGGCTCGGGTGTGGGCTCCGCCTGCTCTCGTTCCGGGGCGGGGCGACGGCTTGCTGCGGGAATCGACGCGGGCATCGCGGACGTGGTGGCCGGGTCGTCGGAGTCGTCCGCGCCACGGGCCTCGCCGGTGGCGTCCGGCACGGCGACGGGCCTGGCCGGCTCACGGCGCTCAGGCCCCCGCCGGTCTGCCTCCTGGGCTTCTGGTTCGCGCTCCGCACGGACGGAGGGCAGCACGTCGCCCAACAGTGCGTCGCTCTGCACGGGCGGACGGAGGAGCCCAGCGGTGTCGGGCACCTGACGCCGGGCGGCCGGCTGCTCCTCCGGCTCCGGTCGCGTTTCGCGTTCTCTGCGGGGCGCAGGCCGCGGGACTTCGGCGAATGCCGGCTCGGCGTCGTCGGCCGAGATAACGGGGGCTGCGCTGCGCAGGGCCGCGGCGTGGTACTCGGACAGCGCGCCGTCGGGGCTGAGCACTTCCACCGAGGCGTGCACGTCGGCTCGCTCGAGGGCCACCGCGATCTGGTAGGCGAGCACCTCGGTGGGACGCCCGCCCGCGGGGGCCTGCACGAGCACGACGGGGTGCGGTACCGGCCCGGGTGCCGAGCCGGCCGGCGTGCGGCGGCGGGCGAGCAGCACGTGGCATCCGGCGAGCGCGCGCGCCGGGAGCGCGAGGAGCGCCCCGGCCACGGGGTCGTCGTCAGCTGGTGCGGCGAACCGGTGCTCGGTGCCGTCTTCGGGGTCGGCCTTCGGGAGCGCGGCGCCCGGGTCGAGGTCGGTGCGCGCCGCTCGCGCCGCCGCCACGAGGGCTGATCGCACCCGCTCCGGCAGCACGGCGCGGCCGGCGACGAGGCTCGCGGTGACCAGCTCGACCGCGCGGGCGTCCTCGCCCACCGCCACCAGCTCGCGCGCCCGGCCCAGCAAGTCGTCGTCCACTCGGCCGGCCAGCGCCAACAGCAGTTCGTGCGTCGTTTCCCCAAACGACGTCCCGTCCTCCACCTGGCCCCCCTCCCGTCCCGTCGCTCTCGACCGAGCCGGTTCTTCTCACGCGTCGGCCAGCGCCGCCGCAGAACGCCACAACGGCGTAGATCCGATGATGGCTGCCCGGTGGTACGCGGGCGGCTTCCCGTGCGGCGGGAGCACCTCCACGCACGGTGTGCGGTCGCCGTGGGCCCGCAGAACGCGCTGCAGTGTGCCCGCGAGCACCCACGGCCGCTCGGCGCCGAGCACCAGCACCACCCGCTGGCCCGGTGTTCCCGCCGCCTGCCGCCAGCCCTGCCGGAGCTCCACGCAGCCCGGATGGCCGCGCACCACGGCGAGCACGCTCAGCGCGGCCGCGTCGATGTCGGCGGCGCTCGAGTCGGCCCGGAACGTGACCGTGACCTCGTCGGGATCGAGGGCGGGCAGCACGGCGTCCAGCAGCCGGTGCGACGCGCCCCACTCACCGACGGCCGTCTCCAGCAGGTCGCGCTCGGCGTCGGTCAGCCCGACGCGGTGGCGCAAGAGCTCCCGTGGGAGCGTGGCGCCCAGCACGGAGCGGCCGCCGTCGGCGAGCCAGTCGCGCATGCGCCACAGCAGCTCGTCCGGCAGCCGTCCGGCCAGCCGGACCAGCAGGTCGTGGCAGGCGACGTCAGGGGACGTCACGCGTGCCGACCTGGACTATCAGCTCCACCTCGACGGGAACTCCGAGCGGCAGCTCCGCCACGCCGACGGCGGAGCGCGCGTGCCTTCCGGTCTCCCCGAAGATCTCCCCGAGCAGGTCGGAGGCGCCGTTGACGACTCCGGGCTGGCCGGTGAAGCCGGACGCGGAGGCCACGAAGCCGAGGACCTTCACCACCCCGGACACCGAGTCGATGCCGACCAGCGCGTCGACAGCGGCGAGCGCGTTGAGCGCGCAGATCCGCGCGAGCCGGTAGCCCTCCTCGGTGTCGATCTCGGCGCCCAGCTTGCCCAGCGCCGCCGGCTTGCCGTCGACGATCGGCACCTGGCCCGAGGTGTAGACGAGGTCGCCGACGCGGCGCGCGGGGATGTAGGCCCCGGCCGGAGTCGGCACCGAGGGCAGCGTGATGCCGAGTTCGGCGAGGCGCTCGCTCGTGTTGCCCACGCCGGTCAGCCCTTCACTGGGCGCTTGAACCAGGCCACCAGCTGCTCGGGGTTGAGCCCCGTGGTGACCGCGACCAGCTCCCAGCCATCACGGCCGAAGTTGTTGAGGATGGCCTGGGTGTTGTGGACCAGCACGGGAGCTGTGAGGTACTCCCACCTGGTGACCTCGGCAGTGCTCATGGGCAAGCACTGTAGCCAGCGCCTCACCCCGTTCAGGCGGCCGGTCGGGCCGGGCCTCCGTAACCTGGACCGGTGACGTCAACCGGTTGGCCAGCAGCGCTGTCGGCCGCCCGCCTCCACGTCGTCTCCGGCAAGGGCGGTACGGGCAAGACCACGGTGGCCGCCGCGCTCGCGCTGGCGCTGGCCACCGGGGGCAAGCGCACCCTTCTCGTGGAGGTAGAGGGCAGGCAGGGCATCGCCCAGCTCTTCGACACGGCCCCGCTGCCCTATGAGGAGCGCAAGATCGCCGTCGCGCCCGGCGGCGGGGAGGTGCGCGCGCTCGCGGTGGACGCCGAGGCCGCGCTGCTGGAGTACTTCGAGCTGTTCTACCGCCTCGGCATGGCCGGGCGGACGCTGCGGCGGATGGGCGCCATCGAGTTCGCCACCACCCTCGCGCCGGGGCTGCGGGACGTGCTGCTCACCGGCAAGGCCAAGGAGTGCGTCAACCGCAAGGGCCCGGACGGGCGCCCGGTCTACGACGCCGTGGTGCTCGACGCCCCGCCCACCGGCCGCGTCGTGAGCTTCCTCGATGTCACCAAGGCCATGGCCGACCTTGCCCGCAGTGGCCCGATCCACAGCCAGGCCGAGGGTGTGGTGAAGGTGCTGCACTCGGGGCTCACCGCCGTGCACCTCGTCACGCTGCTGGAGGACCTGCCGGTCACCGAGACGCTGGAGACGGTCGACGAGCTGGCCGCCGCAGGGCTCCCGACCGGTGCCGTGTTCGTCAACCGGGTGCGGCCCCAGTGGCTGCCTGACCGCTCCGTGGCCGCGGCGGCGGGTGGGCGCGTCGACGCCGAGCGGATCCGGGCCGGGCTGGCGTCGGCCGGGCTCGACCTGCCCGCCGACGTCGTGGACGGACTGGTGACCGAGACCGTGGAGCATGCCGTGCGGGTGCACGGAGAGGGCGCCGCGCTCGCGCGACTCGCCGAGGCGTCCGACCTACCCCGGCTGGAGCTGCCGCAGATCATGGACGGTGTCGACCTCGGTTCGCTGTACGAGCTGGCGGAGACGCTCGTGGAGCAGGGCGTCGGCGGCTGGTCGTTGTCCGAGGTGAATGCATGAGCTCGTCGAAGGTGCCACCGCCCCTCGACGTCGACACGCTGCTCGACGACCCCGGCACCCGGGTGATCGTGTGCTGCGGGTCCGGCGGGGTGGGCAAGACCACCACGTCGGCGGCGCTGGCGATCCGGGCCGCCGAACGCGGCCGCCGCACCGTGGTGCTCACGATCGACCCTGCCAAGCGGCTCGCGCAGGCGCTCGGGCTGGAGGCGCTGGACAACGAGCCAGGACGGGTCGCCGGGGCCGCCGGGCCGGGCGAGCTGCACGCGATGATGCTGGACATGCGGCGCACCTTCGACGAGATGGTCGAGATGCACAGCGCCCCGGACCGCGCCGCGGCGATCATCGCCAACCCCTTCTACCAGACGATCTCCTCGTCGTTCTCCGGCACGCAGGAGTACATGGCGATGGAGAAGCTGGGGCAGCTCGCCGCCACCGGCGAGTGGGATCTCATCGTCGTGGACACGCCCCCATCGCGTTCGGCGCTGGACTTCCTCGACGCCCCGCAGCGCATGTCGAACTTCCTGGACGGCCGGATGATCCGGCTGCTCTACGCCCCCGCCAAGGCGGGTGGGCGGGGCCTGCGCAAGATCGTCGGCGCTGGCTTCACGCTGTTCGCCAAGGCGGTGTCGACGATCCTCGGCGGGCAGATGCTCGCGGACGCGTCGGCGTTCGTGCAGGCGTTCGACACCATGTTCGGCGGCTTCCGCGAGCGCGCCACGGCCACGTACGCGCTGCTGCGCTCGCCGGGCACGGCGTTCCTGGTGGTGGCGGCACCCGAGCCGGACGCGCTGCGCGAGGCCGCGTACTTCGTGGACCGGCTCTCCGCCGAGGAGATGCCGCTCGCGGGGCTAGTGCTCAACCGCACCCACCCGGTGCGCGCCGAGCTCTCCGCGACGAAGGCCCGCCACGCCGCCGACGGCCTGCGCGGCGCCCCGCTCGCCGCGGCCGTGCTGCGTCTGCACGCCGACCGGGTGGAGCTGGCCGACCGCGAGGAGCGGCTGCTCTCACGCTTCACGAGCGCCCACCCCTCGGTGGCCGTGACCAGGGTGCCGGTGGTGGCGGGCGACGTCGCCGACCTGGACGGGCTGCGTGAGGTGGGCGAGCGTCTCGCGGCCGGTGCACAGCCGGAGCCAGGCACGGCCGACAGCGACCGCCGCCTGCGCTCCGCCCGCTGACACCCGGAAGTCGCCCGTCGTCAGGCGGGCTGCGCCGCCTCGGACTCGTAATGCGCGGTGCGGGCCTGGAAGAGCAGCTCCGCCCACGACCGCACGTGCGGCCGCGCCCGCAGCAGGGCGCGGCGCTCGCGCTCGGTCATGCCGCCCCAGACACCGAACTCGATGCGGTGGTCGAGGGCATGGGCCAGGCACTCGGTGCGCACCGGGCATGCCCGGCAGAACTGTCGTGCCTCCCGCTGCCGCGCCCCCGTGACGAAGAGGCCTTCCGCATCGGCAGTGCGGCACCGTGCCGCCCCCCGCCAGTTCCACCAGCCCGCCATCATTGCTCCCCCTCCACGTCCGCCCGTGCCCGACATGACCAGCACAGACGGATTGTGGAAGCGGGAGGTTCCACCCGTAACCGAGCAAAACTACTCAACTTCGCCGCGCGACGACCTGACGGGCGGAATCGGACCCGCCGCGTACCCTGCCCTTCGTGAGAGTCCCGCGCCACCTCGTCCGGCCCATCGCGATGCTGGCCGGGCTGGGAGTTCTCGCAGGCCTGGTTGTGGCAGGCATGACGTTCCCCGCCGCCGCAGGCCTGGGCCTGGTCGCGAGCGACGCGGGCGACAGCGTCAACAGCGTGTCCACCGACCTGCTGGACGGTCCGCTGCCGCAGACCACCGTCGTCACCGACTCGGCAGGCGCCCCGATCGCGCGGTTCTTCGAACAGAACCAGAACCGGGCGTCGGCGGCGGCCGGGAACATCGCTCCCGCGATGAAGGCCGCGATCGTGGCGGTCGAGGACCGCCGCTTCTACCAGCACGAAGGCGTCGACTGGCAGGGCACGCTGCGGGCCCTCATCGCCAACTCCGCCTCGGGCGACGTCGTGCAGGGCGCATCGACGCTCACGCAGCAGTACGTCAAGAACTACATGCTCTACGTCGCGGCGGAGACCGACACCGAACGGCTCAAGGCCACCGAGCAGACCCCTGCGCGGAAGCTCAAGGAGGCGCAGATCGCCCTCCAGATGGAGCAGACCCTGAGCAAGGAAGAGATCCTCACGCGGTACCTGAACATCGTCTCGTTCGGCAACGGGGCGGCGGGGGTCACGTCGGCGTCGCGCCTCTACTTCGACACCACGCCGGACAAGCTCACCGTTCCGCAGGCCGCGCTGCTCGCGGGGATGGTCAACAGCACGTCGGCGTTCGACCCGGTCACCAGGCCGCAGGCCGCACTGGAGCGGCGCAACCTCGTCATCCTGCTGATGCGCGACCAGCAGATGATCGACGAGCGGCAGGCCCAGGCCGCCCTCGCCGCCCCACTCGGGGTGCTCCAGCCGCTGAACTCGCAGGCCAACGGCTGCATCGGCGCGGGCGACGCGGGATTCTTCTGCAAGTACGTCGTGGACTACCTCACCGAGGCCGGCTTCTCGATGGACCAGCTCAACCGCGGCGGCTACACGATCAAGAGCACGCTCGACCGCACGGTGCTGGAGCGCATGAAGGCCTCCCTCGACGCCGAAGTGCCCCCGCGGCAGCCCAACGTCGCCAACGTCATGTCGGTGGTGCAGCCGGGAGCCACCAAGCACCGCGTGCTCGGGATGGCCTCCAGCCGCACGTTCGGGCTCGACGCCGAGGCACAGGAGACGAGCTACGGGCTGCCGTACGAGCCGGTCAACCTGGGTTCCGGCTCGGTCTTCAAGATCTTCACCGCCGCCACGGCCCTCGAGAAGGGCCTCGGCATCAACTACCAGCTCGCAGTGCCGCCGAGCGGCTACGCGTCGCCGATCTACACCGATGGCGCGGGCCGCCCGTTCCCCGTGGCGAACGCGGGGAGCTACCCGGAGCGGCTGACGCTCACCGACGCGCTGGCGCAGTCGCCCAACACGGCGTTCATCAAGCTGGAGGAGTTCACCGGCGTCCCGGACGTCGTCAACATGGCCGTGCGGCTGGGCATGCGCTCGCTCGCCACCACCCCGTTCGTCGACCCGAACACCGGCCGGCCGACCGACCGGTCGATCGCTGAGGTCACGAAGGCCCAGCGACTGGCATCGTTCACGCTCGGCGTGAGCCCGGCCAGCGTGCTGGAGATGTCCAACGTCGGCGCGACGCTCTCCAGTGCAGGCATGTGGTGCCCGCCGAGCCCGATCGAGTCGATCACCGATCCCGCGGGCAGCCCGGTGCCCGTCACCGAAGCGCCTTGTGAGCAGGTCGTCGAGCCCGGCCTGGCGAACGCGCTGCTCAACGCGCTCAGCAAGGACGACCTCCCGGGCGGCACGGCGGCCGGCGCGGCCCGAGAGGTGGGCTGGGACCGCCCGATGTCGGGCAAGACCGGCACCACCCAGCAGCACAAGTCGGCGGCGTTCGTCGGGTTCGTCCCGCAGATGTCCGGCGCGGTGATCACCTTCGACAACTCGAACTCGCCCCGCCCGCTGTGCGACGGCGGCGGCGCCCCGTTCGCCTGCAGCTCCGGCACCATCTTCGGCGGCAAGACGCCCGCGCAGACGTGGTTCGGCGCGATGCGCCCGCTGCTGGAGGGCCAGCCGGTCATCCCGCTGCCGGCCGTGGAGGATCGCTTCCTCGAGGGCGGCGCCGCATCGCGCGTGCCGGACGTCGTGGGCCGGGCGGAGAACGACGCCCGCGCGATCCTGGAGCGCGCCGGGTGGGCCGTCTCGACGCGCACGGTCGACAACGCCGCCGCGCGGGGCACGGTCGTCGGGCAGAGCCCGCGGGGATCCGCGCTCCCCGGGGAGACGATCCAGCTCAGCGTGAGCAGCGGCTCCGTGCCCCCGCCGCCGCCGGCCCCGTCAGACGGACGGTCGTCCGGTGGCGGTGGCGGTGGTGGCGGTGGTGGTAACGGTGGCGGCGGAAACAGGAACGGCAACGACAACGGGAACGGGAACGGCAACGGCAACGGCAACGGCGGCGGTGGTGGTGGTGGCGGTGAGTGACCGCGGCCCCCGCCGGGCGCCGCCGGCGCTCGGCCAACGGTGTGGTCCGCCCCTGACCTGACGCGTCGTCCGCCCCGAGTGGCCTGTCGGCGGCCTAGCATCCGCCGCATGACCGTCGGGCCGGGGGACGCGCGGTTTGACCAGGGCGGCACTGCTGCCAGTGGTAGCCCGTCGGCCGCGCCGGAGTATCCGCCCGAGCTGGCGCCGGAGGGAACGTCCGCCCCCACGGCGACACGGGCCACGTCCGTTGTCCCGGCCTGGCTGACCGGGGAGTGCACGCTGCCGTGGCCGCCGCCAGAGTCCGCCGAGCAGAAGGCCGCCGAGCAGAAGGCCGCCGAGCAGAAGGCCGCCGAGCAGAAGGCCGCCGAGCAGAAGGCCGCCGAGCAGAAGGCCGCCGAGCAGAAGGCGGCGCCCGCCACGATCCCGCCGCCCCGCCAGCCCCAGCCCCAGCCGCGGCCGCCCGTGCCCGTGCGGGCGGTGATCATCCCCGGTGCGCCGCCGAGGCCGCGGATCGTCGAGGAGCCGGCCATCCTCGGGCTCTCCCGGCGCACGCGCGGCCGGTTCGGGTCTCGCGTGTTCACGCTGTTCTTCGTGCTGGTGTTCGCGCTGATCGTGGTGCAGATGGTCGCTTCGCTCCTCTACCCGTGGTGAATCCCGTTCCGGGCAGTTGCTCCACTGCTGAGAACACGCTGTGACCCGCGCAGATGCCCAGGCCGGGGCCGGTCGGTCCGCCCGACTACCCTGAAGGCACCACGGCGGAGCCCGCGTTCCGCCCCCGGCCGGCCGATCACGGCCGACGCGGAGGAGGTGAGGAGCGATCGGACTGGAGTCCGGTGCGCCCCGGCTTACTGCGCCCACAGCCCACCGTGTCCGCAGTGTGCTGGCCATCCCCGCGTTCCGGCGTCTGTGGGTGGTCACGTCCGTCTCGGCCGTCTGCGACTGGCTGAGTCTGCTCGCGCTGTCGGCGCTGGCCACCCAGCTCACTAGCGGCTATCAGGCGCAGAGCTTCGCGCTCGGCGGCGTCGTCGCCACGAAGCTGCTCCCAGCGATCTTCCTCGGACCGCTCGCGGGCGCGCTCGCCGACAAGTTCGACCGCCGGCGCGTCATCGTGGTGTGCGACCTCCTGCGGTTCGGGCTCTTCGTCTCGATCCCGCTGGTCGGGTCGCTGTGGTGGCTCTTCGCCGCCACCTTCCTCATCGAGATCTGCGCTCTCTTCTGGATCCCGGCCAAGGACGCGTCGGTGCCCAACCTGCTGCGCAGGCCCGACCAGGTCGAGACGGCAAACCAGCTCAACCTCGTGATGACCTACGGCGTCGCGGTCATCACGGCGTCCGGCCTGTTCACGGTGCTCTCCAGCCTCGGCGGGTTCTTCGGCGGCGCAGGCTCGGCGCTCCCCACCGTGTTCGTCGCGCTGGTGCTCAGCGGCGTCGCCTACCTGGTCATCGCGCTCACCGTGCTCTTCCGGATCCCGGAGATCTCCGGGCGGGCCACCGAACGGCGGGCCACCGCGCCGAGCGTGCTCACCCTGCTGCGCGACGGTGCCACGTTCGTCGTGCGCACCCCGCTCATCCGCGGGCTCGTCATCGGCATCGTGGGCGCGTTCGCGGCCGGCGGCACGGTCATCGGCTCGGCCACGCTATACGCGGCCAGCCTCGGCGGTGGCAACGCCGCGTACGGCATCCTGTTCGCCGCGGTCTTCATCGGGCTGGCGATCGGGATGGGCGCAGCGCCCCGGATGGCGCGGCGGATCCCGCACAACCGCATCTTCGGCGCCGCGATCGTCGCGGCCGGGCTGGCGCTCGTGCTGGTGGCCATAGCCCCGCACCTCTTCATCGCGATCGCCGCCGTGATGCTTGTCGGCGGCTTCGCCGGCATCGCCTTCCTCACCGGCCTCACGATCATCGGCTCGCAGGTCGCCGACGAGATCCGCGGCCGGATCGTCGCGTTCGTGCAGTCGATCGTGCGGCTCACGCTGCTCGGGTCGATGGCGGTCGTGCCGCTTATCGTCGGCCTGGTCAACGCCCAGCGCATCGAACTGTTCGGCACCCCCTTCCTGATCGACGGCACCCGGGTCGTGATGCTCGGGGGCGGGCTCGTGGCCGCGGTCGTCGGCACACTCGCCTACCGGCAGATGGACGACCGGCGCACCGAGCCGATCCTCCCCGACCTGCTGGCCGCCCTGCGACGCGGCGAACCGCGCTTCGACAGGGGGGTGCTGATCGCGGTCGAAGGGGCCCCGGCCGAGGAGACCACGGAACAGGCGGCGCGCCTCGCCGATCGGCTGCGCGCCGCCGGCCATGTCGTCGTCGTTCCGGACGGCGGCGAGCGCGACCGCGAGCGCTGGGCCGCGGCCACCCGCGAGGCCGCCCTGTCCGGAGTGCGGGCCAAGACGCTGGCTGCCGCGGCCGTGCAGGCCGACCGCGTGGAGCGGGTCATCCGGCCCGCGCTCGCGAGCGGCTCGGTGGTGGTCGTCGACCGGTTCCTGGTCAGCCCCATCGCGCAGTTCGGCGTCGCGGCCGAGCGCGCCGACTCCGAACTCGACCCTGGTGAGCTGGAGAACCTCGCCGCATGGGCCACCGGCCGGCTGCGGCCCGACGTGTCGGTGCTGCTCGACCGCGCACCCGTCGAGGCGGCCGATTCGGGTTCCGGCCGGGCCGGCGTGGCGGGTGAGGAGCATGTCCGCGTACAGCGCCTGCTCACGCGAATGGCTGCGGCCGAGCCCCACCACTACGTCGTGGTCGACGCCGACGGCTCTGCCGACGAGGTGGCCGAGCGGGTGTACCGCGGCGTCGAGTCGGTGCTTCCTGCCGCTGCCGCTGCCCAGCCGGTGCAGGAGCAGCCTCCGGGCCGGGCGGGAGCAGTTGCGCCGTGACGGTGTGGGACGAGGTGATCGGGCAGCCGTCCGCCGTCGCCGAGCTGAGCGCCGCGGCCGAGAGCCCGGCTGCGATGACACACGCCTGGCTCTTCACCGGCCCGCCCGGATCGGGCCGATCGGTGGCAGCTCGCGCGTTCGCGGCGGCGCTGCAGTGCCCGCGCCACGGCTGCGGGGAGTGCCAGTCGTGCCACACGGTCATGGCCGGCACACACTCCGACGTGCGCGAGGTCGTGCCGGAGGGCCTGTCGATCTCGGTGCGGTCGATGCGGCAGCTCGTGCAGTCGGCGGCGCGGCGCCCCGTCACCGGCCGGTACCAGATCCTGATCATCACCGACGCCGACCGGCTCACCGAAAGAGGCGCCAACGCGCTGCTCAAGTTCGTCGAGGAACCGCCGGATCAGACGATCTTCTTGCTGTGCGCGCCGTCCGACCACCCCGAGGACGTCCCCGTGACGATCCGGTCGCGCTGCCGTCCGGTGCCGCTGCACACGCCGTCCGCGGCGGCGATCGCCGACGTGCTCGTCCGTCGCGACGGGATCGAGCCGGAGACGGCGAGCTGGGCGGCGTCCGTCGCTGGTGGGCACGTCGGCCGGGCCCGAAGGCTCGCCCGCGACCCCGAGGCGCGCAACCACCGGGAGCTGGTCCTCGGCCTGCCGCTGCGCGTCCGCGGGATCGGCGACGCGTTCACCTACGCGGGCGACCTCGTGCGCGACGCGAAGGCCGAGGCCAGCGAACTGAGCGAGAGCCGCGACGCCGCAGAGCGCGAGGAGTTGGCCGTCGCCATGGGAGCGGGCGGCACAGGCAAGGGAGTCGCTGCAGCCGCGCGGGGCGCCAAGGCGGCCGAGCGCGATCTGGAGCGGCAGCAGAAGTCGCGCAACACCCGCACCCAGCGCGACGCCCTCGACCGCGCCCTCGTCGACCTGGCGGGGTTCTTTCGCGACGCGCTCGTGGTCGGCAGCGGGGCCCAGGTGCCCCTCACCCACCCCGACCGCGACTCCGACATCCGGCGCGCGGCCACCGAGTGGGGGCCCGAGTCGGTGCTGCGCAGGCTGGAGGCCGTTTTGGCGTGCCGCACCGCGCTGGACCAGAACGTCAAACCGGAGATCGCCGTCGAGGCGATGATGACCTCCCTGCAACAGGGCTGAATCCTGTCGCCTTCGCGGGGCAGAATCGTCGTCGTGACGCAGGGGGGCACGATCGAGCCGACGGTCTCGGCCCGTGAGGCGGAAGTACTGGCCGCGGTAGGCGAGCACCTCACCAACGCCGAGATCGCCGCCCGGCTGTTCATCTCGATCCGCACCGTCGAGAGCCACGTGTCGTCGCTGCTGCGCAAGCTCGGGGCGAACGACCGCCGCGCGCTGGTCTCGGTGGCCGCCGAGCAGCGCCTCCCGGCGGTCCCGTCCGGCCCTGTCGTGCAGCGGCGGGTGGCGCCGTCGGCGCTCACCTCGTTCGTCGGCCGTGCGGCCGAGCGCGCCGCCCTGGCCGACGCCCTCACCGGTCAGCGCCTCGTCAGCGCGGTCGGCCCCGGCGGGGTCGGAAAGACGCGGCTGGTGCAAGCGGTCGCCGCCGACGTCGTGGGCCGGTTCGCCGACGGCGTCTGGTACGTGGACCTGGTGCCCGTCACCGACGCCGAGATGGTCGCCGCGGCGGTCGCCGCCGCTCTCGGGCTCGGCGAGCAGCAGGGCCGCACGGCCGAGGACACGCTGCTCGGCTGGGCCGCCGACCGGCAGGCGCTGCTCGTGCTGGACAACTGCGAGCACCTGCTGGACGGCGTCGCGCTGCTGGTGGAGCGGCTGCTGGCCGGCAGCCCCGAGCTGGTCGTGCTCGCGACCACCCGGGCGCGACTTGTGCTGCCGTTCGAGCGGGTGTTCCCGGTGGCGGGCATGTCCGTCTCCGGGCACGACGGCACTGGGCACGACGGCACTGGGCACGACGGCACTGGGCACGAGGGCAGTGGGCACGGCGACGCGATCGCCCTGTTCGAAGAACGCGCCACGTCTGCGGGCTCGGTGTTGTCGGCGGCCGACCGGAGCCGGGTCGCCAGGATCTGCCGGGGCCTCGACGGCGTGCCGCTAGCGATCGAGCTGGCCGCGGCCCGCTTGCCGTCGATCGGGCTGGACGGGCTGGAGGACGGGCTGGCCGACCGCCTGCAGCTGCTCACGGGCGGCCGTCGCGTCGACGGCCGGCACAGCTCGCTGCGGTCGATGCTCGACTGGAGCTGCGCGCTCCTGGACGCGCCCGCCCAGGCGGTGCTGCGGAGGGTGTCGGCGTTCGCGGGGCCGTTCCGGGCCGACGGGGCCGCTGCCATCGCCGGGTGGGATCCGGTCTCACGTCGTGAGGTGGGTGCGCACCTCGCCGCACTCGCCGACCAGAGCCTCCTGGTGCTCACCACCACCGCGGACGGCACCCGGTACCGGGCGCTGGAGACCGTGCGCCAATACGGCGCCGAGCTGCTCGACGACGCCGGGGAGCTGGTCGAGTCCCACGCCAGGCACCTGAAGTGGGCGCAGGAGGAGGGTGTGGCGCTGCTCGCGGCGGGCGACATCGAGGGCGCCGAGTGGCGTGCCAGGTTCGACCAGCTCGCCGACGAGCTGCGTGCGGCCGTCCGGCGGGCGGATCGGCCGGGCCACCGGGCCACGGCGTACGACGTGGTGACCGTGCTCGCGGCGCTGTGCTACCGGCGCGGGATGCCGCGCGAGTCCCAGCTGCGCCACGAGCAGGCGGCCGAGTTCGCACCGGACCAGCACCTGGCCGCCGCCGCGTTGCACCGGGCTGCGGGCGCGGCCGAGACGCAGCTGGCCGGAGACGAAGCGCTCCGGCTGCACCGGGCGGCCGCCGACGCAGCCCTACGGGCGGGTGAGCCCGGTGTGGCGGCGAGGGACATCGCGCAGATGGCCGAGCTGATGAACCGGGCGTCCGGGGTGGTGTCCCTGCCACCTGACCCGGCCGTGGTGCGGGCGCTGATCGACGAGGCCCGCAAGCACGCCGACGGCGACGAGGTCGCACACGCGCGGATCGCCATCGCCGAGGCGTTCGCCGTCGCCGACACCGATCCCGAGGTCGCCGACCTCACCGACCGCGCCCTGGAGCTGGCGCGCCGAGCGGGCAACCCGATGGCGGAGAGTGCCGCTCTCGACCGGCTCACGACCGTCCAGCTCAGCCGGGGCGAGGAGCGGGGAGCCCTGGCGAGCGCCATGCGCCGCACGCAGCTGCTCGCCCCGGTGACGGTCGACGCCGACCTGGGCTTCGAGCTGTCGGACGCCCACGTCATGGCCGCCGAGAGCGCGATCGCCGCCGGTGACCTCGCTGAGGCGCGCCGGCTCGCCGAGCGCATCCGCGACCTACCGCTGCACCGCGAGGTCGGGCACGTGGCCGTCGCGCGTCTCGTCATCGTGTCGTTCCTCGAAGGCGACTGGGACGGCGCGCTCGCCGCGGGAGCGCGGTTCCGCGAGGGCTGGGAGCGCGCCGGCCGCCCGCGTGTCTCCACACTCCGCCGGTGCACCCACGCCTTGGCCACGGTGCACGGCCTGCGCGGGGAGGAACGGGAGCGGGAGAGCTGGCTCGAAGTCTTCGCCGCGCTGGTGCCGCTCGGCAGGCCCCATCACGACCAGCACCCCACCGCCTTCTTCGACGCCCTCCTCCACCTGCACCGGGACCGGCCCGACCTGGCATTGGAGTGCCTCGCCACGCCACCCCACGAGCTGCGTGCCTGGTACCAGGCGCTCTGGCGGCCGTGGTACGCAGCGCTGTGGGCCGAGGCTGCCGTGCTCGCCGGTACACCGGACGCGGCCGAGCGGGTCGAGGCCGTCCGCTCCCTCACCGCCGACAACCCGGTCGCGTCGGCGCTCACCGACCGCGCCGCGGCGCTGCTGCTGCGCGACGCCGACGGCGTGCTCGCTGCGGCCACCGCGCTGGACGCCGCGGGGTGCCGCTACCAGTGGGCCCGCAGCCTCGTCCTGGCTGGCGGCGCCCACGGCGCCCGCGGCCGGTCCGCGTTGATCGCAGCCGGCGTCACGGTCAGCTGACCAGCAGGAACGTCCACGCACGGAGCGCACGGACGAGAGTTTCCGTGCTCGCTCCGTGGTCACCACGGATGTCCGGGAGCGCCCGAGAGTCGATCGTTGATGCATCGCCAGCCACCGACCTGAGGGACGTGACCGAGATGCTGAACCAGCTCTTCACCGCCGCCGACATCGCCGCCGACCACCAGCGCACCCTGCTCGCCGAGGCCAAGGCGCAGCGGCTCGCCAGCGAGGCCGCAGCGGCAACCCGCAACGGCGACGCCGAGCGCGGAACGCGGCTCCCAAGGCTCGCCCTGCCCCGCCCGTGGCGCGCCCGTAGCGCCACGTGAACGCGGTCGTCAGTCGGCGGGCGGCATCCGGAAGAAGATCATCGGGTTGTCGCCCGCCCCACGCACCGGCGCGAGCCCCAGTTCGTCACGAAGGGCGTTGAGCTTGTCGTACGTGGCCCGCGCCTTCGCCCGCGAGGGCGTGAAGAACGGCGTGCGGTGCGCGTCGAGCCAGCGCACCACCACCCGGCCCTCGTGTAGCGGCAGCGTCGCGCGGAAGTGGTAGACGTCGTGGACACTCACCGGAATGCCTGCCGGCACCCGCGGGAAGAGGTCCCGCAGGTACCAGCGGGCGAAGCGGCTGTTGTGCGCGGCGTCCACGAACAGGTAGGCGGTGTCCGCCGGGACCTGGTCGACCGTGTCCTTGACGTCACCCTGCACGAAAGTCCACCGACCCTCGGCCAGCTCGTCCGGGACGTTCCGCCGCACGTTGTCGATGATGTCGAAGCTGTGCAGCTGCCCTTCGCCGTTGTCGCGCAGGGCGCTGAGGATCCACGACGTCGACCACCCGTGGAACGTCCCCAGCTCCATCACCACGGCAGGCCGCGTGGCGCGCAGCAGCAGGTAGGTGATCTCCGCCTCGAGGTCGTCGAGCTGAGGGGTCATCCGCGACCCCATCGCCTCCGCGTACGCTCGCTGCTGTTTCCCGACCGCCGCGAGCTCACCCGCGAACTCCCGGTACAGCTCGGACACGTACCCGAGGTCGATCTGCTTCAACGGACGGACCTCCACGGTCGGCTGGTGCGGGGCGACGAACCACTGTATCGGCAGGTCGGAGACCCACCCGGCCGGGCGCGGGGCGGCGGGAAGCGGTCGCTACACTGAGCGCGCACCACCCGCCGCCTTAGCTCAGTCGGTTAGAGCGACGCACTCGTAATGCGTAGGTCTGGGGTTCGACTCCCCAAGGCGGCTCCACGCTCCGCCGCAGGTCAGACCGCATCCCGGTCACCTGCTTTGATCGTCGGAAGCACACTCACCGGGCGCCCGGTCCGCACCTGGTCCGCATCAGAGTTGATCTTTGCCTGATGCAGGCGGTCCGCGACCGTGTCGAGGTCGTCCGCGAAGAGGTGCGAGTAGACGTTCAGCGTCACCGACGGTGAGCTGTGCCCGAGCATCCGCTGCACCAGAACTACCGTCGCTCCGGCCGCGATCGCCAGCGACGCCGCGGTGTGCCGCAGCCCGTGCGGCGTCACGTCGCCGACCCCGGCCCGTTCGGCGGCAGCGTCGAAGACGTGCGTCGCGAGCTCGTCGACGAGGAACGTCGGAACTGGAACCTCGCGGCGCTCGTGGTCCTTCGGTGTGCCGACGACGGTCCGCGTGGCCCTGCACGATCCGCACCGCGGCCGTAGAGGCGAAGGCGAGGCGCGTAGCCGCCGACAACGAGAGCGCGGCAGCGCGGCGAATGGTGGTCGGCGGATGAGGGCGCCGTGGGACACGAAGGTCGTGTTCATCGAGCGCCGCCGGTGTTGGTGGTGGAACGCCTGGCGGGAGTCGACTGCGACCGAGCTCTACGGGTTCTCCGACTCGCAGGAGACAGCCAGCCGGGCGATGTTCCAGGCCATCGAGCAGGCCGGCCCGTCGCCCGCGCCTTTGGCCGGCGGCGCGATGCAGGACGAGGTGGGGCGGCGACGTGACGACCCCGGCCGCCGCCCCACCTGATGACCTGAGGCTCGGCCAGGCCCCGCTCGTCAGCCAGCGGTGTCCCTGCGCTTGCGCTTGCGTCGGCCGGTCGAGTGCAGCCCGCCCGGTCCGGGCGTGTCGATGGACGTGGAGCCGCGGGTGAAGTTGCGGGTGAAGCGTCCGATGCGGATGCCCCAGCTGGAGAACCCGCGCTGCGTGAACGTGAAGAACAGCGGGCCGAGGCGGAAGGTCTTGCGGGCGCGGAACCTCATGGTGATCTCCTCAGTCGTTGCGGTTGAGCATCTCGTAGACACGCCGGCCGAGGCGGAAACGTGCCAGCCGTCGCCTCCACAGCGGCCACGCGGGCGGCCAGGCGCCTTGCCCGACGGTGAGCGCCAGCGCCCGGCGCCTGAGCACCACCATCGGACGGGCGCTGCGGGCGCTCATGCGCGCTGACGACGAGCTGGCACGGCGCGAGTGGGCCGAGTCGGTCGCGCAGGCGCTTGACGATCTGGAGCTGTGACGCCCCGGTCAGGATGCGACGTCGGCTCGGGTAACGATCGCTTAGATGCTCCGCAACGCCGCCGGCGCCGCGGCTCTGGAGCTACTCGCAGCCCGTTCCGTCGCCGTCCCGGTCGAGGTGGCTGCCGTAGCCCGGATCACCGTGATGGACCGGAGCCGCCCCCGCGGCGCGGGCAGCGGCGCAGTTCTTGTAGTACGTCGACGACGGTTCCTCCCTCGGCGCGGGCGGCGGCGGGGGTGGCGGAGCGGGAGCGGGCGCCGGTCGACGTACGTCGTTGTCGTTGTTCTGGTCCTGAGCCGGCGGTGGAGCCTGCCGGGTGGTGGTCGGCGGCGGAGGTGGGGGCGGCGCGACGCAGAGCGTCGACCAAATGCCGGTCTTCGCGGCCTGCTCCGCGGCCTGGATCTGCGGGTCCTTCTGTACCGGCTTGTTGTTGAACACGTAGCTCTTGGCCCACCCGGCGCGGGTGACGGCGATGGAGTAGTCCTCGGGCGCCCCGACGTAGAGCAGCGCCCGCCCGGGACTAGCAACCACAGGCCAAGCCGTGAACAATGTCGCGGGACACCCGTGCATGATGTGCCGCGACATCACAGTGTCATGTAGGCCAGACATCACAGTGTCATGTAGGCCAGCTCCGTCGGTAGGGACAGGTGTCGAGACGAGCTTGAGCTGTGTCGGTAGATCGTGTCCCGACAGCTCAACACCCCTCAAGCTTCTCCGTGGTTCCAGCGGTGCGAGGTTGCGCGACAGTGAAGTCGTTAGCTGTAGTTGCCGTAAGTGTGCCGTCGGAGCCACGCCGCCAGGTCTTGCCGAGAGAATCGCGAAAACCGAATCTTTCGACCTTGAAACCGGGCTCATCGCTTGTTCCGCTTGGCGGTACGACGATTACTCGGGTGCAGCCCGGGATAGTGCCAACTATGACATTCTTCGACTCCTCCATGTTGGGCATCTTGTACACATAGTAGACATCGGCTATCGGCTCCTTGTTTCGATTCACTAGTGAGAACCGGATAGGGCCGTCCAGCCCTGCTGACTCCGCATCGAGAGTCACACTCTGCGCCCGAGTGGCCTGGGTCGTGTCGTTAGCACGCTTAGCCTCGGCGACCGATCCGATACTGATAAGGAGGCTCGCTGCGCCTAAGCAGACCGCGATCCAGTTGGCCCGCTTCGCAACCTTTAGGGCGCGCACGGCCGTTTCGGCCTCTGAGGGCGTCGGGAGAGGCGGAGTCATGGAGTCCTCGCCACTGCGTAAAGCGCTACAGTCACAGGTCGCCTGGCCAAGGGTGTGTCGCCGTTGCGGCGATGGTTAGCAGTTGTTCAGGTCGTCGATATCGGGCGTCACGTTGCCATACGTCAGGGATGCATACTGCCTTCGGTCAGACGGTGTGTCGATGCGCACCCAGATGCTCGACTCATACGGTCGCTCGCCGGCAGCAGTGTTGGATTTGACGAGACGGCCGGATATTTTGCACAATGCGGGCACTCTGTCGCCACTATTGAACGTGCCATCAGCGTCCCTGTCGGGCTTAGAATCTGTGACTCCAGGATATACTAGGATGATCGGAGAAGCGGCACCAAGATCATCGAATTGGAACGTGAATTCGATACCGTCGGTCGCGGGCCCGCTGGGAGGAGTCTGCTCGGGGATTGGCGGGCGTGGAGTCAGTCCCGCACTGGGTGTTGATCCGATACCAGTGGTCGCCGTTGGGGGCGCCGTGCTCGTAGTTCCAGGAGTAGTCGCAGTTGATGTTGCGTTAATCTCGTACGATTGGGGGTCGGGTCCAGAGCATCCCGTGAGCAGGGCGGCGAGCAGCCAGGTCGCCAAAATTGGTAGTTGCTTGATGTGCAGCACGGTTCACTTCCTAGTGCGTCCATGTCCTAGTATGGAACTCGGGTCATGGTACGTCAGGCTTAAGGCGTTGCGTGACCAATACGATCTACGTTCCGGGTGGACATTCGGCGGTTTGCGGTTGCGGACTTAGTGCTGTTCCTGGAGTGTCCAAGTGGTGGTCGCTGATCCAGCCTTCGGAAGCGGAGTCTACTTGGCGTGAGGCGTTCTGTGCGAAGTACCAGAGCCGATTACCGTGAGGGCCGACGGGCCCGCCGTATCGGTAGCATGTCAAGCTGATCATGTCGCCAGTATAGAAGCCGTTGCCGGGGGCGACGACTGGAGTATTCCAGTCAGGTGTCGCCCTCCAATAGATGCCGCCATCGGCGTCTACGGCGTTCCACGTGCAGAGCAGTTCGCCGTT
Source organism: Pseudonocardia aurantiaca (assembly GCF_039526725.1). Classification (NCBI taxonomy): domain Bacteria; kingdom Bacillati; phylum Actinomycetota; class Actinomycetes; order Pseudonocardiales; family Pseudonocardiaceae; genus Pseudonocardia; species Pseudonocardia aurantiaca. The sequence goes on from NZ_BAAAJG010000003.1 coordinate 482,375, forward strand.
CTCCGGTCCAACTCCCGGAGTGCAGTGGTATCCGTAAGACTCGGTGGCGGCATTAGCTGTCGGGGAGCCCATCGGTGTGGCAGCGGCGACGGTCGTCACGGCAGCTACCGCGCCGTACTTCAAGAAGCGGTGCCACCTGGATGGCTCTCGCCTTGATCTATCGTTCGGCTGCATCGGTGGGCTCCTTCGGTGGTCCACGTCGTACGGCTCTACTCCTACCGCCCGGTCGCGGCAGTTCTGTCCACGTCCATACCGTCACGCTCGCCAATCGGGTAAAGAAGACTGCACAGAAGGCGCTTTGCGAGCGCGGGGTGCACATCATAACGGCTGCTCTGCCAGCAGAGTTCCCGACGTGGGTCTCATCCGTTACTCGGCCTGGCAGCGACCGGTTGGTTTGGTCGGCAACAGGTGGGTACGTCGTGCGCTGAAGATCACCGAGCCGTCAGACATGTCAGGTCCACGGAGTGCCGAACGAGCCCCGTCGCGGCCGGCGTGAGAAGCGGTATCGGCTGAATACCGCAGCCACCCACGACGTACGGCCATCCTTTGCACTTCTGCGGCGCTAGGATCGGCCGCACGCACTTTACTGGGGTCTAGCAATCGGGAACCGTGAAGTCGGTGTTGTGTTGGGCTGGTCCTCCTGGAGAGTCCCCGTTGAGAAAGGTGTTTGCGGCAGCGTAATAAGAGTCATTCCACGGCGCGCTAGCGATCCTGTACCAGTATCCATCGGGCGAGACGCTTGCGATTGTGGGAGCTAAAACCTTGCAGCTCACCTCGACTACTTGGCCTGGCGCTATTCGATCCCCTTTTCCGCTCGCATTGTGATAGTTTGTGAAGGTGTCGGACCCGAAATGGCCTTGAGTCTCGGAGAAGCGCTTGGGAGCGGGCGGGACGTCGACGGGTGCCTGTTCGACGGCATTACCGCCGGGCGGTTCTTGTCCGGGCGGTTCTTGTCCGGGAGGTTGCTGAGGTGGCGGGGTCACAGGTGGCGGGGTCACAGGTGGCGGTTGGATAGGGTCTTGGCCAGGCGAGGACTCGTCATTAGGTGCTGACTCTGCGTTCGGGTACACGAACCGCGCCGTCACAGATTCCGTGCATCCTTCGACAATTGCTTGGTTCTTGACAAAGTCAGAGAATACGAATCCGGAGTATCGGGGTTTGGGTCCGGACGCTTCATTCACATAGAACCAAATACGGGAATCCCCAGGCACGCCAGGTGGATGCGCGCCATTGATGTAGCAGCGCATGAAAACCGTGGATCCATTGGGCAACTGGTCCACGATGTCACATTGAGCGGGGTACTCGGCAGTTGGAACTGCAAAAGGGCACAACCGAAGCTTTACGGGAATTTCGCTATCAGGTGACGCGATATTGCTGCTGCCGTCAGGGTTGGGAGAATCGGTTGAAGAAGACAGGCCGACAGCCTCTTCGTGGGTACTCCCGCAACTAGCTATGCCAAGGCAAAGTGTCGCCGACAAGAGGACGCCGACGGAAACAATCGAGTGGCGCCGACCGCCCACAGTCGCCTCCTTGAACTCCGGGAGCGAATACTACGACACAGTGATCACTGCCTCTTTAGTCCGTTTGGACGAAATCTGCTCGAGGCTGCCCGAAATGTCTGCTTGGCACACCTCAACAGCCGTTAGCAAGCTCAGCCCTGCTACGTCGGACCGCCGGGTAGACGGTCGCTCGGCGGCTCCCGGGCGCTGCCCGACGCTCCTTCCTGGGTGACCTGCGGGAACGCAGAATCTTCCGGGCGTACTTGACAGGGCATCGCGTACACGATGGATCGTCGGCTCGCGCCCGCCGCGTTCCGGACGCGCAGGACAAGAACGCCGACGGTGTCCCGATGTGGGTGGTGGACGTCCTCGTCGACGACCCCGAGGCCGACCGTGCCGAGATCGCCGGGGTGAAGGTCGCCAGCTACGACGAGCCCCGCACCGAGCTGGGCAAGGAGGTCCGCCTCCGCGGCCTGGTCGCCCTGCCCTACGTCCAGCAGGGCACCAGCCGGGTCGCCTTGTCCTTCTCCGCCGACGCGTCAGGCCATCCGCCGCGGCAGCTTCGGCCGCGTCAAGGAGCTGGTCGCTGCGATCAGGCGATTCATCGACGGCTGGAACGAGCGCTGCCACCCGTTCGTCTGGACCAAGACGGCCGACGAGCTGATCGATCACTGCCGACCCGGTCAAAGGACATCGTTTACGCGACACTAGCTAACGCGGGAGGCTGCCTTATCGGACCAGATCGCGGGCTTACTGTAACGCAGTACGAGTACCCTGTGAGCAGGAAGAAGTTCCTTCGTGCGCTCGACGACGTCGCGCCTGGATTCCAGCGCGCCGCACTCGCTTGTGTCGCCTGGCTCAACCGAACTCCTGCAGGACCGTTCTCCCCGAGTCTTCTCGAGGAGCTCGCTGGAGGCCAGCTTGGAGTTGTCGAGCTTCGTCAACGGCGCACCTCGAGCGCGGCCCGCGAGGAACACGGGGTGCTGGTTCGACCACTTAGCCGGCTAGCCGAGCTGCCTGACCTCGGCCAGGACATGCCCGAGCAGTCCCTCGACGTCCTTCCCACCCAGGACGAGCTGACGGTCGAGGAAACGGTTTCCCGACTCGCAGGACGTCTCGCTGACCAGACAGCAACCGTGGCAGGCCGACAGGTTCAGGCTCGAGGAGCCCTGTCGGTCACTCTCGATGCACACCGGGTCGTTCGAGCACACGTCCGCCTCGTCGAGCGCAGCCACAAGCATGGGGATGAGCTTGTCCGGGGCGCCCAGCCTCACCAGACCGCCGAGCGTCCCTTGCGCGTCGCCAGCGGCCGTGTAGATCAGAATCCCCGCCGTCCGGTCGGCGCGGTTGGCGTTGGCATAGATCCTCTCCTGGAGTGACGCGGACGCGTAGCCGCTAGCGAAGGCGAGTCTGCGTATGAGGAGGTGGGACAGCGTGTGGAGCGCTACGAATCGAGGTTCCGGGACATCGAGTCTCTGCGCCCACGGCGTTTCGCTCCTGCGTCCGACCAGGATGTCCGCCCTCGCTCGGACATCGGGAAGTCGTTCCCAATCCTGTAATTGCTGCTCGTCGAAACGGAGGAAGATGCCTTCCCCGAAGGTCTCGATCGCGGGGTAAGTTGGCCGCCTTCCCTGATCGGGGCCGAGGTCCGCTTGCACGAGCTCCGCGTCAGGGCTGTGGCGCCTGAACCCCCTCAACGCGCGCACCTCGCGCATCCGGCGCACCTGGCCCACAGCCGTCAGCCGATCGGTGAGGCTCGCCGGCCACGACGGCCTGGGCTCGACGGCCCACCCATCCACCACGAAGTCGCCGCCCGACCTGTCGCGCCCGCCTTCGAGCTTCTTGATGAACGCAGCCCACTCGCCGTCCTTGAGCCCCAGGAGGGGCTTCTCGTCCTCGCCATCACCGTCCGACCCGGCGGCGATCGCCAGGACGGCCTCCGGAGTCGTGCCGAGCTCGGTCGCGATCCACTCCGAGACCATCTGCGCCTGAGGGCCGCCGTTGTCGGCGACGATCTTCTCGAAGTAGACGTGCGCCCTCACCTTGTTCGCCAGCTCGACGGACGCGGGCGGCTCCTCCGGGATGTCGAGTGCCGAAAGCCTCTCGGCGAGGTAGTTCCCGGTGGCGCCGCGCTGAACGGCGACGAGCTTGTGCTCACACGCCTGAGCCTCGGACTTCTCGATCCATGGCTGTGTGCCGGTGCACCTGATGCCGTCCCGCGCGAGGGCGTCGTCCGTGACCAATTCCACAAGCGAGCGAGACCGGCCGCAGGCGGTGCACTCCATGCTCAGCGCCTTGAGCCCCTCTCCGAGCTTCGCGGATCGGGTGAACCGAAGCTCCTTATACGCCTTGCAGAAGCGCACCTCTTCGGTGACTCCCGCGTCGTGCCCGCGGTGCGTCCACATGAACCACGGGACGTCCTGGATGTGGCTGCCCTTCTTGCAGACCGCGACATACCGCATCGGCACGAGCGCACCGCCGCAGTCGCACCGATTGATCCACTTGCCCTTGGACCTCCCGGTGAGTTTCGAGACCTTGCCGCACTGCTCGCAGAAGCGCCAGGCGGGGAAACGCCAGTACGTGAGCGCGGGCGTCTCCTTGGCCGCGATCCCCGCGTGGGACGGCGCCTGCCGAAGGACTCCAGGGCCCAGCCTGTTGAGAAGGCGGTCGCAACTGATCTCTGGCGCGAACTTCTTGTCCCACCAGGAGGTGTCGGGTGCGATCAGGGACTCCCCGCGCACGTCCACGATCGCGCCGACGCCGAACGGGCTCACCGTTTCGGACAGCCTCAGGTCGTGCCTGATTGGCTCCATTCAGCTCTCTCCGTCCATCGGCTCCCGCACCTCGACCGCGACGTTCGGCTCCACCGACCTCATGGAGTCACCGACCAGCAATCCGTCGCCCTGCTGCCCGAACCGCTTCAACAGCGCCGAGTCCACCCCCGGGGACCGCTCGTACCGCAATCCGGAGTCGTCGTCACGGGACTCAGACGCTCGGCGTGCCCAGTTCCGCAGCAGAGCCCACACTTGGTCGGCGGTCTCGTCGGCCTCGATCTTGTCGGCGAGCCGCACACGCTCGACCAGCTTGCCGACGAGAGCCCCAACTGCGCTCTCTAAAGCCGTATCATCGAGGTCGAGCCGCGCCGCGGCGTTGTTGTCGGCGAGCTGGGCGACGGACTGCCGAAGCAGCATCACGACGGCGCCGGCGAGCGACCGGTCCCTGGAGGACAAGGACCACGGCGTGACGCTCGTGGGCTCGACGGTGCGGTAGAGGGACTCGTGATAGCTCCGGAAGGTCTCGAAATGAGAGCGGTCACGGGCACGGTTTGACCTGAAGAGTGTCGTGACCACGCCCCGCACGTCGCCACGCCCGACTCTGCTTGTCGCCTGGATGTACTCGGAGGTCGTCTTGGGTTGTCCGACCATCAGCATGAGTGAGAGCCGCGGCACGTCAATCCCGACCGAGAGCATGTTGGACGAAAGGACGACGTCGACCGCCTGGTCGGTCTGCTCGATGCTCCTGCCGAGCTCGCGAAGGTCGTTCGGCAACTCTTCCGGGCGTCGACGGCTGGTCAGCTCGACGACGCGGTCCGGCCGAATTCGCCGGTAGGTGATCCCCAGGCGGCCCGCGCGAGCTTCGAGCCTGGCGTTGACGTCGTCGACGACGAGGGGTCCGGACCGTCCGAGCTCCCGAAGGCTGTTGTGGTACATGACGAGGGTCCAGTAGGCGTCGCGCGAGAACCCGGACCCGCCCTCGAGCGTCTCGGGCAACTCCGCCAGGGGAGTGGTGGCGGCGATGACGGCAGATGCCTGCGACACTGACTGGGGCATCAGGCCGAGGTAAAGTCGGCCCTCGTCGGAGGCCACCGGGCGGGAGAAGAAGTTCTGGTCGTCGTCCAGGCCGGAAGGAGGATAGAGCGCCACCGCCCGGCCGTAAAGCCCACGCACCTGCTCCTGTGAGGAGCGAATCGTCGCGGTAGATGCGATGATCTTCGGTGTGCTACCGCCCTGTGCAAGCAGGAGCTGGAGCACGGCGTCGAACACGGCGACGGTGGTGCCAAGCGGGCCGGACAGCAGGTGGAGTTCGTCCTGAATGATCAACGACGGCTGGCGGAAGGGCCCCCCGACGCCGATCAGGCGCCCTGCGTCCGGCCTGAACTGAAGACGGGCGAACTTGTCGACGGTCGCCAGCAGGACTGTCGGTGGATTCTCGTACAGCACCTCGTCCACCACAGCGACTGGGATCTCCCGGTGGAAGGGACATTCGGCGTCCGTGCACCGGACGATCACGTCCCGGCCGACCGTGACGAAGCCGTACCGGCCGCGGTCGTCGGTGAACTTCGGGGGCACCAGCGAAGCGCCACACCAGGGGCAGCTCTCGACCTGGAAGCCGTTCGCCTCCTCCGGTCTGGCTGCCTTGTGGAGGCGCTCGAGTGCCTTGCCCGCCTCCCGGCGAGTTCCCGATGTGGCCTCGTTACCGACCCAGAGGCCGATCGAGAACGGTGCCATCCCGCTGGCCCGCGCGTCGGCGAGCCTGCCGGGTCGCCGCAGCAGCTCCATCGCGCAGATGAGTGCCGAGGTCCGATGGAACTGCTGGGCTGTGAGCAGGCGCAGCGTGTAGCGGGTGATCACGGCCGTCCCGCCGCCGGCCGCGCCGTGGACGAGTCGCCTGCGGAAGATCTCGATGGCGGCCAGTCCGAGGTAGGCCTCCGTCTTGCCGCCGCCTGTGGGGAACCAGATCAGGTCGACGAGATCTCGCTCGGGATGGTGGTCGTCGACCGTCGAGGCGAGGGATACGAGGATGAAGCCCAGCTGGAAGGGCCGCCAGATCGGCTCGGGAACGTGGTCAGGCTCCTTGCCCTCGTTGATCCGCGCCTGTCGCATCTGCAGGCGCATCGCGGCCATGCCCAGGGCGAACGCGGCGCGCAACGGGCCCTGCGTCGGGTCGCGCAGGATGTCCACCGTTGTGAGCATGCGGACCACAGTGGCTCGGGCCCTCTTCACGATGCGACGCGCCACGACGGCGTCGTGGCCGAAGCCCGCGACGCGGGCTTCCTGCTCTGCGACCCACGTCTCGTACGCCGTGACGAATGCCGCGAGTGCTGCGGTGACCTCGTCGGTACGAGAGTCCGCAGAGGCGAGGAAGTCCAGGCGGAGCGCTCGCGCTTCGGTGCTGGTGGGGTCGAAGGCAACCGTCTCGATGGCGGGTACGACGAAAGCGGGCACCGGGTCGAGGAAGGCTCTGGTACAGCGTCCGGCCTCGAGCTCCCAGTCTGCCGCCATCCCGTGGCCGACGGCGTAGGTCTTCCGGTTCCGGTACCGCAGGCGCAACTCCGCGGACTCGTCGTCGGCGTCCAGCGAAGCGGACGTGTCGTACTCGAGAATGCGACCGGACGCCGCCGGGCGTACGGCCAGCTCCACCTGGTAGAGGATCGAGCCCGGGTTCGCCATGGCGTCCCCGGCGCTCGTTGTCATGACGCGCGCGTGAACCGTCACGAGCCAGGCTGAACCAAATGCTCGCCAGCGCGACCCGATCTGGACTCTCACCCCGCACACGTCGAGTGAAAGGGGCGGTGTGTCACCCGACAGTTCCAGATCGTTGAAGGCGAAGGGCGTCCGCTGCCAGCTGGGAGGACCGTCCGCTTCCACCGGGGCATAGGTGCCACCCGCGAAGTCACAGAGGACGGAGTTGCTGTCGGTCACGAACGAGATGGCGACGGACGACGGCCGCCACTCCTCTGCTAGCGGAACAGTGGCATCTCCCTCTTCGACATCCCCCTCCGACACATCGGCGGTGAGGTCCTCGCCGGCGTCGTCGCTCGATGTCTCGCCCTCCGGCTGAGGCGGCCCGGACCCAGGCGGGTAGAGCATCCCGACCGTGTACTGGAGGTTCGGACGTCCGTTGACGACGATCTCGTCGGGGCCGCCCTCAGGCCCCATGTAGGCGGCGCGCGCGTGCAGCAAGGCGGCCTGCTGCGCTTCGGTCAGCGTCATCGCGCCTCCATGTTCGTGCGAAGAAGCTTCTGCAGACGCTTCCGGTCCTGCACGGAGATCACCAGGTGGAGAGCCACCCGAGCCCGGGTGACGGCGACGTAGAAGGCCGCGGCGCCCGTCTCGTCGAGGTTCTCCGGCACGTTGTAGACCACCACACGGTCGGCTTCGAGGCCCTTGGCGTGGCGCGGGCTCGTGATGGTCAGGCCCCGCTCGTCCCGCCGGGGTGGCTCCGAGGAGCCGCAGTCCACGAGCCAGATCGAGTCCGGGCGGGCCCCCTGCTCGACCAGGTCGTGCGCGACTTCTTTGGCCGCCTTGAGGTCTGCAGGAGCCTCCACCTCGTGCCAATGGAGGTCCTCGCCGTGGACTATGGCGGCATCGCCGATGTCGGCGCGGAGATACGACTGGACCATGTGCACGATCGGCTTGGTGTTGCGCACGTTCATAGGGAGCGGAAAGGAGACCGCCTCCTCGAGTATTAGTTCGTAGACGTCGGGGTCGAAGCCGCCGTCGACATGCGCCTGGTTGTTCGGGTCGAGGAACATGCGCCACCGACCCGCCGCGCGGCCGCCCGCGACGACGATGTCGAGTCTGTCCATCGCCTCCGCGGTCATGAGGTCCTGTGCCTCGTCGACGAACACGGCGTCGTAGGTCCTGCTGGCTGCGAGGTCGCCGAACGGGACGACATCGATGCCTCGGCCGGTGACGAGTGTCTCGAAGAAGGTCGTGAGCCCCGGCGATCTGAAGGTGATGAGTACTGATCGCTGCTGGTCGGCGTCCTGCTTGGCGCCTTCCGCCAGTGCCAGCGACTTGCCGGTACCGGCTCCTCCTAGGACTACGAGCCGTGAGGTCCGGTGGAGACCTTCGAGGTAACGGGCCTGGCCGGCGGTCGCACGAGTCTGCTCCTCGAAGACAGCGCCACGCTGGACGTCGATGCGAGGCAGGCGAGTGAACTCGCCGAAGAGCCGCTCGCGCACCTCGGCCGTCCGCTCACGCCGCGCGCGCGACGGAGCCTGCGGCGCACGGGACACGACCTCGTCGAATGCTCTTCTCAGCCCGTCGACCGTCATGTCGCTGCTCACGAGCCAGTGGGAAGGGTACCAGCCGATCGCCTTGTCCAGGTCGTCCACGTCTGGAGTGATCACTGCATGCTGGTCCGCGTACCAGCCCAGTCCGTCCTCCTTGAGGATCTGCCGCAGCGCCATCTTCGCCTCGTTGGCCTGGTCCATCGGCGACTCGCGCAGGGGATTCCAATCCTGGCGGCGGTTGATCGTCCACCACTTCCCCTGGACGCATCGGACGCCGCCGCCCTTGACCTCGAGGACGATCACGACGTCCTTCCACAGAACGACAAAGTCGGCCTCGGCTTGCTGCTTGTACCGATGAGAGCGCAACTTCACCGAGTGGAAGGCCACGGCAGTGGGGCCGCCGTCCACATTGGCCAGAAGGCGAGCCACCCGACGTTCGGCCTCGCTCGTGGCCGTGGCCAGGATCGTCTCAAGGTCCGGCGAAAGAATCATCTACTGCTGCTCCCGCCAGAGACGCTCGTACTCCCGATAGCCCAGAAAGCTGCTCATGTCGCCGAAGTCGTCGGCCATGTCCACGATGAGGCACTCCTTCTTGCCGCCGTTCGCCGGTCCTCGCAGCCCACGGCCTGCCATCTGGATGTAGGCGTTCGGACTGAACGTGGGGCGGGCGATGTAGAGCGCCCTTACGCCAGGAGCGTCGAAGCCCTGGATGAGGAGGTCACAGTTGGCCAGCACTTGCACCTTCCCGTCCTGGAATCGCTGGATGACGTCACGACGCTGCTGGCGGCCGGTTTGGCCGCTGACCGACTCGGCGACCACGTCTCGGTAGCGCAGCGACGCGGCCAAAACCTGCGCCGATAGGACACTGGGGGTGAACACCAGGATGGGCCAGCTCGGGTCCCGCTTCAGGATGTGGTCGACAAGGATTCCCATGCGGGCCTGGTCACGGCCCACGCGGTCCAGCACAGCGGGAGTGACGCGGCGACGGCGGCTCGCATCGTCGGCCTCGTCGGCCGAGAGTGTCACCTTCACTCCTGCGAGCACATCGTGCTTCACACGAGCCAATACGCCTCGGCGGGCGAGTTCCTGGTAGGCGTCACCTTCAAAAGCTCGGATGATCTTGTTGCCGAACCTCCTGACCAGCGAAATCGTGGCTGTCTCCGAGGTGCCCTTGAACGGGGTCGCGGAGAGGCCGACCAGCGGCCGCTCCCAGCCCGTGCCCGCGACTCCCAACCAGTTCAGGATCCTCGTGTACATCACTGAGTTGCCGGCGCGGTGGCCCTCGTCGACGATCACCACGGAGGCCCTGCTGAGCCACTGATAATCGGGGTTGTCCAAGATGCTGTTCAACTTGGCGTCGGTCGCGACGATGGCCGAGAACTCGGTATCGGGCTCGTGGACGACGTTGTTCTCCCAGAGGCGGCCGATAGTCATGGGCCGCTCGTCGCCAAGACCCCGCCACACCAAGCTGAAGGTCTGGACAGCCTGCTCACATAGTTCGAGCGATTGGGCGATCCACAGCACAGGCCCCTTGAGTTTGCCTTCGACGAAGAGGCTGAGGACGGTCTCGGAGGCGACACGCGTCTTCCCCGCGCCGGTCGGGAGCTCGACCATGGCCTTCTGGCAGCGACCGTCCGCGTTGCGAGTGGTGATCACCTCGCGGAGCTGCTGGCTGATCGTCTCCTGGAAGTCATGCAGCCCATTCAGACGGACCGCCCCAGGGACGACGAATTCCTGCTCTTGCCGTTCGTTGCGCCGTCCCGCGTACTCCGTCCCAAAGCCCATCCTGCGTAGCCAGCTGATCGTGGCCGGGCCGCCTGCCCACTCCTTGGGGACGTCGGGGTAGCCGAGGTGCCGGAAGTTCTCGTGGAGTTGCTTGATGGAGTCCGATCCCCAGACTGTCAGGAACAACTCGGCGACCGAGGTCCTCGTGTCGACCAGGCGCTGTGCTTCGAGGGCCGACCACAGACCGGACGGCAGCGCCTCGCGGAGGTCGTCCTCACCGAAGTAGACGTCCAGCCGTGAAGCATCATCACCGACTGCTTGCGCCTGCACGCGCTGGAGCTCGAGTTTGTGGTCGAGCCCTCGCTGCATCACCTGTCCGAGCTCGGCATTGTTCAGGTGAAGGCCGAAAGCTTCGTTGATGAAAGCGAGGCACTCGCCCTCGTCCGGGTCCTGCCCAACTAGCAGGCTGACGCCGTCGAGATGCCATGGGAGCGCCTGGTCCTCGACGCCATCTTCGGTGGTAACCCGCTTCGCCAACAGGGCGACCCGACTCAGGGTGGCGTTCTCCACGCGTTCAGCACCCCGGGCATTCCGCAGCCCGGGATAGAGGTCGACGATGCGCTCGCTCGCCTGCTGGCCGTCGATCAGCATCGAGAAGGTGAAGCTGTCCTCGAACCGTCGGCAGCCGATCTCGGTGACGAACGAGTTCACGTCCTCGGCGGCGACGCGGAGGAATGGTCGCTGACGCGCGGCGAGGAACAACGCCTGCTCGTCGTCCGTCGCGAGATACACAGCCCCAGGCGGCCGGCTCTCCATGGCCTTCTGGATGCGTGCGGGGATGCTGGGAGGTTTCGTTCCCGGATACGCCTTACGGCTGGCAGCCAGTACGAACTCGGCGATGACCACATCGTCGAGAGCCGGAGGGTAGATGTCCTCCTCGAGAGCCTGACGGAAGACCTCGCTGGGGACCTCGTCGAGCTCGTCGGGAAGGTCCAGCGCATGTGCCAGCTGGGACGGCCCCTTGAGCAGCGGCAGCAGCCCCTGATAGCGGACCAGCGAGGGCGCGATGACCTCGGCCGGCGGCTTGAACCCTCGCTCAGTCCTCAGGAGGCCGAACCTCTTCGCGGCCCACACAGCTGGACCGTCGACCCGGAACGTGCGATTGGTGTCGAGGTCCTCGCACGTCCACTGCTGGTCGGCGTACTGGAGCAGCCCGGTCGTCCACCTCTCCCGAACCTCAGGAGGCGCGCCTGCGTCGACGAGCATGGAGAGAATGGAGAAGGGGCCAGGCCCCGTGCCTGGGAAGACGTCGACCCGGCTGGTCGGCAGGTCGCCCGGGCCCCGGTTGCCGTTGAGCTGGGCGATGAGGGCCTCGACGTAGGACTGGTACCCCGGCTCGTCGTCCACCCCCAGGTCCTTGACCGGGCCGGTAAGCACACCGAGCGCGTGTGCCAGTGTCGGCAGGCATCGGTCATGGTCGAGGACGCGATTCGCGTAAGACGACGACAGGGCGTCGACGTCGTAGACGTCCCTCGACCGGTTCCAACTCCCGTCCATGGTGGGGACGAGGACTCGGTCTCTCTGTGCTCGCATCAGCTTGAGACCGATCGCGACCGGGACGTCCAGGGCCGCGTCCCACAAGCGGGTCAGCTCTTCGTCACCGGGCCGGTCCGAGAGGCGGGCGATCCGCGCGTTGAGGATCGCCTCCGGGTCCAGGTCACGAAAACCGGCTGCCCGGAGGATGTCCTCCACCCCCGGGCGCGTTAGGAACGTGGGCTCGACGAAGGAGGCGCCGTCGATCTCGAGGTCGGGTGCCTGGCGCAGGAAAACGACGTCCTTGTCGAGCAGCGAACGCATTCCGTCATTCGTGGGGACGACCTTAGCCTCGCGGATCCCTTCCACGTTCGAGTGACCCCAGACCACCTTGAGGGCGTTCGCCGAGGATGTGGCGTCGTCACCTTCGGCCCACTCGCGTAGCCATGACAGCAGTCCACGCTTGGGGACAAGCTCGAGCGCTCGCTTCTCGTCACGACCGGTGCCTGAGAACTGATCGTCGGAGAGTGAGGCGGTGAATAGGGTGCGTAGCCTCGCCACGCGCTGGGCGTTGGTGTAGCACCTCCAGTGGGGGACGTCGTCGCCCGTGTTGGGCGACTCGCACCACGCCTTGTGGATATCGGCTTTTAAATCGATACCGAAGTCCAGCGGGCGGAACTCCGACGGATGGTGAAGCTCCCCCACGGCGTCGGGCACAAGCGCACGCTCAGCGGCAATGCCTGGGATGTGGGCGACCAGCAACTCGTCCCCGTAGCTGAGGATCTCGCGTCCGCGGGCGGGCATGTAGTCAAGGTGCGCCGCCGGATCCGCTTGGGCGCGGACCCGGGGAAGCAAGTCGACAAACATCTCCGAGAGCGTGCGGAGGATCTCGCGGTTGTAGTTGTTCTTCAGCAGGGTGGTGCGGTCATCGTTGACGCTCCACGGTGCGTTGAAGAGAGCGGATGCCGACGTCCTGTCCTGCAAGGGGAAGTACGACCAGAACTCACCGATGCGACGGCGCGACTGCTCCGCGGGCAGCGCCACGGTGACCTTCACCCGCTGGCGCGAGACCGCCTCGCCGACCTCCTGGCGGGCCTCGTGCGACGGCTTGTGCATGCTGTCAAGCACGAGCCACTCGTCGTTGTCTCCGCTCGGCCGCTCGATGCGAAGCCGGCCGCCGCCCAGACCCCGTGACACGTGGCTGGTCTCGAACGGCTCTGGTCCCAGCACCCGGAGACGGACCTCGCGAACTGCGGGGACGAAGAGTAGGAACTCGGAAGAGAACTGCTCGATCTCATGGCGGAGCCGCTGGAGGTTCTCGGCAGCGGGCAGCTTGACGATCGTCGTCGCCCACTCGGCGAGACCGGCGAGGATCGGGTCGGAGCCGATCTCCGACACGGCGTCGACCGGCGTGGCTGTCCGCAGCACGGGGTACCGCTTGACGCCGCCGGCCACCTTCGTGAGGGCCGCTTTCGCCTCAGTGGAGTTGAAGCCGAAGGCGATGGACCGGCTGAGCACCTGAGGGGTGTCCGAAACGGCGAGCACGGACTTGAAGCCGAGGCCGAAGCGTCCGATCTCGTCCCCGCGTTTGCCGCTCAGGTGCGCCATGGTGATGGCTGTGATGCCGGACCTTGAGAAAGGGCGTCCGGTGTTAGCGCAGTACAGGGTCCGATTGGCGGGATCCAGGACGATTTCCACCCGCCCCGCCTCAGGTCCGTTGACGTCTTCGGCGCCAGCCACTGCGTCCGCCGCGTTCTGCACGAGCTCGAGAAGCGTTCTGCTGGCATAGCCGCCAGTGCGGATCGACTCCTCGAGGTTCGCGTGCTCCGACACGAGGTCAGGATGGATCCTATAGGATTCTATCGCCCTCTCGAACTGCTCCTTGACTACCCTCATCAGGCCGACGTCCGGCTTCCAGTCTGTCCATCCGTTCGTCACCACAGGGGCAGACTAACGATCACCGCCGACGGCGTCCTACGTCTCGGGCGACATCGTTGGCCGTCACCGGTCCTGCACTGATGTTCAAGACGCGCTCCGAGCAAAGACCTTCGTCGATCTCGGTCCGGCTTGTCGGCCGTGCTGTGTTGCTGGTGGTGGGCCGCTTACTCCGCCCGGTCTCGCGTTCCAGGGTGCTGGCGCATCGACTGGCGTCGACAGCCCTGCGGGCTGCCCTGGAGCGTGAGCCTCGCCGGGCGGAGTCGGGCGCGGAGGAGCAAGGGCGGGCGCTTCGCACCGCGCCCCGCAGCCAGCCCACCACAACCACATACCCCCGCTGCTCGGGCTGGTTGCCGACCCTTGTCGGAGGCCGCTATGTCCCAGACCCTCGATCACAAGGAGACGCCTAGCGAGAACACGCTTCGGCGGGTGCTCGGGCTGCGCCCGGTCCGCACGGTGTGTTCGACGGCGAGGACTTCCTCGAGCCGTGCCCCACTTGCGGGCACCGCCCCCCGGCCGAGCTCCCGCCCGGTGACCCGGTCACCGACGTTCCGGTCGACCGCGCCGCGGTCGCGCGGGCACACCGGACGGTGGCGATGCTGCTGCAGGTGCTCGACCAGCGCCGCCCGGCCAAGCACATCGCCGACCTGGTGGCGCAGCGAGTGCTGCGCTACCTGCGGGCGGTGCCGGTCGAGGCCAGCGGGCTGCGGGGGGGGGGCCGGTTGCTGAGCTGCTACCCGTCGCAGCCACACGAGGGCGTGGTGGAGATAGCCGGATCGGTCCGGCTCCGGGGACAACGCCGGGCGCTGGCCGCGTCGTTCACGCGGGCCGGGCTGGACCGGTATATGTGCTCGACGTCCGGATCCTGTGAGGCCGATGGGGCCAGGCGAGACCTTCTCGCCCGGTCCCGTCAGGCCGTCGCAGTCGACCTGGCGCGTTGTGCTGGCATACCACGGCGCGCCGGGCCCTAGGTTCCTGGGTTCCTTTGGCCGATGAGTTTCGCGAGGCTGGTTGCGAGCTGGACCGGCACGGCGTTTCCGATCTGGCGCGCGATGGAGACCTTGGCGCCGCACCACTGGTAGTCGAGGGGGAAGGTCTGGAGGAGGGCGCCCTCGGCGAGGGTGAGGGGGCGGTGCTCCTCCGGGTGGAGGTAGCGGCCCTTCTCGGGCTTCACGAACTCCGTGCGGATCGTGACCGAGGGCTTGTCCCAGCGGAGCCGCCCCATGACGTCCATAGAGCCAGTCCTGTGCTTGCGCCAGCCCGGGGTCTGGAGCTTCCACGGTAGGTCGAGGCGGTTGCCGCCTTCGGGGATGGACGCGAAGCGCTCGACGGAGATCGGCTGCAGGTGGCGGGTAACGTGCAGTTGCGAGGTCTTGAACGAGCCGGGGAGGCCGCCGTCGAAGTCGAAGATCCCGTCGGGGAGCTCGATGTTGTCGGGGTCGACCGCCGCCGGCAGACCGACGAGGGCCTGGCGGACGGTCACGAACTTCTCCGGTCGGCCGGCGAACTCACCCTGCGGGTCAGGCAGGGGATCGCGGCTCTTGTGCCGGGCGAGCACGACCGCGCGCTTTCGGACTTGCGGGACGCCGAACTCGGCGGCGTTGAGGGTGAAGGGCTGCAGTTCGTAGTTCCGGAGTGGTCCGTCCGGCCCGGTGGCGAGCTGGAGCAGGTTCCACTGCGGTGACCTGAAGAAGGCCGCGACGTTCTCGATGACGAAGTAGGAGGGCTGGATCTTCTCGACGACCCGCACGTACTCGCGCCAGAGCCGGTTGCGGTAGTCGAGAGGGTCGCGCTTGCCCAGGTTGGAGAAGCCTTGGCAAGGCGGCCCGCCGACCACGATGTCCGCGTCCGGAATGGCGGCGGTCGGCCAATCCTCGATCCGGCCGTGGAAGAGGTGGTCGCGGCCGTAGTTCGCCGCATAGGTCGCCGCGGCGGCACGGTCGAGCTCGACGGAGGCGACGACCTCAAACTTCGAGGTGATCTCCGGATCCTTGTTCGCATCGAGAAAACCCTTGGTCAGGCCACCACAGCCCGCGAATAGGTCCACCAGCCGCAGCGTCGACACATCGGTAACCTAGCCGGCGGGTACGACAATCCGGCGCAGGGTGCCAGCGTGTCCACAGCCTGCGCTGTGCTAGCGGTACGGAGGGAGGAACGGTGTCGAGCGACCGTCCCACCCCGTCGAGCACCGCAGTCTCGGAGCGGATGAGCCGCGCCCGTCGTCGCGACACAGAGCCCGAGATGATGATCCGCAAGGAGGCCCACCGCCGGGGCCTCCGCTACCGCGTGGAGGCCGCCATCCCCGGCATGCCCCGCCGCCGCGCCGACATGATTTTCGCCGGCGCGAAGGTCGCGGTGTTCGTGGACGGCTGCTTCTGGCACTCCTGCCCCGAGCACACGAGCATTCCGCGGGCGAACCGCGAGTGGTGGGTCGCCAAGCTGGAGAAGAACCAGCTCCGGGATCGGGCGACCGACGTGCACCTGGAGGGCCTGGGCTGGACGGTCCTGCGCTTCTGGGAGCACGAGGACCCGCTGGTCGCAGTGGACGCCGTGGAGAGGGCCGTTCGCGGTCACTGAGCCCGCCGGTCGGCCTCGCGGATCGCGGCCACCGCTATGGCGGCCTCGCGGCGGATCTCGCCGCAGAGGTGGGCGTAGTCGAGGGCGTCGAACTCGAGGATCGCGGCGGTGCGCAGGAGTCGCTTGAGCACGTCGCGCAGGATCCGCCGCGAACCGAATTCCGCGGTGTCGACGCTGGGCCAGACGTCGGCGAGGGCCCGGACCACGGAGCGGCTGCCGCCGAGCAGGTTGCGGCGGGCGTAGATCTGGTCGAAGTCGGACTCGTTGAAGGTGTCGAGCAGCCGGTACGGGTCGGGTTCGTTCGGGAGGGCGAGCAGGTGGGCGCGCCACCAGAGCCTGCCCCAGACGTGACGGGTGATGTCCGTGCCGAGGATCCGGTCGACGGGCGGTTCCCAGTAGCGCCAGTAGGAGACGTCGGGCAGGACGACCAGGGCGAGGAACGCCCAGATCGGCCGGACGGCGGCCTCCGCAGCGACGAGCCCCATGCGCTCGTGGAGCAGCCGGGCGATCTCCCGGTCGAACTCGGTGTGGTCGCGTCGCCGCCCACCTCCGGGGAACCCGGACTCCTCGGCGATCTTGACGACCCGGTTGCGAAGGTCCTCCAGGTGCTCGACTGGCACCCGGTCGCCGCCCGTCGCGGCGAAGACCGCGGATGGGTGCCGGAAGGCGGGCAGCTCCTGCAGCTCCTCGACCGTGAGCCGCGTGTAGCGCTTGTGTATGTCGAGTGCGGCGGCGTCGAGCAGGCGCGGGTAGAGGATGCTCATGCGCCTCCCAGGAGCCCGGTGGCGTTCTGGATCTGCGAGGTGAACATGATCGGCTCGTGGTCCCGGTCGCGCCGCAGGGCTTCGAGGGTCTTGCTGGGGAAGGTGTTCCGGACGACGGAGGCGAGCAGTGCGCCGACGGACCCGGCGGGGTAGTCGGTGTCGAGGTCGAACTCCTCATCGACGAGGGCCCGTTCGACCAGCGACCGGACGACCTCGCTGCGGATGGCCGAGAGGACGAGCTTGTCGGCGTCGGTCGGGTCGGCGGCGTTCTCCAGGGCCGTGGTCACGACCTCGCGGCGCTTGTTCGCCAGGAGCAGGATCGAGCCGAGGGCCTGGGACTCCAGGTCGACGCCGAGCTCCAGGTGCCAGGCCGCGCCCGCCGGGTAGGGCAGGTGCTGGAAGTCCACGATGGCCAGCGGGAACAGCACGGCGTCGCCCTGGAGCATCACCGACCGCACGTCGTGCCAGAGCACGCTGCCCGGCCTCGATGGCGCCGCGGCCGAGGCGGGCGACGGGCCGACCGTGCGCAGCGTCAGGCTGGTCTCGAGATCGAGGCGACCGCCCAGCTCGTCACCGGGAAGCTCGAAGTCGATCTCCAACTCGACGTCGGGCGCGGCGGGGACGGGAGCCTGCCAGGCACGGCCGCGCAGCGAGGAGTTCGCGGCCGACCAGACGACAGTGAGGACGATCTCGGCGTCGGTCGGGAGACCGCAGGACAGACGGGCCTGAAGGCCGTCGATCCGCATCGGGCGGCGCAGGTGCAGGACGGTGCCGTAGTCCCAGTCGGGGAGCTCGACCGGCAGCTCGTCGAGCGAGTCCGCCGTGGCGCGCAGCCAGGGCCCGCCGGCGACGACATCGACGGGAGGGCGGCGGTAGGGGTAGGCGCGGCTCACGAGGCGACCGCCTGCTCGACCCGCGCGCCGACGACCACGATGTCGGTGATGGTGTCCGGAACCGGGAGCACGACGAGCTCGACCTCGGACGGGCTGGCGACGAGGCAGGTCGCGCCGACCTGCTCACCGTCGGGGGTGAGCCAGGCGAGGACCTGCGGGCGTGCCGCACCGACCGGGGTCTCGTCCTCGCGCGCCCGGTCGCCCAGCCCCACTGAGAGCCGGGACTCCAACAGCACGGGCCCGGGACCGGTCACGGAGAACCGCTGAACCAGGACGACCCGGCCGTCACGCTCGTCGACGGCCGGGTAGGTCAGGTCGCTGACCCGCACCTTGTCGCGGGGGACGGGCGATGGGCGTCCGCCACCGGCTCCGCGTCCGGTCCCCGAGGCGCTCGCAGGCTGATCGGGGCGGGCGAAGGCAGCCGCGACGATGCCGCCGAGGAAGTTGCTCGCGGCACCGAGCGCGACCCCGCCCTCGGACTTCACCGTCGCCACGACGGACGATCGGTAGCTCGCGAGCTGCTCCTTGATCCGACGGAACGTGACCCGCACGAACGTCTTGTCGTGGCCGGTCAACTGCTCGTGCACCCAGTGGTCGTGGGTGGGCGGCTCGGCGGCGGCGAAGACCGCGTCGAGATCGTCGACCGCCCGGAACACCCCGGCGTAGGCGCGGTTCACCGAGCCGGTCTCGGTCTGTTCGAGGTAGCGCACGACGAGCTCGGGCGCGCGCATGAGGCAGATGTGGTGCGGGTCCCCCGGGACGCCGGCGCACTCCGCCGCGAGACTCGACTGAGCCGTCATCGGCACGACGAACCGGTGCTCGACGGCGAAGTTGCCGAGCTTCTTCCGCGGGTTGCCGCACTCCAGCACCACGCCCTCGCCGTCGCGCTGCGCGCGGTAGGCGTCGACGAACATCTCCAGCGGGTAGGTGTCGGCCGGGTCGGGGACCGGGAACGTCGTGCCGCCGGCACGGACCTCGGCGACGAGCCGGTTGTCACCACGCTCGGGGAGCATGATCGGCCAGAGCTGCCAGGCGATGGTGTTGGCCAGGTGCCGGGCCGCGTCGCCGATCTCCTCGAAGTCGTCGAGGTCGGGATCGAGCACGACGAGGGTGGTGCCGGTCTCGCCGTCGGGAAACGGCTGCAGGCCCAGGAGGCGGGCGACGGAGTCGGCCTCCGCGCCGCGCAACGGCTCGACATGCCCCTCCTGGACGTCGCCCCACCAGTGCCGTCCGGTGAACGGGCGGGTCTCGCCGGTGGGGGACTCGCGGCCGTCGAACGAGCTCCGCATGGCGATGCCGATCAGCCGGGACTTCAGCCCGACGCCGGGCTCCTCGGTGCGGGTGTAGACGAGGATGGTGCCCACCTTGGACAGTCGGTAGAGCACGGCCTTGCCGTAGCCGTAGGTGCCGCCACCCTGGTGGGTGTCGCGCTTCTCGCCGACGTTGAGCACGAAGGAGACCCAGTCACGGCGGTCGACGGCCAGCTCGTCGGCCCGGGTGGGCCCGCCGAGGCCCTTGGTGCCGCGGTCGACGACCGAGAGCAGCCGCAGGTTCGACGTCCGGACCAGCTTCCCGATGCCGAGGTTCTCCTCGCGGTTCGCCCGCGGGCTGAGCAGCCGTTCCCAGTTGGGCCGGTGGGTGGGGGAGACGGTGGTCAGCTCGAGCCGGAAGGTGGTGGGCCGGTCGCCGATGCGGGCATCCCAGGAGTTCTGGGCCGTCTCGCGGACGAACACGGTCAGCGGGTCGACGGGTGGGCGGCCGAGTTGGTTGCGGATGCCCTCGGACGCGATCGCGCCCGTGGGCGGGAAGGGTTGGGACCACCAGCGCGGGGTCGTCACGCCTGCTCCAGGAAGGTCTCGACGGGATCGGCGTCCGTGCGGGCGGCGACAGCGGGCGCGCTGTCGAGGTCGACGTCGTAGCCGATGTTCGCCAGCCCGGCGAGCGTCGCGTCGCCGACCAGACCCGCGCTCGTCAGGCGCGGGAATCCCGGCCTGACCTCGTACGTCTGCTGCTCGACGACCTCGAACACCCGCCGCGAGTACACCTCGCGCTCGGTGGACTGGTAGCCGAACTCGCGCAGCGCGGAGTGGAACGCGGCCTCGTCGTCGGCCACCTGCAGGACCTCGTCGGCCAGGTCGGGCACCGAGCGGCCGCGGTCGGTCCGTAGTCGCAGCCAGGTCAGCAGCAGCCGACCGTCGCCGCCGTCGAGCTGGCCGAGGCCGTGGATGCGGACGCAGCGGGACTCGACCGACGTCGTCGACTTGACCTCCAGCGCGACGTCGGCGCGGTGGAAGTCCTGCTGGCTGCGGAACGGGCCGGTCCAGAACGCGACGGCGCCGGGGTCGCGGGCGAGCATCGCGAGCAGGACGGTCAGCTCGCCGTAGAGGCCGGCGAGCTCCGACGGCGTCAGTGTGCGCCGCGTGCCCGAGAGCAGGGAGCGCCAGTCCGCGAGGGTCTTCCGCAGCGCCGGGACCGCGCGGTCAGGGGTGGCCGCGATCCGGGTGAGGACCTCGACGCAGAGCGCGGTGAAGAGGTCGCTGAGCCGGTCGTCGGCGAGTGCCAGCGAGGCGTAGACGCGGAAGCTGGTCTCGTCCTCGAGCTCCTGGCGGCGCAGGGTGACCGCGCGCCCGTCGACGTCCTCCTGCAGCGTGTGCTTCGGGTCGATCGGGAGCAGCAGGTGCCGGGCGCCGGTGTCGCGGACGCCGATGAGGACGGGGCCGCGGGCAGTGTCGACCCCGCTCGTGGCCGTCCGGAAGAGGCTGACCACGGGTCTGGCCGCCGCAGCGGACCAGAGCTTGACGAGTTGAGCGCCGTCCGGGGTCACTCGTCGTCCTGTTCCAGGATGGAGGTGTCGTCCTCCTCGACGACCACCTTGGACAGGTCCGCGCTCATGTACTCGACGTCGGAGTCCTTGTACTTGGGCTCGGGGAAGACCAGCGCGACGCCCATGACGACGTCGTTGGTCGGCGCGGCGAGCGGGACGCGGCCCTTGGTGTTCTTGGGCTCGGACTCCGGCTCAATTGGGTAGAGCAGCAGCAGGCCTTCGGTGGGGCGCTTCTGTCGCCGCAGCGTCACGAGTTCCTTGCGGCTCATGGTGCTGGCGTTGGACGCGTCGAGGTCGAGGGCCTCGTCGCGGCGGCTCGTCAGTGTCTTGATGTCCGCGACGCCGTCGAAGTCAACGTCGTCGTCGTAGGAGAGCCGGGAGCGGCGAACCATCTTGACGTCGATGCCCGAGCCGAGGTCGCAGCGCTTGGTGTCGGCCGTGTCCTGCGAGTTGCCGACCACTCCGATGCTCCAACGGCCGAGCGAGCCAGCCCGCACCCGCTTGCGGATGTACTCGGCGAGCCGGCCGCTGTGCCCGTCGGAGGACCGATCGTGGAACGAGTAGGTGCTCAGGAACTCCAGCACCGCCTGGTGGGGAACCTCGGTGAACAGCGCGGTCTCGTCCCGCGACGGCGTGGCCGTCCCGTCCTTTGCCGCCCGCGCGACCAGCGTCCGCGCGGCGGCCGCGTTGGCCTCCAGCCAGGGCGACCCGTTGTCGGAGACGTCGAAGAACCGGGACTCGACGAGCTGGCCGCCGTAGGCCGCGGTGGCCTTGACCGCGCTGGTCATCTTCGCCTTGGCCGTGATGCTCATCTTCGGGTGCGTCTGCAGCCGCACGGCGAAGTTCAGCGGCGTGACGCCCGGGTTCATGTAGCGGTTGATGTCCTGGCGCATCTCGGCCTCGACCGTGGCCAGGTGGCTGAACCACTCCATGAGCTCGTCGGTCATCCAGATGCGGGGAAGATCGGCGTAGTGGTTGCGGTAGCCGAACCAGCGGCCCATCTGCAGCAGGGTGTCGTAGGCGGACACGGCGCGGACGAAGAGGCTGGAGACGAGGCCCTCCAGCGTGAGGCCGCGGGACAGCGTGTTGCCGCCGACCGCGATGGCCGTGACTGGGCCGGACTCGTAGTCCAGTCGGTCGTTGCTGCGGTAGTTGTCGATCACGACCTTTGTGGCCTTGACGACGGCGGGGAGCTCTTCGAGCAGGTCCTCGAACGCGACCGGGGCCTCGCCGAAGTCGGCGGCGGGGACCCGCGCGGTCTCCTTCGCCCACGTCGTCCGTAGCCGGTCCAGCAGCTCGGGGTCCCCGATGGTCAAGGCCTCCAGCATCCGGTTCTTCAGCTGGAGCAGTGGGTTCTTGAAACGCTCGTGGACCGTTGTGTCGGTCGTCGTGTGGATGAGCATCGTCGAATGCTTGTTGCCGCCGCCGCGGACCTTCCGCGCCGCCGTGGCCAGCCAGAACCACTCGACTGAGCGGCGCAGCGAGTGGGTCAGGCCCGGGTAGAAGTCGGCCGCCTCCTTCTTCGTCCGCGGCTTGAGGTCATCGACCTCGTCGTCGGGGACGGTGCGGACCATGTCGTAGCCGCCGGGCAGGTCGGCCGGGTCCTCGCCGGGCAGTAGCTCGCGGCCGAAGAGGATCTCGGTGCCCTGGTAGTCCGTGGGCTGCGGCAGGTTGACGATGAAGTCGCGCGGGTAGAAGTCGGTCTCGTCGGAGGGCTTGATCAGCAGGTTCGCGAACGGCGTGGCGGTGTACCCGATGTATCCTACCTTCGGGAACTTGCTCATCACCTGGTAGAGCAGCGGATTGATCTTCGCCGTGGCGACCGTGGACTGGTCGGCCTCGTCGTCGATGATCAGCGTCGGGGTGCCGGCCAGGTAGTCGCCGCCCTTGGCCAGCCAGTCGCGCAGCTTGCGCAGCACTGCGGCGTTCTTCTTGACCACCAGCAGCATGTGGTGGTCCTTCGTCGCGAAGAAGACCTGCGGGTTGCCGCCGGGCGGGGTGAAGTCCTTGTCCTCGGTGGTGACCTCGTGCCAGAGGTCGGGGTTGGCGTGGACGAGGTCGCTGGCGAGGCGGATCTGGGTCTGCCGACGCAGCGTGTTGTGGATGCCGGACAGCACGATGAAGAGCTTGTAGCCGCGGTCGGCGGCCTTCGCCATGACTCCGGTGAAGTTCGTGGTCTTGCCGGACTGCACGAACCCGACGACGAGCCCGCGCGTGCGGAACTCGTCCTGCTTTGGGTGGTCGAGCAATGAGAGGATCTTCGTCGACGCCTCATCGACGGACGCGATGTTGTCCTCACCGAAGTTCTTCGCCTGCAGCGACTTCACGACGGCCGGCCAGTTGCGGTCCATGTCCTTGGGGCCCGTGTACCAGGTGACGCGCCCGTCTCGCCAGACCGACGGCGGCTGGTCGAGGTTCCGGATCCGGATGGTCTCGGCCTCGTGCTTCTCGCGCACGGCCTTGATCAGCGGAGCCGGGACCATCATCATCTCGAGTTCCTTGACGGCGTCGGCCGGCGAACTCTTGTCGGAGAACTTCAGGAAGACCTTGTAGGCACCCTCGATCTGCTTGTCCGACAGTCCGTCAGCCACCCGGCTACCCCCCACGTGCCCCGTTCAGATGTTCGGAAGGCTAATCAGCGAAGGGCAGCGGTGTGTTACCGGGCCACTCGTCCGAGTGGCAGACCCGGAGTAGTACGCGAGTGACCAGCGAGGAGGAGACGCGGATCGACCTGGTGACCGGTCAACTCGGCATGAAGATCATCGGCATGACTGCGGCGATGACTGCGAACGTCCCCGTAGACATGCCAACGAGTACAGCAGGGCCAGCAACTGCGCCGCGCTGAGTTGCAGCATGCAGGCGAGGGGTCGCTACACCCGGCACTTTCAATCCGCGGGTTCCGGGTTCGATCCCCGGCGGCCCACCGAACACCCAGGTCAGGGAGCTGGCCCCACGTCCCGGTCAAGATCTTGGGTGCAAAAACCTGTTGGCGGACCACGGCGACCGCTGCTACTTCTTCAGAGGCCGTGCCAGAGAACGAGGAGGTGGTACCCGTAACGCAGTATCGACATGGGTGCTCCCCTCCGGGGTCACGGTCGGGCGATAGGTCGTCCGGGGAGCGCCATTCAAGAGCACTCCCGAAAGGCACGACCATGCGATTCACTTCTGAACAGCGCCTCGACGACGGCGTCCGCGAACGCGAATTCACCCTCAGAGCGTGTTTGAGAAGGATCGGCGCGCCTGCGTGATCTTGTCGGCTGGGTGATCAACTGTGTCCGGGTGGCACGACGCGCGGTACCCCTCGGACACCAGCGACGAGCAGTGGGCTCTGATCGAGCAGCTGCTGCCGGAGGTGAAGACCGGGGGCCGACCGGAGAAGCACCCACGCCGGGCACTGGTGGACGCGATCCTCTACGTGGTCCGAACCGGGTGCTCGTGGCGGCAGCTCCCGGCTGACTTCCCGCCCTGGCAGACGGTGTACTGGCACTTCGTCCGCTGGGAGCAGGGAGGAGTCACCGAGCAGATCCTGCCGGTGGTGCGCGAACAGCTGCGGGTGCAGGAAGGACGCAACCCGCAGCCCAGCGCCGGGCTGATCGACTCCCAGAGCGTGAAGGGTGCCGACAACGTCGGGCGGGACTCCCGCGGCTACGACGCAGGAAAGAAGATCAATGGGCGCAAGCGGTTCATCGTCACCGACACCCTGGGACTCCTGCTGACCGTCGTCGTCCTCTCCGCCAGCATGCAAGACCGCGACGGCGCCAAGCCCGTCCTGCTGGAGACCTGCCTGCGCACGCCGGTGCGGTTCGTCTTCGCCGACGGCGCCTTCGCCGGCCGGCTGCTCGACTGGGCCAACACGATCCTGGCCACCACCCTGCACATCGTGCGCAAGCCCGCCAACCAGCGCGGGTTCGCGATCATCCAGCGCCGCTGGGCGGTCGAGCGGACCTTCGCCTGGATCACCGCGCACCGCCGCCTGGCCCGGGACTACGAACGCGACCCCGCAGTATCCGAAGCCATGATCCGCTGGGCCGCGATCAACACCATCACCCGACGCATCGCCCGCGGCGGGCTCGCGACCCGTCAGCAACGGCGTACCTTCACACCCTCAAGTTGAACTTCTCGACTCTCAGCGAGATCCCCGGCGTCCTATGGACGCCTGGATCCGCACCGGCCCCGCTGATCCTGATCGGGCGGCTTGCACAAGCGGCTCCCCCGGCTCGTCGCCCGGGCCCGGCGCTACGCGGCGGAGTACGGCTACGCGGCGGCCGCCATCGACGCACCCGGGCACGGTGACCGGCCCCGTTCTGCCGTCGACGAGCAGGCCCGCGCCGAGGGCGATGGAGGCCGGCGAGCCGGTCAACGAGATCGTCGACGCCTTCATCGTCCCGCTGGTCAAAAGGGCGGTCCCGGAATGGCGGACCACCCTGGACGCCCTCCTTTCGCTGCCCGAGATCGCTGGCCCGGTGGGGTACGACGGGATGACCGCCATCGGCATTCGGCTGGCGCTGGTCGAGCCGCGCATCGCGGCCGCCGCATTCTTCGGCGGCGGTTTCGTGCCCGACACCCTGTTCGAGGAAGCCCGGCAGGTCACCATTCCGCTGCAGTTCCTGCTGCAGTGGGACGACGAAGGGGTGGCACGGCAGCCGACCATGGATCTGTTCGACGCCATCGGCACCAGGGAGAAGACGCACGCCTATCTGGGCGGGCACGCCGGTACCCCGTGGTTCAAGGTGGACGACGCGGCCCGGTTCTTCGCCCGGCACCTGAAGTGAGGCCTGGCAGTCAGGCCAGCAGCAGACGGTAGGCGGTGTCGACCAGGATGCCGCTCATCGAGGACAGGTCCCGGCCCTCCTCGATGGCGGTGGCCAGCAGATGCACAACCGCCCCGATCGCGGCGGTACCGGCCATCGGCGGTACCGGCCGGTCGGGGGCGGGGGCTACGGGCGGGATGGGCTGGGACATCTTTGGGTCACTTTTGACCGGCAGACGCCCCGAATCGACGCCCAACGACGACAGGTTCACAGGGCTCAAGCCGCAGGTCACCGTAGGTATCGCTCGCCGTCACCGCCCTGGCGACCCTCGCCGCCGGCTGTCTCGCTCCTGCTGACCCTCCGGCTGCCGGCCAGGGACGCCAAGGCCAGCACGGGAGATCGACCGGGCAACCGATGAAATCCGCGGGGCTGGGCCGGTCGAACTGGCGTACCGTCGACTGGAGCCCCACCATGACCACGCCCGCACACCCCGGCCGGATGCTGTTCGTGAACATCCCCGTAGCCGACCTCGAGCGCAGCAAGGCATTCTTCTCGAAGCTCGGGTTCACCTACGACCCGGCGTTCACCGACGAGACCGCCGCTTGCATGCTCGTCGGCGAGCAGGCCTTCGTCATGCTGCTCGGCCGCGAGACGTTCGCGCAGTACGCGAAACTGCCGATCGCCGATCCCACGACGCACACGCTGGCCCTCTACTGCTTCAGCGTGTCGACGCGGGACGAGGTCGACGCGATCTCCGCCGCGGCCCTCGCCGCGGGCGGCACCGAGGCGGACGGCGCCGAGGACCACGGGTTCATGTACTCGCGGAGCTTCTTCGACCCCGACGGCCACGGCTGGCAGGTGATGTGGATGGACCCCGCGGCGCAGGCGCTCGCGGCCTCGACGGGGGACGCCGGCGCCCCGGCCTGACCCGGCGAGGGGGGAGCGGCGGCTGGCGCTTCAGGCGGCGCCCGGCGACGCCGGAACGGGCGATCGCCGCTAGCCGGGACCTGCGGTGACCGACGCGCTCAGCCCCGGGCGCCGCCGTCCACCGCGTCCTCGGAGGTCCCGGCGGTCGCCTGGTCGGCTCCGCTGCCGGCCGGGGCGTGACCAGTCCGCAGATCGCGGCCCGGCTCCATCTCTCGCCGCGCACCGTGCAGACCCACATCTCGCACAGCCTGCGAAAGCTCGGACTGCGCAGCCGCTCCGAGCTCGCGGCCACCGTGGCGCGGCACCACCGCTGTGGATCCGCGTGGCCTCCTTCGTGGCCTCCAACCAGTTCCCGCGATGCCAGTCACGCACTGCTGAGAGTCTCGGAAACGCGCTGATGCAACTGGCGCCTGAGGTGACCCTGGAGACGGAAATTCTCGTAATGCGTAGGTCTGGGGTTCGACTCCCCAAGGCGGCTCCACAGCTCACCAGCCGGTTCTTCGCTCGGCCCGATGACAGGCAGCGTCAAGGCGCCGCCTGGCGGCGGCGCGCGTGGCCGGCTACGCCACCACCAACAGGACGCGCCCGATCCCTGGAACGAACACGAGCAGCGCGACGAATGCGGACTACGATCCAGCCTCGTGAAAGACGGTCCGCCTGTTACGAATAGCCAGCGAGCACGTGTTGACCTGAGCATGTACGGCCTGCCCTCGGTGCGGTCGTCCCGGGGCGGTCCGCGGATTGCTCCCGCCGAAGCCGATGAGTTCGTGACTTGCGCAGGGTCGTAACCGGCATGAGCGATACGGATGCTGACCTGGGCAAGGTCGTTGTGAATAGGGCGATGTCGCTGGACGGCTTCATCGCTGGCCCCAACAACGCGATGGACTGGGTCATCGAGTACAACGAGTACGCGTTTCCGGAGGTCATG
Source organism: Pseudonocardia aurantiaca (assembly GCF_039526725.1). Lineage (NCBI taxonomy): Bacteria > Bacillati > Actinomycetota > Actinomycetes > Pseudonocardiales > Pseudonocardiaceae > Pseudonocardia > Pseudonocardia aurantiaca. The sequence goes on from NZ_BAAAJG010000003.1 coordinate 509,749, forward strand.
CACGCCACCGGCGCCATGCTCGTCGGCCGGGGTACCCACGAGGTCGGCAAGCGGATGTCCAGCGAGGACACCGACTACGACGGGGGGCCGGTGTTCGTCCTGACGCACCAGGCGCCGGACGAGCCGGAGCAAGGGTTCACATTCCTCACTTGCGACCTCTCGGAGGCCGTCGCCACTGCGCGCGCCGCCGCGGGCGGGAAGAACCTGGAGATCCTCGGTGCCGACATAGCCAGTCAGTGCCTGCAGCGAGGGCACGTCGACGAGGTCCTGGTGTATGTCCTGCCAGTGCTGCTCGGCGACGGCGTGCGCTTCTCGACTTCGGGCCTCGGTAGGATCGACCTGGAACCGTTCAGCAACACGCAGTCAGGTCCCGTGACGATGCTCCGCTTCCGCGCGCGGAAGTAGGCGCGGGGGTCCAGCAATCGAGTGGTGTGTGGTGGGCCTCGGTGGGCTTGAACTCCGACCTCTTCCTTATGACCGCGCACGGATCCGTGGGAGACCGGGTTCGTCGACATCACTGGTGATCAGGCCCTGTTGGGGCAGGTCGATCACCATCACCTCGATCGCCGCCCGGAACGCAGCGAACTCGTAGGATCGGGCGGCCATAGTTAGCTGCAGGTGGGCGAGCGCAAAGCAGGCGCTGCTGGTGCGGGCCAGCTGTCCGGGAGGAATCCACGCGACGAGATGGGGTGCGCATGTTGGACTCGGTTCGGGAGACATGCCGATGAACCACGTCTCTGCGTGACAGGGCTTAAGATCGACATCTGTTGTCGCCACCGGGCCATCTCGGTGATCGACTCATGCCCGCACTCGACACAAGTGCAGGACCACGTGCGACCCCGGGAGTCACCAGGTGCGGACTGCTCCAGAAGACACGGATCCAACTGAGGTCAGCCCAGCTCCCACGCCAGCATCACCAGTGACAAGCACCTCCTCAGGCCATCTGGATACGGACGGCCAGTTCATGATCACGCAAACATCGTCCTGGATCTTCAACGCCGATGCGAAGGCGGGCCTTCTGCTTGCGGCGCTCGCCGTGCTCGGCGCGGCACTGACAGGGCAGCTCCAGTCGACGTTGAGGGGGTACCTCGTATTCGGCGTCCGGGAGGTCGCCGGGCTGGTCCTCTTTGCTGTGGCTGCAGCGATGCTTGGCATCTCGGTGTTCTACATCTACCGGGTTCTGGTCCCGCGCTTGGACGAGACCTCCTCCGAATCACGGTTTTCCTGGCCGTGGGTGTCACAGCAGGCTCTGGACCTGATCTTCCGCCGCGAGCCCGGCGGAGTCCGACGTGAGGCCTGGGTGCAGGCAGTCGCGCTCTCGGGCATCGCTCGCGCAAAGTTTTCGGCGTTCCGTGCAGCACTGCAGTTCGCGATCATCGGCAGTGTGTTTCTCCTGGCTGGGTCCGTCGTCGGCTTCTGAGCGACCGCCTTCAACCTCGCGGGTCGATATCGAGCATTTGGTCGGGCTGCAGCGGCCAAGGAAGACCGGCTTGCCACATCCGCTCGGCTTCGTCGACGAAATGCTCGTACCAGCGAGACCTTCGGCGCGCGGTCGGCAGCCGCGCGGGTCGTCGTGGTGGTCCGGCTTCACGGCGTACCCCTGAGCGGCGCAGGGCGGGTCGATCGGTCATCCGGGCTGCAGGGGAAGCTCGACGACGATCGCGGTCCCTTCCCCGGTCGGGCTGCTGACCTCGATCGCCCCGCCCAGGGCATGCACCCGGTCACGCAGCCCGATCAGACCCGAGCCCCCCGCGGGGTCGGCGCCGCCGATGCCGTCGTCGCGGATCGAGAGACACAGCATGGCGTCGCGTTGTTCGACGATGACGTGGGCGTAGGAGGCGCGGGCGTGTTTGGTGGTGTTGGTGAGCGCCTCGGACACGACGTAGTAGGCCGCCACCTCGATCGGCGGCGCGGCGCGGGTGTCGGTCCGGATGTCGAGTTCCACCGGGATCGCCGCGCGGCGGGCGAGAGTGCGCAGGGCCGGGCCGAGCCCGCCTTCGGACAGGATCGCCGGGTGGATGCCGCGGGTGATCTCGCGCAGCTCCTCGATCACCACATTGAGCTCGTCGGCGACGCGGCCGATCTGCGTCTGAAGGGCGGTGCGGTCCGCGGGCTCTGTGGACTGGGCCAGGCGTAGCTCGAGGCCGAGCGAGACCAGTCGCTGCTGGGTGCCGTCGTGCAGGTCGCGCTCGATGCGTCGGCGAGCGTCGTCGGCGGCGGCGACGATCCGGGCCCGGGATGCGGTGAGCTGGTCGCGGCTGTCGGCGTTCGCGATCGCGGTGCCGACGAGCTCGGTGAAGCCGGCCATGCGCTGTTCGGTGTCGGCCGGCAAACGCTCGAGCACCCCCCCGATGGCGATCGCGCCCCAGAGATGCCCCTCGACGACGATCGGCGCTGCGACCGCCGACCGGAGTCCGATCTGGCGGACGGCGTCGGCGAACGCGCAGGAGGCTTGGCTGTAGTCGTCGCAGCGCGCCGAGCGGCCGGTGCGCAGGACGACCGCCACGGCCACGGGCGGCTCAGGCCTCCATCGGCTCCTCACCGGTAGCTCGCCCTGATGGTCGCCGACGCGGGTGAGAACGGTCACCGCGCCGTCGGGATCGAGGCGGACGATGTTCGCGCCGTCGGCACCGAGGACGCTGCTGACCTCCTGGGCGACGGCCGCGAGGACCTCGGCCGGTGGCACCCCACGGGCGACCAGCGTGGCGACGCGGCGCAGGGCGGCCTGCTCCTGGGCGAGCTGGCGGAGTTCGTCGCGGTTTTCCTCGAGCTGGGCGCGGCCTTCGGCGTTCGCGATCGCGGTGCCGATGAGCTCGGTGAACCCGGCCATGCGTTGTTCGGTGTCGGCCGGGAAACACCCGTGCCGCGTCCCGATGGCGATCCCGCCCCACAGCCGCCCCTCGACGACGATGGGCGCTGCGACCGACGACCGGAATCCCATCCGGCGGACGGCGTCGGCGTAGTCACCGGGGGCTTGGCTGTAGTCATCGCAGCGCGCCGGGCGGCCGGTGCGCAAGGCGACCGCCACGGCCACGGGCGGCTCCGGCTTCCAGCGGCTCCCCACCGGCAGCTCGGCGCGGTGGGCGCCGACGCTGGCGACGAGAGTCGTCGCGCCGTCGGGATCGCGGCGGACGATGACCGTGCCGTCGGCACCGAGGACGCTGCTGGCCTCGTCTGCGACGGCCGCGAACACCTCGGCCGGTGGCAGCCCGCGGGCGACCAGTGTGGCGACGCGGCGCAGGGCGGCCTGCTCCTGCGCGAGCCGGCGGAGTTCGTCGCGGCTTTCCTCGAGCTGAGCGCGGCCCTCGGCGTTCGCGATCGCGGTGCCGACGAGCTCGGTGGAGCCGGCCATGCGCTGTTCGGTGTCGGCCGGGAGGCGCTCGTGCCGCGTCCCGACGCCGATTGCGCCCCACAGATGCCCCTCGACGATGATCGGCGTCGCGACCGCCGACCGCATTCCCAGCCGGCGGACGGCGTCACCGTAGGCGCCGGACGCTTGGCTGGTGTCGTCGAGGCGAGCCGGGTGGCCCGTGCTCAAGGCGACCGCCAAGGCCAGCGGTGGGTCAAGGTTCCAGCGACTCCCCACCGGCATCGCGTCGGCGTATGCGCCGGTGCGGGCGGCGAGGGTCGCCGCGCCGTCGGGATCGAGGCGGACGATGAGCGCGTCCACGGCACCGAGGACGCTGCCGACCTCGTGCGTTACGGCCGCGAACACCTCGGCCGCCGGCACCCCGCGGGCGACCAGCGTGGCGACGCGGCGCAACGCGGCCTGTTCCTCGGCGAGCACGCGCAGCTCCTCGCGGCTCTCGGCGTTCGCGGTCGCGAGGGTTTCGGCCTCGCGGGCGCGGTGCGCGGCCATGCCGACAACCGAGCTGACGGCGCCGGCGACGAGGACGAACGCAACCAGGGTCACCACCTCGTTGAGGTTGGCGACGGCGAAGTTGTCCGGCGGGATGAAGTAGTAGGCCAGCAGCGCCGCGGCCGCGACCGCGGCGGCCAGCGCCGGAACCAGCCCACCGAGCAGCGCCACGACCACGACGGCGAGCAGGTAGAGCAGCATCTGGCTGGGCATGTTCAGGATGCCGCGAAGCTGGGCCAAACCCAGGGTCAGCAGGGGAAGAACGGTCAGCGCGGTCAGCGCCCCGGCGAGCCGGCGCCGCGGGGAGAGCCCCGCGCGCAGGGCAGGCAGGCGTCGTCGGGTCGCGCCGGGCTCTGGCGGGACGGTCAGCACGTTGAGGTCGTCCGTCTCGCCCAGTGGGTGGCGGCAGCACCGGACCGGCTTACCATCCTTCTGCCCGCCGCAGCCGGCGCGGGCGGGTGCGAGCGGCTGGCCGCCGGCGCCCACGCAGAAGTCGTCAGCCACTCCCGCCACGGTACGTCCCCCGCCTGCGTGTTGTGCTCTGTCGTGCCGCGAGGCGCGACACGTTCGGGGGCGCGGAGGACGCGCGTGATCGCGTCCTGCTCTGCCTATGTGACCGTGCCGTACGCGCGCAGCACGGCACGGCGGATGCCCTCGTAGCCGGTGCAGCGGCACAGGTTCGAGCTCAGCAGCCCGTCGAGGCGCTCGGGGTCCTCGGCGATCGTGGGGTTCTCCTCCAGGGCTCCGACCACCAGCATCACGAACCCGGCGGTGCAGAAACCGCACTGCAGCCCGTGCTCGACGGAGATCGCCTCCTGGAAGGCGTGCAGCCGGCCGTCCGCCGCCAGCCCCTCGACCGTACGGACGTCGCGGCCCACGCACTGCACCGCGAACATCAGGCACGAACGCACGCCCTCACCATCCACCAGCACGGTGCAGGAGCCGCAGACCCCGTGCTCGCAGCCGAGCTTGGTGCCGGTGAGCCCGCAGTCGTCGCGCAGCACGTCGGCCAGAACCCGGCGCGGCTCGACCGTCACGTCGTACTCGGTCTCGTTGACCGTTAGGCGTATCGGAGTGCGCCCTGTCATCGTTCGCCCTACCTCTCGCCGTTGATCTCACGGTCCTCGCGTGCCTGCGCCAACGCCCGGCGGATGAGCACGCCGACCGCGTGCCGCTTGTACTCGACCCCGGCATGCGGCTCGGGAAGCGGAGCGGCGGCGGCCACAGTGAGTTCGGCGGCCCGGGCGAAGACCGCGGGTGCGGCCTCCCGGCCGACCAGATGACGCTCTGCCTCGTGTGCGCACACCGGGCGGTCCGCCGCCCCGGCCAGCCCGAGCCGGGCGCCGGTGATCACGCTGTCCCGCACGGTCAGCACCGCCACGACCGCGACCTGGGCGAAGCTGGCGTGCGTGCGGTGCTGCTCGCAGAAGCCCACGCCGACCGCGTCCGCCTCTGCGCCGGGACCGGGACCGGGACCGGGCAGCAGTGGCAGCCGCACGGACGTCAGGATCTCGTCCGGCTGCCGTGCCGTGTGGAAGGGGCCGAGGAAGAAGTCACCGCCCGCCACCGTGCGGCTGCCCACCGGCCCGGTCAGTTCGATCGCGGCGTCGAGGGCGACCGCTGTGGCACACCACTCGGATGCCGGATTGGCCCAGGCCAGGCTGCCGGCCATGGTCCCCCGCGCGCGTACCGGCGGATGCGCGATGAACGGGCTGACCCTGCTCAGCAGCCGCCCCAGCGCCCCCGGAGCCACACTCGGCGTCTCGAAGGCCCGGTGCCGGGCCAGGGCGCCGACGCGCAGCGCGTCACCCTCCACCGTGATCGCGTCCAGGCCGCGCACGTTGTTGATGTCGACCAGCAGGGCGGGCCGCTCGCGGCGGTAGTGCATCTCGAGCACCAGGCTCTGGCCACCGGCCAGCACACGGGACGTCTCGGGCCGCTCGGCGAGCGCAGTGACGGCGTCGGACAGGTCAGTGGGTGCCACGTAGTCGAAGGGCGCCGGTTTCATCGCACGCCCACCTCCTGACGGTCGGCCACCAGCCAGCAGGCCTCCGGGGTCAGTGGCAGCTGGACGCCGCCGATGTCCGACGCCGCCGATCCGGCGCCCGTGGCCGCGGGCCCCAGCGCGTCGATGACGGCGTTGACGATCGCGGGCGGCGTGCCGATGCATCCGGCCTCGCCCGCACCCTTGGCGCCGAGCGCGCTGTTCGGATTGGGGGTGACGGTGGTGCCGAGGGTGAGCGGCGGGAGCTCGCCGATCGTCGGCAGCAGGTAGTCGAGCAACCCGTCGGCCTGTGGCCTGCCCCGGTCGTCGTAGGGCATCTCCTCGTACAGGGCCTGCCCGATCCCCTGCACGATGCCCCCGCGCGTCTGGTCCTCCACGATCTCGTGGTCGACCGCCACACCGCAGTCGTCGACCGCGACGAGGCGCAGCCCGCGCACAGTGCCCAGCTCCTGGTCGACCTCGACCACGGCGACGTACGTGCCGAAGGGGAAGGCGGCCGGGGTGTCGTAGCTGCCCTCGACGCGCAGCGGTTCCGGCGACGCGGTCGCCAGCTCGCCTAACGTCCAGCTGCGCTGCCCGACAGTGATGGTGCCGTTCACGTAGCCGGCCTCGCCGCCGGCCAGCCGGACCGCGCGCCGCTTCGCCTCCTCGATCAGGTCCAGTGCGGCCTGGTGCAGCGCCGAGCCGCCGACCTGCATCGACCGGCTTCCGAACGTGCCGATGCCGTCGGCCACCTCCGCGGTGTCGCCCTGGATGAGCGCGACGCAGTGGGCGGGGATGCCGAGGGTGCGCGCCACGAGCTCGGGAAATACCGTCTCGTGGCTCTGGCCGGTCGAGCAGGTGCCGATGCGCGCGGTGACACTCCCGTCGGGCGCGACGTCGAGGGCGGCCCACTCGTGCGCCATCGGCGCCTGTTCCAGACCGGAGCGCTCGGCGAAGCTGCAGATCCCGATGCCGAGCGCCCACTCGCTGCCCGACCGAAGTCGCCGGCGCTGCTCGGCGCGCCAGTACGCGTAGTCGACCAGCTCCAGTGCCTTGTCCAGCGCCGGCTCGTACTGCCCGCTGTCGAAGCGCCTGCCGGTCGGTGAGTCGTACGGGAAGGCCTCCGGCGGGATGAAGTTGCGCCGCCGCAGCTCGGCCGGGTCGATGTCGAGCCGCCGGGCGAGAAGGTCGACGGTGCGCTCGACCGCGTAAACCTGCTCGGGTCGGCCGGCCCCGCGGTACGGCGCGGTGGGCGTGGTGTTCGTGACGACCGTGCGAACAAGGGCGTGCACCTTCGGGGTCAGGTACACGCCACCGGCCGCCATCCCCGTCTCGGCGGCGACGAAAGGGGCGAGCGGGTAGGCGCCGACGTCCGCGTCCACCTCCAGTGCCAGCGCCAGCATCCGGCCGTGCTCGTCTGCGGCGAGCCGCACCCGCTGGTTCTGACCGCGGCCGTGTGTGGCGCTCGACAGCGTCTCGGCACGGTCCTCGAGCCAGCGCACCGGGCGGCCGAGCTGCAGCGCGAGCCGCACCACCGACAGGTACTCGGGGAAGGTGGCGCTCTTCGAGCCGAAGGCGCCGCCGCAGTCCGGCACCCGCACCCGGATCCGCTCCGCGTCGAGCTGCAGCGCTGTGGCGAGGTCCCTGTGCAGCCGGTGCGGCGACTGGTGCGAGACCCAGACCGTCAGCCCTCCGTCAGCCTCGGGCACGGCCAGGATCGCGCGCGGCTCCATCGGGGTGGGGGCGAGCCGGGGCTGGCGGTAGATGCCCTCGACCACAACAGGAGCCTGCTGCCACACCTCGTCGGGGATGGGCTCGCCGAATTCCATCCGGGCCGTGACGTTGTCCACCCCGTCGAAGAGCCACGTGGACGACGCGGCGGCCTCTCCCGGGTCCACCAGCGCGGGCAACGGGTCGATGTCCACTCGCACGGCGTCGGCGCCGTCCTCGGCCACGTAACGGTCAGTGCCGACAACGACGGCGAGCGGTTCGCCGACGTATCGCACCCGGTCGACCGCCAGCGCAGGAATCTGCCTCGGGTCGGGCTCGGGGGTGGGAAAGAACGAAGGCACGACGAGCGGCTCGTCTCCCATGTCCGCCGCGCTCCACGCCCCCAGGACGCCGTCGACCATCGCCGCCGCACTCGTGTGGACCCGGAGCAGCTGCCCGTGGGCGACCGTGCTGCGCACGAATGCGGTGTCGAGGCAGCCGTCGACGTCGAGGTCACCGACGTAGCGACCGGCTCCGGTGACCAGCCGGGCGTCCTCCCGTCTCCCCAGGACCCACGATTGCGCTCCCTCGGGAACCTGGGTGGACATGGGCGGCGGCGACACCGGAGGCTCGACGGGCGTACGGCTCTCTGTGAAGTCGCTCACTCGTTTCAGACTAGGCCTCTCTGCCAGGGACGCTCGCGGACGAGGCGCGCCAGCTCCGCGCGCTGCAGAAGGCGCGGAGGTAGCCCCGGGGGGAGCGCCGGCTCCCGGCCGGCCAGCAGGGAGATCGCTACGCGGCGGCGTGGCTCGTCGTCCACATGTGGCAAGGCCCCGCCCGGACGTCCTCACCGTCTAACCAAGCCGGCCGCCGTTGCCCTGGCCTGGCTGCGCACCCGTCCGGGCACCGTGGTGCCGATCGTGGGCGCGCGCCGACTCGGCCACCTCGAGCAGAACCTCGCGGGCATCGACGTCGCACTCTCCGCCGAGCATGTCCGCACGCTCGACGAGCTGTCCGCGCCGACCCTCGATTACCCCGCGCCGATGCACGGCGCGCTGCGGGCGATGCTCCAGTTCGCGGGCACCATCGTCGACGGGGAGTCCTCCGCGGTCTACCCGCCGCTGACGGCGAGCAGCGTGCGCTACTGAGCCGCGGCCATCTCGTCGCGGCGTTGGTAGCACACTCGGTCGCTCCAACACGCGGCCTTGTCCGCGTCGTGTTAAACCTGCTCCCATCGGACTCCGCGGTCCATAGGGGAGCAACTGATGGATCTCGACAAGGCGTTGGACGTCATCCGCGAGCAGCACAAGGCGGTGCTCGCCACGATGCGCGACGACGGCACTCCGCAGATGTCGCCGGTCCTGGTCGCCGTGGACGACGACGGGCGTGTGCTCGTGAGTACCCGTGAAACCGCGGTCAAGGTGCGCAACCTGCGAAGAGACCGACGGGTGTGGCTGTGCGTACTGCCTGACGACTTCTTCGGACGCTGGGTCCAGGTGGAGGGCCTCGCCGAGATCGTGTCCCTGCCGGAAGCCATGGACGGCCTGGTGGACTACTTCCGGCGGGTCTCCGGCGAGCACGAGAACTGGGACGACTACCGCGCGGCGATGGAGCGCGAGCGGCGGGTGCTGGTACGGGTCACCCTGACTCGCGCCGGCCCCGATCGCGCCGGCTGATCGAGGGGCGCGGCCGTACGTAGCCGACGCGCTCAAGCAGGTGGACCGGACCGAGATCGCGGGCAGGTCCGGCGGTTCCTCGGAAGAAGGTCGGGGGGTGTGTCGATCCGCGACGTTCGCCGTTCGACCTTGGGGTGAGAGGGTCCGAGATGGACCCCGGACACCTAGGGAGACGGAACGATGAAGTACATGCTGATCATGCGGGCCACCGACGAGGCCTTCGCGGGAATGGCGAACATCGACTTCACCGAGATGCTCGAGACCATGGGCAAGTACAACGACGAGATGATCCGGGCCGGCGTGCTGGTCGCCGCAGAGGGACTCGACGACGCCGCCGAGGGCGTGGTCGTCGACTACTCCTCCGAGCCGCCGGTGGTGAGCGACGGCCCGTACGGCGAGACCAAGGAGCTGTTCGGCGGGTTCTACATCCTCAACGTGGCGTCGAAGGAGGAGGCGGTCGAGTGGGCCAAGCGGTCGCCGATCACCGGCCCGGGCTTCAAGACCGAGATCCGCCGGGTCACCACGATCGACGAGTTCCCGCAGGACAACGAGTGGATCCAGAAGGAGCGGGCGTGGCGCGAGGCCAACGGTCAGCTCTGAGCGGATCGAGGGGACATGGGCGATCCCACCGGACGTGAGGCCGTCGCTGCCGTCTGGCGGATCGAGTCCGCGCGGATCGTCGGTGCGCTCGCGCGGTACACCGGCGACTTCGCGCTGGCCGAGGATCTTGCCCAGGAGGCGCTGGCCGAGGCTCTCGTGACCTGGCCACGCGACGGGGCGCCCCGTAACCCCGCCGGGTGGTTGCTCACCGTCGGCCGGCGCCGCGCTATCGACGCGTTCCGTCGGCGCTCAGCCCTCGACGAGAGGTACGCCGCGCTCGCCCAGAACCTGGGCGAGGGCGGTCTCGTCGCGGGGAGCGCACCGGCCGATCCGGCCCGGGAGACCGAGGACGTGCTGTGGGACCCGGACCAGATCGACGACGACGTGCTCGCGTTGATGTTCATCTCCTGCCACCCAGTGCTGTCGCGGGAGGCGAGGGTGGCGCTCACCCTGCGGGTGGTCGGCGGTCTGACGAGCGATGAGATCGCCACGGCGCTGCTCGTCCCGACCGCCACCGTGCAGGCCCGGATCACCCGGGCGAAGAAGACCCTCGGGGCGGCACGGGTGCCGTTTGCGGTGCCGCCGGCGGTGGAGCGGGCCGCGCGGCTCGGCTCGGTGCTCAACGTGGTCTACCTGATCTTCACCGAGGGATCCTCGGCCAGCTCGGGTGGCGATCTGATCCGATTCGATCTCGCGGGCGAGGCGCAGCGGCTCGCGCGGGTGCTGGCCCGCCTGGTGCGGGACGAGCCGGAGGTTCATGGCCTGCTGGCCCTGCTCGAGCTGACGGCGGCGCGCTTCCCTGCCCGCACCGGGCCGGACGGCGAGCCGGTGCTGCTGGAGCATCAGGACCGGCGGCGCTGGGATCGCACAGCGATACGCCGGGGACGGGCCGCCCTGGTCCGTGCGGAGCGGGTCGGCCGGGGACTCGGCGCCTACGGCCTGCAGGCGGCGATCGCGGAATGCCATGCCGTCGCTGCGTCGGTCGACGCGACGGACTGGGAGCGCGTCGTGCTCCTCTACGAGGCGCTCGGCCGGCTCGCGCCGTCACCGGTGGTCGACCTCAACCGGGCGGTGGCGGTCTCGATGGCCCAGGGACCGCTTGCGGCGCTCCCGATCGTGGACGAACTGCTGGCGGCCCAGGCGCTGTCGAAATCGCACCTGCTGCCGAGCGTTCGCGGGGAGCTGCTCACTCGCCTGGAACGCACCGGCGAGGCGCGAACCGAACTGGAGTTGGCCGTGCGGCTGTGCGGCAACGAGCGCGAGCGTGCGGTGCTGGAGCGCAAGCTCGCCGAACTGGGCTGACGGGCGCGGCGGTTGGCGATCAGCGCTCGCCCGGTTCAGGTCGCGAGCGCGGGCGCGAGACCGAACGTCGGCACCAGGCTCGGGTCGTTGAACGCCGTGATGCGAGAGATGCGGGCGCCGATCAGGGTCAGGACCTGAATGCCGTACGCCTCGTACCGGCCGTCGCCCGCGTGCGTGTAGGCGACGAGGGCGGGCTGCCTGTTGGCGCGGGTGGGCACCATCCGCCACTGACCCTCCCGGCGCAGCACGCGACTGGCCAGGAAGCCGACGACTGCGCGCCGGCCCGTGAACCAGGTCGGGATCGGCGGCATCTCCATCTCGACGTCGGCGCGCAGCAGGTTCACCAGCGCGTCGGGGTCGGCCCGGGTGAACGCGTCGACGTAGCTGTCGAGGAGGGTTCGCCGGGTTTCCTCGTCCGGCTCGGCCAGGTCGTCCTCGACGGGCCCGGCCTCCGCCAGGTGGGCCCGAGCGCGGCGCAGCGCGCTGTCGACGGCGGCGTCCGTCGTGTCCAGCATCTCGGCGACCTCGGCCGTCCGGAACGCCAGCACGTCACGCAATGTCAGTACGGCCCGCTGCCGGGCGGGCAGGACCTGGAGTGCGGCGATGAACGCGAGCCGCACTCCGGTCCTCCCGGCCACGATCGACGCCGGGTCGCCGGTGCCGAACAGCGCGTCGGGTGCCGGCTGGAGCCACGCCACCGACGGTTCGCGGGGAGCCACGGCCACCCGGTGATCGTCCGAAGGCGTGCCCAGCCCGGACGGGAGTGGCCGTCGCGAGCGGGTTTCCAGCGCTGTCAGGCAGGCCATCGTGGCGATCTTGTAGAGCCATCGCCGCACCGAGGAGCGGCCCTCGAACCGGCCGAATGCGCGCCACGCTCGCAGGTAGGTCTCCTGCACCAGGTCCTCGGCGTCGTGGATGGAGCCGAGGATCCGGTAGCAGTGCGCGAGCAGCTCAGGCCGGAACGGCTCGGCCAGGGCGGCGAACTCGGCGTCCGAGGGCATCGCGGCTTCTCCCGGGGGTGCGGTGAGGTTCACGGTAGGCGGACGGTCAGCCGACCGGGCGCGATCCGGCGCCGCTGACGATGTACTCCGGCGCGCCGGTGTCTGCGGCGACGTCCAAGACGGCCTTGGCCACCTGGTCCGTGGTGAGGATCGGCTGCAGGCCTTCGATGAAGGTGTCCCGGTCCACGCCCTGGCGTGCGGCGTAGCCCGTGATCCCGACCGAACCGACGCCGCCGGCCGGGGTCAGCTGCGGAAGCAGGGTGACGAACCGGATGTCCAGGCCGGCCCGCTCCGACTCGTCGGCCGCGTACCCGCGGATGTATCGGACGGCGGCCTTGGCGCTGGCGTACCCGCCACTGAGCGGGGATCCGGCCAGCGCGGCTCCGCTGGACATCGCGACGACCACGCTGCCCGGTGCCAGCGGCTCGCGCAGCGCTGCCCGGGTCCAGGTGAAGACATGTCGGGTGTCGGCGTGCCAGTTGCGGCTGAAGGTCTCCCAGGTCTGCTCGTGCACGGGCGCCATGTGCGGCGCGACCCCGGCGTTGAGGACGACCAGGGTGGGACGGTGACGGCGGACCACATCCTGCGCGAGCGCCTCGTCGGTGGCGTCGGCGGCGAGGGGTGTGAAGCCGTCGCCGAGTTCGTCGTGGACGGCGCGCAGTGCCTGCTCGTCGCGGGCAATGCCGACGACGTGGCTGCCCGCGGCGACGAGCGCGGCGGCGATCGCGCGCCCGAAGCCGCGGCTGGCGCCGGTGACGACTGCGGTCTGGATGGGATCGGACATCGGACACTCCGGAGTCGTGGTGGCTTTCGGTCCGCATCAAGACCAGCCGCCGGAGCACAACCCGTCGCAACCGCCGGAATCAGGGGAGTGATGTGGGTCACGGCTACGGCCACCCACCGGGGTCAGGGCTCGCGACGGGAGCTGTCACGCGTGAGCGAGCTCGGGCGCGTGCCTGTGCAAATGCAGCGGCGAGGTGTGGATCGACAGTGCATACAGTGCCCACCCCACCAGAGCCATGCCCAACCAGGTGATCGACCGATAGATCAGCACACTCGCCGCCGCCGGCCCGGCCCCCACGCCTGAGGCCAGCAACAACGCCAGCAAACTCGTCTCGGCCAACCCGGCACCGCCCGGGAAGATCTGCAGAGCCACGCTGAGCTGCACCAGCAGGAAGCCGACGAGAAGCGCGCCCCAGGGCACCACCGCACCGACAGCGACCACACCGGCTGTCAGACAGCAGAAGTCCAGCACCCACGGGAGCGCCGCCAGCACGATCAGCACCACCCAGCGCCCCGCAGACGGCCGCAACAGCGCGATTCGGGTGGACAGCCGTTGCGAGACCTCCTCGGCCCGCGTCGCCCAGGCGAACCCGCAGCTCCCGCACAACCCCGGCACCCACCGGCCCAGCCCGACCAGCCGGCGCAGGGCACGCCGCAGCACCGCCGGGTGGCTGACCACCTTCCACATCCCGACGCACCCCACGGTGATCAGCACCGCCACCCCCAGCGCCAGGACAAACTGGATCCGGCCGGTCACACCCAACCCGGCCGCGCCCAGCACCAGGAGGGTGACCGTGGAGATCACGCCCGCCGCCAGTACCGACCACGAAGCCGGCGCCGCATCAACCCCACGTCGACGCAGCCGGTCGATCGCATATGCCATCGCACCCACCCCGCCGACGACCGGCACCGTCACCGACACCGCGTTCTGCACGAAATTAATGCTCTGCACCGTGGCAACCGACACCCTGGAGCCGCCCACCAGCAGCAACTGGCGGTGCAACTCGGCGTACAGGACCAACGCCGCCACACCGAACAACACGGCAAGCGCCACCCACCCCCAGTCCAGGTGGTCCAACCGTCGGACCGCCAGCGCGGCATCCGCGGCCAGCCCCGGAGCGACCCAGGCCAAATAGCCCACAGCCGCGGCTGCCACCAGCCAGTGCCCCACCAGCAGCCAGTCCTTCCGACGACCCGGCCGAGACGACACATCGGGGGTGTGCCCCTCGGGCCTGGAACTGTTCATGTCAGCACTTTCAGTCTCCGAACGTTGGCCGTGCGTTCGCCTGCGGCCCGACGTGCTGCAGCGTGGTGAGACCTGAGAGTCGGTATGGCTGCGGGTTCGATGTTTCCGGTCGACTGGACGAAGAGACAGCCTGCAGGCAATACGAACGGACCCCCGCAGGCCCTACGAACAGACACCCGGCAGGCAGGGAGCGCGTCGCGGCGCTCGACGGCCGGCTGGAGCTGCGCAGCCCGCCAGGGCAGGGCACGTGCCTGCGCGTCGCCTGACCCGGAGCGATGGCTGAGGGTCGTGGGTCCGTCGACCTGAGGGAGCTCGCCGGTCGGTCAGAAGCTGAAGGTGGTGGCCGCGCCTTCGCCGATCCACTGCCACAACGGGACGGTGCCACCGAGTTCCGCGCCGTTGATGAACGTGCTGTCGTCGATCTTCTTGGCGTGCACGCAGATCGGGCAGACGAGGAAGCGGCCGTCGGCTCGCTCGTAGCGGTCGAGAAGCTCGGTCAGGGGCGGGCAGCCCTCTCAGGCCGTCGCGACCGCGACCCCCGGCACCGCGAGCCGGACGGCCTCCTTGGTCAGGAACATCATCGTCGGCCGGCCCTGCTCCGCGGCGGCGACCGCGGTCAGGAACGCCACGGTCACCCGCTCGGGGTCCTCGAGACCGGTCGTCAGGTTGATCACTGCCTTGTCGCTCACGGGTCCTCCTCATTTGGACGTGGCGGCCACGCTAGGAACGGGCCGGGTCCGTGTCGTGAGGAGTTCTCCCTATGGATCGACGGGTTCGAGGGTGCGCAGGAGCCCGTGCTGCATCGCGAACAGGGCTGCGGCGGCCCGGGTGTTCGTGCCGATCTTCGTGTAGATCCGCTCGATGTGGTTGCCGGCACTTCGGGGCGATGCCCAGGGCATGGGCGATCTGGCGGGTGGATGCGGCCCGGGCGACCAAGACGAGCACCTCGACCTCCCGTGGCGTGAGCCCGGCCGGGCCGCCGGGCGAGCGGCGGGTGTGGTGACCAGCGACGGAGAGCACGGCTTCGACTGCCGACGGGTCGAGTCGTCCGGCGGTCAGGGACGCCTGCGGGCATGCAGGACGGCGTCGTGAATCGTGACCTCCCGGCCCTCCGGGTCGCGAGCCATACGTGGGCGGGAAGCGGCTGTGATCACGTCCCACCGTTGCGTGTCGAGCGAGTTCGCGGCCTCCTCCGCGGTGAAGAACAGGTCGGGTTCGGGTGGACGTGGCATCGTCGTCTGCATGTCGGACGGGTGGTGGCCGACGATCAGCAGAGTGCCGGCCGGCGAGACCGCGTCGGCGAGGCGCGCGAAGAGCGGCTCCCGCAGCGCCCGGGGGAAGTGCATGAACTGGGCGTTCACCAGGTCGTAGGCCCGGTCGGGCGCCCAGGTCGTGAGATCCGCGCACTGCCAGTCGATCCGGCCGCTGATGTCCGGTTCGGCGTGCGCCGCCCCGCGTTCGAGAGCGACGGCGGAGACGTCAACCGCGGTGACCTGCCATCCCCGCCGGGCGAGCCAGTGGGCGTCGCCGCCCTCTCCGCACCCGGCGTCGAGTGCGGTGCCGGGGTCCAGCGCACCCGCCTCGCTGACGAGTTGAGGGTTCGGGTCGCCGCTCCAGATCCGGCTGGCCGAGCTGTAGCGCTCGTCCCAGAACCGCGCGGTGAAGCGTTCGTCGATCATCGGTCACTCCTGTGGCTCGTGCTCGCCCTGCCACTGTCCGGCCAGGACCGAATGGGATGCAAGAAGAGTTGCCAGAACGGCAAGGACCTCCGCGCCGCGTCGAGTGACACATCGCGGATCTCGTAACTGATCACGCTAGGGGCATCGCGGTCGGGCGTTCTGACGATGGGGATGGCCGTCAGTCTTGTAGGTTCCGCAGGATCCGGGCGAGGGAGGTGCGGTCGGCCTCGTCGAGGCGGGCGAAGAATCCTTCGGCCTCGGCGGCCCGCGCAGCCCGGATCCCGGCGGCCACGTCCGCGCCGCGGCTGGTGAGTGCGACGAGGGTGGCGCGGCGGTCGTCGGGGTCGGACCGGCGCTCGACCAGGCGGGCCTGCTCCAGCGCGTCGATCACCTCGGTCGTGGAGCGCGGGACGATGCGCAGATAGTCGGAGAGGGCGCCCAGCCGCATCGGCCCGTGCCGGGTGAGCACGCCCAGCGCGCGAGCCTGCGAGGGGGTGACATCCCAGGGCGCCAGCGTGCGCTGGGTCTGGTGGCGCAGCTGCCGCGCCACCCCACGGAACGCCTCGGCGAGCGAGTCCTCCGGCTGCTTCTGCACCGGAATACCCTACCAACAGGTATCGTTGCCACCTCATGTTGAGCCTGCCTCAGCAAAAGTGTGAGGGGAGTGGGTAGCGATTTGGGACCCGATATCTCGACCGACCGGCTGACGCGCCCCGGGCGACACACCGTGACCGCCGCGGACAAGGCGCAGGCACGTGGGGTGTCCCTGCGCCGCATCACGCGGCTGTTCGTCCCGCACCGCTGGCCCATCGCCACGGTGACCGCGATCATCGTGGTGTCGTCGGTGGTGGCGATGGCCTCACCGTTCCTGCTACGCGCGGTCATCGATGACGCCCTGCCCCACCAGAACCTGACCCTGCTGGTCTGGCTGGTCATCGGCATGGTCGCGGTCGCTGCGGTGACCTCGGCGTTGGGTGTGGTCCAAACCTGGATCTCGACCAACGTCGGCCAGAAGGTCATGCACCGGCTACGCACCGACGTGTTCACCCACCTGCAGCGCCAATCGATCGGGTTCTTCACCCGCACCCGCACCGGCGAGGTGCAGTCACGGATCACCAACGACATCGGCGGCATGCAGACCGTGGTCACCTCCACGGCCACCTCGCTGGCCTCCAACCTCACCACCGTGGTCGCGACCCTGGTCGCCATGCTGGCCCTGAGCTGGCAGCTCACACTGGTGTCGCTGCTGGTGCTGCCACCCTCGATCTGGCTGACCCGGCGGGTCGCGCGGCTACGCCGCGCGGTCACCGCGGCCCAGCAACGGGAACTGGCCGACCTCAACGTCGTGATCGAGGAAGGACTGTCGATCAGCGGTGTGCAACTGGCCAAGACGATGGGCACCGGGCCCGCGCTCGTGCAGCGGTTCACCGCCTCCTCCGAACGACTGGTCGACCTCGAACTGCGTTCCCAACTCGCCGGGCGCTGGCGGATGGCCGCCACCACCGTCGTGTTCGCCGCGATCCCAGCGATCATCTACCTCAGCGCCGGCCTCCCGCTCACCACCACGACGATGACGATCGGCACCCTGGTCGCGTTCACCACCCTGCAATCCGGGCTGTTCCGCCCCATCACCGGCCTGCTCAACATCGGGGTATCACTGATCGCCTCGCTGGCGCTGTTCGCGCGGATCTTCGAATACCTCGACCTACTGGTCGAGGTCGACGACCCGGTCACCCCCGTGGACATCGACCCAGCCCAGATCAAGGGCCACCTCCGCGCCGAGAACATCACCTTCACCTACCCCGGCAGCGAAACCGCCGCCGTCGCCGGGATCACCCTGGACGTCCCCCCCGGCACCACCCTCGCCCTGGTCGGACAGACCGGCTCGGGGAAAAGCACACTCGCCGCCCTGATCACCCGCCTCCACGACCCCGACACCGGGCGCATCACCATCGACGGCACCGACCTACGCGACATGCGCCTGGCCGACCTCGCCAAAATCGTCGGCGTCGTCAGCCAGGAAACCTACCTACTCCACACCACCGTCCGGGAAAACCTGCGCTACGCCCGACCTGAGGCCACCGACACCGACATCGAAACAGCCGCGAAAACCGCCCAAATCCACGACCTCATCACCAGCCTCCCCGACGGCTACGACACCATCGTCGGCTCCCGCGGCCACCGCTTCTCCGGCGGAGAAAAACAACGCATCGCGATCGCCCGAACCCTCCTACGCGACCCCCAAATACTCGTCCTCGACGAAGCCACCAGCGCACTCGACACCCAAACCGAACGCGCCATCCAACACGCCCTCGACCAACTCGCCCACGACCGAACCACCATCACCATCGCCCACCGCCTCTCCACAATCCGAAACGCCGACCACATCACCGTCATTGACCACGGCCACATCATCGAATCCGGCACCCACGACAACCTCCTCGCCCAACACGGCCGCTACGCCCGCCTGGCCCGCTGAGACCAGACCGGTGGGCCGGTCATGATGGCTGCCTGTCACTTGCCTTGGCTGCAGCCAAGGACTTGGTGGGATGTGACCGAGGGTCGCCCCAGGGGATCGGGGGCGAGCAGGGCCGTGCTCGGGCATGCGCCTCGACTCGCGCTGATTACCACGTCCCGGGCAGGGACACCGGGGCCCATGTGGCGCACCGCGACGCTTGCCGCCGCGCCGTCGATGATGAACGGGCTGAGCACGAATGGCACCCGCGCGGTGACCTGCTGTCCGGAGTCTTGATGGCGGAACGGCATCGTAATGCGGTCGGATTCGACGCGGTGTTGCAGGACCACTGGCGACTCGCGGGCGGCCTGCATAACAGTTTGGCGCCAGTCCTGCGCCGAAGTCTGGTTTCCGAAAAACACACCGTTTCCGGACCTGTCGACGGCGGGCTTTGCGACCAGTCGGTCACGCTCACCGGCCGCCATACGCAGCAGTTTTCCCTGCGCGGCCGGATCCTCGTCCAGGCCCAGGCATACGGTCCACGGAACGTGAGTACGCACCAAGGCGTGGTCGGCTCCGGCGAGCACGCCCGCATCACAGTCCTCGTGGAGCCAGGACAGGATCGCCTTCGAGGAGATCATGGCCGACTCCGTGCGCGGGAACATCTCGATGGTTCGGGCACGATCGGCCGCACGCAGGGCGGCGAGTCCGCCGCCGTCGTCGACGATGCGGTTACCGCCCCACTCGAGCAGCACAAGGTCGATCGGCACATCGGCGGCGAGCAGTCGACCGGCGGCGTCGAGGCGCAGGTCGACGAGGTCGGCCTGGACCACCTCGAGGCCCATCCGCTGGGTCTCGGCCACGATGGGCGATCTGGCCGTCTCGTAGCGCCGGACCGCACCGGTGCTTTTGTTGATCCCGCAATACGCGGGCATGAGAAGTCGGCCTCCGTTGCCATTCCCGATCTTGGCGCGGAGCGTCCGGGCCAGCGCCGCGGAACGCGCGGTCACCGTGGAGGGCGGCGGGTACAGACCGCTCTGCGGACACAATCCGGCGTAGGCCTCCGCGAGCCGGGGCGTCACTGTGGCGCCGCCGAGCCGGGTGCTGTTGTTGAATTCGAGAAGGTGGGGCCGCCCCTGCTCGATCAGGAGGTCGGGACGCGCATACCGGGTGAGTTCTGCGGCCACCAGCGGACGATCAGGATCCATCAGCGGGAGGTCATGAGGAAAGCGGAGAACTCGGTGCAGTTCGCCTAGGGTCGAGGCACGGCGACGGCAGGTGTCCACGGCCAGGCGCAGCAGCCGGGCTGCGAGCGACTCGAGGCCCTGGTGGGCGCGTTCTCCGATGACGACCGGCCGGAGTGGCTCCCAGCGCCCGCCGTCCGATTCCTGGCGTGGGTAGAACCCCCATCCGTTCGAGGCCGTTCGGCGGGTGAGGAACTCGTGGCGGAGCAACTCGGGCAGCGCATCCCAGACATCGTGGATCACGAGGTCGAGAAGTCCGTTATCGGTCATGCAGCGACCTTCCCTGCAGCCGGGACAACGTCAGCGGGATGGATTCCGCCTGGTGGCAAGGCTACCTCGGTGCTCGAACGCCCGCTCGGCGTTATCTGTATCCGGCTACGTCGAAAGACCATGACGATCGCGTGCTCTGCTATACAGCGAGAGCAGGAGTGAGTCGCGTATCCGGCCGCGCTGGAAGTGCGATCGGAAGCGCGAATCGTATTCTTTGAACCATTGCCCAGACTGATGCAAAAAAAGGATGTCATGCGGCGCCATATGCCGTATTGCGAGCATGGCTACCGGGGCGACAGAGACTCTGAAGTCTGGGTTCCGGATCGCTCTCTCGTCACAATGCGGATGGAATTGCCCGATCATTAATCCTAATTCTACGGCGAAGTTCTTCAAGCTCGCATACACCGCATCCAGGCGCCCCCAGCCCGCTGGGCCCATGCGTGGCATGACTATCAGCCTACTTTCAAGTAGTACTCCGGTATTGCGCGATGGCCGGCCCGCCTCACCAAACTCGCTGATCTCAGCTCGCAGCTGATCGCTCAATTCCGGATCGCTGGATCCGTCAATGTCGTATCGTATGTGGGTCTCCAAGTCGTGCTGAGCGAGCGCACGAGGGATGAACGGACACACAGGACCAGACCGTCCGACTCTTCGGTCGCCAACGGAAACATATTCCCGCAGCCAAGAGTCGGCCAGCCTGCGGTACTCGTCAGAATGGCTCTCATCGATCATGGCGTGGGTGCCGCTGGACCACGACGTTTCGCGAGCACGTCGGCCCTGTACGAAATTCCTCACGTGGCTAATCCAATCTTGCGATGCTTCTACCCCATTCGCAGAAACAGGTGGTACGGGCAGTTGACGTTCCGATAAAGATTGTCGGAACAGTCGTGTTGTTGGTGACTTCCTCGATCACGAGCGACCAGCGGCGGTGTGACTAGCTGGTGACTAGCTGGTGACTAGCTGGCCCCTGCGGCGGTCGGCTCGTGGAAACGCAGGCGCAGGAGATGGCGTTCAGGATCGGTGAACGCTGTGCGCCCGTGCAACGTAATGTGGTTGTTGATGATCAGGATCCCGTCGGTGGGGATGACCTGCCGGATCTCGTCGGGCCCGTTCACGAGTTGCTCTCGCAGCGCGTCCAGCGCCTGGCGCACCTCGCGAGTCTGATATTCGGGGTGGGCGGCGATTCCCTTCCGAATCCCGTTCTTCCGCCAGCGCCACATGGGTTTCTCGGCCAGAACCGGAGCGTGCAGGCACCCATCCGGAGCAATATTTGCGTACTTCTTGAACTCATCAGGAATCCGCCTGGGCAGCTCCGTCTCGGTGAACAACCGAACCGCCGCGCGACCTTCTGGTGTTTCTTCGAGGTGGCTCTTGACGACTCGGCCATCGCGGAGCAGGGACACTCCGCCGCCGCACTGGGCGGCGCGCACGGCGTACAGCAGGAAGAAGCGCTCCGGAACAGGTAGGGCTCCGTTGTCGGTATGGTAGCTCGCCTTGAGATCATTTTCCGAGAAGCTCGTATGGCCCGACGCCTCATCTCCGCGGTTCTTGACATCCCACACCACACAGTCCAACGGTATGTTCGCGGTGGGGTCACCGAGCAGCGCGGCGAGCGCGAAGACGCACTTGCGCTTGTCATCGATTCCCAGCTCTCGCAGGCCGAGGTCCGGCACCATCACCGCGCACGCCTCGTCGACGTCGAACGCCGAGCGGATACGGTCGGTGAGTGTGGTCAGTCGCGGCGCGACCTCCCGTAGTCGCGCCCGTAAGGCGGCGGGATCGCGCGGAGGAGTCAGCGCATCACCGGCGACATCAGCTCCGTAGTGGTCAACCAGAGTGGCCCTGATGACATCCTTTTCCGTCGCCCACCACGATCGTTCGCCGTTCGCCTCCAGCCGAACGATGCTGTTGAATGACGCGGTCATCGTCATGTGAGATACCTCCGATCTTGGGTCATTGGCGCGCTCTCCTCAGGGTCGAGCTTCTGAGTGAGAGGGTTCATTCGGGCGCAGCGTTGGTGGCCGGTCTCGAACGAGCTCAACAAGCCGCTACTCATGCGTCCACCAGTCGGCTGGGGGTTGGTTCGGGCGGCTCGGCAGAGGTCGTTGTTGCTGACGCCGAGGTGGATGCCGTGTCCGGCCATGGCGCCCAGGACGTCGGGCGCGAGGGCGGGGTCGGCTTGGGCCATGGCGGCCATGAGCCTGGAAAAGTGGCGCCGCTCGCGGACGGCGTCATCGATCAGGCCTGCGGGGTTGTCGCGTCCGGCCAGTTCCAGCCCGCGTAGCAGCAGGGTGTCGAAGCGGGTGGGGTCGGCGCCGGTGTCGGTGACGCGTTGGCGGGCGCTCCAGCACGCGGAGGCCCAGACGGTGCCATCGGCGTGGGGGTCGCTGTGGGGCCCGCCCCGGAAGTGGGCCATCGTCCAGCGGGGGTCGAGTTTGCGGCGTCGTTGTTCGGTCTGCGGGATGTTGTGGCGGTGCCAGCCGTAGATGTCGGGGGTGCCCAGCAGCATCGCAGTGATCACATCGGCGGTGCCTTCGTCCAGGGCGATCTTCTTGTTGGCCTGCTGCCCGGGTGGGCGCAGCCGGTTGAGCCGGAAGTCCGCGGTGTGGCGGCAGACGTGGTGGCCGACCTCGTGGCAGACGATGGCGGGGTTGTGCGCGGGCGCACGAAAATACCGGTCGGTGTCGGAGGTGGCGACGAACCCCGCGCCCCCACCTAGATGCACCTCCCCGGCAGGGCTGGCCGCGTCCGGGTCGGCCCCCACCCCCTGGTCGGGCAGCCGGTAGTGCCCGCCGGCCCACCGGCGCGGCTGCTCGTGCGTCCCGATGCGCACCAGCAGATGCGGCAGCGGATGCCCCAGCAGTCCGCTCACATACCGCAGCGCTCGCTGGGTGTGAAATGCCACGTTGACCACCCCGAACGCCCGCGCCGCCCGGTCGGCCGCCGCACCGGCCAACGGACCTCCCCCGGCGGACGGGTCGAACACCAATCCCCGGCCCAGCCCGTCGCCGGTGAACAACGCCCCGCCGCGCTCGTCGCGGACCGTGGCCTCGGGCAACACCACCTGCGCCGAGCCGAGCTCGAGCACATCCAGCTCGACCTCGCCGAGCCGCCCCGGCCCGCAGCGCCCCTCAGACCCGCCTCGCGGGTCCGGGAGGTAGACCGCCGCACGGGTCATGCCGGAACCGCCGCACCGTTCAACAGTTCCAGCGCACCACCGGCGATCAACTCAGCCGGCGACAACACCGGAAGCCCGGTCGCCGCCGCCGCTTCCCGCGACGCCAACGGGCTCGCGGTCAACAACCCGCTCACCGCTCGCACTGGGGCACCCAGATCCGCCATGATCCCGACCCCGGCCACCGCGCTGAGCGCATCGGCCACCGCCAGCACCACCCCGTCGGCGAACCCGGCCAGGCCCGCGGCCAACCCCCGGGTCTCCTCCTGCAACAACCCGTCGGCGATCTCCAACACGACCACCGATGCACCTCGCCCGACCAGCGCGTCCCGGATCCCGACCATCGTGGCCCGCAACCGCTGCGGCGGATAACCGAACGTCGACGCCATCCCGAAATCCAAGAAATCCACGATCTCGGCCGCCCCCGCGTCGTGATACATCCACCGGTCCTTCCCACTCCCGGAACCGGTGACCTTGCCCGCCCCCACTCGCAACCCAGTGCGCGACCATCCCCGCGCCAACGCTGAGGCCGTCGTGGTCTTCCCCGCCCCCATCGACGAACCCACCACCACGAACGTGCCCAACTCCGGCCGCGCCGACGTCGGCGCCGGCATCGCACAATCATCCAGCGACAATGGCCGACCGGACCGATCGGCCAACAACCCCAGCACCTCCAACACCGTGGGCTCACCACGCCGCGCATGCGCGGAGGCCACCCAGCCGACCACACCGCCCGCGGTCAACAGGTGCGCCGCCGGGCCCGTCGGCAGATACCCCTCGTAGTAATCGGTCGCATACCGATTACCGAACGCCCCTGCCACCACATCCTCCGGGTACAACCGAACCCGCCGGCCATGCGTGTTCTCCATATGGGTATGGGCCCCCACAGCCACTACCCTAGTCAGCACCAGATCTCCCAAACGTGGCTCGCGATCAAGCCTTGCCAGCCCAACCGCCCGACGATCAACCATCCCCCGGGTGACGTAACTCCACTTGGTATCCAAGAACTGTTGCATCCCTCCCCCTAGCGCAGGTGGTGCTCGAATTGGATCTCCGGCCTCGCGCATTTGTCATCGCGCGCCGCTGCGAATCTTCCGAGGGGCACCCTGCGGAAGTTGCCAGCTTGCAACGGAACTGCTGTGACCGGCGGAACGTGAGTTCGGCGTATCCGCTACTGCATCTGCTGGCCCCCGGATCGGGGAAAAGTACCCACACCACCCAGATCGTTGCCGACCCCGCTGGCTGAGCGAGATCGTGTCGTGCATCGTATCTTCCGGATGATCACTGACTCTCCCGGGTGATTGTCGGTCAACCGGTGGCGGCCGCAGGTCATCGACCTTGCCTGCAGCGATCGGTCAGGTTCGTAGCATCTCGTCAGGTGTCCGGCTCGCAATCGGCGCGCTCTCCCTTGCGTTCTTCTGCTGTTTCGGAGGTGCACTCATTCGCATACTCCGTCTGCTTACCTCACATTTGCTTGCGCAAGATGAGACAATAGCCGACAGCGGGCCGCGACTTCTTGAGAACCTCGCCCCCCTTGACGTCGTCCAAGATCAGACTGGGGTACTCAGGTCGGCGTGTGTGGAAGTGTATGGCGATCACGACCGACGAATCGGGTCGATCTCCGCTCGACCGCCCCCGCGGCTCCGATCGACACTGCTCACCCTCTCAATTACTCAGAGGGGCTCACGGTAGTCCCGACCTCTACAGATCACAACCGCACTGTCCAAGATATTCTGGCACGTTGCCCCATGATCGGATCAGCCTCGTGTATTTCGATTTTGGCTGTGCAAGATCAGTGGAGATGTCGATGTTCGACAATGCGCATATGTCGGTTCGTCGGTGGCTAGGACGATGCCGGAATCCTCCCGGTCCGGGGGAATCGCGCCATGGCCCCGGGGAGTGATCCATGACCCGAGACCCTTCTGGAACCGGTAGATCGGAGTAAGGATTGCTGGAGCGGCTGCACCCCCGCTGACGGACCTTTGGAGGAACAATGCACTACGACGCTGTGCTCGCCGAGACGGTGAGCATCCGCGGTGCCGACGACGACGAGGTTGAGGCCTACACCGCCCGGCCGATGGACGGCGGGAGCCGTGGCGGTGTGGTGGTGATCCACCATATGCCCGGCTACGACCGCGAGAGCAAGGAGGTCGTCCGCCGCTTCGCCGTGTGGGGCTACAACGCGATCTGCGTGAACCTCTACAGCCGCGAGGCGCCCGGCGCGGAGCCGGATGACGCCGCCGCGGCGGCCAGGGCGCTGGGCGGTGTCCCGGACGCGCGATTCGTCGGGGACGCGGCGGGAGCCGTGCGCTGGCTGCGGGCGCTGCCGACAGCGAACGGCAAGGTCGGGACGATCGGTTTCTGCTCGGGCGGGCGGCAGGCGTTCCTGTCTGCGGTGGAGCTGGACATCCAGGGCGCCGTCGACTGCTACGGCGCGTTCGTCGTGGGCGAGCCGCCCGAGGGCTTCCCCGTCCGCATGACGCCACTGGCCGACCGGGTCGGGGAGCTGCGCGCCCCGCTGCTCGGCCTCTTCGGCAACGACGACGCCCACCCGTCTCCCGACCAGGTCGACGAGCTGGAGAAGCTCCTCAAGGAGCATGGGAAGACCTACGAATTCCACCGCTACGACGGCGCGGGGCACGCCTTCTTCTCGGTCGACCGGCCGTCCTACCGGGTGGCTGCAGCACTGGACGGTTGGCAGCGCGTGCAGGCGTTCTACGCCACGCACCTGACCGGGAAGGCGTGACGCAGCCATGTGCACCTACAGCACTGAGAAGCTCGACGTGACCGCGAGCAGCGGTAAGGGTCCTGATGGCTGGTTCCCCCTGCGGACGGCGACCGTCTACTACGACCACCCCGTGCACGCGCCGCACGACCACACGGTCAACATCGACTTCCTGAACCCGGAGCAGGGGCCCTCCGCGCGAGTGGCGGTGGAGCTGAGCCTCGAGACTGCGCGGGAGCTGCTCGCGGCACTGCAGGTCACCGTCGCCCGCGCGGAGCACCACTGACCGGCGGTCTGACCGGCTTCTTCGCGCGCGGTTTCCGCGCCTTCGGCGGCAGCGCCCCGATGTGCGCGAGGGCGCGTTCGACCCACGGCCTGGCGCGCTCCGGGGACGCGCGCCAGGCCGGCGGGATCGCGGCGTAGCCGGCCATCGGGCGCTCCGCCGGACCGAACGACCCCTCGCCGTCCTCGACCAGCAGCTCCTCGCGGCTCGCGTCGTCGAGTTCACCCCGACGTCGGACCCGGAGAGGCCGAAGCCGAGCCACCCGTGTGCCTGATCGGGCAGCCCTTCGCGAGGTCGGTGGCAGCGGCCAGGCTTGGGTGCGCTGACGATGCTGTAGCCGCCGAGGCCGGTCAAACCGCGGCGACGACCACCGATCGCCGGGTGACCCCTGCCTCGAATCAGCGCTTGGAGACCCGCCCATAGCTAAGTTCGACATAAATACAAGTTGTCTCTCAGTGTGATTCTGCGTTCATGTCGCTGCCGTGAGGGACGAATCGGTTGAACGTGATGATCTGGCTGCGACGCGGGGCCGGGATCTTGCGCTCGAAAGTCGCAGGAGGACTGAGTGAAATGAGGGGGATCCCGAAGCAGGTCGGATCCAGCCGCTGGCAGTTCGTCGCGCTGGCGATGTTCTGCTGCGGGTGGGGCGGCAACCAGTTCTCGCCGCTGTTGGCGATGTACCGCGAGCTCGGCTACCCCTCAGCCACGGTCGACGCCTTCCTCGGCGCCTACGTCATCGGAGTGGTACCGGGCCTGCTGATCGCAGGACCGCTCTCGGATCGACACGGTCGCAAGCCGCTGATGATCGTGGCTACGGCCGTTTCCGGGCTCGCCAGCGCCGTCATGGCAGCCGCCCCTCCAGGCGAACTGTCGGTGTACTCCGGCCGGTTCCTGGCCGGCATCGCCGTGGGCATCGCCATGACCGTCGGCAGCAGTTGGATCAAGGAGCTATCCGGCCCGCCGTATGAGCAGTCCGCGGATGCCGGCTCGGGGGCTCGCCGCGCCTCTGTGGCGGCGACGGCGGGGTTCGGGTCGGGGGCGGCCGTCGCCGGCGTGCTGGCTCAATGGGCGCCCTGGCCGATGGTGCTGCCGTACTTGGTCCAGGTGGTCGTGGCAGTGCCCTGCCTGGTCGCGGTGAGCCGCGCACCGCAGCCGCCCCCTGCCGGTTTCCGTCGGCCGCTCTGGTCGGACGTGAAGGTGCGGGCCGCGGGAAACAGACGCTTCCTGGGTGTCGCGCTTCCGCTGGCGCCGTGGATCTTCGGCGCGGTCGGAATCGCCTATGCGGTCGCGCCGCAGCTCGAAACAAGTAGGACGGGTCACTGGCAACTGGCATATGCGACGTTGCTCACCGTGGTGACGCTGGGAACCGGCGTTGCCGTCCAGCCCCTGGCCAAGCGTCTTGACAGCGTTGCCAGCGCCCGGGCCAGCCTGGTGGCGCTCGGGCTGGTACTCGTCGGGGTGCTGGCGAGCGCCGTGAACGCTGACGCGCGATCTCCATGGGCTGCCGTGGCGGTCGCTGCCGTGCTGGGTGCGGGCTACAGCATCGCCCTGGTCGCCGGGCTGCGGGAGGTTCAGCGCATCGCCGGGGCGAGGGACCTGGCGGGCCTGACCGGTCTCTACTACGCCCTGTCCTACGCCGGCTTTCTGCTGCCCACGGCACTCGCTCTGGCGTCAGCGGTCGCGTCGTACACGGAGCTTCTCCTGGCGGTCGCGGGAATGGTTGGCTGCAGTCTGCTCGTTGTGTTGTTCAACTCGACGCGCAACGTTCCGTGCCGATCTGAGATACAAGAGGTATCCTAGAGGGGTCCTAGTGGTTGGTCCGCTGCGGAAGCAGCGCCGGAAGAACGAGGTGTCCCGTGAACTGCTACATCTGCGAGTCCGTTGCCCGCACCCGTCCCGTCTCCCTCAGTGGCTTGTCGGAACGCCCTGCGGTGGCCGTGTGCCAGCACTGCGGGGTGGGGGTGTGCTTCGATCACGCCGTCGTGCTCGACCAGCCGGCGCACCGCAGGCCGGGCCTGGGATCGTCGACGAACGGGTCGGGTGCTCGCCGTTTCGACTGCCCGACCTGTGCCGCGGCCGAGTCCTCGGTACTGCGAGGCGCGGCCTGACCCCACGTCAGTGCAGTGGTGTTCGACGCGGTGGTGTTCGACGCGACCGGGTCTCAGCGTTGAGCCCCGGAGCCAGCGATCGCCGGCTGCGTTGCGGCTGGGCTCAGGCCAGCCCGAGCGCGGAACGGGTGCTCGACAGATGATCGCGCACCGCCGCGCATGCGGCGTCCAGATCGCCCCTTCCGAGTGCGGTGGCGATGGCGGCGTGCTCGGAGAGGATGGTGTCGCGCCGTTCGGGGTCGCCGACCAAGGACTCGGCGATCATGCGGACCTGCCGGTCCCGAAGCGAGATGTACAGCTGAGTGAAGAAGCTGTTGCTTCCGGCCTCGACGAGGGTGGTATGGAAGCTGCGGTCCTCCTCGAGGAAGCCCCGCAGGTCCCCGTGGGCGGCGAGGGCGCGCTGGCGTGCGACGCTCTCCTCCATCGCCCCGCGCAGTGCGCCGCGCTGACTCGCCGGGTGGGCGACCACCTTGCACGCGGCGAACTCCTCCACGACCTGCCGCGCCTCCAGGACCTCCCGGACCTCGTGGGGGGAGACGGGGATGACCAGCGCCCCGCGCTGCGGGTAGAGCCGCAGCAGGCCCTCGGTCTCCAAGCGCAGGAAGGCCTCGCGCACGGGAGTGCGAGACATCTGCAGCTCGCCGGCGACCTCTCCCTCGCTGATCAGGTCGCCGCCCCGGTACGCCCCTTGTAGTACCTGGTCCTTGACGAAGTCGTAAGCACGGTCCTTGGCCAAAGTGCGGCCTCGCATGGTCCCAGCCAAATCCGCTGCCTCTCGACTTCTGAGATACCAGTTTGACTCATTATGCATCTCAGAGGAGCTCAACAGCCCAGGGGCTCACACCCGACGGCATCGAACATCAGTTCTATTGTCCACTGTGTTGTCCACACCCTGTGGAGGGTGGGCGGCCGAACTCCTCGTCCGCTCCAGTCAGGATGGAGCCATGAACACCGTGCGCTGGGGAGTGGTCGGGCCGGGTCGGATCGCGGCGAAGGTCGTGCAGGACTTCGTGCACCTGCCGGACGCCGAGGTCGTCGCCGTCGCGTCGCGGTCGGAGGAGCGGGCCGCGGCCTTCGCGGAGGCGAACGGCATCGGGCGGGCACACGGCTCGTACCGGGCAATCGTCGAGGACGACGACGTCGACGTGCTCTACATCGCCACCCCGCACCCCCAACACCGGGCAATCGCGCTGGCCGCGCTCGACGCGGGCAAAGCGGTGCTGGTGGAGAAGGCGTTCACCGTCACACCGGCCGCGACGCGCGAGATCGCGGAGCTGGCCGCCCGGACGGGCGTGTTCGCGATGGAGGCGATGTGGACCCGCTTCCAGCCCGCGATCGTGCGGATGCGCGAGCTCATCGCCGAGGGCGCGATCGGCGACGTCCGCGGCGTGCAGGGCGAGCTCGGGGTGAACGCCCCGACGGATCCGCTCGACCGCTACTACAACCCGGCGGTCGGTGGGGGCGCGCTCTTCGACCTGACCGTCTACCCGATCTCCTTCGCGCAGATGGTGCTCGGCACGCCGGACACCGTCGCCGCACGCGGACTGCTCAACCCGTCCGGCGTGGACGTCGAGGAGACCGTGCTGCTCGGGTGGGCCGACGGCAGCACGGCCTCACTCTTCACCTCGCTCCGGTGCGCGACCCCGGGCCAGATGCGGGTGTTCGGCACGGGCGGTTGGATCGACGTGCTGCCGCGGTTCCACCACCCCGACACGATCGTCGTGCACCGCACGGGCCACGAGGCCGAGGAGGTGACGGCGCCGCACACCGGTGGTGGCTACTTCCACGAGCTGCGTGAGGTCACCGACTGCGTGCTGGCGGGGCGGCCGGAGAGCGCGGTCATGCCGCTTGCCGACACCGTCGCCGTGCAGGACGTGATGGGCTCGGTGGGCGACCAGCTCGGAATGGTGCCGCAGGAGGGCCCTAAGGAGCTGTAGCCGGAGCCGCGGCGCTCGCGCCATCAGTGTCGGCGCCATCAGTGTCGGCACCATCGGTGTCGGCACCGGACGGGCGGATGTGGCGCAGGGTGGTCCCGGTCAGGATCGCCAGCGCCGCGAACAGCACCGCACCGATGACGGTGGCCACATTCAGCCCGCTCGTGAAGGCCTCCCTGGCCCCATCGAGGAGGTCGCTCCCGGCGGCCGGGGGCAGCTCACCCGCAGCGGACACCGCTCCGCTGATGCTCTCCCTGGCGTCCGTGGCGACGTCACCAGGCACGTCGGGACCGACCGTGACGATGCTGCGATAGACCGCGGCGCCGACGCTCCCGAACACCGCCACGCCGAGTGCGATCCCGAACTCACCGCTCATCTCCGACATGCCGGCGGCGGATCCGGCCTTCTCCTTCGCGGCACCGGCGGGCAGGCTCCGCGACGAGTGCGGCGGCGCGATCCAGGGCAGCCGCGAGCGTGCGCTCGTCGGAGCGCAGGTCGGCAAGCACATCGTGGGCCCGGTCGGAGAACCCCTTCGGTGCCCCGGGCAGCCGGCCTGCCGACGCCACTGGGCCCTTCTCGTTGACCACCCACCGGCGCGCCATCCCGTGCAGGGGCATGGCAGCAGGGGCCGACGACGCGGAAGAGGCAGCCGCCGACGTAGGTCGCGTCGCGCCGGGGGACGGCTTTGCGAGCGATGGTCAGCAGGAACTCCGCCTCCCAGAGCCCCGCCACCAGCGCCTCGGCGAGCGCGGTCGGATAGTCCTGGGTCTCCGCTCGCAGCGCTGTGAGCTGCCCGGTCCGATCGGCCAGCACGATGCCCAGTGCCACCTCGCCCGGATACGCGAAGTCCGGCACCCCGAGCGGGTGCCCGATCTGCGCGTGGAAGGAGTAGTGGCCCAGGCGAGCCGCCTGCCAGCAAGAACGGACCCGGTCCAGGTCGCGGTAGATCCAGTCCACCGGCATTCCGTCGATGCGTAGCCAGCCTCCGCCGTCGACCCAGGGCCCCCACTCCCCGCGTTCGGTGACACTGGCGTCCGGCCCGGCGACCTCGCGTGCGAGCGCGCCCAGCGCGGCGACGTCCAGATCGCCGTCGTGATAGACGCCGAGGTCCACGTCGGACTCCGGCATGTGATCGCCGCGGGCCCGGCTGCCGCCCAGCATCACCCCCGTGACGCCGGGGACCTCCACGAGCCGGTCCGCGAGGTCCACCAGGGCGCCGTCGTCGAGAGTCGCCCGGCCATCGTGGGACGCGGGTGCGTCAGGAGTCGCGCGGATATCCTCGCCTGGTGCGGATCGACCTGGTCACCGTTGTTGTGGACGACTACGACCGGGCGATCAACTTCTTCGTCGATGCCCTCGGCTTCGAGCTGGCCGAGGACGCCCCGTCGCTGACCAACGACGGCAGGCCGAAGCGCTGGGTCGTCGTGCGGCCACCGGGCGGCGGGACGGGTGTCTTGCTGGCGCGTGCGGACGGCGACCGCCAGGCGCGCGCCGTCGGGGACCAGGTCGCCGGCCGAGTGGGCTTCTTCCTGCAGGTGGCCGATTTCGACGCGGCGTTCACGCGGATGACCGGCGCGGATGTCGAGTTCGTGAGTCCGCCCGGGCGCGAGGAGTACGGGCGCGTCGCGGTGTTCCTGGACGTGGCGGGCAACCGGTGGGACCTGCTCGGTCCACCCTGACCATGGGGATCGTTCCCCTTCTGCCGCGCGGGAACTGTGTCGCACACTGGCTGTGTCCGCCGAGGGAGCGAGGCCGGGATGCGTGCGGTGCGGGTGCTGCGGCTGGTGGTCCACGCGCGTGCCCGTGAGCCCGTGCTCGTGCTCGGGGAGGTGGACGGCGACCGCTGCGTGCCGGTCTTCCTGCGCCGCCCGCAGGCCGACGTGATCGCGATTGGGCCTCGCGCCGACTCCGATCCGCCGCTGACTCAGGACGTGCTGCTGCCGGTTCTGGCCGGCCTCGGCCACACGCTGGACGGGGTCGAGATCACCGAGTTGCGGGAGGGGAAGTTCGCCGCTGACCTGGTGTTCGACGGCGGCACGCGGGTGGCGGTCCTCCCGAGCGACGCGCTGGCCGTCGCCGTGCGGGAAGGCCTGTCGATCGGCGTGGCGGACGAGATCCTCGACGAGGTGGGCCAACGGGTCACCACGATCTTCCCCGACGGCACGGATGCCCCGCCGGAGCAGCAGCTTCGCGACTTCCGGGAGTTCCTCGACGAGATCTCACCCGACGACTTCGGCACTCCTGGCGGCGCGGGACACTAGCTCCTCGCGCCGCGCGGCGACTGCACCGAGCGCCGCGGCCGCGAGGCATGCCACCGCGCCGAGCGCGAGCCCGGCGCGTCCGCCGAATTGCTGGCTGACCAGGCCTGCGATGGGGCCGCCGATCGGCGTCGAGCCGAGGAACGCGACGGCCCACAGCGCCATGACCCGTCCGCGCATGTGCGGCTCGGAGCCCAGCTGCAGGGTGCTGTTGCCGATCGACTGGAACGTGACACTCGCGGCGCCCACCAGCCCCATCCCGATCAGCGCCATGGTGAGGGTCGGGGCGAGTGCGGTTGCGAGCATCGTGACGGCGAACGCGCAGCACGAGACCACGAGCGGCCACAGCCCGGTGCGGCCCCACGCGGCGACCAGCAGCCCGCCGCCCACGGCGCCGACGCCCATGGCCGCGGTGAGGAAGCCGTACGTGCGGGCGTCGCCTGCGAAGGTCTCGCTCGCGACGATCGGCAGAACGACCTGGAACTCGTAGGCCAGGCAGCCGACCAGGGCCATCATCAGCAGCGGCACGGCGAGCGCGGGTGTGCGACGGACGTACGTGAGGCCCTCGCGCAGCTGACCTGGGGCTCGCGGCGCGGGCTTCGACGGGAGGAGCGCCGAGACGTCGAGTCGCAGGAGCGACGTGACCACGGCGACGAAGCTGACGGCGTTGACCAGGAAGCAGATGCCGAGCCCGCCGAAGGCGATGACGAGGCCTGCGACGGCGGGCCCGACCGCGCGGGCACAGTTGACCAGCACGGAGTTGAGGCTCACGGCGTTGCGGAGGTCGGTCGAGCCGACCATCTCCAGCACGAACGACTGCCGCGCCGGGTTCTCGAAGCTGTTGATCATGCCGAGCACGACAGCGAGCACGTAGACCTGCCACAGCTGCGCGGCGCCGGTGATCGTCAGCAGGCCGAGCAGCAGGGCCTGCGCGCCCATCACGGACTGGAGACCGATCATCAGCCGCCGCTTGTCCATGCGGTCGGCGATGAGGCCGCCGTACGGGCCGAGCAGGAGGGTGGGCAGCGTCTGGAGCGCGATGACGATGCCCAGTGCTGCCGCTGAGTGCGTGAGCTGCAGGACCAGCCAGGACTGCGCGATCGTCTGCATCCAGGTGCCGACGAGCGAGATCGTCTGGCCGCTGAGGTAGCGGCGGTAGTTGCGGTTGGACAAGGACGAGAAGGTCTGTCGGCGCAATGCGTTGAGCGGAGCGAACCTGCGCTCAAGTGCCAGCGTCACGGTTTCTCCGATCGGGGGGCGAGTTGGTCTGCGAGTGCTTCGAGGGCGGGGAGGGCGGCGAGTACCTCGGCTGCGCTCTTCTCCGGCATGGCGGCCAGCCGTGCGGTGAGCAGCGCGGAGCGCTCGGACCGCAGCCGCTTCTGCTCGGCCTGTCCCGCTTTGGTGAGCTCGACGAGCGCGGCGCGGCGGTCGGCCGGGTCGGGCCTGCGCGCCAGCAGGCCCTTGTCCTCGAGCTTGCCGACGATGCGCGAGAGCATCGTCGGGTTGACGCCTTCGATGTCGGCGAGCTCGGAGAGCCCCACCGGCCCCAGCCGCATGACCGTGCCCAGCACGGACATCTCGGTGCGGGTGAACCCATCGCCGCGGGACTGGCGGTCGAGGGATCGAGAGATTCGGCCGAGTGCGATGCGCAGCCGCGTGACGTCCTCGCTGTCGAACCTCTCGGTCACGCCGCCTCCGCGTGTATTTGCCTGCCAACAAGCAACTATACGCTCGTACACGTGACCCGGCACTAGCGGCGCCACGAGCGGGCCCGTGATCTGCCTGACTGCTGTCCGTGCGGTTTCGCCGCCCGTGCCTCGACGGATCAGGGCTGCGTGAGGGCCTTGACGCCGAGCGCCGCGAGGTCTCCGGCGCTTTCGGGGTCGTGCTCGCCTGCGGCCACGACGACGGCGTAGCGCAGGGTGAGCTCGGTGCCGTCCGCCAGCACGTACGGCTTGTCGCTGAAGGGCGCGGGACACAGGCACGCGAAGAGGTTGGAGCGGACGAACCAGGGTGTGGGGTGGTGGATGTTGTCCTCCGCGTCGACGAACACGATCGTCGAGGCGTCGCCACCCTCGTCGTGCCGGCCGGTGAATGCCATCCACGGACCCCGCACGCAGTTGAGGTCGTCCTCGCCGGAGCGGCCGGGGACGAGCACCGTGCCCCCGGTCCACGAGCGCGGGCCGCGCCAGAACAGGCCCGCGTACCCGGCACCCTCGCGACCCTCCGTGGCCGGGCTGCCGATGGGCAGCGGCGCTCCGGAGACGTTGGTGAGGGCGGTCGACCAGGTCAGCACCCAGGCCGGAGCGCCGTCCGGCACGGTGACGCCGATCGAGCGCCGCTCGGTCATCACCGTGCGGCCCGCGGCGGTGGCCCAGTCCAGGCGCTGGGCGATCGTGACGCCGTCGGCGGCGGCGTTCAGGGCGTCGAAGCCGCGGTGCTGGATCGACCCGTCGTTGTCGAGCTGCCGGTAGCCGTGCCCGCGCATGTAGGTGTGGCCGCCGAAGAAGTTCTCCTCGCCGACGTTGGGCAGGCCGAAGCCCAGCCCCTTGTGCCAGATGTGGTCGTGCGGGCGGTAGAGCGTCACCACTTGGCCCGCCAGTGTGCGCAGCGGATGGATGTAGGGCCGCGGCGACTCCAGGGGTGTGTCCCACGGGTGCGTCACGTACCGGAGCAGCTCGGCGCCGTCGAACGTGACCGACACCGATCGTCCGTGCTCGTGGTGCAGGCCGAGCCCGCGGGGCGCCGGCTCGGGGAGCAGGCCACCGGCCGGACCGCTGGCACCGGCATACGGCATGGGATCTCCGTTCGACAGCGACGCGGCAGTGACGATCTAGAAGCGGAAAGCGCTTACAGCGTCGCACAGTAGTCGCGGCCCGCACAACGTCAGCAAGGTGACACTGCAGACGTTGACCCGTCAGCAGGGCCACCCCGCTGACGTTTTGGGGCGCCTCAGAAACGGCCGCCGCCGCCTCGCCTACCCCGGCTCGACGAGCCGCCGAAGCTGCCAGGGCTTCGGCGGCTCCCGCCGTAGCCGCGGCTGCTGCGCCTGCGCCCGCTGCGGTAACCCTCGCTCGCGCCGGAGAGGATCCCGCCGAGGATCAGGCTCCCGAGGTCCGCGGCGAGGCCGTTCCCACTCGGGCCTGTCGCGGACGGCCACTGGGACACGTCGGCCTTGGCCAGCCGCAGCGCTTCCTGGGCGAGGGTGTCGGCCTGCTGCGCCTCGTGCAGCGCAGCGACCGGGTCGGGGCCGCTCGCCAGCTGCAAGTGCCGCTGTGCCTCGGCCAGGCGGGTGCGCGCCCCGCGCCCGACGGCGCCCCGCCGGGTCGAGATGAAGTCGCTCGCCGCCGATACGGCCGAGCGGGCGATCAGCAGGGTGTGGTCGAGCGCGGCGGCGGCGCGGTTGGCGCGGTCCAGGGCGGCGCGGGCGTCGGCGAGACCCGCGTCGAGGGCGGCCCCCGCCTCGTCGAGCAGCCGGAGCGCGGCGACCGGGTCGGGCAGCGGGCCCCGGGTGGCCGCCGCGGCGGCGTCGACCGCGGCTTCAGCCCGAGCCGCCACCGGGCGGAGTGAACCCATCGCTCGCGCCTCGGCGAGGTCCTGCAGCACCTCGGCCCTGGCAGCGGGCACTCGGGCGGTGGCCTCGGTGAGCTCGGACTCCCGCCGCCCGACGCCGTCCAGCAGCGTCTCGGCCTGCGTGATGGCGTCCTCCGCGGCCCGCCCCGAGACCACGGCAGCCGCCGGCCCGGAACCTGGCCCGGCGCCGACGAGCGCCGTGCGCGCCTCGTCGACTTCGATGCTCGCCGCGGTGAGCAGGTTCCTGGCCTGGTCGAGGTCGCCGGCCACCGGTTCGAGCGCGCCCACGGAGTACCGGCTGAGCAGCGCCATCCACGCGGCGTCGACCTGGGGCACCCTCGCCCGGACGGCGGCCAGCCGGTGCGCGAGCCCGATGACGTACTCAGGGGCCCGCGCCTCGAGGCTGCGCAGGGCGTCGAACGACTCCACCTGCTTGTCGAGGCGGTCGTCGGCGGTCGAGGCGATGCGCAGGATCTCTGCGTGCAGGCTCCGCTTGCCCGTCTCGTCCTCCGGCTGGTCGTCGTCGAGCTGTTGGCGCAGTTCGAACGCGCGCAGCATGTCGGCACGCGACTGCGCGAGCGCCGCCGCGAACTCCGCGACGGCCTCGTCGCCGAAGTGCATCCGCGCGGCCGAGAGCTCCTGCTCGGAGGTGCGCACCGCGTCGTCGACCTCGATCAGGGCGGCGCTCGCGCGGTACGCCAGGTCATTGGTCGACACGTCTTTGAACTCGTCGTTCGTGGCGCCTCCGGTGGGCGCCTTGCCTGCCGGCGCCGGGGTTCGGGTGCGTCGCCACCTCGTGAACGCGTAAGCGCCGCCTCCGACGAGCGCGACCCCGCCGATCACCAGAAGTCCGACCGGCACGCCGCCGCCCCCGCCGGTGCGCAGGCCGTCGGCCAGCGCGATCGCGGCGCCCGCCCAGTCGTTCTCCGCGAGGCGCGGCTCGACGTCCCGGGTACGGACGGCGTGGAGGGTGCTCTCGGGGAGCGGCAAGCCGTCCGCGGCCGACACCGCGTAGGCGCGGTCCTGCACGGCCACCGCGAGCAGCACGTCCTCCGAGCCGAGCTGGGAGAGCTCTGCCGAGCGGTTGGCCCACGCCTGCGCGTCCGCCCCGTCGAACGACGCCACGTAGACCACGAAGAGATCGATCCTGCCCTGGACGCGCAGCGCTGTGACCGCGCTGGTGATCTGCTCGGCCTGCCCGGGCGCGAGTACCCCGGCGCGGTCAGTGACGCGCTCGGCAAGCCGTGACGGCGGGTCCGCGAGCGCCGCTCCCGCGCCGCTCAGGAGTAGCACGGCCACCACGGACACGAGGGTGGACAACCTGCGCACGCTGACCTCCGCGATCTTCGAATGGCGTCATCATGACGGTGACGGTCCAGCGGCCGTGGATTGGCCATGGTCAACGCGCGAAGCGAGCCGAGGATGGCCGTATGGCCGTCGTCGACCTGCGCCCGCTGCCCGTTACCACCGACCCCGGCAGGCGGCTCGCGCAGCTGGCCGGCGGCCTCGTGCTCTACGGCGTGAGCATGGCTATGCAGATCAGGGCGGGGCTCGGGCTGAGTCCGTGGGACGTGCTGCACGAGGGCCTCGCCGAGCAGACCCCGCTGAGCTTCGGGCTGGTCACGGGGATCACCGGAGCGATTGTGCTGCTGCTGTGGATCCCGCTGCGCCAGCGCCCCGGGCTCGGCACGGTGGCGAACGTCGTGGTGATCGCGGTGGCCGTCGACGTGGCGCTCGCACTGATCGAGGCGCCCGCCGGGCTACCGGCACGGGTCGCGTTGCTGGTGGCGGGGGTGGTGCTGAACGGCGTGGCGACGGCTGCGTACGTCGGCGCGCGGCTCGGCCCCGGCCCGCGGGACGGGTTGATGACCGGCCTGACGGCGCGCACCGGCTGGTCGTTGTGGCTGGTGCGGACCGGCATCGAGGTCGTGGTGCTATCAGCAGGGTGGCTGCTCGGTGGCACCGTGGGCGTCGGGACCGCGCTCTATGCGCTGGCCATCGGTCCGCTCGCGCAGGCGTTCCTGCCGTTCTTCGCCGTGCGCGCGCGGACCTGAGGGCGTCCGGGACCGCGGGTCAGCGGGCGGCCGGGACCGGGACGGACCCATCCACAACGTCGCCGTCCACAACGTCGCCGTCCACAACGTCGCCGTCCGCCTGCTCGAGGTCGCCGAGCCGCCACGGCCGCACGACCAGCACGAGCACCAGCATCGAGAGCACCAGGCCGCCCGCGACGACGGTGGCCATCGCGACGTTGTTGTTGCCCAGCACGCCGACCATCGGCGAGACGACCGCGCCGACGCCGAACTGCACGGCGCCGAGAAGGGCGGCTGCCGTTCCCGCTGTCTCGCCATGCCGCGACAGCGCCACGGCGGGGGCGTTGGGGAGGGCGAGACCGACGGTGAACAGCACCAGCCACAGCGGCAGCAGCAGGCCAAGGATGCCGCCGACACCCGCGAGCGCGACGCCGACCATCAAGAGACCCGCCACCGCGCCAGCCGGCACCGCGAAGAGCAGCAGCTGCCGCGGCTCGAAGCGGCGCAGCAGCACCGGGTTGAGCTGCGTCGCGGCGATCAGCCAGATCGCGCCGCTGCCGAAGACCAGCCCGAACTGCTGCTGGTTGAGCCCGAACTGCTCCTGGAACACGAACGAGGCGCCTGCGACGTACCCCATCACGGCCGACATGGCCAGTCCGGCGACCAGCACGAGCCCGAGGAACGTCCGGTCGCGCAGGAGTTGGCCGTAGGTGCGCAAGGTGCCGACCACCCCGGTGTGCGTCCGCCGGTCAGGCGGGAGCGTCTCGGGGAGGGCACGGGCAGCGATGGGGAGCAGCAGCAGCCCGTAGAGGGCGAGCACCCCGAAGACGCCGCGCCACGAGGTGAACGCCAGCACGTAACCGCCGAGGGTCGGGGCGATCACCGGGGCGGCGCCCATCACCAGGATCAGCCGGGACAGCAGGGTGGCGGCGGCCCGGCCGGTGTAGAGGTCGCGCACGATCGCCAGCGCGATGACGGACCCGGCCGCCGCACCGAGGCCCTGCAGTACCCGCAGCCCGCCGAGCACCTCGACGTTCGGTGCGATCAGGCAGAGCAGTGACGCGAGCACGTGGACGGCGGTGCCTGCGAGGAGCGGGCGGCGCCTGCCGAGGCGGTCCGCGAGCGGGCCGATCAGGAGCTGCCCGAGCCCGAGGCCCAGCAGCGTGCCGGTCAGCGTGAGCTGCACGGTGGCATCGGTGGTCAGCAACTCGGCGGTGATCGTCGGCAGCGACGGAAGGTACATGTCGATGGTGAGGGGCCCCAGCGCGATCAGGGCCCCGAGGATCAGCACGAGCCGGAGGCGTCCCCCCCGGGTTCCCGTGACTGGCGATGGGACACGATCGGGAGTCGGCGTCACTGAACGGTCAATACGGCGCGCCGGGAGCGGTGTTCCCGTAACCGGAGGAGTGTGCTCCGCATCACTCAAAGGGTCAATACCGCCAGCGCAGCCCGGCGAGGATCTCGTCGACCGGCCGCCCCTCGGCCGCAGCGGCGTCGGAGCGGCGGACCGCCAGGAACGCGCCGAGCAGGTCGTCGCCCAGCACCCGCGCGATCCGCGGGTTCCCGGTGAGCGCCGCCTCCTGCTCGGCCGGCGTGGCCGGAAGCCCGTAGATGTCCTGTGCGCCCCGCTCGTCGGCGGTCCAGGTGCCCGGATCGGACTGCACCGCGGGCGGCAGCGCCAGGCCCTCGGCCACGCCGGCGGCGCCGGCGGCGAGCAGTACGGCGAGGGCGAGATACGGGTTGGCCGAGGCGTCCGAGGTCTTGAGCTCGACGTTCGCGTGGTCCGCGCCGAGCAGCGCTGAGCCCGGCACGAACCGCAGCGGCGCCTCCCGGTTCTCCACACCCCAGAACGCGAAGGCGCCCGCGAAGTAGCCCGGCCGCAGCCGGGCGAGCGAGCCGATGCTCGGGGCGGTGACCGCCGCGACTGCGGGAAGGTCCCGCAGAAGACCGGCGATGTAGGCGGCGCCCTCCGGGCCGGGGCTCCCCGCCGCGCCGGCGAGGAGGTTGCGTCCCTCGCGCCAGAGCGACGTGTGGACGTGCCAGCCGTTGCCGGCGGCGGTCAGAGCGGGGAGCGGGGCGAAGCTCAGCCGCAACCCGTGCCGGCTGGCCGCCGCGCGGAGCGTCTGGCGGGCGAGCAGCTGCCGGTCGGCTGCCGTGAGGGGGTCGCTCGCGGCCAGGGACAGCTCGACCTGCGCCGGCCCGTACTCCGCGTGCAGCTGGCCCAGCTCGAGCCCGTTCGCGGCGAAGTCGTGCAGCACGTCCTTGACGAACCCGTCGATGGGGACGAGGGCGTGCGGGCTGTAGGCCGGGCCCGAAAGCGCAGGCACGAGCTCGTCGGGGTGGTCGGGGTCGTCCCGGTACACCGCGAACTCCAGCTCGTAGCCCACCAGCGCGGTGAGCCCTTCGGCGGCGAGGCTCTCGACCTGCCGCGCCAGCACGCCGCGCTGGTCGTAGGGCCACGGGTCGCCGTCGGCCGTCACGATCTTGCCCGGCGCCCACGCGAGCGCGGGCTGCCCCGCCAGCCGCACGATGCCGTCCAGTACCGGGAGCAACCGCACGTCCCCCGACGGCGTAGCGAGGCCCTCGTGCGCGAACGTGATCACGTCGGAACTGTCGAACACCGCGAAGAGCGTCGTGACCCCGACACCGGTCTCGGCCACCTGCGGCAGCGCGGCCACCGGCACGGTGCGCGAGCGCGGGATCCCGTTGTTGTCGGCCCAGCTGATCGTCACACCGACGACGCCGGCCTCAGTGAGTTCCCAGGTCAGACCCTTGACGCGGTGTGCGGTCATGGCGGCCAGGATGGCGGCGCACGGCCCACAGGTCCAGCCCGGTCCGGTGATCGGGCGGGCCGGGGCCGTGGGCTCGGCACGACGTACCGTCCCGGTCGTGCGAACCGATGAGTTGACCACTCCCGCCCTGATCGTCGAGCGCTCGGTGCTGGAGGCGAACCTCGACACGATGACCGCCGCGCTGCCCGGGCCCCGGCTGCGCCCGCACGTCAAGGCGCACAAGACCTCAGCGCTCGCCCGCCGACAACATGCGAACGGCCACACCGGGTTCACGTGCGCCACGGTGCGCGAGTGCGAGGTGCTGGCGGCCGCGGGCCTCGGCGCGGACCTGCTGCTCGCGAACGAGGTGCTCGACACCCGGCGACTCGGGGCCCTGGTGCGCGACGGGGCGCGCGTCACCGTGGCGGTCGACTCACCGGAGACGATCGCAGCCGCCGTGTCGGGAGGCGTACACGAGGTGCTCGTGGACGTGGACGTCGGCCAGCGGCGCTGCGGCTGCCGGCCCGAGGAAGCAGGCGAGCTGGCGGCCGCCGCGCGCGCCGCCGGGCTCTCGGTGCGGGGCGTGATGGGCTACGAGGGGCACCTGCAGGGGCTGATCGACCCGGCCGACCGGGCCCGGAGGACGGCCGAGTCGATGACGCTCCTACTCCGGGCCGCGAAGGACGTGGGCGGCGACGTCATCAGCGGGGGCGGCACGGGGACGCACCTGGACAACACGTGGGCCACGGAGATCCAGGCGGGCTCCTACCCCCTGATGGACACGGCCTACACCAAGGCCGGCCACCCCTTCGGGCAGGCGCTCTTCGTGCTGGGCACGGTGATCTCGGCCGGCCGCGGCCACGCCGTGCTGGACGTCGGGCTCAAGAGCCTCGGCATGGACCACGGCCTGCCCTCGATCACGGGGGCGCAGGTGCTCGCCTGCTCCGACGAGCACACGACGTTCGTGGCGGACGACCCCATACGGATCGGCGACCGCGTGCGAGTGCTTCCCGCCCACGTCGACCCGACCGTCGCGCTCCACGAGCGGATGCACGTAGTGGACGGCGACGACGTGGTGGAGACGTGGGCGGTGGACATGCGCGGCTGGTGACCGCCCGGCTCAGCCCGACCCGAGGTCTGCGGAGGGCCACCGCTCGGGGCGCAGCGAGTAGATGACCTGCTCGCCGTGCTCGGCCTTGGCGTACTCGACGCCGCGACGTGCGGCTCGGCGAGGAACTGCTCGCGCTCCTGCTTCGACAACGCCATGAGCCCGACAGTAGGTCCGGAGTCCGACAATCCGGGCGCCGTGGGCGGGTGGGGGCACCGGCGAGAGGCGCGACGTACGGTCTCCCCATGCTGGTCGAACGGATGCGCCCCCACACGTCGACGATCTTCGCCGAGATGTCGGCGCTCGCACTGCGCACCGGGGCGATCAACCTCGGCCAGGGCTTCCCGGACACCGACGGGCCACCCTCGCTGCTCGCCGACGCCGCCGCGAACATCGGATCCGGGATCAACCAGTACCCGCCCGGCGTCGGGGCGCCCGAGCTGCGCGCCGCGGTCGCCGAGCACCAGCGCCGCTTCTACGGCATGGACGTCGACCCGGACGCCGTGCTCGTCACGACCGGCGCCACCGAGGCGATCGCCTCCGCGGTGCTCGCGTTCTGCGAGCCGGGCGACGAAGTGGTGACCTTCCAGCCGTACTACGACTCCTACGCCGCGACCATCGCGCTCGCCGGTGCGGTGCTGCGGCCGGTGCCGCTGCGTCCCAACGCCAACGCCAACGCCAACCCCAACCCCGGCGGTCAGCGCCCGCCCGGCTTCGGCTTCGACTCCGACGAGCTGCGCGCCGCGTTCTCGTCGCGCACCCGGCTCGTGCTGGTCAACACACCCCACAACCCGACGGGGGCAGTGTTCGACCGCGAGCAGCTCACGCTGATCGGGCAGCTGGCGGCCGAGTACGGAGCCGTGATCGTCACCGACGAGGTGTACGAGCACATGGTCTACGACGGGCGCGAGCACGTGTCCATGGCGACCCTGCCCGGGATGGCCGAGCGGACGCTGACGATCTCGGCGGCGGGCAAGACCTTCTCCGTCACCGGGTGGAAGATCGGCTGGGTGCACGGCCCAGCCGAGCTGGTGGCGGCGGTGCGAGCGGTGAAGCAGTTCCTGACCTACGTCAGCGGCGCACCGTTCCAGCCCGCGGTGGCCGCGGCGCTCGCCCTGCCCGACTCCTTCTACGCGCAGCTCGCATCCGACCTGCAGCGCAAGCGCGACCTGCTCTCCGCGGGCCTGCGCACCGCCGGGTTCACCGTGTTCGACAGCGCCGGCA
Organism: Pseudonocardia aurantiaca; assembly: GCF_039526725.1. NCBI lineage: Bacteria > Bacillati > Actinomycetota > Actinomycetes > Pseudonocardiales > Pseudonocardiaceae > Pseudonocardia > Pseudonocardia aurantiaca. The sequence goes on from NZ_BAAAJG010000003.1 coordinate 552,753, forward strand.
CGTATTTCGTGGTCACCGACGTGCGCCCGCTCGGCTACGAGGACGGCGCCGAGTTCTGCTGGAGCCTCCCCGAGCGGGTCGGGGTCGCGGCCGTGCCGGTGTCGGTGTTCTGCGCCGACCCGGAACTGGGCCGCCCGCTCGTGCGATTCGCCTTCTGCAAGCGCGACGAGGTGCTCACCGAGGCCGTGGCGCGGCTCGTCGCGCTGCGCGCCCCGGCGGGCTGACCAGGCGTGCGCACTGACCGGTGTCAGGGCACGAGCAACGTCTTGCCGAACACGGTGCGGGCCTCGATCGCCGCGTGCGCGTCGGCCGCCCGCTCGAGCGGGAACGTCTGGCCGATCACGGGGACGATGTGACCGGCGGCCGCCTCCGCCAGCGCCTCCTCGGTGAACCGGCGGAAGTCCGGTTCAGACAGCTGCACGTCGCCGATCCCGCGCAGCGTCACGCCGCGACGGGTGGCTTCCGCCGGTTCGATGGCGGCGAAGCGACCGATCGGCGTGCCGTGCGCGGAGAACCGGCCACCAGGAGCGGCCAGAGCGAACGCGGCCTCTCCGACCACCCCGCCGACGTTGTCGAGCACCACGTCGGCGCCCCGCCCGCCGAGCTCCGCCCGGGCCTTCCCGACCCAGTCGCGCTGCTCGGAGTCGATCACAGCGTCGGCTCCCAGCTCGCGGATGCGCGCGAGCTTGCGCTCGTCCCTCCCGACGGCGACGACCCGCGCTCCGCGCGCCGTCGCCAGTTGCACCGAGACTATTCCGAGCCCGCCGCTCGCACCGACCACCAGCACGGCGTCCCCGGCGGCGATCCGCGTGCCCTCGAACAGGGCGAGCGCCGTGATCCCGTCGTGCAGCACCGCCGCCGCCGCGTGCAGCCCGAGCCCGTCGGGCACCGGCACCAGTGCGCCTGCGGGCACGACCACCTGCTCCGCGTAGCCGCCGCTCCCGCCGGTGCGCGCCGCGACGGCGCGCCCGACCCAGCCTCCGTCCACCCCGTGGCCCACCGCCCGCACCCGTCCAGCCACGGCGTTGCCCGGCACGTACGGCGGGGTCACGTCGAAATGCGGCCCGCCGGCGCCCTGCCGGACCATCGTCTCGACCCACAGCACATCCGCGGCCTCGACGCCGACCACGACCTCGCCGGCCCCGGCCACCGGGTCCGGTACCTCTCGCGACGCCAACACCTCTGGCCCGCCGAACCGCTCCACGACTGCCACCCGCATGGCCCACACCCCCTCGTCACGTCCGTCGTGGGACCACTGAACCCCCGAACACTCCCCGAACCGGAGGAAACCCGTGCCCACTGATCAGCTGACCGTGCCTGAGCGGGCCGCCTTGCTGGCGCTGATGGCCGAGGCGCGCGAGCTGACGAACGCCGAGCTGCACGAGGTGGCCGGCTTCACGCTCACCGGCGTGCCCCGGCGCCGGCTCGTGGAGCGCAAACTGGTGACGTCGCGGAAGGTGGGCCGCACCTTCGCCCACGAGCTGACCGACGACGGCTGGGCGTGGTGCAAGGACGAGCTCGGCGCGGAGCCGCCGGCCCGGGCCGGTTCCCTCGGCGGCGCGCTCTACGCGCTGCTCGCCGGGCTCCGCAGGCACCTGGCCAGGGGCGGGCAGCTGTACGAGATCTTCCAGCCCGACGTCGAGCACCTGATCCGGAGCGCCTACGGCGAGCTGGTGGACGCGCCGGGGCACTGGGTCGGCCTCGCCGAGCTGCGGGAGCTGCTGACCGGCGTGTCCCGCAAAGACGTGGACGCCGAGCTGGAGCGCATGGCGAGCACCCCGGGTGTGCACGTGCGGGCGGCGTCCGATCAGAAGTCGCTCACCGACGCCGACCACTCCGCCGCGGTCCGTTTCGGCGGCGACGACCGGCACCTCTTGATGATCGAGGCCCGTTGACCGACGAGGAGCGGGTGGCGCTGGAGGCGGTCCAGTTCAACTCCGCCCTGACCCCCGAGGATGTCTGGAGTCCGGTCCGGCACCACGTCGAGGGCCTCCACACCAGCGTCGCGATGTCGCTGCTGCGCGACGTGGAGGCGGCCCGCAGGAGCGCAGGCGCCAGCCCGATCGGTGTCGCCCTGCAGGGCGAACGGGGCGTGGGGAAGACACACATGCTGCGCTGGGTGCGTCAGCACGTGCAGGCGCAGGACGGCTACTTCTTCCTGATCAAGCTGTTCGAAGGCACCGACTTCTGGCGCAGCGCGGTGCACGGCATCATCGACGGCTTCGAAGGCGGGCAGGTCGACCAGCTCGGTCCGTTCCTGCGCAGGCTCGCCGCGCGCGCAGACCTGTCGCCGCTGCAGCAGAGCCGGATCGCGGGCACGATCCCGGTCTCCCGCGCTGACCTCGACGACCTCGTCACCGGGTTGAGGCAGATCGACCGGCAGGTGTGGGCCGACTGCCAGAACACCCTGCGGGCGCTCGTGCTCTACCGCGCGATGCAGCCCGGCGTCCAGGAGATCGGGTACGACTACTTCAGCCTCGACGGCGACGTGGAGGACGTGGCGCGGGAGGAATGGGGCTTCCGGCCCGGGGCGAGGACGCGACAGCTCGTACTCCGCGACCTCTCCCGCCTCCTGGCGCTGACCGGCCCCACCGTGATCGCCGTCGACCAGATCGACGGGATGCTCAACCTGCGCTCGGCCGATACGGCGGATGCGGCCACCACCCGGAAGCAGAACGCGCTCGTCGCCGAGGTGGCGGACGGGCTCATGGAGCTGCGGGACGCGACCCGCCGGACCCTCACGGTCGTCGCCTGCCTTCCCGAGACCTGGGAGATGATCGCCACGAAGTCGGCGATCTCGGCCGCCGACCGCTTCCGGACCAGGTTGCTGCAGGGCGCGATGCCGGACGCCGCGGTGGCCGCCGCGATCGTCGGTCAGCATCTCGGGGGTCAGTATGCCGAGGTCGGGTACGTCCCGCCCTACGACACGTGGCCGGTGCTCCTGGCGGCCTTCGAGCTCCCGACCGCACGTAATCTCACGCCGCGGAAGCTGCTCCAGCGGGTCGACGTCCACGTCCGCGAATGCCTCGAGTCGGGTGAGCTGCGCGAGCTGGATGACCTCGCCGAACGGGCTGCACCGACCGACGAGTCCGGCAAGCGGGCCGACGACGCCGTGCTGCAGGAGATGGATGCGTGGTTCGCCCGGCTGCGGGCGGAGGCCGACGTGGCCGCTCCGCTGCACCAGGACACCGAGGACGAGCGGATGCCCGCGTTGCTGGCGGCCGGGCTGAGCGCCTACATCAACGAGCTCGGCGAGCGCGGGCAGATGCTCAGCGTCGACCAGGTGCGCGGCAAGAAGCCGCCGCTGCACGCCCGGCTGCGCCAGACCCTCGACGAGCGGACCGAGGACGAGGTCCACGTCGCGTTCCGGGCGATCGCCCACCGCAACGCCCGCGCGGTGCAGAGCCGGATCAGCTCGGCGCGCACCGAGTCCGGCCTGCGGGCGGGCGGGGACGAGCCCAGGCTCGTGCTGATCCGCAACGCGGGGTGGCCGACTGGCCCGGTGACGGCGCAGGCCGTCGCCGACGTGGAGGATCTCGGCGGGGTCTGCATCCCGATCAGCGAGGACGACCTGCGCACCTTGGCGGCGCTGGAGGTCATGCGGCGGCCGCAGCAGCCGGGGTTTCTCGAGTGGCTCGCCGTGCGCCGGCCTGCCGGGTCGACCGAGCTGTTCCGGCGCACGCTCCCTGGCGCCCCGGCGCCCACGCCTGCGGAACCGGTCACGGAACTGGCTGTGCCTCCCCAGGAGGCGGTCGCGGCGCAGCCGAGCCCGGTGCGCCGCCCCAGCCCGACGCCGCGGCCACGCGTGCCGACGGTGCCGTCCGTGCCGATCGGGCGTTCGGCAGCCACGGGGCAGGATGTGTACGTACCACTGGAGTCGCTGCGCAAGCACGCGGTCGTCTTCGCGGGGTCGGGGTCCGGGAAGACGGTGCTGCTGCGGCGCCTGGTCGAGGAATGCGCGCTGCACGGCGTCTCCGCGATCGTGCTGGACCCCAACAACGACCTGGCCCGGCTGGGCGACGCGTGGCCGGAGCCGCCGGGAGGCTGGCACGAAGGCGATGCGGGAAAGGCGTCCGACTACCTGGAGCACACCGAGGTGGTCGTGTGGACTCCAGGGCGGTCGAAAGGGCGGCCGCTGGCGTTCCAGCCGCTGCCCGACTTCGCCCCGGTCATCGCCGATGACGACGAGTTCCGGATCGCGATCGACACGGCAGTCACCAGCCTGATCCCCCGCGCCCACCTCACCGGGCGGAAGGTCGAGCACGGCAAGGCAGTGCTGCGGGAGGCGCTCAAGCGGTTCGCGCTCGACGGCGGCAGCCACCTCTCGGGGTTCGTCGGGCTGCTGGGCGACCTGCCCGACGGGGTGAGCGAGCTCCGCGACGGGACGAGGCTCGCCGCCGAGATGGCCGACGCGTTCAAGGTCGCCGGGATCAACGACCCGCTCTTCGGAGGGTCGGGGGAAGCCGTCGACCCGTCGGTCCTGCTCACGCCTCGCCCCGGGAAACGTGCTCGCATCTCGGTGATCAACTTCGTCGGGCTGCCCGCCGAGGAACAGCGGCAGAGCTTCGTCAACCAGCTCCAGATGGCGCTGTTCTCCTGGATCAAGGCGAACCCGGCAGGCGACCGGCCGCTCGGCGGGCTCTTCGTGATGGATGAGGCACAGACACTCGCCCCATCGAGGGGGACGACCGCCTGCACCGACAGCACGCTGTCGCTGGTCGCCCAGGCGCGGAAGTACGGGCTGGGGCTGGTGTTCGCCACCCAGGCGCCGCGGGGCCTGCACAACTACATCCCCGGCAACGCGGCCACCCAGTTCTTCGGCTACCTCAACTCCGGAGCGCAGATCAACGCCGCCACGGAGCTGGCCAGGGCGAAGGGTGGCCGGGTGGCCGAGATCTCGCGCCTCGAGTCGGGCCAGTTCTACCTGGCGAGCGAGGGGGTCGCGTTCGAGCGGGTGCAGATGCCCATGTGCCTGAGCCACCACCCGTCGAGCGCGCTCACCTCCGAGGAGGTGGTCAGGCGGGCGGCGGACGGCAGGAATTGACCCGCCCGCCGCCGGACGCTTAGTTCGGCGGCCCCGCCACTGCCGTGACATGCGCCTGCGGCAGGAGCACTTCCTGCCCCTCGTTCAGCCCCGACTTGACCTCGACGAACTGGTCGCCGACGACACCCGGTTCGAACGGCGTGGCCAGTGTGCCGCCCGAGGCCGGTGAGGTGACGACGCTGCGCCCGCCCTCGGTGCGTACGGCCGCGGAGGGGACGCGCAGCACTCCGTCGACGGACTCGACGGCAACCGAGGCCTCGGCGGTCTGCCCGTCGCGCAGGCGGGGGTCGCTCTCGTTCAGGACGATCGTGGCGTTGTAGTTCACGATGCCGGAGACCTCCTCGCCGCTCGGGGCGATGGCCAGCACCGACCCCGGCCGCGTCAGGCCGGCCACGGCGTCGACGGCCACTTCGACTGGCTGGCCAGGGGCGATCCGGGCGGCGTCGGACTCCTCGAAGGGCACCACGAGCTGGAACGACTCGACGCCGTTGAGCACGATGAAGGCGCCGCTCCCGGCGGCCGCTCCGCCTCCGGCACCTGCGGTCGCGCCCAGGTCGGAGATGCCGGGCAGGCCCGCGGTGCTCCCCGGGGCGAGGGCGGTGGCACCGGACGCGGCGCCGACGAACTCGCCGGTCACCCCGTTGACCGCCGAGACGACACCCGCGACCGGGGCCCGCAGTGCGGCGTCGTCCGCCTTGCGCTGGGCGATCGCCACCGCGGCCTGCGCGTCGCGGACGGCGGCGGCCTGCGCATCGATGTCGGCCGGCCGGTCGCTGCCAGCCGAGTCCAGCTCGTTCTGGGCGTTGACGATGCTCTGCTTCGCGTTCTCGATCGACAGTTGTCCGGAGGCGGCGTCGACCCTCTCCCGCTCCTGGGCCGCGTCGAGCGAGGTCTGGGACGACACGACGGCACGCTTGGCGTCCTGCACCGCCGCCTTGTCGGTCTCGATCCGGTCGCAGGCCGGGTTGGTTGGTTCGGGTGGCGTGCTGGTGGTGGCGGGCTGGGTGCTCGACGACGAGGACTCCGACGAGTTCTCGTCGGAGTCACAGTCGGCGCGGTCCTCACGCAGCTTGCGCTCCGCGCGATCGAGCGCCGACTTGTCGAAGTCGAGTTGGACCCGGGCTCGGTCCGTGGCGGACTTGTTCGAGTCGTTCGTCGCGGAGACCTGCTTCTGGGTGGCGTCGAGGATCTTCTTCGCCTGGTCGAGGTCGGCCTGCGCGGCCGCCACCGAGTTGCCGTTGCGGATCTTGGTCAGCGAGGCCTGCTGCTGGGCGAGCTGGGCCTGGCTCTGCTTGAGCTCCTGCGTCAGCTCGAAGTCGTCGAGCCGGGCGAGCACCTGTCCCGCCTCGACCTGGTCACCGACCTTGACGAGCACCTCTTCGAGCCGCCCGCCCTGGGGGAACCCGAGGTTCTGCTCGGTGATCGACGCGAGCTTGCCCGACGCGGACACGCTGGTGGCGACGATCCCGCGGTCCACCCGGACGGTCGGCGGGGGCGCGGGAGTGGCGGTACAGGCGGCTGTGGCGAACAGCGCCACCAGCCCTACCAGAAGCGTTCCCTGGTGGCGTCGCCCCGTCACCTTGGTCATGCGAAATCCGCCTTCATTGGTATCGGAGGGCCTCGATGGGGCGCAGCCGGGCGGCACGGTTCGCCGGGTAGCCCCCGGCGACGAGGCCGATCAGCAGGCTGATCGAGAACGAGAGCACAACCGAGCCGACCGACACCGACGGCGGTGGGAACCCGGGGACGAACTGCGGTAGCAGAGCGGCGGCCGTGGTCGAGAGTCCGACGCCGATCAGGATCCCCATCAGCCCGCCGAGGCCCGCGAGCAGCATGGCTTCCAGCAGGAACTGTTGGAGGATTGCGCGGCGGCGGGCGCCGATCGCCTTGCGGATGCCGATCTCCCGCGTCCGCTCGGTGACTGTGACGAGCATGATGTTCGCGACGCCGATGCCGCCGACCACGAGCGAGATACCGGCCACTGCGCTGGTGAACAGCGTGAGGAACGACAGGAACTGGGTGGACTGGTCCAGCAGGTTCTGCAGGGCCTGTGCGTTGAAGTCGCGGTCGGCCGGGTCGTCGATGTCGTGCCGGTCGGAAAGGATCGTCGTGACCTGGGCCAGCGCGGCAGGCACGGCGGCCACTGTGGTGGCCCTGACGACGATGGTGCTCACGTCGTCGCCGCCGCCGAGCAGATAACTGCGGGCCGCGCCGAGCGGCATGATCGCCACGTCGTCCTGCTGGCCGTCCGAGGCCACAACCCCGATCACGCGGAAGGACGTCCGGCCGATGCGAAGCTCCTGGCCCAGCGCAGCGACCGCGTCCCCGGCGAACAGTTCTGCCACGGGGTTCGGGCCGAGCACGACGACCTTGGCGTTGCTGCGCTCCTGCGCCTCGTCGAAGGACCGCCCGACGAGCAGCTCCCTGTCGGTGACCTCGAGGTAGCCGGCGGTGGAGCCGGTGATTGCGGCGCGGTACTGCTCGCCATCGTCGGTCTGCAGCAACGCAGTGCCGCCGACTACCGGGGTGACCGATGCGACGTCGGGGGCCGAGGTCCGGTCGTCCAACGCTTCCGCGTCGGCGTCGGTGAGGGGCCTCGCGGTGGTGGCTCCCTGGTCCGGGGTCACGGTGATCTGGGTGGCGAGCGAGCCGAACACGTCGTTGAAGCCACTCTGGATCCCGTTGCCCAGCGCTACGAGCACGATCACGGCCGCCACCCCGATGACGATGCCGAGCGTCGTCAGCAAGGAACGGAGGCGGTTCGCGCGCAACCCGCTCAGCGCGATCCGCGCCGACTCGAGGATGTTCACCCGGAGACCCCGACCCGCTCCTGCCGTACGTCGCTGACGATGCGGCCGTCGCGGAGCCGGACCACCCGCTTCGCGAAGGCGGCCACCTCGTCCTCGTGGGTGATCAGCAGGACTGTCCGGCCGGCGTCGTTCAGCTCCACCAGCAAACGCATGATCTCGACGGTCGAGACGGAGTCGAGGTTCCCCGTCGGCTCGTCGGCGAGGATCATCGTCGGCTCTGTCACGAGCGCGCGGGCGATCGCGACCCGCTGCTGCTGTCCGCCCGACAGCTCGTTGGGCATGTGCCGGATGCGCTCGCCGAGCCCGACCCGTTCCAGGGCAGCGCGCGCCCGGGTGCGGCGGGCCCTGCCGCCCACGCCGGCGTAGATCAGCGGCAGCTCGACGTTGCGGGCCGCGCTCGTGCGCGGGATCAGGTTGAAGGACTGGAAGACGAAGCCGATGCGGGTGTTGCGGATGTCGGCGAGCCGGTTGTCCCGCAGTCTGCCCACGTCGATGCCGTCGAGCCGGTAGCGGCCCTCGCTCGGCACGTCGAGACAGCCGAGGATGTTCATCATCGTGCTCTTGCCGGACCCGGACGGCCCCATGATCGCGACGAGGTCACCGTCGGCGATGGTGAGGTTGACCGAGTCCAGCGCACGCAGTTCGACCGCACCGGTCTTGTAGATCTTGCTGACGCCGTCGAGCTCGATCATCGTCCCCCCGTGGCGCCGAACCTTCCCCCGAAGGCCGGCGTGCCCGATCTGACGGCTACGAACGGTTGATGTCAGCAGCCGCTTAGGTGACGCTATCGCGCCAAATGTTCCCCCGATCGAGTGGGGCTGGGTTGTTTGATCTGCGGCGGGAAATGTGCAGATCAGACGGCGGTTGCGCGGTTCTCTCGTGGAACCGGAGGCGCAGCGGCGGCCACGAGCGCGTCCAGTGAGAGGTCCAGCGCGCCCGCCAGCGCGGACACGGTGAAGAACGCGGGGGTGGGGATGCGCCCCGTCTCGATCTTGCGCAGCGTCTCGGCGGAGATCCCGGCCGCGGCCGCCACCTCCACGAGGCTGCGTTCGGCCCGCGCCTCGCGCAGCATCGCACCGAGGCGCTCGCCGCGTTCGCGGTCGGCGGGGGTCAGGGGGACGCGCACCATGGACCCAATACTAATACCGGTATAGTTATCGACATGATCGAGCTGAAGACCTCGACCGAGCTGGACGCGGTGGCGGCGGCCGGGACGATCGTGGCGGACGTGCTCGGCGCCGTGCGCGCACACGCCGCCCCCGGCGTCACCACCGCGGAGCTGGACGCGCTCGCCGCCGACCTGATCGCCGCGACGGGGGCGCGTCCGAGCTTCCTCGACTACCACCCGGACTGGGCACCGATGCCGTACCCCGCGGTGCTCTGCACGAGCGTGAACGACGCGGTGGTGCACGGCATCCCCGGCCAGGAGCGGCTCCGCTCCGGTGACCTGCTCAGCGTCGACCTGGCCGTGCACCTCGACGGCTGGTGCGCGGACGCCGCTTTCAGCACCGTCGTCGGCCGGGCCGAACCCGAGGACGTGGCGCTCGTCGAGACCACCGAGCGGGCGCTCGCCGCGGGCATCGCCGCCGCCGTGCCGGGAGCGAAGATGGGCGACGTCGCACACGCGATCGGGGCGGTGGCACGGGCGGCCGGGTACGGGTTGCTGGCAGACCACGGCGGACACGGGGTGGGTCGATCGATGCACGAGTCGCCGAGCGTGCCCAACGAGGGGCGGCCGGGCCGCGGACTGACGCTGCGGCCGGGGCTGGTGCTCGCGCTCGAGCCGATGCTCATCGTCGGCGGCCGGGACGGTTACGTTCACGGCCGCGACGGCTGGACGATCCGCACGGCCGACGGCAGCCGTGCGGCGCACGCCGAGCACACGATCACGATCAGCGAGGACGGCACGCGGGTTGTGACGGACGGCCGCCCGACGTCGTGACCGTTCGATGCGGTGTAGTCGGCGAGGAACCCCGACTCGCGCGCACCCAGACCCCGACTCGCGCGCACCCAGACCCCGACTCGCGGGCGAACATCCAAGAACCCCGCGAGTCGGGGCGTGAGTGCACGCGAGTCGGGGCGTGAATGCGGGTGAGTCGGGGTGCGTCAGCCGACGGACGCCAGGTCTGACGGCTCCTCGTCTGACGGGGCGGGGTCGGTGACAGCGGAAGAGGCGTCCTTCTCGCCGTCCAGTAGCGGGCACGCGAGCCTGGCCTCCGGGATGCCGAAGGCGTCCACGAGTGTCCTGGCGTGCGGGCGCAGTTCCCCGCACAGCGTGTTCACGGCCTGTGTGACGGCCTTGGCTCGGCCGGCCGTGAGGTACCCGTGCTCGACGAAGAACGCGCGGTCGCCTTCGATCACCGAGAGTGCGTGGAGGGTGCGAACCACCTCCAGCAGCGCCCGCACCTCCGTGTCCTCGACCTGTTCGACCGCGGCGGCGAAGGCGTCGAACACGATCCGGTCGACGTAAGCCCGCGCGGCGACGATCAGGTGGTCCTGGGTGCCGTTGAAGATCCCGAACTGGTCGGCGCCCGGGGCGAGTGCCTTGCGCATCCGCTGCGCGGCGCCTGCGAGCAGGTGCTCCTCGCGCCCGACGAGCAGGCGGCGCTGGTGCGCCCGGTCGCGCAGGTCACCCCGGTTGAGCACAGCCCGCACCCCGGTGCGTTCGGCCACCATCCCGCCAAGGAGGTCGGCGGCGAACCGGGCCTTGCCCACCACGTCGAGCTTCGCGACACGGCGGCCGTAGTCGGAGAGGATCGTCTTCGCCACGAGCTGCAGCAGCACCGTGTTGTCGCCCTCGAATGTGGTGAACACGTCGGTATCGGCCTTGAGCTGGGGGAGCAGGTTCGCGGTGAGGTAGCCGGCGCCGCCGCACGCCTCGCGGCACGTCTGGATCGCCGCGGTGGCGTGCCAGGTCGCGACCGCCTTGATGCCCGCGGCCCGCGTCTCGAGGTCGCGCTGTGCAGCCTCCGGCGCGTCGGCGCCGGGGGCCTGGAGGTCGTGCATGTCGGCCACAAGCTCGGCCTGTGCGAAGTGCAATGCATACGTCGTGGCGAGGGCGGGGAGGAGCTTGCGCTGGTGGACCAGGTAGTCGAGCACCACCACCTCCTCGCCCGTGGCCGGTTCGGCGAACTGCCGCCGGGTGGCGCCGTAGCGGATCGCAAGCGCGAGCGCCTTCTCGGTGGCCGTCACCGCGCCGCCCGCCACGCTGATCCGGCCGCGCACGAGCGTGCCGAGCATGGTGAAGAAGCGCCGGGTCTCGTTCGCGATCGGGCTGGAGTACGTACCGTCCTCGCTGACGTCGCCGAAGCGGTTGAGCAGGGCGTCCCGGGGCACGCGCACGTGGTCGAAGACCAGCCTGCCGTTGTCGACGCCGTTCAGGCCCGCTTTGCGCCCGCAGTCGCCGATGGTCACGCCGGGCATCGGCTGCCCGTCCTCGTCGCGGATCGGGACGAGCAGCGCGTGCACACCATGGGTTTCCCCGCCCGTGATCAGCTGGGCGAAGGCGACGGCCATCCGCCCGTCGCGGGCGGCGTTGCCGATGTAGTCCTTGCGCGCCCCCGCGTCGGGCGTGTGGATCTCGAACTCCTGCGTTGCGGGGTCGTAGGTGGCGGTGGTGCGCAGGTGCTGTACGTCCGAGCCGTGGCCGGTCTCGGTCATGGCGAAGCAGCCGAGCAGCTCGCCGTTCATGATCGCCCGCAGGTACTCGTCGTGATGCCGAGAAGTGCCGAGCACCTGCACCGCGCCGCCGAAGAGCCCCCACTGCACCCCGGCCTTGACCAGTAGCGACAGGTCCCCGTAGCCCAGCATCGCGAACGCCGTGACCACGCCCCCGACGTCACCTCCGCCGCCGTAGGCGGGGTCGAAGCCCTGCTGCGGGCGGCCACTCTCGGCGAGCCCCCGCAGGTTCTCGGTCGTGAGGGCGCGGTACTCCTCTGTGGACAGGTCCGGGTCGGGATCGAGCGACAGCTGCCCCATCTGCGCCCGCACGTCGTCGCGCGTGGCGGCCCACCGGCCGTCGAGGGCGCGCTGGAGAGCAGGGGTATTGACTGTCATGACGATGACGCCTCCTTGCGGACCACGACTCCGGAGAGCCCTGCCCAGGCCAGGTCGGTGAGGTAGGCGGCCAGCTCGTCCCGGCTCATGTCCCCGGGATGGGCCAGCCAGTTGTCGGCCGCGGCTCGGACCATTCCGACGACGCCGTGGCCCCAGGGACTGGCCGCGGACGTGTCGGCGCCGGTGCTAGTCAGCTGTTCGGTGATCACGGCCGCCGCCTCGTCGCCGATCAGGGAGACGAGGTCGGCGACGGGATCAGCGGTCAGCGCCCGGTCGACGAGCGGGCGATGCACCACGAACCGGTAGACCTCGGGGTCGTGCTCGATGAGTCGCAGGTAGGCGGCGATGGCGGCCGAGGCCTTGGCGTGCGGGCCGACTGCGCGGTCCATCGCCGTGCGCACCTGTGCAACCAGCACCTCGGCCACGCGCGCGCACACGGCGACGTACAGCTCGGTGCGGTCGGCGAAGTGGCGGTAGACGGCAGTCTTGCTCGTGCGGGCCTGCCCGGCCACGTCGTCCATGCCGACTCCGGCACCGTGGGTGCGGATGGCGGCGATCGCGGCGTCGGTCAGCTCGGCACGGCGGTTCTGCCGGTGGGCGTCCCACCGGCTCGCGCGCCGATCTCCCACGAGCTTCACCGGGCCGTTCATGAAACCGACAGTACCGTGTACTTTGAGTACCAGCTACTCGTGGGTAAGGAGACGCTATGCCGGACACTCGGAGGAAGGCCGCCGTCATCGGTGGCAATCGAATCCCGTTCGCGCGCGCGAACGGCGCCTACGCCCGCGCGTCCAATCTGGACATGCTCACCGCCACCCTGGACGGCCTCGCGGCCCGCTTCGGGCTGGCCGGTGAGCGGCTCGGCGAGGTGGCAGGCGGCGCGGTGCTCAAGCACAGCCGCGACCGCGACCTCACCCGCGAGGCCGTGCTCGGCAGCACGCTCTCGCCCTACACCCCCGCCTACGACGTCCAGCAGGCGTGCGGCACCGGCCTGGAGACGGCGATCCTGGTCGCGAACAAGATCGCCCTCGGTCAGATCGAGAGTGGGATCGCGGCAGGCGTCGACACCGCGAGCGACGCGCCCGTCGCCCTCAACGACGACCTGCGCCGCGTGCTCATGGAGCTCAATGGCGCGAGGACGCTCGGCGCCCGCCTGAGGGCCCTGCGCGGACTCCGGCCGGGGCAGATCGTGCCCGAGATCCCCCGCAACGCCGAGCCGCGCACCGGGCTCTCCATGGGCGAGCATGCCGCTCTGACCGCGGTGGAGTGGCAGATCGGGCGCGAGGAGCAGGACGAGCTGACGGTCGCGAGCCACCGCAACCTCGCCGCCGCCTACGAGCGGGGGTTCTTCGACGACCTGGTCACCCCGTTCCTCGGGCTGACCCGCGACCAGAACCTCCGCCCGGACTCGTCCGTGGAGAAGCTCGCGAAGCTCAAGCCGGTGTTCGGCAAGGGCCCGAACAACGGCAGCGCAGCCGCCACGATGACGGCGGGCAACTCGACGCCGCTCACCGATGGCGCCTCCGCGGTGCTGCTCGGCTCGGACGAGTGGGCCGCCGAGCACCGCCTCCCGGTGCTCGCCCATGTCGTCGACGCCGAGACCGCGGCGGTCGACTTCGTGCACGGCACGGACGGACTGCTCACCGCGCCCGTCTATGCGGTGCCGCGGCTGCTGGAGCGCAACGGGCTCACGCTGCAGGACTTCGACTTCTACGAGCTCCACGAGGCGTTCGCGTCGACCGTGCTCGCGACCCTCAAGGCCTGGGAGGACCCGGGCTTCGCGAAGGAGCGGCTCGGGCTCGACGCCCCGCTCGGCTCGATCGACAGGGCCAAGCTCAACGTCGCAGGCTCGTCGCTCGCCACCGGGCACCCGTTCGCGGCCACCGGCGGCCGGATCGTGGCGACGCTGGCGAAGCTGCTCCACGAGAAGGGGTCCGGCCGGGGGCTGATCTCGATCTGTGCCGCAGGCGGGCAGGGAGTCGTCGCGATCCTGGAGGCAGCTTCCTGATGTCGAACGACACCTTTCGCGACCTCTCGCAGAACCCGCTCGTCCAGCGCCTCGGCGTCCCCCGCATCCCGGTGCTGCGCCGGTACTCGCCCGGGCAACCGCTGCTCGACGGTCCGGCGCTGGTCTCGGCGGTCGGCGCAGGGCGGAACGCGGAGCAGATCCGCGCGCTCCTGAAGGACGCAGGCGTTGCCGACGCGGGCGCCGAGGGCAAGGTCGCCGCCGCTGTGCTCGACGCCACCGGCGCGCGGACGCTCGACGACCTCGCCGCCGCACGCGAGTTCCTCACGCCTGCCGTGCGCAGGCTGGCGCCGTCCGGGCGGCTCCTGCTGCTCGGGCCCGAGCCCGACCCGGCCGACGTCGAGGCGTCGGCCGTGGCGCAGGCGTTCGAGGGGATCGTCCGGTCCGCGGGGAAGGAGGTGCGAGCGGGTGCGACCGCGAACCTGCTGGTGGTGCACCCCGACGCGCCGCCTGCCGCGGCGGACTCGGCGGTGCGGTTCTTCCTCTCCGCGCGCTCGGCATACGTGGACGGGCAGGTCGTGCGCATCGGCGTCCCGGTCGGCCAGGCGCAGGATCCGATCGGGATGGACAGCTCGGCGGAGGTGGACAGGCCGCTGGCCGGTCGGGTGGCCGTGGTGACGGGTGCCGCCCGCGGCATCGGCGCCGCGATAGCCGACACCCTCGCCCGGGACGGAGCCATCGTCGTCGCCGTGGACGTCCCCGCGGCGGGCGAGGCGCTCGCGCGCGTCGCGAACCGCACGGGCGGCACCGCACTCCAACTCGACATCACCGCGCCCGACGCCGCCGAGCGGTTGCTCGCGCACCTGCGGGAGCGCCACGGACGCGTCGACGTCGTGGTGCACAACGCCGGGATCACCCGCGACAAGCTCCTCGCCAACATGGACGCCGACCGGTGGAACGCCGTGCTGGCCGTCAACCTGCGCGCGCAGCTCGCGATCAACGACGCGCTGCTCGCGTCCGACGTGCTGAGCGACACCGGCCGGATCGTATGCATCTCCTCGACGAGCGGCATTGCCGGCAACCGCGGCCAGGCGAACTACGCGGCGAGCAAGGCGGGTGTGATCGGGATGGTCCGCGCGCTCGCGCCGCGGCTCGCGGAGCGCGGCGCCACGATCAACGCGATCGCACCCGGGTTCATCGAGACCGAGATGACCGGGAAGATGCCGCTCGGCACCCGCGAGGCGGGCCGCCGGATCAACAGCCTGCGCCAGGGCGGACTGCCGGTCGACGTCGCCGAGACGGTCGGCTGGCTGGGCCAGGCCGAGAGCGGCGGCGTGACGGGGCAGGTTGTGCGCGTGTGCGGTCAGAGCCTGCTGGGTGCCTGATGCCGACGGTCCTGAAGAGCGCACCGCGGCTCGGGCCGCTGTACCTGAAGGCCGCGCTCGGGGCGATCGGGCCGCGCGGGCGCGAGCTGCCCGCCACCGAGCTCATGCGCGAGGACGTGGCCGTCGACCTGGCGCACCTGGCCGGGTACGCGCATGTGTGCGGGTTCGCCGTGGCCGACGCGCTCCCGGCGACCTACCCGCACGTGCTCGCGTTCCCGCTGCAGGTGGCGCTCATGGCCGGCCGGGACTTCCCGCTGCCGCTGCCGGGCCTCGTGCACGTGCGCAACACGATCACCGTGCATCGCCGGATCGACGCGGCCGAGCGCCTCACGGTGCGCGTGCACGCCGAAGGGCTCACCGCACACCCGAAGGGCGCGCAGGTCGACCTGGTCGCCCGCATCGCCGCCGGGGACGAGCCGGTCTGGGAGGGCCGGAGCACGTACCTGGCCCGCGGGGCGAGCGCTCCGGACGCCGGGCAGCCGCGTCCGGCGGAGCCGACCGGGGTCGGGGACGGGCCGCTCACCGCCACCTGGCACGTCGGATCGGACACCGGGCGCCGGTACGCGCGGGTGAGCGGCGACGTCAACCCGATCCACCTCCACCCGCTGACCGCGAAGGCGTTCGGGTTCCCCCGCGCGATCGCGCACGGCATGTGGACGGCCGCGCACGCACTGGCCGCGCTGCAGGGCAGGCTCCCCGACGCGCTGACCTACGACGTGGCATTCGGGAAGCCGCTGCTGCTCCCGTCGACGGTCGAGCTGCGCACCCGATCCACAGGCGGCGGATGGGATGTGGATATCCGCTCGAAGCGAGGCACCCACCTAAGGGGAACGACCCGCTGACGAGTAGACGAACGACGGCGGCCGTCTGGGGGCGGTGGTTGCGGCGCACGGCCTAGGCTTCCGCCGTATGGCGCGCTCCCGGCGGTGGGTCATCGACTGGCCGGCCCGTGCCGCGCTCGCGGTTGTGATGGTGGTGGCGAACCTCGCGGGCTCCGGTGTCGTGCTCGTGCTGACCGTGTGGGTGCTGCCGGAGGGGCCGCTACCCGATCCGGCCGGTGTACGTGCGCTGAACCTCGCGGTGTTCGGCGGCTACCTGCTGCTGGCGATCCCGGTCGGTCTCGTCTGGGGCAGTCGCCGGTTCCGGCTGCGGACGGGCGGGGCGGAAGCCGAGCAGCAGCGCGAGCGCCGCATGGTGCTCTACGGGCCGCTGCGGCTGGTGGCGGTGCAGGGTGTGCTGTGGGTGGTGGCCGTTGTGGTCTTCGTCCTGCTGAACGTCCGCATCTCGTCGCTGCGGCTTGCGACGTCGATCGGCGAGACGATCCTGGTCGGCGGCATCACCACGTGCGCGCTGTCCTACCTGCTCAGCGAGCGCATTCTGCGCCGCACAGCGGCCAGGGTCCTCGGGGCGCGCCCGCCGAGCAGGCGAGTGCTGCCCGGGATGGTGGTGCGCTCGCTGCTCTTCTGGGCGCTCGGCACGGGTGTGCCGGTTGTCGGGCTGATGCTCGCGGCCGTCTCCGTGCTCGTCTACGGCGACGTGCCCGCCGAGCGGCTCGCGGTGATCGTCCTGGCGATCGGCGGCACTGCGCTCATCGCGGGGCTCCTCGTGACCGTGGGGGCCGCCCGCGCCGTTGCCGACCCCGTGAACGCCGTGCGGCGCGCGATGGGGCGGGTGGAGCGCGGTGATCTGGACGCCGGCGTCAGCGTGTACGACGGGACGGAGCTGGGTCAGCTTCAGGCCGGCTTCAACACGATGGTGACGGGGCTGCAGGAGCGCGAACGCATCCACGACCTGTTCGGGCGCCACGTCGGGCGGGACGTCGCCAAG
This sequence comes from Pseudonocardia aurantiaca, assembly GCF_039526725.1. Taxonomy (NCBI): domain Bacteria; kingdom Bacillati; phylum Actinomycetota; class Actinomycetes; order Pseudonocardiales; family Pseudonocardiaceae; genus Pseudonocardia; species Pseudonocardia aurantiaca. The sequence goes on from NZ_BAAAJG010000003.1 coordinate 569,841, forward strand.
GCCGCCGCCGCTGCGGACGAGGTGCGGCTGGGCGGCGAGGTGCGGCAGGTGGCGGTGCTCTTCGTCGATCTCGTCGGTTCGACAGCATTGGCGTCGGAGCGCCCACCTGAGGAGGTCGTCGGCCTGCTGAACCGCTTCTTCGCCGTGGTGGTCGAGGTGATCGAGGAGCACGGCGGCTGGATCAACAAGTTCGAGGGTGACGCCGCGCTGGCGGTCTTCGGGGCTCCCGTTGCCAGCGAGGATCCCGCCGGGTCCGCCCTTGCCGCGGGCCGGGAACTGGCCGCGCGGCTCGCCGCCGAGCTGCCGGAGGTCACGGTCGGCATCGGCATCTCCGCCGGCGCTGCCGTCGCGGGCAACGTCGGCGACGTACGCCGCTACGAGTACACCGTGATCGGCGACCCGGTGAACGAGGCCGCCCGCCTGACGGAGCTGGCCAAGACCGTGCCCGGCGGGGTGCTGGCCGCGGGACGGGCCGTCGAGCTCGCGGGCGCGGAGGAAGCTGCGCACTGGGAGCTTGGCGAGAGCACCGAGCTGCGCGGGCGCGGCGAACCGACCCGGCTCGCGACCCCGGTCACGCCGTCACGAGCGGTCAGCGCGGGTTCGCCGCCGTGAGCGGACTGATCGGCGGGATGTTGGCGGCGGCTGGCCGGAACTCCGTGGCTGCGTCGAGTGCCCGGAGCTAGCGTCCGTCCGTGACCCGCACTCTGACCGCGACCGTCCCGGCGTCCCGTTACCGCTGGAGTGCGTTCGCGGCCGTGGCGGTCACCGTGGTGGCCTGGGCGTCGGCATTCGTCGCCATCAGAGCCGTCGGCGAGTTCTACGGCGCCGGCCCACTCGCGCTCGGTCGCCTGCTGGTCGGCTCGCTCGCACTGGGCGCCGGGCTGCTCGTCAGCAGGCGCTGGGTCACCCCGACCGCCCGCGAGTGGGGCCTGATCGCGCTGTGCGGGCTCGCCTGGTTCGCCGTGTACAACGTCGCGCTCAACGCCGGCGAGCAGCGCGTCGACGCGGGCACGTCGGCGATGCTGGTGAACGTCGGGCCCATCCTGATCGCGCTGTTCGCCGGCCTGTGGCTCGGTGAGGGATTCCCGCGCTGGCTGGTGATCGGTGCGTTCATCGCGTTCGGCGGCACGGTGCTCGTCGGGCTCGCGACGGCCGGGGACGCGCGCTCGGACGTGCTCGGGGTGCTGCTCTGCCTCGTCGCGGCCCTGACGTATGCGGTGGGCGTGCTCGCGCAGAAGCCGCTGCTGCGCCGGCTGCCGGGACTGCAGGTCACGTGGCTGGCGTGCACGATCGGCGCGCTCGCCTGTCTCCCGTTCACCCCCGGCCTGCTCACCGACCTCGTCGCCGCCCCGGCCGGGGCGACGGCGGGCCTGGTGTACCTGGGAGCCATCCCGACGGCGCTGGCGTTCAGCACCTGGGCCTACGCGCTCGCCCGCATGGACGCCGGCCGGCTCGGGGTCACCACCTACCTCGCGCCCCCGATCGCGATCGTCATGTCGGCGGTACTGCTGGGCGAGCTGCCGCCGGTGCTCGCGCTCGTCGGCGGGGCGATCTGCCTGGTCGGGGTCGCGCTCTCCCGGCGGCGGTAGCGCGCGTTGACGCGGTTGGTCAGACGGTCAGCCGGTAGTCCTCGTCGCGGGCATCGGTGATCAGCATGTGGCCGGGCGCGTGGGCGATCGCGAGCGGGGGGCGGGACTCCACCACCGCGGCCTGCGGAGTCACCCCGCACGCCCAGAACACCGGGACGTCTCCCGGCTCGGGCCGCACCGCGTCCCCGTAGTCGGGAGTGTCCAGATCGGTGATGCCCAGCTCGCTCGGGTCGCCGACGTGCACGGGAGCGCCGTGCACGGCGGGGTAGGCGGCCGTCACGGCCACCGCGGTGTCGACGAGCGCGGCCGGGACCGGGCGCATCGACACGACCAGCGGGCCGCTCACCGCTCCGGCGCTGCGGCAGCGCCGCGAGGTGCGGTACATCGGCACGTTGACGCCCTGCTCGACGTGGCGCACCGGCACGCCCGCCGCGCCGAGCGCCCGCTCGAACGTGAAGCTGCACCCGATGAGGAAGCTCACGAGGTCGTCGCGCCACCACTCCCGCACGTCGGTGGTCTCCGCGGCGAGCTCGCCGTCCAGGTAGACGCGGTAGAGCGGGATGTCGGTGCGGACGTCGCCGTCGAGCAGCGGTCCGGCGACCGCCCCAGCGTCGAGGACGTCGAGCACCGGGCACGGTTGCGGGTTGCGCTGGGCGAAGAGCAGGAAGTCCCAGGCGAGGTCGCGGGGCACCGTGATGAGGTTGGCCTGGGTGTACCCGTCGCACCAGCCCGCGGTCGGTGTGACGAGCCCGTCCCGGAAGCGCGCGCGGGCGTGGGCGGGCTTCTCGGTGGAACTCACGGGGTCTCCTGCCACGGGGGCGGGACGAGCACGAACCGGACGGACTGGCCGGGCCGCACCTGGGCGGCGCGGTCGACGTCCCGGTTGAGCACGACGGCGGCAACCGGGTAGCCACCGGTGACCGGATGGTCGGCGAGGAAGAGTACGGGCTCGCCGCCGGGCGGCACCTGGATCGCCCCGCGGACCATGCCCTCGCTGGGCAGCTCACCCGACCCGGCGCGGTCGAGCTTGCCGCCCTCGAGGCGCATGCCGACGCGGTCGCTGCGGCTGGACGCGGTCCACGTCGTGCGGGTAAGCGCCGCCGGGTCGGCGAGGAACCCCGCGCGCGGCCCCGGCATCGCCCGCAGCACAACCGTGTCGCCGGGCGGCGTGGCCACGGGGGCGACGTCGATCAGCGGGAACCCGGGCGGCTCCGGGCCGACTGGCAGCACCGTCCCCGCACTGAGCTTCTCGGGCCCGAGGCCGGCGAGCACGTCGGTGCTGCGGGAGCCGAGCACGGGTTCCACCGCGATCCCGCCGCGCACGGCCACGTAGGTGCGCAGGCCGGTCGGCGGCACGCCGAGCCGCAGCACCTGGCCGGCCCGCAGGGTGAGCACGGCGTTGTGCCCGACCGGGGTGCCGTCGATGTCGGCCTGTGCAGCCGCGCCGGTGAGCGCGGCGGTGAGCAGGCTGCCGGCCCGCAGCGCGAAGCCCCCGAAGACCACCTCGATGCCTGCGGCGTCCTCGGGGTTGGCGACGAGCCGGTTGGCGAGCTTCAGGGCAGCCCGGTCGGCGGCGCCGGAGCGGCCGACCCCGGACGCCGCGAGCCCTGGCCTCCCGAGGTCCTCGATGAGCGCGAGCGGCCCGGTGCTCAGCACCTCGACCTCGCGCGCCACGCCGCCTCCCGAATCCGCGGCGGCGGTGTGCGCGGGAGCACGCAGCCCGGCGACCCTGGCCGGGCGCCGCCTCCTGGTCCGGACCGTGCGGGCCGTGTTCACCGCACCTCCCGGAACCGGACGCTACTGCCCGGCCGCAGCAGGGCCCCGCCCTCGATGTCCCAGAGCACCGCATCGGTGCGCCCGATCAGCTGCCACCCGCCTGGCGACGAGCGGGGGTAGACGCCGCTGAACTCCCCGGCGAGGCCGACGGAACCCGCCGGGACGGACGTCCTCGGCTCGTCGCGTCGCGCCACGTCCAAGCGCGGGTCGCCACCGGCCAGGTACGCGAAACCTGGCGCGAAGCCGCCGAAGGCCACCCGCCACGGCGTGCCGGTGTGAGCGGCGACGACCCCGTCCCGGCCGAGGCCGGTGAGCTGCCCGACCTCGTCGAGGTCGGGTCCGTCGTAGACCACCTCGATCTCCACCGTCTCGCGGTCGGCAGCCGCCGCGCCGACATCGACAGGCAGGTCGAGCACCGCCTTGCGCACCGTGGCGAGATCCGTGCCCGGTTCGAGCGTGAGCAGCACGGTCCGCGCGGCGGGGATGATGTCGAGCACCCCCGCAGGCGGCGCCCCGCGCACGGCGTCGGCGAGCGCCAGCACCTCGGGCAGCCCGTCGACCTCGATCAGCAGGCCCGCGTCCCCGCACGGCAGGACGTTCGTGTTCACCCCGCAGGCCCGTCGACGAACGGGCGAAGCTCCACACCCGCCGCCGTGAGCCCCGCGCGAACGGCGGTGGCCATCGCGACGGCACCGGGCGAGTCACCGTGCACGCAGGCCGACTCGGCCTCCACCCGCACGTCGCTGCCGTCGACGGCGCGAACGACCCCGTCGGTCACCATCCGCAGCACCCGCGCCGTCACCCCCTCCGGGTCGTGCAGCAGCGCACCGGGCTGGGAACGGGGCACCAGCGTGGCCTCGGGGGTGTAGCCCCGGTCGACGAAGAACTCCCGCACCGTCCGCAGGCCGGCCTTCTCGGCCGCTCCCAGGAACGCCGATCCCGGCAGCCCGAGCACGGGCAGCGTGGAGTCGTAGTCGCGGACTGCGGCCACGACAGCCTCGGCCTGCGCCTCGTGGTGGACGATCGCGTTGTAGAGCGCGCCGTGCGGCTTCACGTAGCGAACGCGGGTCCCCGCCACGCGGCACATCCCGTCGAGCGCGCCGATCTGGTACACGACGTCGTCGGCCAGCGCGGTGGGCTCGACCTCGATGAACCGGCGGCCGAACCCCGCGAGGTCCCGGTAGCCGACCTGAGCCCCGACCGCGACGCCGTTCTGCGCGGCGATGAAGCATGTGCGGCGCAGGGTGGAGGGGTCGCCGGCGTGGAATCCGCACGCCACGTTGGCCGACGTGACGAGGCCGAGCATCGCCTCGTCGTCGCCGAGTACCCAGCGGCCGAACGACTCTCCGACGTCCGAATTGAGGTCCACGGTCATCGCTCTCCTTCGCGGGCCCGGCAGCGTCGACTGGAAATCCGTCAATTGGTGAGCGTAAGGATCGCTCAACAATCCTGCAATAGTCTTGGGGTCGTCCGGATGGGGACCGCCCGTTCTGGGGTACCCGCTGGGGACCACGGTCGGACACGGGAACGCCGCCCGGATGGCGGATACGGGATGCACCTGCGGGCCTTGTGTGCCCTCCGCATGTAGGCGGACACTCTGAGCAACCGCGAGCGTGCGGCGCCGAGCGTGCCCGCGTCGGACCGCCCGAGCGGTTGCCGGGGCCGTCGACCGGTGCCCCCTCCACGGTCGACGGCCCTCGGCGCGCTTCGGGCCCGGGTCGTCCTCAGCCGGTGTTGCGCAGGCCCGCCGCGATGCCGTTGATGGTGAGCAGCAGAGCACGGTGCAGGTCGGGGTCCGGCTCCTCGGTCTTGCGGCGCTGCGCGAGCAGCTCCATCTGCAGGTGGTGCAACGGTTCCAGGTACGCAGAGCGCACCGCGAGCGTGTTGCGTAGCACCGGGTGCCTCGCGAGCAGCGTGCTCCCGCCGGCGAGGCGTAGCACCTCGCGCAGCGTGCGTGCGTGCTCGGCCACGATGTCGTCGAAGATCGGGTGCAGCTCGGGGTCGACCAGCTCGGCCACGTAGAACCCGGCGATCCGCAGGTCGGTCTTCGCGAGCGTCATCTCCACGTTGCCCAGCAGGTTCGTGAAGAAGGGCCACTGCTTCATCTCGTCGAGCACCGGCCCGTAGCCGGCCTCCCGCGCCGCCAGCAGCCCGCTGCCCAGCCCGTACCAGCCGGGCACGACCATCCGCGTCTGCGTCCAGCCGAACACCCACGGGATGGCGCGCAGGTCGTCGAGGGTGGGGGCGCCGCGCCCCGGCCGCCGGGACGGGCGCGAGCCGACGTTGAGCCTGCCCAGTTCGTCCACCGGCGTGGCGGTGGCGAAGAACTCCGGGAGTCCCGGCCGTTCGACCAGGCCGCGGTAGGCGACCCTGGCGGCGTCGCTGACGACGTTCATGGCCTCGTCCCAGCGGTCCAGCGTCGCTCCGCCCCAGCGCGCTGACTGGTGCAGCAGCGTGGCCTCGAGCATCGAGGCCAGCATGATCTCGAGGTTGTGGTGGGCCAGCTCGGGCAGCGAGTACTTGTCGGAGACGACCTCGCCCTGCTCGGTGACCTTCATCGTGGCGTCGACCGAACCGAACGGCGCGGAAGCGACGGCCTCGGCCGACGGCCCGCCGCCGCGTCCCACCGAGCCGCCGCGGCCGTGGAAGAGCCGCAGCCGCACGCCGTGCTTCGCCCCGATGTCCCTCAGCTGGCGCTGCGCGCGGTGGATCTCCCACTGCGACGTCGTGATCCCGGCGCCCTTGTTGGAGTCCGAGTAGCCGAGCATGACCTCCTGCAGGTCACCGCGGTTGCGCACCTGCTGGCGGTAGCCGGGCACGGACAGCAGCTCGTCGAGCAGCTGACCGGCCTGGCTCAGCTCCTCGACGGTCTCGAACAACGGCACGAGGTCGATCGAGGACCGCGGGTCGTGCTGAAGCTCCACCATGAACGCCTCGCGGGCGAGCACCGCCACCGCGAGCATGTCGTCGACGCCCTGGCACATCGAGACGATGTAGGTCTGCGCGACTTCCGGCCCCATCTCGTGCTGCACGTCGTGCAGCAGGTCGAACGTGGCGAGCACGTCGACGGCCTCCTCCGGCAGCCCGTAGTGCCTGCGCATGAGCGGCCGGCCGCTCTCCAGCTCGCGGGACAGCAGCTGGGTGCGTTCGGCCCGGGTCAGCTCGGCGTAGGGCTTGTCCAGCTCGCCCAGCACGTCGTACACGGCTCCGAGCGCGTCGTGATGGCGGGCGCTGTGCTCGCGGATGTCCAGCTCGGCCAGGTGCAGGCCGAGCGCCCGCGCGGTGCGCAGCGCCCTGGCCAGCGTGCCGTCGGCGATCCGGCCGCCGAGGTGGCCGCGAAGGGAGCGGTCCAGCACGGCGAGATCCTCGACGTAGCCGCTCGGCCCCAGGTAGTCCCGCCCCGGCTGGTGCTCGCCGCCGTGCTTGATGCGGGCGCGCGTGTTGGCGAGGCGGGCCTGGACGTAGGAGAGCTTGAGCCGGTAGGGCTCGTGGGCGTTGAGCCGGATGAAGCGGTCGTGCACCTCGGGGAGGGCGCGGCGGTCGCGCGCGAGCGAGCCGCGCAGCTCCTCGGACACCCCGATCACCCGCGTGGAGATGGACAGCTCGCTGACCAGCTCCTCCACCAGGGTCTCGTGGATCCGGACCGCCCGGTCGGAGTAGAGCTCCAGCACCTCACGCGTGACGGCGGGGGTGACGTTGGGGTTGCCGTCGCGGTCGCCGCCGACCCAGCAGCCCAGCGCCAGCGGCCGGGCTCCCTCCGGGACGGTGAACCCTGCCGCGCGCACCTCGCGCTCGAACTCACCGAGGAGATCGGGCACCGCGCCCCTCCCGAGCTGCTCCATGTACCAGCCGATCGCCCTGGCCTCGTCGGCGACGGTCGGCTTGCCGGGGCGCAGCTCGTCGGTCTGCCACAGCAGGTCGACGAGGGCGGCGAGGGTCTCGTCCGGTGCGCCCCGGTCGAGGGCCTCGGCCACCCGCCGCAGCACCGCGAGCACGGACTGGCGGGTGGACTCGGTGGGATGTGCGGTGAAGACCGGCCGCAGCTCCGTGCGGGCGAGCACCTCCTGCACCTCGTCGCGGTCGCTCTCGCCCAGCCGCTCGATAAGCCGCCGCATCGGGCCGCGGCCGTTGGGGTGCGCCGCGGAGATCTCACGGGCGCGGTGGCGCTGCTCCGCGATGTTGGCGAGCTGGAAGTACTGGGAGAACGCCCTGGCCAACGACACGGCGGTGCCCGCGTCGAGCCCGGAGAGCAGCCGGGTGACCTCGGCGTCGCCCGCCGCGTCGCCCTGCACGGCGCTGCGGGAGAGCTTCCGAACCCGTTCCACAAGGTCCAGCAGCTCGGGCCCACCGTGGTGGGCCAGGGTCTCGCCGAGCATCGTGGACAGGCGGCGGATGTCGGCGCGCAGCGCCTCGTGGCCCGACTCCGAGATCACGCCGGCGTGCTGCGCGACGGAGTCGGGCGTGCGCCGGTCCAGCGCGGTCGGGTCGCTGGCAAGGTCGGTCACGGCGTCTCCACAAGACCGTCGGGGAGCCGCTCGCACCACTGAGAACGACGGAACGCCACAATCGTCCACCGTGCGGCAGCAGCTGCGCCACCCCGGGCGGATCCCTGGTGCGGTGGCCGCGAACGTTGCCGGGGTGATCGCGGGATCAGAACGGCGCCTCGCAAGGCGCCCCCGCACCCTCGTACCGGGCGTACTCGGGTGCGGGGGCAACGCGGCGAGGCGTCGTTCTGGCCCGCGAGGACCCGGTGGACGTTTGTGGCCACCGGCCACCGCACTAGGCGCCTAGCCCGGTGAGTGCGGTCATCGCCATCCCGCGCAGAAGTGCGGCCGCCTCCGGACCGTGCCCCGTGTGCGGGGTCGAGTTGAGCAACCCGAACGCCCCGTGCGCCGCGATCCGGGCCGACTCGGCCGGGAGGCCGGGGTGCACGCGCTGGAGGGTCTCCACCCAGATCTCCACGTACGTGCGTTGAAGCTGGCGCACGAGCCTGCGCGGCTCCGCTGGGAGGTTGGCGAGGTCCCGGTCCTGCACCACGATCAGCTCCGGCTCGCGCAGCGCGAAGTCCACTTGGAAGTCGACGAGCTCGGCGAGCACGCGGAGCGGGTCGCTCGACGCCCCTGCGCGCGCCTGCCCGCCGGCGAGGAGGTGTTCGCTGATGCCCACCAGCATCTCCGCGAGGAGGGCCTCCTTGCTGGGGAAATGCCGGTACAGCGCGGGCCCGCTGACGCCGACCGCCGCCCCGAGGTCTGCGATGCTCACACCGTGGAAGCCGTGCCTGGCGAACAGCTCGGCGGCCACGGCGAGGATCTGCGCGCGCCTGCCGCTGCCTGGGTTGATCGCCGGTGACGCAGCCATCACGGCAGCGTAGCCAAGGGTTAGCGCTCCCTAACGCCTTCAGGCCCTTCAACCCCGGTCACAGCGCCGTCACAGGGGTGGCTCGTTACCCTCATTGGCATGTCAGGGCCGGTGGGATGGTTGCGCGCGCGCGCGGGAGTGCGTGTGGTGTCCGCGCTGTCCGCCGCGGTGGTGGTGGCCGTGTCGCTGGTGATGGCCGGCGCCGCGCTCGTGTTCCTGGTTGGCCAGTCGCTGCACGGCAGCGTCGAGTCAGGCGCCGAGCAGCGCGCGCACCTGATCGTGGGCCGGCTCGAGGGGAACTTCCGGGGCACCACTAACGAGAACGCCCGTGAGGCCCTCGACGCGCTGGCCACGCCGGACGACCTCGCCCAGGTGGTCGTCCGGTACGGCACCGATCCCGGCGAGACCGAGACGTGGGTGACCGAGGCCGGCACCGACGCCGTCGGGCGGGACACCCTGATGTCGGGCCTGCTGCCCGCGCCCGGCCAGAGCATCGTCGTGCCGCAGACGGCGATCACCCGGGCCGACGGGAGCACCGTGCAGGCCGTGCTCGTGGCCAGCGGCGCCGAATCCGACGGCCGCAACGTCGTGCTGCTGCTGGCCGTGCCGCTCACCGGTGTGAAGGACGCCACCGACACGCTGGTGTTCTACCTGCTCTGGGGTGTGCCGCTACTGATCCTGGTGGCCGGGCTCGCGACCTACCTGTTCGCAGGGCGGGCGCTGCGGCCGGTCGAGGCCATCCGCAGGCAGGTGGCTGCGATGAACGAGAAGGACCTCGAGCAGCGCGTGCCCGTGCCGATCGCCCGCGACGAGGTGGGCCGGCTCGCCGAGACGATGAACGCCATGATCGCCCGGCTGCAGGACGCCCAGGGCGTGCAGCGGCGGTTCGTCGCCGACGCGAGCCACGAGCTGCGCAGCCCGCTCGCCACCATCGCCACCGGCCTCGAGCTGATGCAGAAGGGCGTGTCCGACCCGTCCACCGTGACGGCGCTGCGCGGCGAGACGCAGCGGCTCAACCGCCTCGTCGAGGCGCTGATCCTGCTGGCGCGCGCCGACGAGCGCGGGCTGCAGCCGCGACGCGAGGAGGTGGATCTCGACGAGGTCGCCGAGGCCGAGCGCGGCCGTCCCGCTGAAGGCAGCGTGGTCGCGGAGGTGCGCACCGAGCCGGTTCGGGTGGTCGGCGACCGCGGCCAGCTCGCGAGGGTGGTGCGCAACCTCGTCGACAACGCCCGCAGGCACGCGCGTAGCCGGGTTGTCGTCACGGTGCGGCGCGACGGCCCGTCGGCCGTGATCGAGGTGGCCGACGACGGACCCGGCGTGCCGGCTGCCGACCGGGCGCGGGTGTTCGAGCGGTTCGTCCGCCTCGACGACGCCCGTGCCCGCGCCGACGGCGGCTCGGGGCTCGGGCTCGCGATCGTCTCCGAGGTGGTGGCTGCCCACGGCGGCACGGTGACGGTGGAGGAGGGGCCGAACGGCGGAGCTCTCTTCCGGGTCCGCCTCCCGGCGGCGGCCCAGCCCGACGAGCGGCCCGCGCGAAAACCGCCAGCCGCGATCGGCGCCAGGCCTGTTCAGGCCGCGCTGGGTCCCGGCAAGCCGACGCCGAGGCCGCGTGTGCCCATGCGCGACGAGGACGCTCGGCGCGATCCGGGCACCAACCCCGGCGGCATCCCCGTCGTGCCGATTCAGCCCGGTTCGACCATCCGGTAGCCGACGCCGCGCAGCGTCTCGATGCTGGTGGTGCCGAACGGCGCGTCGATCTTGCGACGCAGGTAGCCGACGTACACCTCGACGACGTTGACCTCGCCCTCGTAGTGGGCGTCCCAGACGGCGCGCAGGATGTCGGTCTTCGTCACGACCTCGCCTGCATGCTTCATGAGGTGCTCCAGCACGCCGAACTCGCGGGGGGTCAGCGTGATCTCGGTCTTGCCGCGGAAGACGCGGTGGCGGGCCGGATCGAGCTGCAGATCCCCCACATTGAGCACGGTGGGGCGCTGCTCACCCGCTCGCCGCAGCAGTGCGCGGAGCCTGGCCAGCAGCACGACGAACGAGAACGGCTTGACCAGGTAGTCGTCGGCGCCGAGGTCGAACGCGTCGGCCTCGTCGTACTCGCCGTCCTTGGCCGTGAGCATGAGCACGGGGGTCCAGATGTCGGCGGCGCGCAGCCGCTGCAGCACGCGGTAACCCGACAGCCCGGGCAGCATGATGTCGAGCACCACGACGTCGTGCTCGCCGGTGCTCGCCGCAGCGAGCCCGGACGGGCCGTCATGCACCACCTGCACGCTGTGGCCGTCCGCCGCGAGCCCTCGCCGCACCATCTCGGCCAGCGGAACTTCATCCTCGACCAGCAGTACGCGCACGCCTTAAACCGTATCGGCCCAGTCTTGGAGCCTCGCGAGGCTGTCGGCAAGAAGCCCGATCGTCCGGAGACGACCGGTCCCTATGATCATCAGCGCATGGGCCGATCAGGTCAGGGGGCGGGTCGGCGGCGTGCCGCTCGGGGCCGCCACTACCGATGATGATCAAACTCAGCGGACGCTACCGGACCCTGGCACCCCGTCTCCCCGCACGGACGCCCCTGGCGCCTCTGGTTAACGTTCGTTAACATCGCGGGCGACTCCACGTGAGGAGGTCCGATGCCCGCCACCTCCGGCACTGTCCTGCGCACCGCCGCCGCTGTGGGCGACGGCGCGGTGCGCAACGCCGCCGCTCACGGCGAGCTGGTGGCCGACCTGAAGGCGCGGCTCGCTGCCGCGGCCTTGGGCGGCCCGGAGCGGGCCAGGGCACGGCACGTCGAGCGCGGCAAGCTGCTGCCCCGCGACCGGGCGGACGCGCTCCTGGACCCGTCGAGCCCGTTCCTGGAGCTCTCGCCGCTCGCCGCCGCGGGCATGTACGGCGACGAGGCGCCCGGCGCCGGGCTGATCACCGGTGTCGGCCGGGTGGCTGGCCGGGAGTGCGTGGTGGTCGCGAACGACGCCACGGTCAAGGGCGGCACGTACTACCCGATGACGGTGAAGAAGCACCTGCGAGCGCAGGAGGTGGCGCTGCACAACCGGCTGCCCTGCGTGTACCTCGTCGACTCAGGCGGGGCGTACCTGCCCGAGCAGGACTCGGTGTTCCCCGACCGCGAGCACTTCGGGCGGATCTTCTACAACCAGGCACAGATGTCGGCGCAGGGCATTCCGCAGATCGCCGCCGTGCTCGGCTCGTGCACCGCCGGGGGCGCCTACGTGCCCGCGATGAGCGACGAGGCCGTGATCGTCCGGAACCAGGGCACGATCTTCCTCGGTGGCCCGCCGCTGGTGAAGGCGGCGACCGGCGAGGTGGTGACCGCCGAGGAGCTCGGCGGCGGGGACCTGCACTCCAGGATCTCCGGCGTCACGGACCACCTCGCCGACGACGACGCCCATGCCCTGCGGATCGTCCGGTCGATCGTCGGGACGCTCGGGCCGCGGGCGCCGCGGCCGTGGGACGTCCTCCCCACCGAGGAGCCGCTCGCCGATCCCGACGAGCTGTACGCCGTGGTGCCCACCGACTCCCGCACCCCGTACGACGTGCGGGAGGTGATCGCGCGGGTCGTCGACGGGTCGCGGTTCCAGGAGTTCAAGGCCGAGTACGGCACCACGCTCGTGACGGGGTTCGCCCGCATCCACGGCCACCCCGTGGGGATCGTGGCGAACAACGGGATCCTGTTCTCCGAGTCGGCGCTCAAGGGCGCCCACTTCGTCGAGCTGTGCGACCAGCGCGGCGTGCCGCTGGTGTTCCTGCAGAACATCTCGGGCTTCATGGTGGGGCGTGAGTACGAGGCCGGGGGGATCGCGAAGAACGGCGCCAAGATGGTCACCGCCGTGGCCACCACCCGCGTCCCCAAGCTCACAGTGATCATCGGCGGCTCGTTCGGCGCTGGGAACTACTCGATGTGCGGACGGGCGTACTCGCCGCGGTTCCTGTTCATGTGGCCGAACGCCCGGATCTCCGTGATGGGCGGGGAGCAGGCGGCCACGGTGCTCTCGATGGTCCGCGGCAACGGGGGCCCTGACGGGGGCGGGGAGCCGGAGGAGAAGTTCAAGGACCGCATCCGCTCCCAGTACGAGCACCAGGGCCACCCGTACTACTCCACCGCCCGGCTCTGGGACGACGGCGTGATCGACCCGAAGGACACCCGCACGGTCCTCGGCCTCGCTCTGAGCGCGGCGGCGAACGCCCCGCTCGCCGATCCTGCCTTCGGCGTCTTCCGGATGTGAGGGACCACGTGTTCGAGACCGTGCTCGTCGCCAACCGCGGTGAGATCGCCGTGCGGGTGCTGCGCACCCTGCGGCGCATCGGGATCCGGTCGGTCGCCGTGTACGCCGACGCCGACGCGGCAGCCCCGCACGTCGCGCTGGCGGACGTCGCCGTGCGGATCGAGAGCTACCTGTCGATCCCGGCCGTCCTCGACGCCGCGCGGGCAACGGGTGCGCAGGCGATCCACCCCGGCTACGGGTTCCTGTCGGAGAACGCGGCTTTCGCGGCCGCCTGCGCCGACGCCGGGATCGCGTTCGTCGGGCCACCGGCGTCGGCCATCGAGGCGATGGGCGACAAGATCGCGGCCAAGGCCACCGTCGCCAAGGCCGGGGTGCCGGTCGTCCCCGGATCGGACGGCGCAGGCCTCACCGACGACGAGTTGGCCGCCGCCGTCGCGCGTGTCGGGTACCCGGTGCTGATCAAGCCGAGCGCCGGGGGAGGCGGCAAGGGCATGCGTGAGGTGCACCGGCCCGGGGATCTGGCGCAGGCCATCGCGTCCGCCCGGCGGGAGGCCCGCAGCTCCTTCGGTGACGACACCCTGCTGATGGAGCGGCTGGTCACCACCCCACGACACATCGAGATCCAGGTGCTCGCCGACGCTCACGGCAACGTCGTCCACCTCGGCGAGCGTGAGTGCAGCCTGCAGCGGCGCCACCAGAAGATCGTGGAGGAGGCCCCGTCCGCGTTGCTCACCGCCGCGCAGCGGGAGGCGATGGGCGCCGCGGCCGTGGAGGCGGCACGCGCCGTCGCGTACACGGGAGCCGGAACCGTCGAGTTCATCCTCGGTGCGGACGCCCCCGACGAGTTCTTCTTCATGGAGATGAACACCCGGCTGCAGGTGGAGCACCCCGTCACCGAGCTGGTGACCGGCCTCGACCTCGTCGAGCTGCAGTTGCGGGTGGCGGCGGGCGAGGAACTGCCGATCCGGCAGGAGGACGTGCGCCTGTCCGGGCACGCGATCGAGGCGCGCGTCTACGCGGAGGACCCGGCCGCCGGCTTCCTGCCGACCGGTGGCCGGGTGCTCGCCCTGCACGAGCCGTCCGGGCCCGGTGTGCGCGTCGACTCCGGGATCGCCGAAGGAAGCGTGGTCGGCAGCGACTACGACCCGATGCTCGCCAAGGTCATCGCCCACGGCGCCGACCGCCCCGAGGCCCTCCGCAGGCTCGACGCGGCGCTGCGGGACACGGTGGTGCTGGGGCTCGGCACCAACACCGGGTTCCTGCGCGCTCTGCTCGCCGACCCGGACGTCCGCGCGGCCCGGCTGGACACCGGGCTCGTCGGTCGCAGGCTCGGCGAGTGGACCGCGGCCGATCTGCCCACCGACGTGCTGGTCGCCGCGGCGGCGCACGCCCTGCTGGACCTGGAGCCCGACGGGCCCGTGGTCGACCCCTTCGACGTACCCGGCGGGTGGCGTGTTGGCGAACCCGCGTGGACGACCTGGCGCATGTCGGTGACCGGCCACGACCCCGTCCAGGTGCGCGTCCGGGGCCGCGCCGCGGACGCCGAGGCCGTCGTCGGGGACGGCGGCCCGGTGCGGTGCTCGGCCGGCCGATCCGGCGTCACGCTGAGCGTCACGATGGCCGGTACGACCCGCCACTACCGCTGCGCGCAGGACGGCGAGACACTGTGGCTCGGCCGCGACGGGCACGCGTGGGGTGTGCGCGAGCAGGCCCCGCTGGACGCGGCGGCAGCCGTCGCGGAGGGTGCGGGCGGCCCGGTGCTCTCGCCGATGCCCGGCACGGTCACGGTCGTCGAAGTGGCCAACGGTCAGCGCGTGGCTGCGGGCGACCGGCTGGTCGTCGTAGAGGCCATGAAGATGGAGCACGTGCTCACCGCCCCCGTCGACGGGGTGGTCCGCGACTTGCGCGCCCGGGCCGGTGCCACCGTCGCGCGCGACGACGTGCTGCTGAGCGTCGTCACCGAGGAGAGCTGATGGACCTCACCCTGAGCGAGGAGCACGAGGCGCTGCGCGCCACGGTCGAGGAGTTCGCGCGCAAGGTGGTGGCGCCCGTCATCGGCGACATCTACGAGCGCGGCGACTTCCCGTACGACCTGGTGGCCCGAATGGGGGCGATGGGCCTCTTCGGGCTCCCGATCGACGAGGAGCACGGCGGGATGGGCGGCGACTACTTCGCGCTCTGCCTGGCGCTGGAGGAACTGGCCCGCGTCGACTCGTCGGTGGCGATCACGCTGGAGTCCGGGGTGTCGCTCGGTGCGATGCCGATCTACCGGTTCGGCACCGATGCGCAGAAGCGCGAGTGGCTCCCGGCGCTCGCGGCCGGTGAGAGGCTGGGCGCATTCGGGCTCACCGAACCGGGCGGCGGCTCGGACGCGGGCGCCACCCGCACCACCGCCCGCCTCGACGGCGACGAGTGGGTCATCAATGGCTCGAAGGCGTTCATCACGAACTCGGGCACCGACATCACGTCGGTCGTCACGGTCACCGCGATCACGGGTGAGCAGCCGGACGGCCGCAAGGAGATCTCGGCGATCATGGTGCCGGCGGGCACGCCGGGGTTCCGGGTGTCGCAGAAGTACTCGAAGGTCGGCTGGTCGGCCTCCGACACCCACCAGCTGTTCTTCGACGACTGCCGCGTACCCGCGGGGAACCTGCTGGGCGAGCGCGGCCGGGGCTACGCGCAGTTCCTGTCGATCCTTGACGAGGGCCGCGTCGCGATCGCGGCCCTGTCGGTGGGCCTCGCCCAGGGCTGCGTCGACGAGTCGGTGCGTTACGCCCGCGAGCGGGAGGCCTTCGGCCATCCGATCGGGCACTACCAGGCCATCCAGTTCAAGATCGCCGACATGGAGGTGCGGGCGCACACGGCCCGGCTCGCCTACTACGCGGCGGCGGCGAAGATGTTGCGGGGCGAGCCGTTCAAGAAGGAGGCGGCGATCGCGAAGCTCGTGGCGTCGAACGCGGCGATGGACAACGCCCGCGACGCCACGCAGGTGTTCGGCGGCTACGGCTTCATGAACGAGTACCCGGTCGGCCGGTTCTACCGCGATGCCAAGATCCTGGAGATCGGCGAGGGCACCAGCGAGGTCCAGCGGATGCTGATCGCCCGCCAGCTGGGTCTGTGACGCGCCTCCGAACGTCGGCGGGGCCACCCCGCTGACGACACGCGCCCGCACACGTCGGAGACTGGTGGGGTGAACGCCCTGTTCGCCCGGATCGTCGTGATCGTGAGCGGCGCCGCAATCCTCGTCGTGGAGACCCTCGCGACGCGGCTCGTGGCGCCCTACGTGGGGCTCACCCTCGAGTCGACCACCGCGGTCATCGGGGTGGCGCTGGCCGGCATCGCGGCCGGGGCCTCGTTCGGCGGGCGGTGGTCGGACGTCCTGCCGCCGCTCCGCGTCGCCTCCGGAGCGCTCGTCGTCGGCGGGCTGGGCGTGCTCGCGGTGCGGCCGCTGGTCCGGGTGCTCGGCCCCGCACTCGGCCCCGGCCCGTTCGCGGCGGTGCTGCTGGTCGCGGCGTCCACGCTGGTGTCGGTCACTGCGCTCGCGATGGTGACCCCCGCGGTGATCCGGGCCCGGCTCGAGCGCCTGGAAGGCTCAGGGACCGTCGTCGGTCAGCTGTCGTCGGCGAGCACTGTCGGATCCATCGCCGGGGTGTTCCTCACCGGATTCGTGCTGGTGGCGCTGCTGCCGGTGGACGTGATCCTGCTCGTCACCGCCGCGTCGTGCCTTCTGCTCGCGGCCTTCACCGCCACGGCGCGCACCAGGCAAGTCGTCAGCACCGTCGCCGTCACCGCGGTGCTGCTCACCCTCGCCCTGGTGGCCGTGCCCGGCCGCTGCGACGTCGACACCGTCTACTACTGCGCCAGCGTGCAGTCCGATCCCGAGCGGCCGAACGTCCGCTACCTCGTGCTGGACGACCTGCGTCACTCCGCCGTGGACCTCACCGATCCGGCGAGCCTGGAGTTCGCCTACACCCGGCGTTTCGCCGACGCGATCGACGTCGCGTTCCCCGGCGCTCCGCCGCTCGAGACCGTGCATCTGGGGGGCGGCGGGTTCACGATGCCGCGCTGGCTCGCGGCCACCCACCCGGGCTCCACGTCCACGGTGCTCGAGGTGGACCGGGGGGTGGTCGAGCTGGCCAGGCGAGAGCTGGGAGCGGACGACGTGGCGGGCCTCGACGTCCGGGTCGGCGACGCGCGGACCCTGCTGGCCGAGATCCCGACCGCCACGGCCGACGTCGTGGTCGGCGACGCGTTCGGCGCGCGCTCGGTGCCGTGGCACCTCGCCACCGCGGAGTTCGCCTCCGACGTGCACCGCGTGCTGAGTCACGACGGGATCTTCGTGCTCAACGTGATCGACCGGGACCCGTGGCGGCTGCTCGCCGCAGAGGCTGCCACCCTCGCCGACCGCTTTCCGCACGTCGCCCTGATGGCGCGCCCCGATCAGCTCGCGCCGGGCGGCGGTGGCAACGCCGTGATCGTCGCGTCCGATCTTCCGATCGACGTCGCCGCGCTCGCCAAGCGGGCTGCCGCCCGCGGCGAGCCGGACTCGGTCCGCGGCGACGATGGCACTCTTGCGTTCGCGGGCGACGCGCGTGTGCTCACCGACGATTGGGCTCCTGTCGATCAGCTGATGGGCTGATCGCGGTACGGTCCGCTCCAACTGAGAAGAGGTGGCATTGTGGCGGGCTGGGACGACCTGGTCTCCTTCGTGCGGATGCGTTACGAGGTCATGCGGCAGAACGAGAGCGAACTGTGGTTCAACGTGCCCACCGGGGACGAACGAACCCAGATCGTCGCCGTGCGCCTTGTGACCGGTGAGGACGAGCACCCCTGGGCCCAGATCACCTCGCCGGTGGGCACCGTCGATGCCATCAACTTGGCCGAGATGCTCGCGCTGGCCGGTCAGACGGTCGCGGGTGGGGCGGTCGCCGAGGACGGCCTGGTGCTCTTCCGGCATTCCATCCCGTTGGGCGATACCGCCCTCGACGGGTTCGACCGCCCGTTCCGGGTCGTCGTTGAGACGGCCGACCGGCTGGAGAACGCGCTCACCGGAGCGGACGAGCACTGAGCCGGCCCCAGGTGGGCGTCAGGCGGGCCGGGCTCAGGCGGGCAACGCGCTCCGGTCGAGCGCCTGGTCGACGACCACCCGGATCCGGGCAAGTAGCTCCTCGGCCTCGCCGACCGTGAGCACGCCGGACCGGACGCCGGACCGGATCTCCTCCGCCACTGCACGGGCCAAATGGGTGGCCCATTCGGCCTTCGGGTCACGTTCGCGCATCGTCAAATCTTGCCCCGTCCCGAGTGCCCATCCAACACTCGAGCCGTTTCCGATAGGTGAAGATGCCCGAAAGGTTCCTGTCACCCGGTGTTCATTTCACTGGGTGTTCATGTCACTGGGTGTCCACGTCAGCCCGCGTTCAGGCTCCGGCGCACACTGTCGAGCACACCAGGCCGTTCGGTGATCCCCTGCAGCTCCGTCAGCGTGGGGTGCCCAGCCGCGAGCAGCGCCGCGTCCGTGCCCGGCTCCGGCGGGGTGGAGATCTCCGTGACGAACGAGTGGAGCGCCTCGCCGTGCTCCCCGTCCCGGTAGTCCACGTGCACCTGCACCGCGCCGAACGTCGAGAGGCGGGCCTCGCGCAGCTCCCCGATGTCCGCGACGGGACGGTCGGGCACGTTGAGCGAGAGCACGGTGCCGTCCGGGGCGGCGAGCAGGACGTCGAGCACCTCGGGCAGGAAATGCACCGCGGACTCCCAGTGCGGGCGCTCCAGCGGCGTCCAGGGGGTGTCCAGTGAGACGGCGAGCGCCCGCCAGCCGTGCATCGAGGCCGCGAGCGCGGCGCCGACGGTTCCGGAGTGCAGCACCGCGTGCCCGAGGTTCGCGCCCACGTTGATCCCTGAGAGCACCACGTCGGGCAGCGGGTCGAGCCAGCCCCGCCCCGCCGAGTGCACGATGTAGGCCGGGTGGCCCTCCACCGCGTAGGCCGTCACGTCGGGCAGGTCGGGCAGCTCCCTGCGGTGCAGCAGCGTGCGGTCGCCGTCACGGACCGACATGACGGAGCCGCCCACCCCGCTCGCGTCGACGTGGGGCGCGGCGACGACCACCTCGAATCCGGCGTCGCGCGCACCCGCGGCGAGGGCGCTGAGGCCAGGGGAGTTGATGCCATCGTCGTTGGTGATCAGGGCGCGCAGTCGTCGGGAGGAAGCCACTGTGCCACCGTAGGCGAGCCAGGTGGCCAGGAACGGGCGTCGCGATGACACTCACGCGGCGCGGGAGAGCGCGCTCGCGTCCTCGTGGGCGCCGCCCGGCGGACTAGGCTTCTGCGGTGAGCGCGTCCCTGCCCATGCCACCGACGGGCGCCCAGTTCGAGATCGGCGCCGGAGACGCTGCCGCTGTCGTCACCGAGGTGGGCGCCGGGCTGCGCGCGTTCGAAATGAGCGGCCGCCCGTACGTCGAGACGTTCGACGTCACGCAGCGGCCGCCGCGCGGTTCCGGCACCGTACTGGTGCCGTGGCCCAACCGCACCGCGAAGGGCCGCTGGACCTGGAACGGCTCCCCCCAACAGCTCGTGATCAGCGAGCCCGCGGCGGGTAACGCGATCCACGGGCTGCTCCGCCACACCCAGTACCGCGTCGCCGAGCGAACCGCCGACGCGATCACGCTGGAAGCCGTGGTCGTGCCGCAGCCGGGCTGGCCGGTGCCGCTCGACACCGGCGTCCGCTACGCCGTGGGACCCGACGGCCTCCGCGTCACACACCGGGTGCGCAACGTCGGCACCGATCCCGTGCCGTTCGGCGTCGGGGCCCACCCGTACCTCCGGGCCGGAAACGATGCCACCGACGACTGCGAGCTCACGCTGGCCGCGGCGCTGGCGCTCCCGCTGGCGGGCGGCCTCCCGTCCGGCCCGGCCCATGAGGTGAGCGGCGAGCTCGACTTCCGCTCCGGGCGGCCGCTCAGGGGCCGGACGCTCGACCACGCGTTCGGTGGCTGCACCCCGGCGGACGGCGACGACGTGGTGCGCCACCGGCTGACCGGTCCGACCACGGCCGTGGAGGTGTGGGCCGACCCGGACTTCGGGTGGGTGCAGGTCTTCACTCCCGGAGATCACCCCGGCAGCGGACGTGCGGTGGCCGTCGAGCCGATGACGTGCCCACCGGACGCGCTCAACAGCGGCACCGGCCTGATCACGCTCGCCCCCGGCGAGGAGTGGACCGGTAGCTGGGGCATCCATCCCCCGCGAGTCGCTGCCTGAGTGCGCGCGAGTCGCTGGATTTGTGCACGCGAGTCGCGGTGTGGGTGCGCTAGCTGCGGTGTGGGTGGGCTAGTTGAGGTGGGCGCGCAGGCTCCGTGCCGCTGCGCGCAGGCGCTCCGCCCCCACCGGCGACGCGTCCGGCAGGCGCTCGTCCAGCAGCCGGGCGCCGTCGAGCCAGCGGCCCTGCTCACCCAGCGCGTCCGCCAGCTCCAGCACTTCGGCGAGACCGGTGCCGGGCAGCGCGCGCCGCATCCGCAGCACCCACTCGAGGTCACCCGGCCTGCGCCGGGTCCGGTAGACCACACGCAGGTTCTCGAGCATTCGGGCGAGGATCGAGCGGGTGGACGCCGTGGTCAGCAGGTGCGGTCCGAACGGGACGCCCGGGCGGGCCCCGGATGTGGCGCGGAAGAGCGCCTCGCAGCCGGCCATGTCGAGCTCGGCCCCGCCGCGGAAGACGTCGAGGTGCTTGCGGGAGCCGACCGGGCGCACCAGGAAATGACCCGGCATGCCGACGCCCTCCAGCGCCACACCCGCCCGCCTGCCCACTTCGATCGCCACGACGGCGAGGGTGATCGGGATGCCCAGCTTCCTGGTCAGGACGTACGGGAGCAGGGAGTTGCGCGGGTCCTGGTAGTCGGCGGCGTTGCCCGCGAAGCCCTCGGTCTCGAACAGCCGCTGTACCAGCACCGGGAGCGTTCGGACGCCGGCCGCGAGCCGGTCCAGCTCGGCCAGCCAGCGGCCCTCGTCGAGGCCCGGGTCGGTGCCGGCGGCGATCGCGAGCGCCGCCCGGTCGAGCGGGGGTTCGGGGCCCTCGACCAGTGCCGCGAATTGCTCCACCGCATTCACCCGCACATCCTCGCCTCCGTCTCGTCCGGCGTCGACCTGTGCCGCGGCGTCGACGGCGTGGCAGGGTCTGGGCCAGGAGATCACGGCCGGGAGATCAGGAGTGACGATGCGCGTCTTCAACGGAGTCGACGACCTGCGGGCGGCGGCAGGGAGCCAGCTCGGGGTGAGCGACTGGGTGACCGTGGACCAGGGCCAGATCGACACGTTCGCCGAGGCGACTGGTGACCACCAGTGGATCCACGTCGACCAAGCGCGCGCCGCGGCCGGCCCCTTCGGCACCACCATCGCCCACGGGTTCCTCACTCTGTCGCTGCTGCCGCTGTTCGTCGGGCAGACCTACCGCGTCGAGGGCACGAAGATGGGTGTCAACTACGGGCTGAACAAAGTGAGGTTCACCTCGCCGGTGCCCGTGGGCAGCAAGGTCCGGGGCAACATCGAACTGCTGGACGTCGCCGACGTGACGGGTGGGGTCCAGATGACCACGAAGGTCACGGTGGAGATCGAGGGCTCAGAACGGCCCGCGCTCGTCGCCGAGTGGCTGACCAGGCAATACGTCTGACCTGAACGACGGTCGAGGAGGACCTGTGCGCGACGCGGTCATCTGCGAGCCCCTGCGTACCCCGGTGGGCGGCTTCGGCGGGTCGCTGCGCGACGTCCCGGCCCATGAGCTGGCCGCCACGGTGATCCGCGGGCTGTTGGACCGCACCGGCCTCGCCCCGGACGCGGTGGACGACGTCGTGCTCGGGCACTGCTACCCCACGATGGACGCCCCGGCGATCGGCCGCGTGGCCGCCCTGGACGCGGGGCTGCCGGTGACCGTCACCGGGCTGCAGATCGACAGGCGCTGCGGCTCGGGCCTGCAGGCGGTGCTCTACGCGGCGATGCAGGTGCAGGCAGGTGCGTCCGACGTGGTGCTGGCAGGCGGCGCCGAGTCGATGTCGAACGCGCCCTTCTACTCGACGGCGATGCGCTGGGGGTCGAAGGCCGGGCCGGGCGTGATGCTGCACGACGCGCTCGCCCGGGGCCGCGTGACGGCGGGCGGGATCAACTTCCCGGTGCCCGGCGGGATGCTCGAGACCGCCGAGAACCTGCGTCGGGAGTACTCGATCCCGCGCGAGGAGCAGGACGAGTTCTCGGTGCGCTCGCACCAGCGCGCCGCGGCGGCACGGGACTCCGGCCGGTTCGTCGAGGAGATCGTGCCGGTCACGGTGAAGGGCCGGAAGGGCGACACGGTCGTCGACACCGACGAGCACATCCGCGCCGACTCGACCGTCGAGAAGCTCGGCGGGCTGCGCCCGGTGCTGGGCCGGGACGACCCGGAGGCCACCGTCACCGCGGGCAACTCCAGCGGTCAGAACGACGGCGCGGCGATTTGCGTTGTCACCCACCCGGACCGTGCGGCGGAGCTGGGCCTGCGTCCCCTGGTCAGGCTGGTCTCGTGGGGCGTGGGCGGCGTCCCGCCCGCCACGATGGGCATCGGTCCGGTCCCCGCCGTCGCGAGGGCCCTCGACGCCGCACGGCTCACGCTGGCCGACGTCGACCTGATCGAGCTCAATGAGGCGTTCGCCGCGCAGGTCCTCGCCTGTGCACGTGAGTGGAAGCTCGCGCCGGAGGACTTCGACCGGGTCAACGTCAACGGCTCCGGGATCTCGCTCGGTCACCCGGTCGGCGCCACCGGCGGGCGCATCCTCGCCACGCTCACCCGTGAAATGGCGCGCCGCGACGCCCGCTACGGGCTGGAGACGATGTGCATCGGTGGCGGTCAGGGTTTGGCCGCGGTCTTCGAGCGGGTGAACTGACTCGTCCTCTCGTCATCGCATCCGGTGTCGTGAAGTGAAACGCTCCAGTTGCTGGGTACGACCCCTTCGGTAGATCTGCAGGAGCGCCTGCGAGGGGAGTCGAGGCCGATGCCGGTGGCAGGGTCGTCCACGTTGAGCGGTAGGGACCGCGCGGTGTTGCGCGCTGTTGCTGCCGGGCGGTGCCAGCTCGGAGCGGGTTGGCAGCCCGTGCTGATGGTCGACGGCCTGGTCATCGCCGACATCCTGGCCGGGCAGCGGCTGGTCGTGGCCGGCCTCGTGTACCCGCCGGACACGGCCACGCCGCTCGGGCCGGCCGTGCTCACCCCGGCGGGCCGGGCGGCGCTCGCGCCCCCGGTATGACGCCGAGCCGCTCGTCGCGGCACGCACCGGGCACGTCACACTGAGCGGAGTTGCCACCGTGCGTGCGGCGGGCACAAGCTTGCACAGGTCAAGTGCTTTCTCCTCGCACGCAATCCAGGAGTCCGCCGTGCCGACCGAAGCCGAACTCGCCATCGCCGACGAGGTCGGGAGCCAGCTCATCCGGCTCGTCCGTCTGATGGAGCGCAAACAGGCCCAATATCAGGCCGAGCATCCGGATGCGGTCGAGCGGGCCACCTACCACCTGCTCGTGCACCTCGTGAAGGACGGTCCCCGTCGGGCGGGGGCGCTCGCCGAGGCGGTGCACTCCGACCCGTCCACGATCAGCCGGCAGATCGGGCACCTCGTGCGCCTCGGGCTCGTCGAGCGCACCGCGGACCCCGAGGACGGCCGCGCGACGCTCCTGGCCGCGACCGCCGAGGGGAAGCGCGTGTTCGAGGAGAACCGCCGGGTGCGCAACGAGCGCATCGCCGGAATGCTCGAGCACTGGTCGGAGGAGGACCGGCGGGCGCTCGGCGACCTGCTGGCGCGTTTCACCACCGACTTCGAGAGCTACAAGGCCCGAGCCGTGCACCCCGAAAGCACCTGAACGAGGAGTGCCATGTCCGCGCCCGCACCAGGCGGTGCCCCCGCCGACCAGCAGGCGGGACAGCTGAGCCACCGGCAGATCCTGACGATCTTCGCCGGTCTGATGATCGGGTTGTTCCTCGCGGCGCTGGACCAGACCATCGTCGCCACCTCGATCCGGACGATCGCCGACGACCTGCAGGGGCTCAGCCTCCAAGCGTGGGCCACCACGGCCTACCTGATCACGGCCACGATCTCGACCCCGCTCTACGGCAAGCTGTCGGACCTCTACGGGCGCAAGCCGCTGTTCCTCACCGCGATCTCGATCTTCGTCGTGGGCTCGGTCGCGTGCAGCTTCGCCACCTCGATGTACGAGCTCGCGGCCTTCCGCGGCCTGCAGGGGCTCGGCGCCGGTGGCCTGTTCTCCCTGGCCCTGACGATCATCGGCGACATCGTGGCCCCGCGGGAACGGGCCAGGTACCAGGGCTACTTCGTCGCCGTCTTCGGCACGTCGAGCGTGCTCGGGCCGGTGGCGGGCGGGTTCTTCGCAGGTCAGCCCCAGATCCTCTTCTTCGACGGCTGGCGCTGGGTCTTCCTGATCAACGTGCCGCTCGGGATCATCGCCCTGGTAGTGGTCACGCGGGTGCTCAACGTCCCGCACGTCAGGCGCCCCCACCGCATCGACTGGCCGGGAGCGCTGGCGCTCGCCACGGGGCTGGTGCCGCTCCTGATCGTCGCGGAGCAGGGCCGGACATGGGGCTGGGACTCCACCCGCGCGATCGCCTGTTACGTGATCGGGCTCGTCGGGGTGGTGGCGTTCCTGCTGGCGGAGCGACGCATCGGCGACGACGCGCTGCTGCCGCTGCGGTTCTTCCGCAGCGGCGTGTTCAGCTGGGGCTCGCTCGCCGCGTTCGTCGCTGGCGCCGGCATGTTCGGCGCGCTAGCGCTGCTGCCGCTGTACCTGCAGATCGTCAAGGGATCGACGCCCACCGAGGCGGGCCTGCAGACGCTGCCGTTGGTGCTCGGGATCATGTCGATGTCTGTGCTGTCCGGCCAGCTGATCTCCCGCACCGGCCGCTACAAGGTGTGGCCGGTCATCGGTCTCACACTCATGATCGTCGGGATCGGTGCGCTGTCGCGGCTGGGCGTCGACACGCCGTACTGGCAGGTCGCGCTGTTTATGGTGGTGGTCGGCTGGGGTCTCGGCGCGAACATGCAGCCGCTCACCCTCGCCGTGCAGAACGCGATGCCCCCGCGGGACATGGGGGTGGCCACCGCATCGGCCACCTTCTTCCGGCAGATGGGTGGCACGCTCGGCACCGCCGTGTTCCTGTCGCTGCTCTTCGGCGCCCTGGGGTCCCGGATCGCCGACAACCTCCGCGCCGCGGCCGCGACCCCGCAGTTCCGCGCGGCAGTCGCCGACGCCGAGGCGGCTCCGAGCCCTGCCAATGCGCCGATCCTCGGCGCGGTCCGGGGCAACGGCGCGATCCCGCTCGACGACTCGTCGTTCCTGTCGAGGGCCGACCCGGTGCTGGCGCGCCCGGTCCTCGAGGGGTTCGCCGGCGCGATGAGCGTGGTGTTCCTCGCGGCGGCCGCTGTGCTCGTGCTCGGCCTCGTCGCCGTGTTGATGATGCGGGAGCTGCCGCTGCGCACCCAGTCGGGCGTCGACGCCCGGCGGGCGGAGGAGCTGGAACGGCGGCCTGCGGAGGACCCGATCGAGACGCTGCGGGCCGTCGGCGACGCCGGTGGTCGTGCCGGCAGAGGCGGACCCCGCTCCTGATCCCGCAGCCGATCCTGCCGACCGCCCGGCGGTGGGTGGGGCCGGGCGAACGGTGCTCCCGTGGGGCTCGCCCCGGCGGCTGCTCACGCCTGGGCGGCACGCGGCCGCGGCGCGGAACGGCGCAGTGGGAGCCGGTGTGGACGTCCGCGACGGTGCGGACGCCCGGGACCGGCTGCTCGCGATGTTGCTGCCCGACCCGGAGCGGGCGCTTGCGATGGTGGCGGATGCCGAGACCGGCCCGCGACGCCGTGCAGAGGCCGCCGGCTGGACGCGGCCGTGGAGGAGCTCGTGGCGCAGGGCCTCAGCCGGGAGCAGGTGCTGGCTGGACCTGCCCTGACGCCCGTGCACTGACGAGGGTCAGTGCTGGGGGTGTTCCTTCGCCCGCTGCCAGGACACCTTGATCTCGCGCTCGGCGTCGGCTCGGCCCACCCACGTGGCGCCCTCGACGCTCTTGCCCGGCTCCAGGGTCTTGTAGATCTCGAAGAAGTGCTGGATCTCGGCCCGGTCGAACTCCGGCAAGTGGTGGATGTCGCGCAGGTGCTCCTGGCGCGGGTCGTCGCTCGGGACGCAGAGGACCTTGTCGTCGCCGCCCTTCTCGTCCTTCATGCGGAACATGCCGATCGCGCGAGCGCGGATCAGGCAGCCCGGGAACGTCGGCTCCTGCACGAGCACCAGGGCGTCGAGCGGGTCGCCGTCCTCCCCGAGGGTGTCCTCGATGAACCCATAGTCGGCCGGGTACTGGGTGGCCGTGAAGAGGGTCCGGTCGAGCCGGATGCGCCCCGTCTTGTGGTCCACCTCATACTTGTTTCGGCCCCCCTTGGGGATCTCGATGGTTACGTCGAAGTCCACTGGCGCTCTCCTGCGATGCTCTCGATCGGGCATGTGGGTGCCGGTACCGGTCGGGCGACCGGCTCCGGCGCCAGCCACGACACTAGTGTGAGGACCGTTTCAGCCGACGCGGCCGTGACGGCCAGCCGATGCGCGCCCTGGCGCTGGATGAGTGGAGGGAGGCGCGGCGTGGGCTTCGGGCGACGGATCGGTGACAGCCTGCGTCTGTCCGGTCGCGGTACGCGACGGGGCCTGACGGTCCTGGTGGTTCTCGCAGTGGCCGGCGCGTCTGGCGGGGCCGTGGCGCTCACCGGTCCGACGCTCGTGCAGCAGCTCGGCCTGGCCCGGGCCGACGCCGCTGCAGTCGTCCCGCCGATCCCGCGCGCGGTGCTCGGGCCGCTCCCGGTCGACGCCCCGCTGCCCACCGCCACCGGGCTCAGCGACACCCTCGACGAGGCGGCGCTGGCGATGCCGGGCCGGTTCGCCGGGGTCGTCGTCGACCCGGCCACCGGCAAGGAGCTCTGGGGCCACACACCGGAACGGGCGCTCACCCCGGCGTCCACGGGAAAGCTGCTCACCGCGTCCGCCGCGCTGCTCACGTTCAACCCGACGGACACGTTCGTCACGCGGGTGGTTGCCGGGCCGGAGCCGGGCACGGTTGTCCTCGTGGGCGGTGGTGATCCGACCCTCACGGCCTTGCCGAACGGCGAGGAGGGTGTCTACCCCGATCCCGCGCGGATCTCCGACCTCGCAGGCGAAGTGCGGAAGGCGGTGCAGGAGCCGGTCCGGCGGGTGCTCGTCGACACCAGCAGGTACAAGGGCCCCTCGTTCGCCGACACGTGGAATCGGTTGGACATCGCAGCCGGCTTCATCGCACCGATCGAACCCCTGATGCTCGACGGCGGCCGGATCGACCCAAGCCTGCAGGACGGGCCGCGCGTCGAGGACCCTGCGCTCGCCGCGGGGCGGGCCCTGGCGAGGGCCTTGAACGCCGACCCCGGCCTCGTCGCGGAGGGCACGGCCGCCGCTGGGGCCAAGACCCTCGGTGCCGTCAGCTCGGCGCCGGTCGCTGAGCTCGTCGAGCACGTGATGCGCACCTCCGACAACGTCCTCGCTGAGACCCTCTCCCGCGAGGTCGCTCTCGCCCGCAACGGCGAGCCGTCGTTCGCGGGGGCCGCGCAGGAGACCGTTGCCGCGCTCGCCCAGGCCGGGTTCGACCCGACCGGCGCCGCGATGGTGGACGGCAGCGGCCTCTCCACGGCGAACAAGGTGCCTGCCCGGCTCCTCGGGTCGTTGCTCGCCGCGATCGCCGCGCCCGCCCAGAGCCCGCTCGACCAGCAGTTCCTGCGTCCCATCCTCAGCGGGATGCCCGTGGCAGGCGGCGACGGCACGCTGGACGAGCGGTTCGCTCGCGACGGGGACGCCGCCGCGGGCCGCGGTGTCGCCCGCGCCAAGACGGGCACGTTGACCGGCATCTCCAGCCTCGCCGGTGTGGTGACCGACGCCGACGGCAGGCTGCTGGCCTTCGCGCTGATGTCGAACGGCGCGGCCACGGCGAGCGTGCGGCCGCGCCAGGACGCGATCGTGGCGCGGCTGAGCCAGTGCGGCTGCCGCTGAGACGCGGCCACCGCATTAGGAGCGCGCTGAAAAGCTCGGGCCTACTGCGCGACGCCCAGGCAGCCACCTCGCCGCGTTGTCGTCGGGCCCGATACAACAGCGGTATCGGGCCTCTCCCATCAGGTGACCCGATGCGATGCGGCCACCTGGACGCCGCTCGCTACGGCCGGAGCTTTTCAGCACCCTCCTAGCGACCAAGGATCCCTAGCCCGCATCGACAGGGGCGTTCCCGCCGCCGGATGCGTAGCGTGGGCTGGGTGCCGAACGCCACCGACCACGTTCCGCCAGCAGACGCGCCCGCTACCGAGCGTGGCCTCCCTGTCGACTGGGAGCTGGCCCGCCGCACCGCTGCCCGGCTGATGCAGCCAGGGCCGGACGCGACGCCTCAGCAGGCCGCCGAGCTGGTGGCCCGCCTGCGAACCGACGCGGCCGTCGCCGAGGGGCATGTGCGGAACGTCACGGGGCTCGGTCACGGGCTCCCGCTGCTGCCCGCCGACGTCGTCGACCGGCCGGGCTGGGCGGCCGCGGCTGTCACGAGCATGGCCGCGCTCACGGCGGCGGCCCAGCTCCCCGCGGTGTCCCGGGTGGCGCGGGCGGTCACCGCGCGCACGGCCGGGCTGCAGGTCGGCGGGGTGGTCGCCTACCTCGGCGGGCGGGTGCTCGGCCAGTACGACCCGTTCGGCGGCCCCACCGGCGACGGGCGGCTGCTGCTCGTGGCGCCCAACGTGCATGCCGCGCAGCAGGCGCTCAACGTGCCCGCAGGTGACTTCGGGCTGTGGGTGTGCCTGCACGAAGCCACCCACCGACTCCAGTTCACGGCGGTGCCGTGGCTGCGTGGCTACTTCTCCGACGAGGTCGGCCGGTTCCTCTCCATCACCCAGGGCGCCGAACGAGGTGCTGTGCTGGACCGGCTCCCCGATGTGCTCCGCTCGGCGCGCTCGAGCGGTGGTGACTCCCTCGCGATCGTCGAGCTGCTGCAGGGGCCGGAACAGCGTGCCGTTCTCGACCGGCTGCTCGCCCTGACGACGCTGCTGGAGGGCCACGCCGACCACGTCATGGACGCTGCGGGCCCCGAGGTCGTACCGAGCGTCGCCACGATCCGCACTCGCTTCACCGCGCGGCGCCGTGGGGGCGGGCTCGTCGACCGGCTGCTGCGTGCGCTGCTGGGGGTGGAGGCGAAGGTGCGCCAGTACGCCGTCGGTTCCGCGTTCACCAAACACGTGGTGCTGGCCGCCGGGATGGACGGATTCAACCGCGTGTGGGACGGCCCCGAGACCTTGCCCACCCGCGCCGAGCTCGCCGACCCCGGAGCCTGGCTCCGGCGCGTCCAACCCTGACGATCGTGTCCGAGTCCGCAGCGGCCATCGGTCGTGCCACCCCCGAGGTCGCGCAGGTCCGGAGGGCGGTACGCACGGCCGTGGCGGCCTTGCCCGGGCCGTACCGCTCGGCCCCGCTGCTCGTCGCGTGCTCGGGCGGCGCCGACTCAGTGGCCCTGGCCGCCGCCGCGATGGCTCTGCGCGGCTCTGGTGAGGTGCACGCCGCCGTCGTCGACCACGGCCTGCAGAACGGCTCGGCCGAGCAGGCGGCGGCCGTCGTGGAGCTGCTCACCGACCTGGGCGCGGTGGCATCGGTGCACCGCGTCGAGGTGTCCGTCGGCAACGGCGGTGTGGAGGCCGCGGCCAGGCGGGCGCGGTACGGCGCTCTGCGGGCGGCCAGGCCGCACGAGCGGAGCCCCGTGCTGCTCGGGCACACCCTCGACGACCAGGCCGAGACGGTGCTGCTCGGCCTCGGCCGCGGCTCGGGTGGCCGCTCGATCGCCGGCATGCGCGCATGGGACGCCCCGTGGCTGCGCCCGCTGCTCGCGGTGCGCCGTTCCGCCACCCGCGCGGCGTGCGCCGCATCGGGCCTGCCCGTGTGGGACGACCCGCACAACACCGACCCGCGGTTCACCCGCGTCCGGCTGCGGCAGGAAGTGCTCCCGCTGCTGGAGGACGTCCTCTCCGGGGGTGTGGCCGAGGCGCTGGCGCGCACCGCGGCACAGCTCCGCGAGGACGTCGACGCGCTCGACGAGATGGCGGCTGGGCTGCTCGCGGCCGCCGTCGACCCGGCCGCGGACCCCGTCGGTCGTGCCCGCCCGCTCCGCCTGGACGCGCTCGCGCAGGTCACCCCGGCCCTGCGCAGGCGCGTGCTGCGAGCCTGGTTGGCGACCGCAGGCGTGACCGCTCTCACCGACACCCACCTCCGCGCGGCGGACGTCCTCGCAGCTCAGGGCGGAGATCGCGGAGGAGTAGCGGTGCCGGGCGGGTTGGAGCTGGTCCGCGAGCGTGGCACCCTCTTCGTGCGCCCGGTCCGCTGGCCGGCAGGCTCCCCCGAACCCCAGCAGGAGGATCTCCGCCGTGTATGACGGTGACATCGCATCGACGCTGGTCACCGAGCAGGCGATCCGCGAGAAGACCGCAGAGCTGGCCGAGCAGATCGGCGCCGACTACGCCGCGGACTGCAGCGGTTCGGGCAGGTCCGACCTGCTGCTCGTCGGCGTCCTCAAGGGGGCGGTCATGTTCATGACCGACCTCGCGCGGGCGCTGCCCCTCCCCGTGCAGCTCGAGTTCATGGCGGTGAGCTCGTACGGCTCCAGCACGTCGTCATCCGGTGTGGTGCGGATCCTCAAGGATCTCGACCGCGACATCGCGGGTCGCCACGTGCTGATCGTCGAGGACATCATCGACTCGGGCCTCACACTCTCCTGGCTGCTCAAGAACCTGGAGTCGCGCCAGCCGGCGTCGCTGCAGGTCTGCACCCTGCTGCGCAAGCCCGACGCGGTGAAGGTGGACGTGCCGGTGAAGTACGTCGGGTTCGACATCCCCAACGAGTTCGTCGTGGGTTACGGCCTGGACTACGCCGAGCGCTACCGCGACCTCCCGTTCATCGGCACGCTCGCCCCGTCCGTCTACGCCTGAACGGAAAGAACGGCCCTTCCGCCCGACAAGGGCGGAGGGCCGTTCTTTCGTGTGTCCGGGCGGGCTCAGCCCGCCGCCGGCGGGCCTGCCGGCACCGCGAGAGAGCTGGCCGGGACGCCGACGGGCGTGGGGTTGAACGGCTCCGTGCCGAGCACCAGCTCGATCTTGCCGAGGTCGCCGTTGGCGTTCGCGTAGTTCAGCGCCTTGGCGAGGTCGGCCACGCCGTTGCTGACGGGCAGCGGGGCGAGATTCAGCGTGGAGAGCACCCCGAACGCCTGCCCCCGGCCGTCGAGGAACGCGCTGCCGGAGTCACCGGGGACGCCCGGGGTGAGCGTGTAGGCCTCGTGGCTGCGCCCGCCGCCGACCTCGGCCGCGCTGATGCCCACCTTCGGGCTGAGGGCAGAGATGCCCAGGCGCAGCGGCGAGTTGCCGTAGCTGTAGACGAGCTCGCCGAGGTTGAGGCCGTTGGTGTCGATGCCCGTCGGCCCACCGAAAATCGGGACACTCGGGTTGACGTCGCCGACGTCGGCCGGGTCGATCTCCACCAGCGCGAAGTCGTTGTAGGCGCAGGTGTCGGGGTCGGACTCGCCGTTCTTCTGCATCGTCACCCATGAGCTGTAGGCGAGCTTGCCCTCGCGTGCGGTGCCGTCGGCCGCCCGGATCGTCACCGGGGTGCCGATGCCGCCGGTGCCCGAGTTGCAGCCGTTGGTCTCGGTGGCCTGACCGGTGCCTGCGCAGTGCGCTGCCTGGCCGATGAAGACGCTGTCGCCGCTGGAGAAGACGAAGTTGCTGGTGCAGGCCCCGCCGCCCTCGGTCTCGGTGATCACGCCCGGGCGGATCGGCGCGGAGGCCGCAGGCGCCCAGTCGGCAGCGTCGGACGTGGTCTGCGCCCCTTCGGGCGCGGCGATCGCCACAGGCGCGACGAAGGCGCCGATCGCGATCAGCCCGAGGGCACCCGCGATCGCCAGACCACGAACCCTGACCGTCATTTAGTACCCCCCACCGCCGACCCTGAGGTCGGCGTTGCCGCCGCTGATTCAGACGTCTAACGATCATGGGGAGTGTGAGATACCCCCACTTGCGGTGAGCTCGCGAGCGGGAACACGCGTTCCGGTTCGCCCGTTGTAGCCACGTGCACCGTCAAGGGGTGCGCACGTAGGCTCGACGACGCAGCACCGTCCCGGGACCGCTATCCTGGCAGACTCAGGGCCGGTCAGTCCGCTGTGCCGGGTCTCCGCAGGAGAATCTCGCCAGGGAGGGTGAAGGCCGCACGGCCGAAGCTGCATGGACCGCAAGCGCCTGCTCCGCAACCCGCTGATCTGGATCCTCGCCGCGATCCTGGTCTATTTCACGTTCAGCGTGCTCTTCGACGACACCCGCGGATACACCCAGGTGCCCACGTCCGTCGCGCTCGCCCAGATCAACAACGGCAACGTCAACGACGCGCTCATCGAGGACAGCGCGCAGCGCCTGCGGCTCACACTCGCGCAGCCCGTCGACGGCAGCACCCAGGTCATCACCCAGTACCCGGCTCAGACGGCGGGCACCATCGTCCAGTCGCTCCAGGCCGCGAGCAACCACCCCACGTTCAACACCGCGGTGCGCCAGGACTCGTTCCTGGTCACAATGCTGATCTACCTCATCCCACTAGGCCTGGTGCTGCTCATCCTGTTCTGGATGATGAACAACGCCCAGGGCGGTGGCAACCGCGTGATGTCCTTCGGCAAGTCGAAGGCCAAGCAGCTCAACAAGGACATGCCGAAGACCACCTTCGGCGACGTCGCGGGCGCCGACGAGGCGGTCGAGGAGCTGTACGAGATCAAGGACTTCCTGCAGAACCCGGCGCGCTACCAGGCGCTCGGGGCGAAGATCCCGAAGGGCGTGCTGCTCTACGGGCCGCCTGGCACCGGCAAGACGCTCCTCGCGCGCGCCGTCGCGGGCGAGGCGGGCGTGCCGTTCTACACGATCTCCGGTTCCGACTTCGTCGAGATGTTCGTCGGTGTCGGTGCCTCCCGCGTGCGCGACCTGTTCGAGCAGGCCAAGCAGAACTCGCCGTGCATCATCTTCGTCGACGAGATCGACGCGGTCGGCCGGCAGCGCGGTGCGGGCCTGGGCGGTGGCCACGACGAGCGGGAGCAGACGCTCAACCAGCTCCTCGTCGAGATGGACGGGTTCGACGCCCGCGGCGGCATCATCCTGATCGCCGCCACCAACCGGCCCGACATCCTCGACCCGGCGCTGCTGCGTCCCGGCCGATTCGACCGCCAGATCCCGGTCGGCGCCCCCGATATGGCCGGGCGCAAGGCGATCCTCGCTGTGCACTCGAAGGGCAAGCCGTTCGCGCACGACGTCGACTTCGACTCTCTGGCCAAGCGCACGGTAGGGATGTCCGGCGCTGACCTCGCCAACGTCATCAACGAGGCGGCGCTGCTCACCGCCCGCGAGAACGGCACGCTGATCAACTCGGCCGCGCTCGAGGAGTCGGTCGACCGCGTCGTCGGCGGCCCCCGCCGCAAGGGCAAGATCATCTCCGAGCACGAGCGGAAGATCACCGCCTACCACGAGGGCGGGCACGCGCTGGCGGCGTGGGCGATGCCCGACCTGGAGCCGGTCTACAAGCTCACGATCCTGCCGCGCGGTCGCACCGGCGGCCACGCGCTCGTCGTCCCCGAGGACGACAAGGGCCTCATGACGCGCTCGGAGATGATCGCGCGGCTGGTCTTCGCGATGGGCGGGCGCAGCGCCGAGGAGCTCGTGTTCCACGAGCCGACCACGGGGGCGTCCAGTGATATCGACCAGGCCACCAAGATCGCCAAGGCGATGGTCACCGAGTACGGCATGAGCGCTCGGCTCGGTGCCGTCCGCTACGGGCACGACCAGGGCGACCCCTTCCTCGGCCGGTCGATGGGCGCGCAGGCCGACTACTCGCTCGAGGTCGCCCACGAGATCGACGAGGAGGTGCGCGCGCTGATCGAGGCGGCGCACACCGAAGCGTGGGAGATCCTCAACACCTACCGCGACGTCCTCGACGACCTGGTGTTCGAGCTCCTGCAGAAGGAGACGCTCACCCGCAAGGACCTCGAGCGCATCTTCGACCGGGTGGAGAAGCGGCCGCGCATCACCGCGTTCAACGACTTCGGTGACCGCACGCCGTCCGACAAGCCACCGATCAAGACGCCTGCTGAGCGCGCCCGCGAGCGCGGCGAGCCGTGGCCGCCCCACACCGAGCCGGCACGCGAGCCTGCTCCCGTCGGGTCGTACCCCGGCGGCGGCAACGGCCTGCCGCAGCCCGGCCCCGGCCCCAACGGCGGCCCCGTGCCCTCCCCCGGCCCGCGCGGCGGTTACCCGGGTGCTCCGGGCCAGCCGGGTTACCCGGCGGCCGCCTACCCGCCAGGGCCCGGGCAGCAGGCGCCCGTCCCGCAGCAACAGCAGGGCTGGGGCCCTCCTGGGCAGCAGAGCGGCTCTGCGCCGCAGAACAACTACGGCGCCCCGCCGGACTGGCGCCCCGCCACCACGCCGAACGGGCAGACGTGGCCGCCCGCAGGCCACCGCCCCCAGCCCACGCCGCAGTGGATGCAGCCGCAGCCCGCCACGGGCAACGACAACGGCCACGGTGACGGCCCGCCGGCCACCCCGGACCCCGCGGACGGCGGGCCGAAGGAGAACGGGACGGCGTCGGACGAGGGCGGCTCCCGCTGAGCGCTGCAGCGCCCGGTCCCACCACGTCGTCGCCGGTGGCCGTGCCGGGGCCTCCGGCCATGGACCGCGCCCGCGCGGAGGCGGCTGTGCGGGAGCTGCTGATCGCGATAGGGGAGGACCCGGACCGGGAGGGTTTGCGTGATACGCCGGCCCGGGTCGCCCGCGCCTACGAGGAGATCTTCGCCGGGCTGTACACCGAGCCGGACGAGGTGCTCGAGAGGACGTTCGACGAGCACCACCAGGAGCTGATCCTGGTCAAGGACATCCCGATGTTCTCGACCTGCGAGCACCACTTGGTGCCCTTCCACGGGATGGCGCACGTCGGCTACATCCCCAACACCGACGGGCGTGTCACCGGCCTGTCCAAGATCGCGCGGCTGGTCGACCTGTACGCCCGCCGCCCCCAGGTGCAGGAGCGGCTCACGGCTCAGGTGGCCGACGCGGTGGTGCGCAAGCTCGATCCCCGCGGCGTCATCGTCGTGATCGACGCCGAGCACCTCTGCATGGGGATGCGTGGGGTCCGCAAGCCCGGCACACGTACCACCACCTCCGCGGTGCGGGGGATGTTCCAGACCTCATCGACCTCCCGCGCGGAGGCGTTGTCGCTGATCAGGAGCGGGTGAGGGACGTGGCTCCCGGGCTTCCGTGCCCTGGGCGGGCTGTTGTGATGGGGGTCCTCAACGTCACACCGGACTCGTTCTCCGACGGCGGCCGCTGGCTCGACCGCGACCACGCCGTCGCCCATGGCATCGGCATGCGCGACGCGGGCGCCGACCTCGTCGACGTCGGGGGCGAGTCCACCCGGCCGGGAGCGGGCCGCGTCGAGGCCGACGTGGAGAAGGCGCGGGTGCTGCCCGTCATCCGCGAGCTCGTGGCCGAGGGGGTACCGGTCAGCATCGACACCACCCGCGCGGCGGTGGCGGCGGCCGCAGTGGAGGCAGGTGCGGTGGTCGTCAACGACGTGTCCGGAGGGCTCGCCGACCCGGCCATGGCCAGCACCGTGGCATCGGCGAAGGTGCCGTGGGTCCTCATGCACTGGCGCGGCCACAGCGATCGGATGACCGCGCTGGCCGAGTACGACGACGTCGTCGCCGAGGTGCGTGCCGAACTCGTCGCCCGAGTCGACGCCGCGGTTCTCGCGGGTGTGGAACCGGCTGCGCTCGTGCTCGACCCCGGGCTCGGGTTCGCCAAGACGGGAGCGCACAACTGGGCCCTGCTGCGCAGGCTCGACGCCTTGATCGATCTGGGGTTCCCGGTGCTGGTCGGCGCGTCCCGCAAGCGCTTCCTGGGTGACCTGCTCGCCGACGCCGACGGCGTGCCGCGCTCGATGCCCGGCCGGGATGTCGCCACCGCGGCCGTGAGCGCGCTGGCCGCGTACGCCGGGGCATGGGGGGTGCGGGTGCACGACGTCCCCACCACGGTCGACGCGGTGCGCGTGGCTGCCGCGTGGCAGCAGAACGGCTCCCTCGCTCATACGCAAGGCCGGGGGCAACGACGATGACGGATCGCATCGAGCTGCGCGGGCTGAAGGTCCGCGGCAACCACGGTGTCTACGAGCACGAGCGTCGGGACGGGCAGGACTTCGTCGTCGACGTGACGGTATGGCTGGACCTGGCCCCGGCCGCCGCGTCCGACGACCTCGCCGACACCATCGACTACGGGGCGCTCGCCCAGCGGGTGGCAGGCATCGTCGGCGGTGAGCCGTACGACCTCATCGAAGCCGTCGCAGGCCGGGTCGCGGACGACGTGATGGGCGACGCGCGCGTGCAGGCCGTCGAGGTGGTGCTGCACAAGCCGCAGGCGCCGATCCCGCTCGAGTTCGCCGACGTCGCGGTCGTCGCCACGCGGTCCCGCAACACTCCGGGCCGGGGCCGGGTGATCCCGGCTTGAGTCGCGCGGTCCTCTCCCTCGGCTCGAACCTGGGCGACCGGTTCGCACACCTGCGCTCCGCCGTGGACGGGTTCGCCGGTGCGGTGGTGGCTGTGTCGCCGGTGTACGAGACGGCCCCGTGGGGCGGTGTGGAGCAGGACGACTTCCTCAACGCCGTGCTGGTCGTCGACGACCCCGCGGCGGGTCCGTGGGACTGGCTGCGCCGCGGTCAGGCGCTCGAGAACGCGTCGGGACGGGTCCGCGAGGTGCGCTGGGGCCCACGCACGCTGGACGTCGACGTGGTCACCGTCGACGGGCCGGACGGCCCGGTGACGAGCGCGGATCCCGAGTTGCTGCTCCCGCATCCCGGCACGCCCGAACGGGCCACGGTCCTGCGACCGTGGCTCGACGTCGACCCCGACGCCGTGCTGCCCGGCCGAGGCCCGGTGGCCGAGGTGCTTGCGGCGCTCGGCCCGGACGCGGAGGCCGGCATGCGGCGCCGCCGCGATCTCGTGCTGGTCAGGACACGGCAACCATGAAGCCAACCCGGCCCCGCGACCTGTTCGCCGTCGCGCTCGTGACGGCCGTGCTCGTCGCGCTGTTGATGCGGCTGGTCTACAGCTCGATGCCCGCGTTCCCGTTGCTCTCCGGGGCCACCCTGGGTGTGCTCGGAGCGGCGGAGGCCATCGCGGGCACCATGCTGCGCGCCCGCATCCGGCACCGCCCCGGCACCCGTCCGGTGCAACCACTCGTGGCCGCGCGGGCTGTGCTGGTGGCGAAGGCGTCCGCGCTTGCCGGCGCGATCATGGCCGGGGTGTGGGGCGGGCTGCTCGCGCACGTGCTGCCGCGGGCGAGCCAGGTGACGGCGGCCGCGAGCGACTCGCTCTCCGCCGGTGTCGGCCTGCTGTGCGCGCTCGCGCTTGTCGCCGGTGCGCTGTGGCTGGAGCACTGCTGCCGCGCTCCCGACGAACCCGGTGACGAACCGGACCGGCAGACCGGCGAATAACAGCCGCGCCAGGGGGCACCCGTCGGATGAGGTGTCCGGCGGACCTCGTCCGGCAGCGCGCCCAAGATCTACCTGCATCAGCGTCCGTTCGACCAAGATCCGCCCGGCACGCCTTAGGCTTCCGACCCATGAGCGGCCCCATGACGCAGGCGACCCGCATCGTGCCGCTGCCCACGCAGGGCAGACAGCGCCGCGGTGTGCTCGCCCCCGTCGTCGGGCTGATCGCGCTCGGTGTCTGCGGGCTCCTGGTGATCGGGATCGTCGGCAGCAGCGTCGGTGTCGGCGGCGCGCTCATCGGGGCGCTTTGCGCGCTCCTGCCGGTCGGTCCGGTCGTTGCGACGTTCCTGTGGATCGACCGCTGGGAGCCGGAGCCGCCACGCACGCTCCTCGTGGCGTTCCTGTGGGGTGCGTGCTTCGCGGCGCTCTCGGCACTGCTCATCAACTCCAGCGCGGCTCTGATGGCCGACCAGGTGCTGGGCCGCGGCAGCGGCGACGTCGTGGGCGCCATCGCGGTCGCGCCGGTGGTCGAGGAGGCCGTCAAGGGGCTGTTCCTGGTCGGCATGCTGGTGTTCCGGCGCCGCGAGTTCGACGGGGTGGTCGACGGGGTCGTCTATGCCGGGCTCGTCGCAGCGGGCTTCGCGTTCACGGAGAACATCCTGTACTTCGGGCGTGCGTTCGTGGAGGACGCCGTGGTCGGCCAGGCGGGCGGGGTGTTCGCGATCCTGGTGCTGCGTGGAGTGCTCTCCCCGTTCGCGCACCCGCTCTTCACCGCGATGATCGGGATCGGAGCCGGCATCGCGACCCGCAGCCGGTCGGTGGCGGGCCGGGTCGTGGCGGTGGCACTCGGCTACGCGCTCGCTGTCGTGCTCCACGCCCTGTGGAACACCTCGGCCACGGTGCTCGGCGGCGGCGGGTTCCTGCTGGTCTACGGCTTCGTCATGGTCCCGCTGTTCGTGGCGTTGATCGTGATTGTGGTGTGGCAGCGCCGGCGCGAGCAGCGCACGGTCATCGCGCAGCTCCCCGGGTTCGCGAGGGCGGGCTGGATCGCGCCGAGCGAGGTGCCGTTGCTCTCCAGCCTCGCGGGGCGGCGCGGATGGCGCGCGGCCGTGCGGCGACGCTCGGGCAAGCAGGTCGCCAAGGCAGTGGCCGACTACCAGTCCGCGATCACCGACCTCGCGTTCCTGCGCTCCCGGATGGCGCGCGGCGCCGTCGGGGACTCGGGCAAGCTCTGGCACGACCAGGCGCTCGACGCGGTCATCAAGGCGAGGGCCAGGGCGGTAGGCCACCCGGAGGCGCTCACTGTGGCCATCCGGCGGCACGGTCCACAGGGCTGGACGCCGCCCCCGCCCGGACCGCCGCCCGGTGGCCCCTACCCGGCCCGTGGCCACTACCCCGGCTACGAGCCGGGCGCCCCGCCCCAGAGCTGGCCTCCACGCCGCGTCCCGTAGGTGAAGCGCGCCCCGGTGAAGCGCGTCACGGGGCCTCGTTGCTCCCCCAGGCCGGATCTACCCTGTGCAGACGCCGCCAGTGCCGGCGGCTCATCGTCCGGTACCCGCACGCCAGGACTGGAACGAGCTAGGAGTAAAGGTCATGGGTGACAGACCGGCTCGGCTCGAGGTCGGGGTCGTCTCCGCCGGACGGGTCGGTGCCGTGGTCGGCGCGGCCTGGGCCGCGGCGGGCCACCATGTTGTGGCCATCTCCGGGGTGTCCCGGGACTCGGTGCGGCGCGCGGCCGCATTGCTGCCGGGCGTCCCCCTCGAACCCCCCGACGACGTCGTGGCGAAGGCCGACCTCGCACTCCTCGCGGTTCCCGACGACGTGCTGCCCGGCCTGGTGCGTGGGCTAGCCGCAGCGGGCAGTTTCCGGCCCGGCCAGATCGTGGTGCACACGTCCGGCGCGCACGGCGTCTCCGTGCTCGACCCTGCGAGCGCACACGGCGTGCTGCCGCTGGCCCTGCACCCGGTCATGACGTTCACCGGCCGCACCGAGGACGTGGCCCGGCTGGCGGGGTGCAGCGTCGGGGTGACGGCGGCAGCGGGCGACGAGGCCGCCTGGAGCGTCGGCGAGGCGCTCGTCGTCGAGATGACCGCCGAGCCGGTACGAGTGCCGGAAGAGGTGCGCCCGCTCTACCACGCG
Source organism: Pseudonocardia aurantiaca (assembly GCF_039526725.1). Lineage (NCBI taxonomy): Bacteria > Bacillati > Actinomycetota > Actinomycetes > Pseudonocardiales > Pseudonocardiaceae > Pseudonocardia > Pseudonocardia aurantiaca. The sequence continues at coordinate 609,537 of NZ_BAAAJG010000003.1, forward strand.
GCGCTCGCCCATGGGGCCAACCACCTCGTCACGCTGGTGCGCGACTGCGTCGAGACGCTGGAGGGGGCGGGGGTCGCGTCGGCCGAGCGGCTCGTCGCGCCGCTGCTGTCGGCGGCGCTGGACAACGCGCTGCGCCACGGCGACCGGGCGCTCACCGGACCCGTCGCGCGCGGCGACGTCGAGACCCTCCGCACGCACCTGCGCGAGCTGAGCGCCGTCGATCCCGATCTAGCCGACACCTACCGGGCGCTCGCCACCCGCACCGCGCACCGCGCGTCCGCCGCGGGCCTGCTCCCCGGGCACGCGGCCGACGAGGTGCTCACGACCCTGCAGGAGAAGCCATGACCCGCTCGACAGCCACGTCCCTCCGCGGAGGTGCGCGGACCGACGGCGGGTACGCCGCCGGGTCCCTCACGGTGCACCGCTCCCCGGCCGAGATCGCACCGGTGACGCGGGCGCTGCGCAGCGCCGGGCGCAAGATCGCGCTCGTCCCGACGATGGGCGCGCTGCACGAGGGCCATCGCGAGCTGATCCGGCACGCCCGGCGTGCGCCCGGCGCGGTCGTCCCGGTGGTGTCGATCTTCGTTAACCCGCTCCAGTTCGGTGCCGGTGAGGACCTCGCCCGCTACCCCCGCCCGCTGGAGGCCGACCTCGAGGCGTGTCGTGAGGAGCGCGTGGAGCTGGTGTTCCTGCCCGGGGTGGGCGACATGTACCCCGACGGGGCCGATACCACCGTCACACCCGGGGCGCTCGGCGACCGGCTGGAGGGTGCGGTCCGGCCCGGGCACTTCGCGGGCGTGCTCACCGTCGTCACGAAGCTCTTCCACATCGTCGCGCCGGACTTCGCGTTCTTCGGCGAGAAGGACTACCAGCAGCTGATCCTCGTCAAGAAGATGGTCAGGGACCTGGACTTCCCCGTCTCGGTCGTCGGCGTGCCGACCGTGCGGGAGCCCGACGGGCTGGCGCTCTCCAGCCGCAACGTCTACCTGTCCCCGGAGGACCGCCCGCGTGCGGCCACCCTGCAGCGCGCGCTGGCCGCAGGAGCGGCGGTGTCCGCGCGGGGCCCCCAGGCGGTGCTCGACGCGGCGCGGGAGGCGCTCGCCACGGAGCCGGCGCTGCAGGTCGAGTACCTGGAGCTCACCGACCCGGATCTCGGGCCCGAGCCGCAGCAAGGGCGTGCCCGGCTGCTCGTCGCGGCCCGCCTCGGAGGCACCCGGCTCATCGACAACGTCCCGGTCCAGCTGTGAGGGGGTCCCTGTGCTGCGCACGATGATGAAGTCGAAGATCCACCGGGCGACGGTGACGCAGGCAGACCTGCACTACGTCGGCTCTGTCACGGTCGACCGCGACCTCATGGAGGCCGCCGATCTGCTCGAGGGCGAGCAGGTGACGATCGTCGACGTCACCAACGGGGCGCGCCTGGAGACCTATGTGATCGCCGGCGAGCGGGGCAGCGGAGTGCTTGGCATCAACGGCGCCGCCGCGCACCTCGTGCACCCGGGCGACCTGGTCATCCTCATCTCCTACGCGCAGCTCGACGAGGCCGAGCTGGCGTCCTACGCCCCGCGTGTCGTTTTCGTCGACGCCGCGAACCGGATCGCGGAGCTGGGTGCAGATCCCACTCACGCCCCAGCGGGGTCCGGTCTGGTCTCGGGCACCGTCTCCGGCCCCGTCCACGGCGTGGCGTAGGGCCGTCCCGTGCTGCTCTGCGTCGACGTCGGGAACACCCAGATCGCGCTGGGGCTCTACGCCGACGCGCCCGACGACACCGAGGCCGACCCGCCGCTGGTGCGGGACTGGCGGATGCGCACCGACCCGCGCATGACGGCCGACGAGCTGGAGGTGGCCTTCGCAGCGATGCTGGGCCCCTACGCCCCCCGGATCACCGGTGTCGCGGCGCTCTCGACCGTGCCGACGCTGTTGCGGGAGCTGCGGCTGCTCATCGACCGCAGGGGCGACCCTGCAGTCGTCGTCGGCCCGGGGGTGCGCACGGGTGTGCCGTTGCTGGTGGACAACCCACGTGAAGTCGGCGCCGACCGGGTCATGAACACCCTCGCCGCTCACCGGCTGTTCGGCACGACGTGTGTGGTGGTGGACTTCGGCACGTCCACGAACATCGACGTGGTATCCGCGAAGGGTGAGTTCCTCGGTGGCGCGCTCGCGCCCGGCATCGAGATCTCGCTGGAGGCGCTCGCCACACGGGCCGCCGCATTGCGCACCGTCGAGCTGGTGGCCCCACGGTCGGTGATCGGCAAGAACACCGTGGAATGCCTGCAGTCCGGTGTGCTCTACGGCTTCGCTGGCCAGGTGGACGGCTTGGTGCGGCGGATCGTCGCCGAGTTGGGCCCGAAGGCGGGCCCCGTGACAGTGCTCGGCACCGGCGGGCTGGCGCCGCTGATGATGGGCGAGTCGGAGACGATCGCCGAGTTCGTGCCGGACCTGACGCTGCTCGGGCTGCGGCTGACCTACTTGCGCAACGCGCGGACGACGTCGGTGACGAGCGGCAGCTCGAACGTCCCCGCCGAGGTCTCCGGGCGTTCGGCCAGGTAGGCACGCAGCCGGTCGATCGCGGCTTCCCGATCGGCAGGGTCGGCCGTGAGCGCCCACGAGTGCGTGCGCAGGGTGGCAGCGAGGCCGTCGACAGTGGTGCGCACCGGGTTGCCGAACTCTGCGTACACGCTCGGGGTGGTGAACAGCGGGTGGGCCGGCAGCTCGGGGATCTCGTCCGGCGCTCGCACCACGGTCGCGTCCCACCGCCCGGCTTCGTGGTAGCCGCGCACCCAGTCGACCCGGGCGTCGTCGCCGTTCCACAGCGCCGCCAGCACCCCGCCCGGGCGCAGCACCCTGGCGATCTCGGGAAGTGCCCGGTCCGGGTCGAACCAGTGCCACGCCTGTCCGACCAGCACCGCGTCGACCGAGTTGTCGGGCAGCGGGATCTCCTCCGCGGTGCCCTCCGCTGCGGTGATGGCGGGGAAGTGCCTGCGCAACTCCGCCAGCATCGCCGGATCTGGTTCGACTGCGGTGACGGAACCGTGCGGCAGGAGAGAGCCGGTGAGCTTTCCGGTGCCGGCTGCGAGATCCAGCAGTTGCGGGTAAGGACGGTCGGACACCGGTTCGAGCGCCCACAGGACCGCCGCGTCGGGGTATCCGGGGCGGTGCCGGGCGTATGCGGCGGCCGCGGCGCCGAAGGAACGTGCTCTGGACTCGGTCATGATCCGATCACGCTCACGACAACCCACCGTACGGCACCCCGCCAACGGTTTGCGCCGTTCGGTCGTGTGGCCTCCTCCGCATCCGGCTTCGGCGACGCAGTGGTATCGGAAGCGCGACCCGGATCAAACGGAAGAAGCGGAACGCGACCGGCCCTCGGCCGGCTCTCAACAGTTCTCGATCGTTGCCCGGCGACGGTCCTCGGGGCCGTCGGTCGGGGCCGTGGAAGTGTCGTACGGGAGGCGATGCCCACACTCGGAACGCCGAACTGCCCACGCTTCCCCGCAGATCCGGACGATCGCTTGAGATGGTCCTGAGTTGGTGCTGTGTGCGTCGGTCTGCCGCCTGCCGTCCGATGCACAGAGGCCTGACGATCTGGCCTGGTTCGCTACTCGCGACCGCGGGCCGCCATCGTTGTTGCCTGTTCGGGCCCTGACCAGGCGCACGTCGGACCGCCCGCCGCCCCCGGGTCGGCGCTGACCGATCGGGCGTCGCGAATACAGGTGGCCGTGCGTCCGGTGCCCTGATTCGGCCGAGCCTTGGGTATGCGTCCGCCCGTTCTGGGTAACGGGAGTGGTAACCGGCGGGGTGACTCGACGACCGCCGGTAATAGCTCTATTGTTCCGCATGCGCGGCGCGGCCGCGGAAGAACTGGAACGAAGCGTGGAGGGTTGCGGCGGTGGCGCAGATCCGTGAGATCCGGCTGATCGACGACCTGGACGGAGACACCGCCGACGAGACGGTCGAGTTCGGTATCGACGGCAAGAACTATGAGATCGACCTCTCGAAGGGCAATGCGGGGAAGCTGCGCGACGTGCTTGCGTCCTATGTGGCTGCGGCCCGGCGTTCGGGTGGCAGGCGCCGTGGCGGTTCGGCCGGCAATGCCCCAGCTCGGCGCCCGTCGATCGACCGGGAGCAGAACCAGGCGATTCGCGACTGGGCCCGCAAGCGCGGCATGAAGGTCTCCGACCGCGGGCGGATTCCGGCCGAGGTCCTCGACGCGTACCACCAGGAGAACTGAGCGGCGGCCCGCTTCCTCGACCCCGATGGGGTGCGCGGGCCCCGTTCGCGCGGTTAGGGTGACCTCACCAACTCCAGGAGGTCGCGTGGCACGCAGAACGACCAGCCTCGAGGTCCGCCGCACCGAGCGGCTCACCCCGCACATGATCCGAGTCGTGGCGGGCGGCCCCGACATCGCGGCATTCCCCGACACTCCCCACTCGGACAGGTACGTCAAGATCGTCTTCCCGCGGCCAGGTGTCGTCTACCCCGAGCCATTCGACATGGACGCCATCCGAGCGCAGCTCCCGCGCGAGCAGTGGCCGTCGACGCGGACGTACACGGTGCGGGCGTACGACTCGGCGGCGGGCGAGCTGACGATCGACTTCGTGCACCACGGCGACGAGGGCATCGCAGGCCCGTGGGCCGCGGCGGCCCGCCCGGGTGACGTGCTGCGACTCCTCGGCCCAGGCGGGGCGTACGCGCCCGACCCTGAAGCCGACTGGCACCTGATGGTCGGCGACGAGAGCGCGCTGCCCGCGATCGGTGCCGCCTGCGAGCGCGTCCCGGCCGGTGTGCCCGTGGTCGCTGTGCTCGAGGTGGCGGGCGCGGCCGAGCAGCAGCACCTGACGACCCCCGGTGACCTGCACGTAACGTGGCTACACCGCGACCCTGCGGTACCTGACCAGCTCGTCGCCGCCGTGCGGGCGCTGGAGTTCCCGCCCGGGCGGGTCGGCGCGTTCGTCCACGGTGAGGCCGGCTTCGTGCGTGACGTGCGCAGACACCTCGTCAACGAGCGTGGGGTGGCCCGGGAGGATCTCTCGGTGTCGGGTTACTGGCGTCGCGGACGGGACGAGGACGGCTGGCGCGCGGACAAGGCAGCGGAGCGCACGGCGGCCGCGGCGGGGGACTGACCTGCGGATCCATCCTTTTGTCCGGCTCGCCGGGAATCCGGTCCAGGGTTGCCGCGTTGTTTCAACTACATGTAACCCCGGCGGCTGGTGTGTCCCAGCCGATACAGTGGTGAGGGGTGTACCCGGCGCGGCGCGTGCCGGTGCATGGCGCAGCAGGCTAGGAGAACGAATGTTCGAGAGGTTCACCGACCGAGCGAGAAGGGTTGTCGTTCTGGCGCAGGAAGAAGCCAGGATGCTCAACCACAACTACATCGGCACCGAGCACATCCTCCTTGGCCTCATCCACGAGGGCGAGGGAGTGGCCGCCAAGGCCCTGGAGTCCCTCGGAATCGCGCTGGAGGGCGTCCGCCAGCAGGTCGAGGAGATCATCGGCCAGGGCCAGCAGGCACCGAGCGGGCACATCCCGTTCACGCCGCGGGCCAAGAAGGTCCTGGAGCTGTCCCTTCGTGAGGCGCTCCAGCTCGGCCACAACTACATCGGCACCGAGCACATCCTGCTCGGCCTGATCCGTGAGGGCGAGGGCGTTGCCGCCCAGGTCCTGGTGAAGCTGGGTGCGGACCTCAACCGCGTCCGCCAGCAGGTCCTTCAGCTGCTCTCCGGCTACCAGGGCAAGGAGCCCGCAGAGGGCGCATCGGGCGGCCGTGGCGAGGGCACTCCGTCGTCGTCGCTCGTTCTCGACCAGTTCGGTCGCAACCTCACCCAGTCGGCCCGCGAGGGCAAGCTGGACCCGGTCATCGGCCGGGGCAAGGAGATCGAGCGGGTCATGCAGGTCCTCTCCCGGAGGACCAAGAACAACCCGGTCCTGATCGGCGAGCCCGGCGTCGGCAAGACCGCCGTCGTCGAGGGGCTGGCCCAGGGCATCGTCAAGGGCGAGGTGCCCGAGACGCTCAAGGACAAGCAGCTCTACACGCTCGACCTGGGCTCGCTGGTCGCCGGCTCCCGCTACCGCGGTGACTTCGAGGAGCGCCTCAAGAAGGTGCTCAAGGAGATCCGCACGCGCGGCGACATCATCCTGTTCATCGACGAGCTCCACACCCTCGTGGGTGCCGGTGCCGCCGAGGGCGCGATCGACGCCGCGAGCATCCTCAAGCCGATGCTGGCCCGCGGCGAGCTGCAGACGATCGGTGCCACCACGCTCGACGAGTACCGCAAGTACGTCGAGAAGGACCCCGCGCTGGAGCGCCGCTTCCAGCCGATCCAGGTGGGCGAACCGAGCGTCGGCCACACGATCGAGATCCTCAAGGGGCTGCGCGACCGGTACGAGGCGCACCACCGGGTCACGATCACCGACCCGGCGCTGGTCGCCGCGGCCACCCTGGCCGACCGGTACATCTCGGACCGTTTCCTTCCGGACAAGGCGATCGACCTGATCGACGAGGCCGGTGCCCGGATGCGTATCCGCCGGATGACCGCGCCGCCGGATCTGCGCGAGTTCGACGAGAAGATCGCGGCCGTCCGCCGCGACAAGGAGTCGGCGATCGACGCGCAGGACTTCGAGCGGGCCGCGCACCTGCGTGACTCCGAGAAGCAGCTGCTCGCGCAGAAGGGCGAGCGGGAGAAGCAGTGGAAGTCCGGTGACCTGGACGTCGTCGCAGAGGTCGACGACGAGCAGATCGCCGAGGTGCTCGCCAACTGGACCGGTATCCCGGTGTTCAAGCTCACCGAGGAGGAGACCACGCGTCTGCTCCGCATGGAGGAGGAGCTGCACAAGCGGATCATCGGCCAGGAAGAGGCCGTCAAGTCGGTGTCGCAGGCGATTCGCCGCACGCGGGCCGGCCTGAAGGACCCGAAGCGCCCGTCCGGCTCGTTCATCTTCGCCGGCCCCTCCGGTGTCGGTAAGACCGAGCTCTCCAAGGCGCTGGCGAACTTCCTGTTCGGCGAGGACGACGCCCTCATCCAGATCGACATGGGCGAGTTCCACGACCGCTACACCGCATCGCGGCTCTTCGGTGCCCCTCCGGGGTACGTGGGCTACGAGGAGGGCGGCCAGCTCACCGAGAAGGTGCGCCGCAAGCCGTTCTCGGTGGTTCTGTTCGACGAGATCGAGAAGGCGCACCAGGAGGTCTACAACACCCTCCTGCAGGTGCTGGAGGACGGCCGACTGACCGACGGTCAGGGCCGGACGGTGGACTTCAAGAACACCGTCATCATCTTCACCTCGAACCTCGGCACGCAGGACATCTCGAAGGCGGTCGGCCTCGGGTTCGCCCAGGGCAACGACGAGACGTCGAACTACGAGCGGATGAAGAACAAGGTCAACGACGAGCTGAAGAAGCACTTCAGGCCGGAGTTCCTCAACCGCATCGACGACATCATCGTCTTCCACCAGCTCACCGAGGAACAGATCATCACGATGGTCGACCTCATGATCACGCGGGTGGAGGCGCAGCTGGCCAACAAGGACATGGCCATCGAGCTCACGCCGGCCGCGAAGGGCCTGCTGGCCCGCCGCGGGTTCGACCCGGTGCTGGGGGCGCGGCCGCTGCGTCGCACCATCCAGCGCGAGATCGAGGACCAGCTGTCGGAGAAGATCCTCTTCGGCGAGGTGGAGGCCGGGCAGATCGTCGTCGTCGACGTCGAGGGTGTCGACCCGGACGCTCCCGAGGGCTCCCGGGCGGCCGACGACAAGGCCAAGTTCACCTTCCGCGGTGAGCCGAAGCCGGTCACGGTCCCTGACGCCCCGCCGGTCGACATGGCCAACTCCGGCGAGGAGTGAGCTAGACCCAACGGCCCGAATCGCCCGAACGGCCCGAACGGCCCGCTCGATCCACTGGATCGGGCGGGCCGTTCGTCGTTCGCCGGTCCTGCGAGCGCGGGTCAGCGCAGCCGGAGTGGCCGGGCGTCCGGCGGCGGCACCCCGAACATGGTGGCCGCGTCGTGCTCGGGTGCAGCCTCTGCGGTGAGGTGTGCGGCCGTGATCCGATCGGTCCGGAACCAGCGCGGCCCGTCCCGGAGCCGGCACCAGGCCATCAGGTACCAATGCCCGTTCGTGGCGGCCAGCCCCACCGGCTCGACGGCCCGCTCGGTACCGGCACCGTTCGCGTCCTCGTGGCTGATCACGATCACCTGGCGGCGCCGGACGGCCTCGTCGAGCACACGGGCGACGGCAGGCCGTGGGGGCTGCTCCGGTGCGCGGAGCCAGAGCCGCCCCGCGATGTCATCGGCACGCTGGCGTTCGGCGTCGGGCATGGCGGCGAGCACCTTGGACAACGCGCTGCGCCCGTCGACGGCGAACGGGAGCTCGGGCAGCGCGGCCAGCGCCACCGCGATGGCCGTCGCCTCGGCCCCGGTCACGTTGAGCGGCGGGAGCGTCCCTGAGGCGTCGAGCACATATCCGCCCCCCGGCCCCGCCTGGGCCCACAGCGGGAGACCAGCCTGCAGCAGCGCTTCGATGTCGCGCTTGATGGTGCGGGTGGACACCTCGAGGCGCCGCGCGAGCCACGTCCCGGTGCGTCCCGAGGCCCCGGCGGCGCGCAGTTCCTCCGCGATCGCGTACAGCCGCTCGGTGCGGTTCATGTCTGTAGAGAATGCCGGAAAACGGTGACATCCCGGTGTCACCGATGCCCGGAGAAACTCGTGACATGACGATGACGACGAGCGTCTCCCAGTTCCTCAGCCGGCCCGGCGGGCGCCAGGTGGAGGTGCACGACCTCACGCCGGACGCCCCGGCAGACGCGCCCGTCGTGCTCCTCTGCCACGTGGCGCCCGGGTCGGGCGCCTTCGACCCAGATCCTGCTGTGACAGCGGCCAGGGGCATCCGGTTGATCGCGGTGGACCGGGCCGGTTACGGCGGCTCGGACGCGGCGGACGACAACGAGTTCGCCACGGTCGTGCTGGCGGCCGACGACGCTGCGGCCGCTCTGGAGACGGTGCTGATGCCCGGCACGAAGGCGGGTGTCGTCGGCTGGTCCGCAGGTGGGCGGGTGGCTCTCGCGCTCGCGCAGCGGCGGCCGGACCTCGTCGGCCGCGTCGCCGTCGTCGCCACACCTGCGCCCGACGAGGAGGTGCCCTGGATCCCGGAGGACAACAAGGCCGGAATCGAGGCGCTCCGCGGGGCAGCCGCGTCCGTCGCGCACGCGGCCCTCACCCAGGCCTTCGGCCCGCTGCTCGACACACTGACGGGGGAGGCGAGGTTCGGACTCATGGGGGTCGGCGAGGCCGACGCCGGGCTGCTCGGCGAGCCGGGTGTGGCCGACCGTCTCCGCGTGATGCTCGACGAGGCCTTTGCGAAGGGTGCGGCGGGCATCGCGGCCGACATCGCCGGTTACACGCTGCGGCCGTGGGGCTTCGAGCCGGGCGAGGTCGGGACGGAGGTACTCCTCGGCTACGGGGCGGCCGACGAGATCGGACCTGCGCACGGGGAGTGGTGGCAGCGCGCGCTGCCGCACGCGCGGCTCGAGGTCGTGCCGGAGGTCGGACACCTCGTCGTCGTCCCGCTCTGGGACCGGGTGCTGTCGCACGTGAGTTCGACGGACGTCTGACCACCTCGGTCCGACCGCAGGCGGAAGGGCCGGACGCTGACCTGCGTCCGGCCCTTCCGCCTTCTTCGTGATCACCTCTGCCCTGGTGTGGCTTCGTCGATGGGTGCCGGACCCGGCTCGGCCGGAGCCGTGGCCGGGGTCTGTGGCGTCCCACTCGCCGCCGCTGCGCCGCCTCCGACGCCCAGTCCCATCAGGATCATTGCGACGAGGCAGGCGGAGAGAACCAGCAGCACCAGGCGCCAGTTGACGAGCAGGACGGCGGCGAGGAAGGCGATCGCTATGAACGTTGGCGACGGCGACATGGTGGGCCCCTTCCGGTCGTGGCCGAGCGGTAACACCATGGTGGGCAGACGCCAGACGTCTGTCAACTGGTATCAGTAGTCCGACAACGGACGTCGTAACGGAGGTGGACAGACGTCTAGGTTGGGGGTAGCTTTGACGAAGCCTCCCTGCCCGGCCCGCTGACATGGAGGGGTCGGGACGCTGGTACTGCGCGGTCGCCAGAGGCTGCCGGACGAGAGGGAGACATGGACACCGAGAGGACACGTCATTTCGAGCTGAAGCTCGATGCCGGTCGTCCGTTGCCCGAAGTCATCGCCGACAAGATCCGGGAGCTGATCGACGCCGGCGTGTACAAGCCGGGTGGCAGGCTCGCCAACGAGTCGGAGCTCGCCCGGAACATGCGGGTCGCACGGAGCTCGGTCCGCACGGCGCTGCAGCGCCTGGAGGCCCAGCGGGTGCTGGAGGTCAAGCGTGGCCTCGGCTGGTACGTCCGGCGGGTTCCCCCACCGGACGCGCAGCACCCGCCCTCACTGCTCGACGGCCGGACCTACCGCATCAGCGACCTGTTCGAGCTGCGCATCGGCTTGGAAGGCCTCGCTGCCAGCCTGGCTGCCGTGCGGGCCGACGAGGGCGAGATCGAGGACATCTGGAAGCTCAACCAGCAGCACCAGGAGGCAGGCGACGACCCCGACGAGCTCCTGCGCACGGACGAGGCCTTCCACGGCGCGATCGTCCGGGCGAGCCGCAACGATCTTTTGATCGAGACCTACACGCGGATCGTCGGTGAGCTGAGCGAGTGGCGCCACCAGAGCTTCGCCGTGCCCGGGGTGGCGCTGCGGTCCGCCCGTGAGCACGGCAAGGTCGTCCGCTACCTGCGCAATGGCGACCCTGGCGGCGCGCGTGCGGCGATGAACAGCCACCTGCAGCGGCTGTACGACGGGCTGCCCGACATCGTCGACGAGCCCCTCGACACCACCCAGAGCGCCCCTGACGCCGAACCTGAATGGCAACTGCGCGACTCCGCTGGGTAGCGCATCACCCGTTCGGGCCGGATGATATTGCCGGGGGAACTCGGCGATGGGTGGGTGCATGGCGGTCGTCCTGGGGGTGGCTGCTGCCGTCCTGCTCGTGATCTCTGCCGTGCTGGGGCCTGACCAGGCTTCGCCGTGGCTGCGTGCGGTGTACGTGCTCGCCCAGTGGACCGGGCCGCTGCTGCTGATCGCGCTCGGCTGCCTGGTCCTCTGGCAGCGGGTGCGGCCGTGGGCGACCCGCCGACTCGTCGAACTGGCCGGGCCGGCGTTGATCCGGGCGATGCCCCCACGTTCGGTGCTCGAAGCGCTATTGCCCTGGGTGTACGGAGACGCGGTGGGGCACCAGGAGGTGGTCACAGGTGTGCTCGGTGGGGCGGGCCGCGATCCCGCCGGCCGGGACACAGCTATTAGCCGCGGAACAGCCGCCTACTTCCGACTCTGGGCCGTGGACGAGCGGATGTACGGCATGGAGCAGACGTGGATGCACGATTTCTCGGGCATACGCGACAACCACAAGCTCGTGCTCTTTGCGACTTCGGAGCCGAGGATCGCCAATCTTGTGGCGAGCGAGCGCACATATCCGCTGTTCGAACTGTGGCTGCTTGACGACGATGATCTCGAGGATTTCGTTCCCAATCTGCGGGCAACGCTCGAGGTGGGAATCAGCTACACGGACGAGCTGGGGGATCTACACCGGATACCACCTCGTCCGTTGCTGGGCGAAGAGGTGGCTCTACGGCAATACGACCGCTACATCCGCCTACCGGAGGACGTCGATCGGCAGAATCTGCGAATCGTGGAGTTTGATTTGTACGATCTGGCGGATCCCGATCACGTCGTGGGTTCGGTCGAAAGTCTCGCAGTGCGCACTATCAATAACAATCGCAATCACGGATACCTCAACTGGACGCCCCCGCACCCCTGCTACGTCCGCAACGTGACCTTCGACGTGCGGGAACTCGCGCTCGACGGGCAAAAACTCGTGTACACCATGCTGGGATCGACGATCCACAAGCTCCGGGTGCCGATCCGAATGCAATGGGTGGAGGTCTCGGACCAGATAGAGATCAGTGTGGACGCGTGGATGCTTCCCGGTCACGCGGTGACGCTACTCTGGCGGCCCGTTGACGGATTGGGGCCGGATCATGCGAGTCACCCCTGAAGAACTCAGTAAGGCTCACGCCCAACTCGGCGACCCGGAAGAGATCCTGCACCAGCGGCGCACCTTGTATGCGGCCGCGGTGAGCCTGTGCACGGGGACCGAAGTCCAGGTAGACGTCGAGCAAGACACTCTGGACAACCCGGCTGTCCGCGGGCACCTCGGCGCTGTGCTGAGCGGCCGCTCGCGCTATACGGCGAGCGCACGGCAGCAGCTGACCGACCTTGTGGCTCCGGGCTTTGGCACTGAGGTGGGCGGATGGCCGGTCCGACTCGCCTCCGCTCCTGTCGCACCATCGGCGCTTGCCGGCGCCCTGCAGAGGATCGCCGGCGAGCTAACGCGTCATGGTGACGAGAGCGGAGGGCTTGCGCTTCTAACGGTGGAGCAGGGTGGAGCCATCGACGAGGCGTGGGATCGTCTGGTGGACGGCGTGCTGCTGGCGGTACGGGTTGCGCCCGAGCTCGCCATGGACCTCCTGCCGCACGTAAGCCTGTTCGCTGTGGTCGTCACAGAGGAGTCTGCTCGCCTCGGATCTGCTTCGGCCCGCGAGTACCCCGGGCTGATTCTGATCCCGAAGCCAAGGAGCGCCCTCGAGGTTGCTGAAGCGTTGTTTCACGAAGGTGCCCACCAGAAGTTCTTCGATTTTGGCATGACCCGCGCAATGCTCGGCCCCCTGTCGCCACAGGCGCCGCGGTTCGCTCCGCCATGGGCGCCGCCCGGCGCTCCCGAATGGCCTCTCGAACAATCTGTCGCTGCATGGCACGCCTATCATTGCCTTGCGGCATTCTACGGGTGTCTCCACGGTGTGCCGGATGAACTCCCATTGGACGACGGTTCGCTGTTGCCGAAGGCCGCCAGTCGGGCAGCGGAAATCGGCCGGTACCTTCGGCGCCAGGGATCCTTCTTGGGACAGGATGCGCACGCGCTCATCGCCGCGCTTGAAGGCGCTCCTCCTGATGACCCATCCCCGGTTGACGAGGCTGCAGCCGAGGTGTCCGGCGCTGTGGACGACGGGAGCATCCTCGTCTACCCGGCGGGTCGTCGAACCCTCGTCGTCAAACGGGGCGCGCCTCCGGTGCTCTACTGGGTGGACCCGCGACTAGGGTCTCGGCCGCGATGAACGGTAGCCTCAGCGGGCCATGCGGTCAGGGGTGCGGTGTTGCCCCATTCAGCATCCCTCGATCGGGTGTAACCCTGCTCCGTTGGGCGACCGGATCGGCTGAGCCCGTATCTGCGGGGGTACGGGCACAATAGCCAGTTCGAGCGGCGACCCGTCGCTCGCGATCTATCGAGAGGGCATCTCGCTATGGCGTCGGACGCCGATCAAGACAAGGCGCCGCTGGCGCCAGCGCATCGGAACAACTGGTTTGTTGTGGAGCGTCCTACTGACACCGGCACGGTCTTCGTGAAGCCCCCAGCACCCGGGGGCGACAGCGAGTCGGCTGCAACGGACGAGCACACCAGCTGACCGTCGCAGTGTCGAGGCCCGGGCGGTCATCGCTGCCCGGGCCTTCTACCATGCGTGGCCGCGGACCTGTCGCTAGTGTTCGGCCTATGCCGTCACGCGGAGGTGCGCGCAGCGCGATGTCCCCAGACCGAGCAGAGCAGAACGCCGGGGTGACCTTTTCGGCCGTTAGGTGGTTCGTAGCCGAGCGCCCGACCGATGGGGGCACTACATTCGTCAAGCCAGCTGGTGGGGAGAGCCCCGACCAGCAAGCTGAGCAAGTTTCTGAGGCACGCTAAGCCGTCAGGAGTCCGCCTAGCGTCGTGAGAACCGACGCCGCCGGAGCCGCAATCCCCACTCCACGCCCGTGCCGCACCTCCGGCTCCCGGACGTTGATCCGGACGAGTGCCCCCGACGCGGCCGATGCCAACTCCGCCTCACGCCGCACCGTTGGAAGCGCGGTGCCTGCGCCCAGCTCCACCACCGCGAGCGCCGCCCCTGAGGCCCGCAGTTCTCGAATCCAGGTCTTGTGGGTGCGGAGCTGGTCAGCCGTGCGGTCAGGGATCCACTCGGCGTCGCCGAACATCAGGATGTTGGGCCGGGCGAGCGCTCCGCACTCCGGGCAAGTGGGGAGTGGCGACCTGGCCCGCATCGACGCCTCGTCGACCTCCACCGTCACGCCGTTCGCCGGCCACACGGGCTGGCCGCAGTCGACGATGCATTGCAAGAAGTGAATCGAGCCGTGGCACTCCGCGACCTGATCGTCGGTGAACCCTGCCCTCTGGAACTGGCCGTCCACGTTCGACGTGAAGACCCGCATTGGCACGCGCTCACTCCATGCCCGCAGTACCTCGAAGCCCTTGTGCGGAACGGTGCGGCGGTATAGGTCCAGCCGGTGGCCGTAGAAGCCCCAGGCCAGGGCCGGGTCGGCGGCGAAGTGCACCGGGTCGGCGATCTCCTCGAACCGCAGCCCGAGTGCCCGGTACGGCGGGTAGGCGCGCCAGAAGCCCTCCGGCCCGCGGAAGTCGGGCAGCCCCGAGTCGACGCCCATCCCCGCCCCTGCACACACCAGCAAGGCGTCGGCGCAGCGCAGCAGTTCCGCTGCGCGGTCCAGCTCTGTCGCGGTGCTCAGGAGTTGGATGCGGTGGAGCGCTGCACGACCTCGAACTCCAGCAGCGACGAGCCCGACGCCACCGGACGGGCGCGCTCGCCGGAGTGGGCCTCCATCGCCGGCCCGTTGCGCCACGCCTGGAACGACGCCTCGTCCTCCCAGTGCGTCACCACGAAGTATCGGTCGTCTCCGGAGACGGGGCGCAGCAGCTCGAACGACAGGAACCCCGGCTGGCCGTCCACGGCGTGCAGACGGTTGGCGAACCGCGTCTCCAGCTCGGGGCCTGCGCCCTTGGGAACCTCGATGGCATTGATCTTCACGACGGCCATGACTCCAGGTTAACCCTGCCCGGAGGCCTAGAGGAGCGCCCTGAACAACTCGGGCCTACTGCGCGGGCGTCCAGCCGGCGCCATCGCTGCGTTGTCGTCGGGCCCGATACATTGTCGTCGGGCCCGATACAACAGCGGTATCGGGCCTCTCCTGCGCCTTGCGCTGCCACCACCTGGACGCCGCTCGCCACGGCCGGAGTTGTTCAGGACCCTCCTGGGCCCATCGCCGGCGAGCCGCCCGTCGGGTTCCGCCAGTAGCCTTTCGCCGTGCGGCGCCTGGTGCGGACGTCCGACGGGGTCGACCTCGCGATCGTGGAGTTCGGCGGGGCCGGCGACCCGATCCTGTTGTTGCACGGGCTCATGGGGCGCGCGACGACGTGGTGGGCCGTGGCGGAGAAGCTGACGGCATTCGGCCGCGTCCTCGGTCTCGACGCCCGCGGCCACGGTCGGTCGGCGGCCAGGGGCCCCTGGGGTACCGACCGGATGGCGGCGGATGTCACAGAATTGCTTGCCGAGGTGGGCCCTGCCGTGGTGGTCGGGCACTCGATGGGCGGGCTGCACGGGCTCGTCGCCGCGGCGCGGCGTCCCGATCTGGTCCGTGCGCTCGTCGTGGAGGACATGGGCGTGGACTTCCGTGGCCGCGACGCCGAGGCGGTGCGGGCCTGGTTCGGTGCGATGCCGCAGCCGTTCCCCTCGCTTGCGGCGGTCCGACAGGCGTTCGGGTGGCCGCGCGCGGAGTTCGGCGAGTACATGGCCGAGTGCGTCGAGGAGCGTGCCGACGGCTACCACCTGCTGGCGGCGGTAGAGCACACGACCGAGATCGCGGCGGAGTGGGCCGCCCGCGACCAGTGGGACGCGGTGGCGGCCATCCAGTGTCCGACGCTGTTGGTGGAGGCGGAGGAGAGCGTCGCGCCTGCCGGGCAGATGGATCTGATGGCAGCACGGATGCCCGCCGCCACGCACGTGCTCGTCCGGGGGACGGGCCACCTCGTGCACGCCGGAGCTCCGGAGGCCTACCGGGCCGCCATCGAAGCGTTCTTGAGTACTCACATGTGAGTACTCTGCCGGTGTGAATCCCACTCGCCTGTTCGTCCTGAGCGCCCTCGCGAAGCGCGGGGCGATGTACGGGCACCAGATCCGCCGCGACGCCCGGGTGGATCGGGCCGAGCTGTGGTCGGACGTCCGCCCTGGCTCCCTGTACGGGGCGTTGCACCGGCTGGAGGGTGAGGGCCTGGTGCGGGCGCTGCGCACCGAGCAGGAGGGCAACCTCCCGGCCCGGACGGTCTACGAGATCACCGAGGAGGGCCGTCGCGAGCTGCACGTGCTGCAGGCCGAGGCGCTCGAGGAGGTCCGCTTCCCGCCGGATCCGGTCGACCTCGTGCTCGCGACCGCCACGGACGTCGACGAGGACACGTTGCGCGGCCACCTCGACGACCGCGTGCAGGCGCTGACCGCGCGCCTCTCCCGCCTCGAGCATCTGCGTGAGCGTGCCTGGCCGGACCAGACCGTCGCCGACGATCTCGTCCTGGAGCACGCCCGGCTGCGGCTGCGCGCCGAGCTGGAGTGGCACGCGCTGGTGCTCGATCAGCTCGGCAAGCTCACCGCCGTCACGGCCGAGAGGCCACGGGCATGACCGTCCGGCCGCTGCGGTTCATCGGCGACCCCGTGCTGCGCACGCCGTGTGTGCCCGTCACGAGCTTCGACGCCGCGCTGTCCGCCCTGGTCACTGACCTGCTCGACACCGTCGAGCTGCCGGGGAGGGCGGGCCTGGCGGCGAACCAGATCGGGGTCTCGCTCGCGGCGTTCTCCTATGCGGTCGACGGCCAGGTCGGGTACGTGGTCAACCCGCGGCTCGTCGCGACCGACGGCCAGTACGACGGGGAGGAGGCGTGCCTGTCCGTGCCGGGTGTGCACGCGCCGCGGCTGCGGGCGCGCTTCGCGCGCGTCGAGGGCGTGGACGTCGACGGCAGGCCGGTCGCCGTGGAGGGGACGGGTGAGCTGGCCCGCTGCCTGCAGCACGAGACCGACCACCTGCGCGGCGAGCTGTACATCGACGCCCTCACCGGGGAGCGGCGCCGCGCGGCCCTTCGCATGTTGCGCAACGCACCCAGCGGGATACGCGATCGGGTTTGAGCATCGTCTCGGCTTCCTGACGGTCGTGGCGAACTACCTTGTGCCCGAGGCGGTCTTCACCACCCTGCGCTTCGACCTGGCCATGGCGGCCGCCATCGCCACGGTGGTCGTGGCCGTCGGGGTGCTGACGTCGCGGCGCGCGTGTCCTAGCCGTCCACCGTGACCTCGACTACGCGAGCGCGCACCGGCGTGACCGGGTGCAGTAGCGCGAACGCATCCGCGGGCCGCTCGGTGGCGAGCACGCAGTGCGGGAGCCACGTGCCCGGTAGGTAGGCGGCCATCGGGGAGCGCACCCGCCCGGCTAGCGCGTCGTGCACCGCGGCGTGCACGGCCAGCAGTTCGGCGTCGACGACGGCGGCCAGCACGAGCTCGTCCGGCCGGCCCGCGACCGTGCCGAGGGTGGCGAGCCAGACCGACGGCAGCGCGAGCAGCCGCAGCTCCGCGTACATCGCCTCGCGGGCGGCATGCGGGATCGCGGCCGCCCCGGCCACGGTCACTGACGGCGGCCCGGACGGCACCGGGATCCCACGGTCGGCCAGGCGCACGCGGAGAGCTGCCAGCTCGGTGCAGGCGGTCTCGTCGAGCCGGAACCGGACGGTCTGCGGCACGGTCGTCCCCGTTCAGGCGGGCAGCGCGAAGCGGCCGTCGTCGAGCTGCTCGGCGAGCCCGTCGACAAGGAGGGAGTCGAGGCAGCGGTCGCGCTGGGCGCCGTCGGACCACACGGCGTCAAGGGCCGCGCGCTCGACGGGGCCGTCCGCGCCGCGAAGCACGTCGAGGAGCCGTCCTCGGACCTGCCGGTCGGTGCCCGCGAAGCCCTGCACCGGTTTGCGCGGGCCCGTGTAGTCCGGCCGTCCGGCCGCCTGCCACGCGCACTCCGCGTGCACGGGGCAGATCCCGCAGCGCGGCGCCCTCGCCGTG
This sequence comes from Pseudonocardia aurantiaca, assembly GCF_039526725.1. Classification (NCBI taxonomy): domain Bacteria; kingdom Bacillati; phylum Actinomycetota; class Actinomycetes; order Pseudonocardiales; family Pseudonocardiaceae; genus Pseudonocardia; species Pseudonocardia aurantiaca. The sequence continues at coordinate 627,548 of NZ_BAAAJG010000003.1, forward strand.
CAGATCACGGCGCCCAGCTCCATCAGCCCCGCCGACACCACGGCGGCCGGGCGGTCGCCGGGAGGCAGGAGCGCGTCGACGTCGGCCAGGTCCGCGGCGGTGCGCGCGGGACCGGCGTCGCCGTGGCCGTGCACGGCCCTCGCCACCACCCGCCGGACGTTCGTGTCGACCACCGGGCAGCGCCGCCCGTAGCCGAACGCGGCCACCGCACGTGCGGTGTACGAACCGACGCCGGGCAGGGCTTCGAGCGCGTCCAGGTCTGCGGGGACAACGTCACCGTGCTTGACCGCGATCACCCCCGCGGCTTCGTGTAGCCGCAGAGCCCGGCGCGGGTAGCCGAGCTTGCCCCACGCCCTGAGCACGTCGGCCCGCGGAGCCGCCGCGAGTGCGGACGGGGTGGGCCACTGCGCCATCCACGCCGTCCAGACCGGCTCGACGCGCGCCACGGGCGTCTGCTGGAGCATGAACTCGCTGACGAGCACGCCCCACGGCGTGGTCTCCGAGCGGCGCCAAGGGAGGTCGCGGGCGTTGGCGGGGAACCAATCGAGCACCAGTGCGGCCAGGGACACGAACGCCGATGGTGCCAGTGTCCGCGCTGGCAGGCCCGGCCGGGCCGGTCCTGGTGACGATCTTCCGGGGGACCTCCGGCAGGGTGCATCCCGCGTGCCGCGACGCGCCGATGCGCAACCCCTTACGCAACTTGTGGTAGTCGCTCGGATACCGTGCGTTGCGTGTGGGAGCCGGTGGGTCCGCTGCCCGCGTCGGTCTACTGGAGACGGCGCTGGGTCGCCATCGCGTCCACCGCCACGGTCCTCGTGATGCTCGTGTGGTCCGTCGCTGGGGCGTTCGCACGCTCCGGGGACGAGAGCTCGAGCGTCCGCCCGGCCAGCCACGCCGCCCTGTCCGCTCCCCAGCAGGCTTCGTCGCCCCCGGCCGCAGCATCGCCCACGCCCTCGCAGCCGGGGGTGACGGAGCCTGGCCCGCCGCCTCTCCAACCGGTCTTCGAACTGCTCGCCCCTCCTGGCGTACCGATCCCTCCTCAGGTCGCGCCCTCCACCGCGCTCGCAGCCTCTCCCGAGGTCCCGCCTATCTCGGAAGCGCCGGACGCCACCGCGGAGCAACTGCTCCCCGACGAGAGCCCGCGCCCGTCTGCTCCGGCCCCGACGCCGGCACAGGTGCCCTCCACCGGACCGGTGCCGTGCACGAACCCGATGCTGGGGGTAGCTGCCGAGGTCGAGCGCCCCGAGCACCGCGTCGGCGAGCGTGCGCTGCTGCGGCTCGTCGTGACGAATATCAGCGACCAGCCGTGTGTGCGGGACCTCGACGCCGCCCGGCAGGAGGTCGTCGTGTGGAGCGCCGACCTCGTGCAACGGCTGTGGTCCAGCAACGACTGCTCGACGGCCGCGGGCCCGGCGCTCCGGACGCTGGTGCCGGGCCAGCCCGTCGTCTACTCGGTGCGCTGGGCCGGCCGCACATCGGCGCCCGGCTGCCCGGTCGACCGTACGGTTGTTCCGGCCGGCTCCTACCAGGTGATGACGCGGGTGGACGACGTGGTCAGCGCACCGACGCCGTTCCAGCGCCTTCCGTCCTAGCGTCGTCGCCGAAACGCGTTAGCGGATCCGGTCGAGCACCACGCCGATGTCGCGGACCTCCGTGGTCCGCATCCCGGCGGGCGGGGTGCCGCTGTCCGGCGGCACGAGCGCGTGCGCGAACCCCAGCCGTGCCGCCTCCGCCAGCCTCCGCTCGACCCCAGCGACGCGGCGCACCTCGCCGGCGAGCCCGATCTCGCCGAGCACCACCACGTCGGCCGGGAGGGCGATGTCGCGGCGGGCCGAAGTGATCGCCAGCGCCAGCGCGAGGTCGGCGGCCGGCTCGACCACCCGCATGCCGCCGACCGTCGCCGCGTAGACCTCGGCGTCGTGCAGCCGCACGCCTGCGCGTTTCTCCAGCACGGCCAGCAGCATCGCCACGCGCGCGTTGTCGAGCCCGCTCACAGCCCGGCGGGGGCTGGGGATGTCCTTGCCGGTGACGAGCGCCTGCAGCTCGGCGGGGAGCGGGCGGCGCCCGTCCATCACGACGGTGACGGCCGTGCCGGGGACCGGGGGCCCGCCGAAGCGGGCGAGGAAGAGCCCCGAGGGGTCGGGCATCCCGACGATCCCCGAGTCGCGCAGCTCGAAGCAGCCCACCTCGTCGGCGGGGCCGAAGCGGTTCTTCACGCCGCGCACCATGCGCAGCGTCGAGTGTTTGTCACCCTCGAACGCGAGCACGACGTCGACGAGGTGCTCCAGCACCCGCGGCCCGGCGATCCCGCCGTCCTTCGTGACATGTCCCACGAGGAGCGTGGGCAGGCCGCGTTCCTTCGCGAGCCCGGTGAGCGCGACGGTGACGGCGCGGGTCTGCGTCACGCCGCCCGGTGCCCCGTCGGCGTCCGCTGTGGACATGGTCTGGATCGAGTCGACGATCAGCAGGTCGGGACGCAGCTCGTCGATGTGCGCGACGATCGCGCCTAGGTCGGACTCGGCCGCGAGGTACAGCTCGTCGTTCAACGCCCCGGTGCGCTCGGCGCGCAGCCGCACCTGACCGGCCGACTCCTCGCCCGTCACGTACAGGACGCGGCCGCTGCCGGCCACCTGCGCGGCCACCTCGAGCAGGAGCGTCGACTTCCCCACACCCGGCTCGCCTGCCAGGAGCACTACGGCACCGGGGACGAGGCCGCCCCCGAGCACCCTGTCGAGCTCGGAGACGCCGGTCGGCCGGGCCATGGCCGAGTCCAGTGCGACGTCGGCGATGCGGCGGGCAGGCGCTGTGGGAGCGCCCGCGGCGACCTTCGTGCGGACGGGTGGGGCGGCGACCGGCGCCGCTGCTTCGAGCGTGCCCCACGCCTGGCAGGAGGGGCAGCGCCCGACCCATTGCGCGGTCTGGTGCCCGCACTCGGCGCAGCGATAGCTCCCGCGCGCCGCCCGCGAGCGTGGCGGCATCCGGGCTAGTGCGCGTCCACGCGCGGGATGTCGGGGCTCGCGACGGGGACGTCGACCTGCACGCTGCCGGCGCGCTGGAACGTCAGGGTGACGCGGTACGTCGGGCCGACTTCGAGATTCTGACGCAGCCCCGTGAGGACGATGCTGGCCGTGCCCGGCTCGGCGAGGGGGGGCTGGATGGTCGATGTGGCCGCGCTGGTGGGCGCCGCGGTGGTCGGCGCGGTGGTCGGCGCGGTGGTGGTCGGCGCCGGAGCAGGTGCGGCGGTGTCCGTGGCAGTGGGGGCGGCGGTGGCTGCCGGCGTGGCCGCCGCCTCGGCGGGCGCGCCTGCGACGACGAGAGTCCGGCCGCCGGGAATCGTGGTGGTGCCGCTGATCTGGACGGCCGAGGCGACCGGGCTGCTGGCGGACACGAGCGTGTCGGCCTCGTTGCCGGTGCCGACGATGCTCATTTCCAGCGGTGCGCTGGAGCCGGCGAGGTAGATGGCGGCGCCGTGCGCTGCGGTGTTGAACTCGATGCGCGCGTTGCGGACGGCGATGGGACCCACGGTGGCGTTCGCTCCCGCGACCGCGGCGACCTGGTCGCTGGTCTGCGTGATCTGGCCCGCTCCGCATCCGGCGAGCGCGACCGCCCCGATCATGGCCCCGACCAGGGCGGCGACGCGGCCGGAGCGGTTTCGCGCAGTGCGGCTCTCAGGGCGGATCACGATCGTGACGTCCTTCCTCGCTGTGCACCTCGCCGGGCCGCAGGCGCGGCCTCGGGCGGATGGGGGCGCCGAAGCGCCTCCGTGGCCGGAGGGTTCGGCCAGGCGGCAAGCCTAACGCGACCGGTGGGAGACCCTGTCGCGGTCCCCCGGAAGGTTCTGCTGCACGAACTCCTGCACGTTTCGTGTTGGTTGTCAATCCCCTGACCTGCGACGACAGCCCGGACCGGGCAGCGCAGCCCGGTTCGGGCGTGTTAACCTGGGTACAGCGAAAGGGGCAGAGGACACATGGTTTTCAAGGTCGGAGAGACCGTCGTCTACCCGCACCACGGTGCCGCTCTCATCGAGGCCATCGAGACTCGGACGATCAAGGGCGAGGAGCGCAAGTACCTCGTCCTCAAGGTCGCGCAGGGTGATCTCACGGTGCGTGTTCCCGCCGAGAACGCCGAGGTCGTAGGCGTTCGCGACGTGGTGGGCCAGGAAGGGTTGGACCGCGTGTTCGAGGTGCTACGCGCCCCGCACACAGAGGAGCCCACCAACTGGTCGCGCAGGTACAAGGCGAATCTGGAGAAGCTGGCGTCGGGCGACGTGAACAAGGTCGCCGAGGTCGTTCGCGACCTGTGGCGCCGCGAGAAGGACCGCGGCCTGTCCGCGGGCGAGAAGCGGATGCTGGCCAAGGCCAGGCAGATCCTCGTGAGTGAGCTAGCGCTCGCCGAGGGCACCGACGAGGAGCGGGCCGAGGTACTGCTTGACGAGGTGCTGGCCACGGCCACCGCCTGAACCCTGCCGCACCGCCTCCCACCGCCGGGTCGGGTCTCCGCATGGACGTCACAGCGGTGGTCGTGGTTCGCGGTCGCGCCGAGCCGGTGGACGCACTCACCGAGGTGGGCGGCGTTCCCATGGTGGCGCTTGCAGTGCGAGCGTTGCTCGCCACCGGTCTCGTCACACACGTGCGCCTGCACGACCTCGGCGCACGTGCGGGTGCGCTTGTAAGGGCGTGTTCGGGGCTGTCCGTCAGCGTTGATGAAGGCCCCCTCTTGACTGGCGTACACAGCGGTCAACGAGCGCATACTACCAGTCGTGACCGGTTGGTCACGCTCCGCGAAGAGCCCGCTGGGGTGACCCTGCTTCACGACGCCGCCCGTCCGCTCGCGCCCCCCGCATTGGCTGCGGCGGTTGTGGAAGCGGCGCGGGCCGGCCGGGGCGTGTCAGTGCCGGTGCTGCCACTCTCCGACACCGTCAAGCGCGTGGACGCCGACGGCGTCGTGCTGGCCACCCCGGACCGCGCGGGGCTGCGCGTGCTGCAGACCCCCGTCGCTTTCCATGCCGACCTCCTCGGCGCCGAGCTCGCCGCCGACCCGCTGGAGCACGTCCGCCGGTGCCTGGCGGGCGGTGGCTCCGTGCACACCGTGCCCGGGGACCCCACCGCGTTCGCGGTGCACAGCACGTGGGACCTGGAGCTCGCGCGGCTGCTGGCGGAGAGGACGATGGCCCGGTGAGGATCGGCAGGTGAGGGTCGGCGTCGGCACCGATGTGCACCCCGTCGAGGCGGGCCGCCCGTGCTGGGTGGCGGGCCTGCTCTGGGAGGGCGTCGACGGCTGTGCGGGGCACTCCGACGGCGACGTCGCCGCTCACGCGTTGTGTGACGCGCTCCTGTCTGCCGCCGGGCTCGGCGACGTCGGCGCGGTGTTCGGCACCGGACGGCCGGAGTGGGCGGGCGCGAGCGGCGTGGCGCTGCTCGGTGAGGTGCGCAGGCTCGTCGCCGCCGAGGGCTGGGCGGTCGGCAACGGCGCGGTGCAGGTGATCGGCAACCGGCCGAAGATCGGCACCCGGCGGGCGGAGGCCCAGCAGGTGCTCTCCGGAGTCGTCGGCGGACCGGTGTCGGTCTCCGGCACTACGACCGACGGCCTGGGCCTGACCGGCCGCGGCGAGGGTATCGCCGCGATCGCGACCGCCCTGCTCGTGCCGAGGTAGTCCACCCTCGATCGCAGCAAAGCAACTTTGCGGCGACGTGCTTGCGGGAAAATGGCTTTGCTGCACGTTCGGGTTACGCGGGAGCCTCCTGCGAGATCATCCACTGATGGCCGAAGGGGTCGCGGAGGCGGCCGCCGTAGCCGTACCCGCGGTCGGCGATCTCGTAGATAACAGTCGCGCCCGCAGCCAGCATCCGCGCCGCCACCGCGTCTGCGTCGTCGACCTCGAGCGACATGATCACGGGAACGCCGTCGCCGCTCGGGGCCGGGTCGCCGTCGCCGGCGTCCTTGACGGCGAACCGGGCGGGCCCGGCCGTCACCAGCGAGTGCACCACCCGGCCGTCGGCGCCGGTATGGCGCTCGCTGACGGTGCCGCCGAGCGCGCGGGCGTAGAAGTCCAGGGCCGCGTCCGCACCATCGACCACAAGGCGGGGCCGGAGGCCCGTGATGTTCTGCATGGTGCCAGCGTGCCGCCTCCCCGATACACCGTCGTGGACGAAACGGAACACCGCGCGATGAACGCCACAGCAACTCCGTACCCTGGGCAGGTGAGCTTGCGCCTCTTCGACACTGCCACCAGGGAGCAGCGGGACTTCGTCCCCCTGCGGGCCGAGGCTGCGTCGATGTACGTCTGTGGCGCCACCGTGCAGGGCTCGCCGCACATCGGGCACGTCCGCTCCGGGCTCAACTACGACGTCCTGCGCCGCTGGCTCACTCACGGCGGCTACGACGTCACGCTCGTACGCAACGTCACCGACATCGACGACAAGATCCTGCGCAAGGCCGCCGACGCCGGGCGTCCGTGGTGGGAGTGGGCGGCAACGCACGAGCGGGCCTTCGTCGCCGCGTACGACGCCCTCGGCTGCCTGCCCGCCTCGATCGAGCCCCGGGCCACCGGCCACGTGCCGCAGATGATCGATCTGATGGAGCGGCTCGTCGACAGTGACCACGCCTACGCCGCGGGCGGCGACGTGTACTTCTCCGTGCGGTCGTTCCCGGACTACGGGGCGCTGTCGCACCAGAAGGTCGACGACGTCGCGCAGGGCGAGGGCGAAAGCGGGGCCAAGCGCGACCCGCTGGACTTCACGCTGTGGAAGGCCGCCAAGCCGGGCGAGCCCTCGTGGGCCACGCCGTGGGGCCGGGGGCGGCCCGGCTGGCACCTGGAGTGCTCGGCGATGTCCACCTTCTACCTCGGCCCGGAGTTCGACATCCACGGCGGCGGGCTGGACCTGGTGTTCCCGCACCACGAGAACGAGCGTGCGCAGTCCAACGCCGCAGGCGACGGGTTCGCCCACTACTGGCTCCACAACGCGTGGGTCACCACGGGCGGCGAGAAGATGTCGAAGTCTCTCGGCAACACGCTCGCGATCGACGTGCTGCTGCGCCGGGTGCGCGGGGTGGAGCTGCGCTACTACCTGGTGGGCCCGCACTACCGTTCGTCCATCGAGTACTCCGACGCGGCACTGCATGAGTCGGTGGCCGCCTACCGGCGCATCGAATCGTTCGTGCACCGCGTGCGTGAGCGGGTCGGCACGCCCCAGCCGGGCACGGTGTCGCCCGCGTTCGTCGCGGCGATGGACGACGACCTGGGCACGCCGGGCGCCCTCGCCGCCATCCACGGTGCCGTCCGAGAGGGCAACACCGCGCTCGACAACGGCGACCGCACAGCGGCCGCCTCGGCGGCGGGCTCGGTGCGCGCGATGACGGGCGTGCTGGGTCTCGACCCCCTCGACCCGCGCTGGGTCGAGGGCGAGGGCGCGTCCGACGCCGCCACCGGGGCGCTCACCGCGCTCGTCGAGGACCTCCTCGCCCAGCGCCAGGAGGCGCGCTCCCGGCGTGACTTCGCCACCGCTGACGAGGTGCGCGACCGTCTCACCGCCGCCGGGGTGTCCGTTGAGGACTCACCCGACGGCCCCACCTGGTCCCTGAAGGACGTGTAGTCGAATGGCCGGCAACTCCAAGCGCCGCGGAGCGATGCGCAAGGAAGGCACCAAGAAGGGCATGGTCGTCGGCTCCGGCGGCCAGCGCCGCCGGGCGCTGAAGGGCAAGGGACCCACACCGCCCGCTGAGATGCGCCCCGGCCACCCGGCTGCGCGCCGGGCGACGGCCGCCGGGAGGGCGGGGGCCAACTTCGGCGGGAAGCCCGGGGCGGCCGCCAACCGGCGCAGGCCCGGCGACGGCGACGCACCCGAGACCGTGCTCGGGCGCAACCCGGTCGTCGAGTGCCTGCGCGCGGGGGTGCCGGCCACGGCCCTGCACGTCGCCGTGGGCACCACCGGCGACGAGCGGGTGGCCGAGGCCGTTCAGCTCGCCGCCGACGCCGGGATCTCGATCCTCGAGGTGCCTCGCGGCGATCTGGACCGCATCTCCGGGGGCGCTCTGCACCAGGGCGTCGCGCTGCAGGTGCCGCCGTACTCCTACGCCCACCCGGACGAGTTGCTGGAGGCGGCGGCCGAGTCCGGCGAGCCTGGCCTCATCGTCGCGCTCGACGGCGTGACGGACCCACGCAACCTCGGTGCCGTCGTCAGGTCGGTCGGGGCCTTCGGCGGCCACGGCGTGGTCGTCCCGCAGCGCCGCGCCGCCGGTATGACGGCGGTTGCCTGGCGCACGTCGGCAGGCACGGCCGCGCGTTTGCCGGTGGCCAGGGCCACCAACCTGACCCGCACGCTGCGCGAGTACGCCACCGCCGGGTACATGGTGGCCGGCCTCGACACGGAGGGCTCGGTCACGCTCGACGACTTCGAGCTCGCGACCGGCCCGCTGGTGCTCGTGATCGGCTCCGAGGGCAAGGGCATCTCGCGGCTGGTGAAGCAGACCTGCGACGTCACGGTGTCGATCCCCATGGCGGGGCCTGTCGAGTCGCTGAACGCCTCGGTGGCCGCGGGCGTCGTGCTGGCCGACGTGGCCCGGCAGCGCCGCCTGGGCTGAGCGTCAGGGGTGCCGGTCAGGCGGCCGCCACCGGGCGGCCGCGCAGGCGCGCCACCACCCGGCAGCCGACGTAGATCAGGAATGCCAGCGCGGCCACGTAGCCGGACACGGGCAGTCCGGGGGCGAGCGACAGCACGAGGCCGCCCAGCAGCGAGACCTCGGCGAAGGCGATGGCGAGCAGGGTGGCGCGCACCGGGCTCGCGGTCACCCGCGCGGCAGCGGCGCCGGGCGCGATCATCACCGACAGCACGAGGATCGCCCCGACGATGGGCACGGCAATGGCCGTGGTCAGCCCGATGAGGACGGCGAACACGAGGGAGAGGAACCGGACCGGAACGCCGCGGGCCAGCGCGACGTCGGGGTCCGTGCTCGCGAATAGCAGCGGTCGGTAGAGCACCGCGAGCGCGCCGATCACGAGCAGGGCCACGGCGCCGAGCACAGCGAGGTTCGTGGAGTCGATGGAGACGACCGAGCCGGTGAGCAGCCCGAACTTGTTGGACGCCCGCCCGCTGTACAGCGACAGCATCACCACGCCGAGCCCGAGGCCGAACGCGAGCACGACGCCGATCACCGAGTCGCGCTCGCGCTGGCGCAGCCCGAGCACGCCGAACACCGCGCCGGCCACGAGCGCCCCGGCGACCGCGCCGAACTCGACGCCGACGCCGATGAGCAGCGCGGCCGCACCCCCGGTGAAGGCCAGCTCCGCCGTGCCGTGCACGGCGAACGCCATCCCGCGCGAGACGATCAGCGGTGCGAGCGCTCCAGCCGCGAACCCGAGGACGGCACACGCGATGAGCGCGGTCTGCACGAACGGCAGGGCCAGCAGCTCGCCGATCCCCTCGAACGTGAACAGCCTTGCGAACAGATCCATCAGGCCGGCTCCTCGTGGCAGTGCTCGCCGTGCTCCTCGGCTCCGACGACGACCAGCCGCCCGCGCACGCGCAGGACGTCGACGCGGGTGCGGTACAGCTCCGAGAGCACCTCCGACGTCATGACCTCTTCTGGCGGCCCGACCCGGAACCGGCCGTCGACGAGATAGAGCACGCGGTTGATCAGCGGGAGCACCGGGTTGATCTCGTGCGTGACGAACAGCACGGCGGTGCCGGCCGCGCGGCGCCGCTCGTCGATGAGACGGGTGACCGTGCGCTGGTGAGAGAGGTCGAGCGAGAGCAGCGGCTCGTCGCACAACAGCACGTTCGGGTCGCCGACCAGGGCTTGCGCGACGCGCAGCCGCTGCTGCTCCCCGCCGGACAGCCGCCCCACCGGCGAGTCCGCGTACGCGGTGCCGCCGACGGCGGCGAGCGCCGCGTCGACTCGCTCGCGGCGGACCCGCCTGCCCCGAAGCCCGACGCCGGGCCGGTGACCGTCGAGCCCGAGCCCGACGAGGTCGCGGCCGCGCAGCGGCAGGTCGGCGTCCATCGCCTTCTGCTGGGGGATGTAGCCGATGCTGGGGCTGCCCCGCCGCGGCGGGCGCCCCCCGATCCGCACCTCCCCCTCCGAGAGCGGCAGCAGCCCGAGCAGCACCCGTACGAGCGTGGTCTTGCCCGAGCCATTGGGGCCGAGCACCGCCATGAACTCACCCGGCGCCACGTCCAGGTCGAGCCCCTCCCATAGCGTCCGGTCCCCGAAGCTCACCCGCGCCCCGCGTAGCGAGAGCGCCGGTGCGACGACGGGGAGCCGGGACACGTCCGGCGATGTGGTGGTGGGCGGTGCGGCCACCGGCGATCAGCTCCCGTTCAGTGCGCCGGCCAGGGCGTCGATCTGACCGCCCATCCAGCTCACGTAGTCGGTTGTGCCCTGGGGGAGTGTCTCAGTGACGCCCACCACAGGCACCCCTGCAGTCTGCGCCGCCTGTTGTACCTGGTCGGTGGTGGGGGTCTGGGTCTGCTGGTTGAGCACGAGCGCGCGCACCGGGGTGCCCTGGAACAGTGCGAGCGTCTCCTGCAGGACGGCCGCGGGCGGGTCCCTGTCCTCCTCGACCGCCGCCGTGAACTCCGGCGGGGTGGCGTCGGTGAGGCCGGCCGCCTGGATGAGGTAGCCCGGCACCGGCTCGGTGACGGCCACCCGCGCGCCGGGGTTGCTGGCGCCGATCGCCTGCGTGCGGGTCTGCAGGTCCGCGACGTGGGAGTTGAAGGCCTCGGCGTTGGAGGTGTACTCGGCTGCGCCTGCCGGGTCGGCGGCACCGAGGTCCGCGGCGAGGCGGGACGCGACCGCCTGCATCGTCGGGAGGCTGTACCAGAAGTGCTCGTTGAACGAGCCGTGCCCGTGCGCATTGCCCTCAGCAGGCGCCGCCTCTCCGGGCGGGTGCTCCTCCGCTGCCCCGGCCGAGGGAACGAGACCCGAGACTTCCGCCACATCGATCACGGTCGGGCTGGCTCCGCCCGACTGCACCAGCCGGGGCATGAAGTCGTCGTAGCCGCCGCCGTTGAAGACCACGACTCGCGCGCCGGCGACCTTCGCAGCATCCGCCGGGGTGCTCTCGTAGGAGTGCGGGTCCGCCGCCGGGTCGTCGATGAGCGACGCGACTTTCACCCGCTCGCCGCCGACGGCCTGGGCGATGCTGCCGTAGACGTTCGTGGAGGTGACCACCTCGACCGGGGCGTCGCCGGCCGGGGCCGCTGCCTGCGTCCCCCCGCCCCCTGAACTGCATCCGGCGAGCGTGATGAGGGCGATCGTCACGAGGGCGGCGCCGGAGCTGCGGTAGGCCATGGGTCGATCTCCCGAGTGCATCTGATAACCGTTGTCGATTCACTCTAGCGTGTGAGCATCGGCTCCCTCACCAGGGCGGTTCTCCACTTTCCGCTACCTCTCTGAACCGTTACGGTTCAGCGATGGCCGGGGCTTCCAACGTCCGACGACCAGCGACGCTGGCCTCGCTAGCCGCCGAGCTGGGCGTATCACGCACCACTGTGTCCAATGCATACAACCGACCCGATCAACTGTCGGCACCGCTGCGTGCCCGCGTGCTGGAGGCGGCGAGGCGCCTCGGCTATCCCGGCCCCGACCCGGTGGCCCGTTCGCTGCGCACCCGCAAGGCCGGGGCGGTCGGGCTGCTGCTCACCGAGGCCCTTTCCTACGCCTTCCGCGACCCGGCGGCCACCGGCTTCCTCGAGGGCCTCGCCCTCGCCTGCGAGCAGGCTGGGCAGGGACTGCTGCTCGTCCCGGTCAGTCCCGAGCAGGTCGACGTCACTGCGGTGCACCAGGCCGGCGTCGACGGGTTCGTCGTCTACTCCGTGCGCGAGGACGACCCGCACTTCCTTGCAGTGCTCGAACGCCCCGTGCCGACGGTGGTCTGCGACCAGCCGATGAGCGTCGAAGGCGTCGACCGGGTCGGCGTCGACGACCGGGCCGGGATGCTCGCCCTGACTCGGCACCTCACCGCGCTCAGCCACCGCCGCGTCGGCGTGCTCTGCATGCGACTCGCCGCCGGCCGCAACGACGGCCCGGCCTCGCCCGAGCGCCAGGCCGCCGCCACCTACCCGGTGCAGCGCGAGCGGCTCGCCGGCATCCGCGACGGGCTCGCCGCGGTGGGTGTGGACTGGGTGGAGGTGCCCGTGCACGAGCGCTTCGAGCACAGCGTCGACGCCGGGCAGGACGCGGCAGCCGCGCTGCTCGCGGCCCACCCGGAGATCACGGCCATCGTTTGCACCTCCGACATCCTCGCGCTGGGGGCGCTCCGCCACGCGGCCGTGCGCGAGCTCGCAGTGCCCGACCAGCTCACGATCACCGGCTTCGACGGGGTGCCGGAGGCCGAACGCGCCGGGCTCACCACGGTGCGGCAGCCCGTTCTCGAGAAGGGTCGCGTGGCGGGGGAGCTGCTGTTGGAGCGTGGCGACCGCAACCGGCCGCGCCGCGTCACGCTGCCCACGGAGCTCGTGGTGGGCGTGACGAGTGCCAAACCCCGCGTGGACCAGCGGTTCTTCTCCGGCTGGTGACGCCCGGCCCGTGCGGCTTCCGGCGCGGAGGACAGCCGGGGGGACTGCACGGGTGATTCGGCTGCGTTCACGTGAGGTCAGCCCGGTCCCAGCCGCCTGGTGACCGAGCGGGCGAGCGTCGCCACGTCGGTGCCGGGCTCGGGCTTCACGGCGCCTTCGACCAGCAGCGCCGAGAGGCCGTGGACGAGTGACCACGCGGCCAGCGATGTGGTTGCGTGGTCGCCCGGCGCGCCGCCGGCCCCGGCCCGCGCGTCGTGCTGCGCGGCGCCCGCCTGCAGGAGCGCGCCCGCCCGCTGTTGCGCGGCCCTGAGATCCGGATCGTCCCTCCGGACGAGCCCGGGCGCGCGCATCACGGCGAAGTGGCCTGGGTGCGAGGTGGCGAAAAGAACGTAGGTCACGCCTAGCTCGGCGAAGCCCTCTCCTCTGGCGGCTGCGGCGCTGAGCGCGTCGGCGAGCAGCGTCCAGCCCTCCGCGGCGAGCGCGGTGAGCAGCCCGGCCTTGTCCCGGAAGTGGTGCGTCGGCGCGGCGTGTGAGACGCCTGCACGCCGGGCGACGTCGCGCAGGCTCACCGCGGCAGGGCCCTGTTCGGTGATCGCCTCGAGTGCGGTGTCGAGCAGGGCCCGCCTCAGGTGGCCGTGGTGGTAGGGCACGCGGTCGATCCTACTCCAGGTCTTTACATTGACAAGATATGTGGTGAGGGGCATCTTGTCACTGACAAGAACATTTTCGCCCGAGGAGGCCGGCATGCCCACGTTGCCCTGGATCGCCATCGACCCGACTCCCGAAGCAGGCGAGGTGGTGGTGATGGCGTCCCGGTTCCGCGTGCGTGGGTACCGGCACGTCCTGCCGTTCTTCCTCGACGCGATGCGCATCCACGCCCAGGTCCGCAAGGCCGACGGCGCGCTCGGCGTCTCGCTCGTGGCGCACCCGCTGCGCCGGGAGTTCGCCACGCTCAGCGTGTGGCGGGACCAGGACGCGCTCAACGCCATGGTCCGCGCGGAACCACACCGGACGATCATGGGCCGGCACCGGTCCGCGATGGCCGACTCCCGGTTCACCTTCTGGAACGTGCCCTCGTCGGCGCTGCCCCTGGACTGGGACGACGCCGAGCGCCGACTGGCCGCCGCTGCCTGAGCCCTACCGCCCGGTGCGCGCGGCGAGAAGCCCCTTCAGCAGCTTCGCGACGTCGAGGGGCCCGTCCACGCGGTGCTCGGCCGCGGTGTCGCCCGGGCCGACCTTCACGCCGACGTCGCCGGGCCGCAGCCGGGCGAAGGCCGTCTCGTCGGTGACGTCGTCGCCCGCGAACAGCACGGCGTCGGCCTCGATGCGCTCGCGCAGTACGTCGAGGGCAGCGCCCTTGTTGATCTGCACCACGGACAGGTCGACGACCGCCTTGCCGGGTGTGGCCTCGACGCCGTCGCGGGCGGCCGGCCCGGTGCCCACGGCGTCGATCACCCGGCTGGCGACCTCGGGCGGCGCGTTCCGCACGTGCACGGCGACGCCGGCGGGCTTGTGCTCCAGCACGACGCCGGGTTCCCCACCCACGAGCTCCTCGAGCTCAGCCACGACCGCGTCGAGTCGCTCGCGCTGGGCATCGTCGAGCACGGCAGCGCCGTCGTCGAACTCACCGCCGTGGCTGCCGATCATCCGGATGGGGCTGCCGAAACCCGAGACCGCGGCCAGGTCCGCCAGCCCGCGGCCCGACACCAGCGCGACGACCGTGTCGGAGAGCGTGGCGAGTGCCCCGAGCGCGGCCGCGGACTCGGGAAGCGGCCGGGCCTCGGACGGCACGTTCACGATCGGGGCGAGCACCCCGTCGAAGTCGAGGGCCACGAGCAACCGCGGAACGGACGCCACGGCCCGCACAGCGTCGTCGAGATCGGTCACGACGTGCTCCCGGCCGGCGGGAGGCCGAGTGCGTCGAGGAACGAGCGCGCCCAGCGGTCGACGTCGTGGCCGAGCACCTGGCGGCGCAGCGCCCGCATCCGCCTGCGGCCCTCCTCCGGGGCGAGCTTCAGCGCAGCGTAGAGCGCGTTCTTCACACCGTCGGTGTCATGGGGGTTCACGAGCAGAGCGTCCTTCAGCTCGTAAGCGGCACCGGCGAACTCCGAGAGCACGAGCGCGCCGCCCTCGTCGTGCCGGCAGGCCACGTACTCCTTCGCGACCAGGTTCATGCCATCGCGCAGTGGCGTGACGAGCATTACGTCGGCGGCCACGAAGAACGCGGCGAGCTCGTCGCGCGGCAGCGACTGGTGCAGGTAGTGCACTGCCGGGTGGCCGACCCGCGCGTACTCACCGTTGATGCGCCCGACCGACTGCTCGATGTCGTTGCGCATCTTCTGGTAGTGCTCGACGCGCTCCCGGCTCGGCGTCGCGAGCTGGACCATGACCGTGTCGTCGGCCGAGACCCGGCCCTCGACCAGCAGCTCCTCGAACGCGCGCAGCCGGACGTCGATGCCCTTCGTGTAGTCGAGCCGGTCGACGCCGAGGATCACGCGCTCGGGGTCGCCGAGGTCGGACCGGATCTCTTTCGCGCGCTCGAGCACCTCTGGAGTGCGCGAGAGCTTGTCGAGAGCGGCCGAGTCGATCGAGATGGGGAACGCGCCGAGCTTGACCGTGCGGCCGCCCACTACGACCTCGTTGCGTCCGTGACCCGCTGTCGCTCCCGCGATGCGGGTGGCGAGCCAGCGGAAGTTCCGGGCGCCGCCGGGAGTGTGGAAGCCGACGAGATCGGCGCCGAGCAGCCCTTCGACGATCCGCGTGCGCCACGGCAGCTGCATGAACAGCTCCGTCGGCGGAAACGGGATGTGCAGGAAGAAGCCGATCCGCAGGTCGGGGCGCAGCTTGCGGAGCGCCGCGGGCATGAGCTGCAGCTGGTAGTCCTGCACCCAGACCGTGGCGCCCTCCGCCGCCACGTCGGCGACGACCTGCGCGAAGCGCTGGTTCACCCGCACGTACGCCTGCCACCAGTGCCGGTGGAAGGCGGGCGGGGCCACCACGTCGTGGTAGAGCGGCCACAGGGTGCCGTTGGAGAAGCCCTCGTAGTAGTTCTCGACCTCCTCGGCCGACAACCGCACCGGGTACAGGTGCAGCCCGTCCTCGACGAGCGGGGCGACGTCGGCGTCGGCGAGGCCGGGCCAGCCGACCCATGCCCCTTCCCGGCTGCGGAGCATCGGCTCGAGCGCGGTGACGAGCCCGCCGGGGCTGCGCTTCCAGCGTTCCGTGCCGTCCGGGAGCTTCTCCAGATCGACCGGCAGCCGGTTCGCAACAACCACGAACTCGGCTTCGGAATCGGGCGTGGTGCTGCCGGACGGCATGATCCTCCTCGGGCAAATGCGCCCGGGCCCGTCACTCGACGCCGGAGGGCGCGCGTCATGCGAGCGTCGAGCACGCATGGGCTGATCTAGAGCCTACTGCCGGTCGGCGTCCTGCGGGGCTTCTGCGACGGATGTGACAGGTGTCCGACGCGGCCGCGCGAGGAAGTCCCCGAACGCCACTCCCGCGGCGAGCGCGAGCCCGATGCCGAGTGCGACCGTCGCGGTGACCAGTCCGTCGGCGAGCCCTTCGACGGCGAGTTGATAGAAGCCGCGATAGGCAGTGAATCCTGGCAGCAGCGGTGTGATGCCGGCGAGCGTGACCACCAGCGGCGCGACCCCGCTGCCGCTTCGCCGCAGCAGCCCGGTCGCGATCCCGACGACCACCGCCGCGGCTCCGGTCGCCGCGACCGGCCCGGTCGCGAACAGTTGGGTCAACACGCCGTACGTGCCCCAGCCGGCGGCCCCGGCCAGCCCGGCGGCGAGCAGCGGCCGCGGTCTGGCGTAGCCGGCGAGCGAGAACGACGCCGCCGCGGCAGCCGAGGCCAGCAGAGAGATACTGAACTGCCCGGCCCCACTCGGGAGCTCGCCCGCCACCTCGAGCGCGAGCCCGAACTCGAACCCGATCTTCAGACCCAGCACGACACCGGTCAGCAGGCCGGCAGACAGCAGCAGGATCTCCATACCCCGACCGGCCGCCGTCACGTAGTAACCGGAGATCGCGTCCTGCACGGTGCCGACGACAGACAGACCGGACAACAGCACCGTGATCGACGCGGCGATGACCAGGGACGGTTTCGTGCCCGGCGGGAACACACCCCCGGCGAACAGCGCGAGCGTCGCCCCCGTCGCGAGCATCCCGCCCACGACCTGCTGGAAGAACGCCGGAAGACCCCACCGGTTGAGCAGCCGCCCCGTCCGGTCGATGAGCGCGGTGACGACGAACGCCACGAGCGCGGTGACCGGAGCGGCCCCCAGCAGCAGCGCGATCGACGCCGCCAACCCCGCCCAACCGGTCGTCGCGACCCAGCGGGGGTAGGGGTGCGGGGCGCTGACCGCCTCCGCGAGCACCGCGGCCGCCCCTTCGGCGTCGAGCTCGGCGTGCTCGACCCGGTCGACGACCGAGGAGACCTCCGCGAGCCGGGTGAGGTCGAGCGACCGGTACCGCACCAGCCGCATCGACGTCACCGGCGCCGCCGCCATCCCGCGGTGGCAGCACATGGTGATGGAGGTGAACGTGATGTCCACGTCGACGGCCGAGAGCCCGCACGCCGACGCGAGCCGCAGCATCGTCCGCGTCGTCTCGTCGGCGTTCTCGCCGCTGGACAGCAGCACCTCCCCGACCTGCATGCACAGGTCGAGCACCTGCTGCACTCGCGCGTCGCTCGGCACCTGCGGCCCCAGCGGCCGCATCAGCTGCACGGTCCGTGGGCCCGCTTGCAGGAGACCTTGCGCCTCCCGGCGCAACGCAGTGCGCAGCCGCCGGGAGAAGCGCCCTGCGGTCGTCATGCGTCCGGTTGGTGGAGGGGGGAGATCACGACCACAAAGCCTAAGCGGTGTCCGGACGATCTTGCCGGGTGGAACCGAACCCAGAAGCACCCCGTGGCTCGAATTCACGTTCCTGTGGCTGCGGCCGCAAGGGCGAGGACCAGGACCAGCGCGAGGATGATCAACGCGGCATCGGGAACTCCGGCTGTGGCTGCGTGCTGGTTTCGGTGCGGCCCGGTGCAGGGGGGCCCCGCTTGCGTTCAGCTGCACTCTGCGAAGTCAGGCTCCGCGCTGGCTGCATCCGCGGAAAGCGCAAGATCGTGCGCGGCAACAACCACCGCGTTGGCGCCGGAGGACCGGGAGACCTGGCCGTCTCCGAGTTCTTCCGCCGTGAGCTCCGGCCGCCGGTGGAGGCGGCCGGCCCCGCGTCCGGCTCGCGCGCTGTGCTCGTGAGGGCGTGAGTCCGCGGGTCGGTACCTGGCTGCGCGCTATGCTCGGCCCGCGCACTCTGGCCGGTGTAGCTCAGTGGTAGAGCAACCGCCTTGTAAGCGGTAGGTCGTCGGTTCGATCCCGACCTCCGGCTCCACGTGTGACCAGCGGTTTTGGCTCTGCCGAATGGGTCAGAGAGGCGGTTCGCAACCGGCTCCTGAGCCAGGGCGGCGCCGGATGGATCATCACACCGCGGGCCCGCACGACTGCGACCGGCGGTGCAAACCGCACGTGTGCCGGCCGCTCAGTCCGACGACCCACCAGCAACGGCGGCTCGCGCTCGACTCCGAGACCGTCATGGTGCTGCGTGATCACCGAGCACGTGCGGCGGCCCGTGCGCGGGCACTCGGGCTCGAGCTGACGGCCGAGGCGTTCGTCTTTTCTGGCGCGCCAGACGGAAGCACCTTCTCTGCAGCACCAGGTTCTAGCAGCTCAACGGCCTGGCCAAGCTGGCCACGACCGTGTGGTCGCGGCGCGGCGTGCTCGGCGACGGGGTGGTTCGACTCACTAGTTCGAGTGGGTAACGGCGGTGGCCTACTGTCGAGCTATCTAGGTAGGATTCTACCCAGTAACGGGGATGGAGCCACGGAGCATGAACGTAGACACACGAGACCTAATCAGCATCACCGACGCAAGCAGCAAGGGCGTCTCCAAGCTCGTAACCGACGCCGAGAACGGCCGACCACAGGTCCTCATGCGTAACAGCAAGGCAGTGGCCGCGGTCGTGAACATCGACAGTATGGACCGGCTACAGAGGCTCGACGAACTGGAGGACGACTTGCGACTCCTGAGCATCGCGCTGGTCCGGGCAGCCGCCGACAGCGGCCGCCGCTACGACCTGGACGACGTCCTCGCCGAAGTCGGGATCGACCCCGACAGCCTCGACGAGGGGTAAGGACACACGATGGCGAAGGTCCAGCTCACCGAGGAAGCCCGCGAAGACTTCCACGATCTGGACGGGGCGGCTCAGCGGATCGTCGCCACGGGATTGAAGAAGCTCGAGACCGATCCCCACCTGCGCGGGCAGCCCCTCGGGAACCGTGCGGGTGGGGACCTCACCACCTTCCGGAAGCTCGTCGTCGGCAACCGCGACTACCGGATCATCTACCGCGTCGACGCCGAAGGGAACGTGGCCGTCATCTGGGTCATCGGGAAGCGCGCCGACAACGAGGCTTACGAACTCGCGATGAGCAGGCTCCGCATGCACAGCGACGCCACCGTCCGCGAGCTGGCTACCAGCCTCGAGCAGATCTGGGATCGCTAGTACCCGTAGTCGAGCCGCACAGCAGAGAACACCCGGGCTGGGGCACCCGCTTCGGGTCGGCCAACTAGCCGACGTGCCGGTCGCGGGTTGGGGGAGCGGTCGGGGCCGCCGGGGGTCTGCCGGGCAGCAGGACGAGCAGGGCAGTCGCGCCAGGGCGGGAGTCAATTGTGATCGTTCCGCGGTGGCGCTCCACGACGATGCGCCGCGCGATGTCGAGGCCCAGGCCGGTGCCTTTGCCGACGTCCTTGGTCGAGAAGAACGCGTCGAACGCGCGTTCCGCCACCTGGGGCGGCATACCCGGTCCGGTGTCGGCGATCGTCACCGACACGGCGTCGCCGTCGGCGCGCACCGTCACCTGCAGCGTGCCCGCGCCGTCCATCGCGTCGAGCGCGTTGTCGATCAGGTTGGTCCAGACCTGGTTCAGCTCGCTCGCGTAGGCGTCGATCGTCGGCACGTCGGACCCGTAGTCGCGGACGATCGTAATTCCGGCACCAAGCTTGTGGCCGAGCATCGCCAGCGTGCTGTCGACTCCGCTCGCGACGTCGACGCGCTGCATCGACGCGCGATCCATCTGTGAGTAGGACTTGACGGTGGCGACCAGCTCGGAGATTCGCCCGGTCGACTCCTTGAGCTCGGCGAGCAACGCGGTGGCGGACAGGGTGCTCGCCACCCACTCCATGGCAGGCCCGAGAGCCGGTCCGTTGATCACCGTTGCCGCCCGCTCGCACCAGGCGACATCGGCGCCTGCCGCGGCAAGCGCCGGGGCGACGAGCCACTCACGCTCGACACCGTGGTCGGCGAGCCACGTTTCGAGGTCGCCCTCCAGATCGGAGACGGTAAGCGGGTCCGAGACGGTTGGGCGGGACCCGATCTCACTGCGCAGCGCGTCGAGTGCAACGAACTGCTGGGCGGCGAGCTCGTTCCTGGCGAGCAGGCCCTGCGACGACAGCAGGGTCCGGCACGTGTCCTCGAGCTCGTCGATCGCCCTGGTAGCGGCCGCGGCCGGGTTGTTGATCTGGTGGGCGATGCCCGCGGCGAGCGTGCCCAGGGCGACGAGCGACTGGCGCTGGCGCGCGGTCGACTCGATCGAGCGCGCCGTATGGTACAGCCCGCTGATCAGGTGGCTGCCGAAGGGAAACCAGGCGCTCGCCAGCTCACACAACGCCGTGGCGGGTAGCCGGAGCACCTGCCCGTCGACCTTTCCGCGCCCGGTCGCCAGGTAGACGCCGCGGTCATCCCAGGCGCGGAATCCGCCCGCCCACCTGCCCGGGGCGTCCATCCGGCCTACCAGGGTCTCCTCGCGGCCGATGCGACGGCTCAGCTCGATCTCGCCGTCCACGAGCGCCCACCAGAAGTCTGCTGGCTCGCCCTCGTGGAACAGTTCGACACCGGGTTCGATCCGGACGACCGTGCTGGCCGCGATCAGCTGCGTGATCTGGTCGTCGGACAGGTCGCCAAACAGCGGCAGCGAGCGGAGGTCCTCGACGCGAATCACGTGACACAGTAGACACTACGGTGCGGTGCCCCGGTTGTTCCCGTGTACCTGTGGCGGCAGGAACGTGGTCGGGAAAGGCTCGGAAAGACGCCCGCTTAAGCACCCAAGGCCACCTTGGTCGCGTTCAACGCAACCAAGGTGGCCTTGGGGAACTGCTTATCCGTTGCTAGGGCAGGAACCGTACGATCTGCGGGTCGTGGTCACTTGACCGCTCGGCGAACTCAGCGTTGATGTGCACCACGTCGTAGTCGACCTTCTTCAGTGCTTTCGAGACCAGGATGTGGTCCAGCACCTGCGAATTGCCGTCGAAGACGTAGCTGTAGCGCTCGCTCTCGGGAAGGGTGTTCATCAGCGCCGTCAGCGCACCGCCCTGGGTGAGGGTCCGCAGGGTCGGCGAGAACTGGTAGTCGTTGAGGTCGCCGGCCACCACGAGGTCGGCGTTCGGATCGGCCGCGAACAGCTTGTCGATGAAGCCACGCAGGACCGTGGCCTGCTGCTCACGCTGCACCTCGGAGCTGCGGACCGGGGGCTGGTTGATGCCGTGCACCGGCTGGTCGCCGCCCTTCGAGGCGAAGTGGTTGGCGATGACGAACACGGTCTTTCCGTGGAAGACGAACTCGCAGGCCAGCGGCTTGCGGCTGGTTCGCCACGCCGGGTTGGTCGGGTCGACCCGGCCGGGTGAGATCGACAGCTGCGGGTTCTTGTTCTTCTGGTCGGCCACCACGTCGACCGCGGTCGTGGCGTTGCCACCGGGACGGTCCACAAACGACACCCGCTGCGGGTTGAACAGGAAGCCGACCCGGATGTTGCCGCCCGGCTCACCACCGTCGGTCATGTCCTGCGGGTCGATCTGCCGCCACTCGTAGCGCGGCCCGCCCGCGGCCACAATCGCGTCGACGAAGCGCTTCAGCGTCTGGTCGGCCGCGACCACGCCGTCGTTCACGCCGGTCGGACCGTTGTTGTCCTGGATCTCCTCCAGCGTCACGATGTCCGGAGACGACAGGTGGTCGATGATGCCGCGGGCCAGCCCGTCGAATTTCGCCTGATCGTCGACGGCTGACAGGTTCTCCACGTTGTAGGTGGCCACCGCGAGCTCGCCACCGTTCTGCTTGCCGGTGACCTCACGGGCGAGGCCGTTGTCCTTGAGCTCGCCGAGGATCGAGGCCTGGAGGGTGTAACCGCCGAACTGGCTGTACTCGACCGGGCCCGCTGTGATGCCGGTGAGGACGTCACCGGTGTTGGCCTTCGGGAACGGCCGCTGCGAGAACGGGATCAGCGACTGGATCTTGACAATGCCGGTGTTGGTCTGGTCGTAGCCGAGATACACCGACCCACCGCGTGCGTTGGGGTGCTCGCCCGGCTTGGTGGTCACGAACACCTCGTTGAAGGCCGTGGTGCTGCTGACGGCGCGTACATCGGCGACGCTGACCAACTCGCCTTCGTGCGCCTCCCAGAAGTCCAGCGCGTACTTCGAGGGCTCCAACGGCAGGGACTCGATGCTGCCGCCCGGCTGCGGCGTGTACTCGCCGGGCACCGTGTTCTCGGTGATCACGACCGGATTCGGCAGCTCGTTGCCGCGCGAATCTGTGGTCCAGGTGGCGCTGGTGAGCTGGGTGGTCGTCTGGTAGCCCGACGCGGGACGGTATTCGGCCCCCGTGCCGGTGACGGTGACGGCGTCGCCGACCGCGACCGGCGGCGTCACGGAACCGGTGAACACGAAAAGGCCCTCGCTGGTGCGGGGGTCGTTGTCGGGTTGAGGGTCCTGCATCCAGAAACCGCGTGAGGAGCCGAACGCTCTCGTGGCGGTGACGATGCCGGGAACTCGCACGACCTTGCCGACCAGCGGCGATGTCCGGGTAGTCCCCTGGATGTCGCGAATGCGCGCGTCGATCGCTCCACTCGGGCCGCCGGGCTTCTCGCCCGCGGAGTTCTGCGGACTGGGCGGCCCCACGACGAAGTCGGTCGAGTTGTTGTCGGTGTCGGCCGATGTGGTGCGGAAGACCGATGTGGTGGCGCTCGGCGCCGGCGCAGGGCTGGTTTCCCGCACCACCGCGCTGCCGTAGCCGACGAGGTCGACGATGCGCGAGTCGGCCGCGCAGTCAACGGCAGTCAGGCAGGTCAACGGGGTTGTTCCGGTGGCGAGTGCCACCGTGCCGGTCGTGGCGGACATATTGATCGACCCGGTTACATCGGGGGTGGGCAGCTCGACCGTGCCTGCGCCCCCCGCGGCCTCTGCGACAAGGAAGCGCGCGCCAGGATCGACCGAACCGGACAGCGGGGTGGCCTGCCAGCGGCTGCTCCCGCTAGGCGAGCCAGGCAGGTACTGCACACTCATGCCTGCGACGCTCGCCGGGGTGGTGCCGGTCGTCGCCAGTTCGATGAAGTCCCGGGTCAAGGTCGTACCGGAGTTGCCACCACCGCCATAGACCTCGGCGATGACCGGACCAGTACTGGGCGCCGCGGACGCAGGCGGGACCAGCACAGCCAGCCCGGCAACGCCCGCGACAGTAATTGCCGCAAAAGCGCGGCAAGTATTGCGTAGGAGTGAAGTCACTGCGGCATTTCACTCGAACGAGTGGACGGTGAGGCGTCTTCCGTGTGTCGAGTAGAACAAGGCTCGGTGGTCGACGAGATGGATCCGGTGGTGACGGTAGACGCCCAGTTCCGCGTCCGGCGTCAGCGCCGGGCAGGGCCGGAATGTTTCCGTGACCCGGCCCCGCCCGGCATCCGTCACTTCTGGGTCGGCTCGACCGCGTAGAGGGTGGTCGTGCCGGACACCTCGTTGGCCACGGCGATCATCGGGACGCGGGCCGGAGATGAACCCCACACCCTCCGCGCCGAGATCGCCCTGGTCAGGGACCGCCGCGCCGTCGTAGACGGCGTCCCAATTGCGGTCGTTGACGTAGTCGACATAGGTGACGGCCTGCGGGTCGGTGATGTCGAAGACCATCACCCCGCCGATGCGTTCGAACCCGAGGAACGCATACGTCCGCCCGCGGACATCGCCGACGGCGATCCCCTCCGGCTCGACGCCCTTGTCGTCGCTACGGGTGTCGGCCGAGGGTTCGCGGTGTTGTTGGCGTTGAACGCGGTCGCGGGCAGCTTCCCGGTCGCGATCAGCTCGGCGATCTTCTGCTCGAACAGCGATCCCGAGTCGAAGACGAGGGTGCCGTCAGTGTTGAGGATCGAGAACGACCGAGCGCCGGCGGCGTCGATGCGCTCGTAGCAGGAGCCGTCGGCGCGCAGGCCGCTCCCGGTCGAGACGTTCAGCCGCCCGAGGTTCGCGGGCTGCTTCAGCGTGGCCGCGTCGGGGAAGACGTCGGCGCACAGCCGGTAGTCCGAGCTGCCGACCCGGACGGGCTCGACGTAGTCGCCCCACTCGCGGGCGTCGCCCTCGTTCGCCGTGACGAGCAGGGTCCGACCGCGGGCCGTGTACGACGCGATCGTGTCGGGCATGGCGAGCCCGGTGACCGGCCACGGGCGGATGTTGATGCCGCCGTCGCGGTCGGATGCGTCGAAGCCGGCGCCGGTGCTCCAGTCCTTGAGCGGCATCGGCCACACCTCGGTGACACGGGCCGACCGGTCGAGACCGTCTGCTGGATGTCCTCGACCGTCGTTCTACGGGTCGGGGGCGAGGGTGCCGTCGGCGGCGATGTGGCTGAAGATCTGGTCGATCAGCGTCAGTACGTGCGGGTCGTCGACGGTGTAGTAGGTGTGGCGGCCGTCGCGCCGCGCCGAGATGACGCCGGAGAGGCGCAGTTTGCTCAGGTGCTGGCTGGTGGTGGCGATGCTGAGTCCGACCCGGCCGGCCAGGGTCCCTACGTCGAAGGTCTCGTGCGCCATCAGCCAGACGAGGTGCAGCCGCGGCGGGCTGCTCAGGAGGGCGAAGGTCGCCGCGGCCGACCGCAGTTGCGGCTGTGTCGGTTCGACGACCTGCGTGGGGGCTCCCGGTGGGGTCGGCGGTCCGGGTCGGTTCGCCATGCTCCCGATCCTCCCTTTTCGGGCCCGTTGCGACCAGCGCGTGACGAACTCAACATCAGATCCTCAGTTGCGCAATCGACGAAACATGCGGCAGG
Organism: Pseudonocardia aurantiaca; assembly: GCF_039526725.1. Taxonomy (NCBI): domain Bacteria; kingdom Bacillati; phylum Actinomycetota; class Actinomycetes; order Pseudonocardiales; family Pseudonocardiaceae; genus Pseudonocardia; species Pseudonocardia aurantiaca. The sequence goes on from NZ_BAAAJG010000003.1 coordinate 652,189, forward strand.
CTCGTGGGCACTGAAGGGGAGTAGCCAGCACCCTGGCCGCGCCCTTCCGCAAGCACACGAAGGCGGCCGAGGAGATCGAGCGGCCCGGCTCGGATCGACTGATCCTGAGCCGGGCCGTGATTCGTCTGCCGATCAGCTCGTCACGCTGGCGAACATGCCGGGCTCGTAGGAACCCCCTTGCTGGCGCACGATCACGCTGAGCCGGTTGGTCGCGTTGATCAGGGCGACCAGGGAGACCAAGGTCTCGTTGGACACGCCGTGGTGGTGTCACAAAACGGCGGGGTCCGGCGTCTGGTGGGTGGCACGAGTCGAGGTTGAAGAGGAGCCATCCATGGCCGGCACGTCGCAGACCGCGCCCGAAGATCGCGGCGGGGGCATGAGTCCCGACGACCGCCCGGACCCCGCCACCGCGGCGTTCCTCGCCCACCGCAGGCTGCTGTTCACGTCGCCTACGAGATGCTCGGCTCGGCAGCCGACGCGGAGGACGTCCTTCAGGAGACCTGGCTGCGGTGGGCGGGCGTCGATCTCGACACCGTGCAGGATCAGCGTGCATACCTGGTCCGGATCACCACCCGGCAGGCGCTCACCCGACTGCGCACGCTAGTCCGGCGCAAGGAGTCCTACGTCGGCTCCTGGTTGCCCGAGCCGCTGCTCACCGCGCCCGACGTGGCCGAGGACGTCGAGTTGGCCGACAGCGTCTCGATGGCGATGCTGCTGGTGCTGGAGACGCTCGGGCCGACCGAGCGGGCGGTGTTCGTGCTGCGCGAGGTGTTCGACCTCGGGTACGACGAGATCGCGGAAGCCGTCGGCAAGAGCTCGGCCGCGGTCCGCCAGATCGCGCACCGGGCGCGGGCGCACGTCGCGGCGCGCCGGCCGCGCGAGGTCGTTTCTCCGGCCGAGACCCGAGACGCGCTCGAGGCGTTCCAGCGGGCGGTCGAGACGGGCGACATGCAATGCCTGCTCGACATCCTCGCGCCGAATGTCGTCCTCGTGGGTGACGGTGGAGGACTCAAGCAGGCCGTGCCGCGGCCCATCGTGGGGGCCGACAAGGTGGCCCGGCTGCTGGCCGTCGGGCTGGGCAGGATCGCCGCCGCGGTGTCGCTTCAGCCGGCACAGGTCAATGGCTACCCGGCGCTGATCCTCCGACTGGGCGGCGAAGTGGATACCGTCATAGCGGTGCGCATCGACGACGGCCTCATCACCGGGCTGTACGCCGTGCGCAATCCCGAGAAGCTGTCGCATATGGAGCGGGAGACCGCCCTGCGCCGCTGAGTCCGGGCCCTCGGAAACGAACAACTTCCACCGGCGGCGGCCTGTCAGCGCCCGGGCGAACGTGTGAGTGTCCTTGCATCGTTTACGCGGGTGCCCGGTCCTGCTTTGATCAGCCGTCAAAGGTGTTCGACGCGCCGCCCGGGGCTGGAGTGGCGGTCGGCACGACGTTGGCGCCGGTGAGGGCGCGCACCTCCATCTCTGCGTGAGTCCGGGCGGCGTCCGGATCGCGGTGGCCACCGATCCAGGTGCCGACCGCGCCGAGGACGAACGACACCGGCAGGGACACGATGCCCGGGTTGGCTAGGGGGAACCAGGCGAAATCGAGCCCGGGGAGCATGGAGGTCGGGCTTCCGGAGACCTCGGGAGATAACACCACCAGCACCAGCGCGGTGCCCATCCCGCCCCACATGCTGGCCAGGGCGCCGGTGGTGTTGAACCGCCGCCAGAAGACGGTGTAGATCAACGCCGGGAAGTTCGCCGAGGCTGCCACGGCGAACGCCACCCCGATGAGCACGGCGACGTTCTGGCCGTTGGCCAGAATGCCCCCGCCGATGGCCAAGACGCCGACCATGACGGCGGTCCAGCGGGCGATGCGGACCTCCCGGGCCGGCTCGGCGCGCCCACGTTTGATCAGGTTCGCGTACACGTCGTGGGCGAACGAGGCCGAGGCGGTGATGGTGAGCCCGGCGACGACGGCGAGGATGGTGGCGAACGCGATCGCGGCCACCAGTCCGAGCAGCAGTTCCCCGCCCAGCCGGTAGGCCAGCAGCGGGGCGGCGGCGTTCGAGCCGCCAGGCGCGGCCAGGATCGCCTCGGGCGAGACCAGCGCGGCAGCCCCGAAGCCGATCACGATCACCAGCCCGAAGAACGCGCCGACCAACCAGATCGCCCAGACCAGCGAGCGGCGAGCCGCCCGGGCGTCGGGGACGGTGTAGAAGCGCATGAGGATATGGGGCAGGCTGGCCGGCCCGAGGAACCCGGCCAGCCCCAGGGACATGAAATCGATCTTCGACATTTCCGTGTGGCCGTACTCCAGGCCCGGGGTGAGCAGCGCCGGCCCGGCCGGGTTCGCCTCCACAGCGTCGCCGAGCAGATCGGACAGGTTGAAGGCGTACCGGCCGAGCACCCAAGCGCTCATCACCACCCCGGCGACGATCAGAAGCCCGGCTTTGAGGATCTGCACCCAAGTGGTGCCCCTCATCCCGCCGATCAGCACGTAGGAGAGCATCACCGCGCCCACTGCAGCGATCACCACGGATTGCCCGACCCGATCCTCGCCTGGGATCCCCACCAGCAGCGCGATCAGCCCACCGGCGCCGGCGACCTGCGCGACCAGGTAGAACAGCGACACCAGCAGGGTCGATGCGGCGGCCGCGGCGCGAACCGGGCGGGCGCGCATCCGGTAGCTCAGCACGTCGCCCATGGTGTAGCGGCCGGTGTTGCGCAGTGGCTCGGCCACGAACAGCAGCGCCACCACCCAGCCCATCAGTGAGCCGATCGCGAACATCACCCCGTCGTAGCCGAACACCGCGACCTGCCCGGCCACCCCGAGGAACGCCGCGGCCGACAGGTAGTCCCCCGCCAGCGCGATCCCGTTCTGTCCACCGGTGAAGACCTGCCCGCCGGTGTAGTAGTCGGCGGCCGTCCGGTTGCCACGCCCCGTCCGCACCACCACCGCAAGGGTGAACAGCACGAACACCCCGAACACCGCGATGTTCAACACGGGATTGCCGACGATCACGTCAACGGAGGGCATGAGAGTCCTTCCGGCCATGGCCTGATGTGCAACCGGGCCTGGCGTGCAGCCCCCGGCCCTGGTCCTGATGCTGGTGAGGGCGAGCGCGCCGACCCGAGCTCGTTCGGCCCGGGGCGGTGTTCATGCCGACAGCTCATAGCCCATTCGAGTGAAGCGCTAGGCCGGGGAGGCCGAATGGCCTATTCAAGGCGACGAGCGGCCGCGTCCCAACGTGTGAGAAACGGAACTAACTCACCTATTCGGACTATAAGGTCGAAATCAGTTACGAAGGCTGCCGAAGCTCTTGTGGCGCCGCGTTGTCGGCCGGCCGCGGGAGGAACAGAGGGCCGAGTCCGGGAACGGCGAGGAAGCCCTCCGCGCCGGCGTACAGCAGCCCGACGCGGGGCAGGTCGGCTGGGCCGCGGTAGGCGATCACCCGAGGTAGCCACTGCGGGCCGAACTTCGCGTTGAAGTCGTGCAGCGACTTGACCTGGAAGAACGGGTTGACCAGCGACACCGCCCACCGGGCGGCGCGCTGCGCCGGGGTGAACGCCGCGTCGTCGGCGAAGAGGCGGCCCCACAGCGCGAAGTTCAGCGAGAACCGAACGACGCGGCGTTCCTTCAGGCCCAGCGCCGTGGATGCGATGAGGAACTCGGTGATCCCGTTCGGCGCGTGCGGGTCGCGGCGCATGAGGTCGAGGGTGTAGCCGGGTAGCCGGCCACCGGCCGGGACGATCCGCAGGAACCCGCCGGGCTCGTCGCGATCGTCGATGGCGAGGCAGAGCAGCCGTTCCGGGTCTCCGTTCTGCGCACTGACGTCCTGGCCCAAGGTCATGGTGAAGCCGCGTTCGGGGGCCTTGCCCCGCCACCGCCTGCTCATGGCGTTGAGCCGGTCGACGAGCTCGGGCGGGGCCTGCGACTCGGGCAGGATCTCGAACCGGTAGCGGCGCCCCACCCGCCGCACCGCGGCCCGCAGGGCCCTGCGCCCTTTCAGCGTGAACGTGTCGCAGCGCAGCACCGCCTCGTCGCCGAGGTAGAAGCTGTGGAACCCGCGTGCGACGTAGAACGGCACGTCGTGTTCCCGGACGGCGAGGAACGCGGTGTTCCACGCTCGCCGCCTGCACATCTCCAGGAACTCGTCCACCACCTGCGACACCGACCCGGCTGCGCCCACCGGGTCGCCCGCCACCAGGGCGTACCCGTTGAGGTAGCTGAAGGCAAGCATCGCCTCCCCGTCTGCGGAGAAGAACCAGCTCTTGTCGGGGCGCAGCGTGAAGGGCGCCAGCGTGTCCCAGCCGTGCCGGGCCACGAGCCGCCGGGCGTGCTCCCAGTCCTGCGGCGTGTGCTGGTGGCGGCTTGCCAGGGGCCGGAGCAGCAGGAACGCGAACCCGGCGAGGCCGAGCACGCCGAGGGTGAGCAGCGCGTCCGGGAAGAAGGCGGCGAAGAATCGTGACCTGAACGCGTACGGCCCGTCGACGCCCACCAGCCCCGCGAAGATCTCCTGGAGACCTCCGCCGAGGGTGAGATCCGGCTGGACCCACCGGTGCCCCAGCCCGAGCGCGGCGAAGCCGAACGCCACGACGGCGACCAGGTAGAGCGGGACGAACCGGACCAGCCTCAGCAAAGACGGTGGGTCCGGCGCTGCGGTGAAGCGGCGTCGCGTCACGAGCAGCGCTACCATCATGCCGGCGCAGAACCCGGCTGCGATCGGGTGCGGTCCCTTGACGAGGTGCGCCGCCGTGGCGACGGCGAACAGCACGAGCGCGACGCGCCAAGCCGCCCGTTTGCTCTTGTGCAGCTGGTCGGCGAGCAGCAGGAGCAGCAACCCGACGAGCACCGAGACGACATAGCCGACCACCGGAAGCCACACCGGTCCGAGCTGGGCCTGCGGCAGCCCGAGCCGGATCTGCACGGCCGGGAGCGGTGCCAGCAACTGGAAAACCCCGGCGACCGCCGTCAGCACGGCGATCACCCGCGCGCCGGGATCGGGGCTCTGCGCGTGTCGCACCTCCGGGAGCGGCGGACCCTGCGGCACGGGGCCCGCCGTGGCGAGCTCGTCGACCGGGTCCGGCTCCGACGCCGCCGGCATCGGCCCGTCGGGGGCGGGCGCGCGCGGACGCAGGGTGGGGAAGAGCAGGACATCGCGCAGCGAGTCCGCTCGCGCAAGGATCGCGACCAGCCGGTCGATGCCCAGGCCGAGCCCGCCGGTCGGCGGCATGCCCTGCTCGAGCACCTGGAGGTAGTCGTCGTCGGCCTCGCCCGCCTCGGCGTTCCCGGCCGCGCGCGCTCGGGCCTCGGCGTCGAACGCCGCACGCTGGGCGGCCGGGTCGTTCTGCTCGCTGTAGGCGTTGCATACCTCGGAACCCGCCACCAGCAGCTCGAAGCGCTCGGCGTAGCCGGGATCGGCGCGGTGCTCGCGCGCCAGCGGCGAGACATCCGCCGGAAAGTCGACGCACAGCAGCGGACCGGCCACCGTGTGCTGGACCCGCTCGTCGTAGACGCGTTGCATCAGCCGGCCAGAGCCCCACCCGTCGTCGTAGCGCACGTCGAGGCCATCCAGCACCGCACGGGCCTCCTCGACCGGCATGCCCGGGTGCATGCGAGCGCCGGTGGTCTGTTCGATGAGGTCGGCGAGACGGACCCGCGGCCAGGGCGGGGTGAGGTCGACGACCGGCTCGGGCCCTGGCGACACCGTCGCGCCGTCCCATGCGGCGCGGGCAGCCGTCGCGACCAGGTCCTCGGTGAGCTCCATCATGTCGTGGTAGTCCGCGAAGGCCTGGTAGGCCTCCAGCAGTGTGAACTCGGGATTGTGCCGCGCGTCGACGCCCTCGTTCCGGAACACCCGGCCGAGCTCGAACACCCGCTCCATCCCGCCGACGATCAGCCGCTTGAGGTGCAGCTCGGGAGCGATGCGCAGATACAGGTCGACGTCGAACGCGTTGTGGTGTGTGACGAACGGCCGGGCCGTCGCCCCCGCCTGCACGGTGTGCAACATCGGGGTCTCGACCTCGACGAACCCGAGCTCGACGAGCCGGGCCCGCAACGCCGCGATCGCCGCGTGCCGGATCCGGAAGACCTCCCGGGCGCGCGGGTTCACAGCCAGGTCGAGGGGGTGTCGATGGTCCCGGGCCTCTCCGGCGCCGAGGTCGCCGCGCTTGCCCGGCGTCCAGCGGGTCGCCGTGGCCAGCACCGAGAACTCAGCGACGCAGATCGACAGCTCGCCCGACCAGGTGATCATCGGGCCGCCCTCGACGCCGACCCAGTCGCCGCGCCGGAGCCGGACGAACGCGGCGTGGCGGTCGGGGCCCAGGACCGCACGGTCGGCGAGCAGCTGAATGTCGCCCGTTCGGTCCCGCAGCAGGGCGAACACCAGGCCGCCGTGGCGGCGGACGAGCACGACCCGCCCCGCGACCCGGACCCGTTCGCGGGCCCGCTCGTCCGGGCCGAGGCCGGCCGAGCGGGTCCGCACCTCGCCGATCGGCTCCGCATCGGGGAACCGGTACGGATGGGCGCAGCCCGAGGGCGGCCGAATCGCCATGTGGTGTCCCTACCCGATGCGGGCACTGGCCGCACCGGCCGACCGGTCGATGTTCGGGCCGTGGCAGGCGAGGGGCGCTGCGGGTCGCAGCACATCTCGTGGGAATGGACCATGTGCGGGCCGAGTTGCCGCTAGCGAGTCCGGGAGCCCCACCAGGCAAGCACTCTCGTTCCGAACAGAGTCAGCCACTTCGATGGCTCCCCCGCCGGCGCGTCGACCTCGAACCACACCCGGCCGGGGTGCCGGCGGGCCTGGAGCCAGGTGCCGTCCGGCCGCCGGGCGGCCCGGATGAGTTCGATCGCGTCAGCCATGCGCGGGTCCGGCGTCGCGCGGTCGAGCAGTGCGGCCTGGCGGAAGTACTCGGCCGCATTGAGCACGTTGTAGTACCAGCGGAACGGGTAGGCGAAGCGGTCCACCCACGGTGCCACGGGTTCGCCCGTCGAGAGCCGTCGGAAGAGCGCGCGTTGCAGGAGGTACTCCTCGCCGCTGTGCCGGGCAGCGCGCGTCGCGTCGGTGCCTCCGGTCGCGACCTCGTAGGCGAGCAGTCCCTTGAGGGAGTTGAGCGTCGAGTGGAATGACGATCGCGTCGAGCCCTCGACCCACTCGCAGTTCCAGCCGCCGTCGGGGAGTCGATGCTCGATGAACCAGTCGACGATGCCGGTGATGTCGGCGCCGAGCCACAGACCGTTCGCGACCGTCCAGGCGTTGATGCAGCAGTCGACCTCGCCGTCCCAGTACGGCAGGTTCTCGTACTCCCAATAGCAGTTCTCGGCGAGGAGCTCGGCGGTGCGGCGCTCGCGCAGGACCGCGGGATCGAGGCCCCACTCCCGCAGCGAGTCGAGCGTCCACGTGGTCGCCGTCCAGGGCTGCCCGCCATTTGCTGCTTCAGGACTCTGGAAGTCGAAGTCGGAGGGGAAGAACGCGCCGCCGGCCCACCGGCCGTCCGGGTCCTGGAGGGCGAGAAGGCGCGCGCCGAAGCCTTCGGTCGCGATTCTTGCCCGCGTTGCTTCCCAGACCTCGGGCGGTTCGCCCATGAGGTCACGCTCGACCTGCCAGCGCAAGGCCGGATCAGAGTCGCGGAGCCACGCGATCGGGGCCTCGCTCGCCATGGAGCGACACTAGCGGAGTCGATGTTGTGCGCGGGGGCAGCGAATCCCTTTCTCCTCAGTTGACGGCGCGCAGGCCGGCGCCGCCCGCCCGGCGCAGGCGGTTCAACGCCTCGGCGGTGGCGTCGTCGGCGGGAAGGAACACCACGAGCTGCTGGGCATCATTAGCCGAGAGCTCCATGACCTCGCGATCCAGCCGGAGCTCGGCACTCACTGGGTGCTTCCAGCGCAACCTGCCGCGTGGCGGTAGCGAGCCAGCCTGCGCTGGGTCTGGCTACCGCCGCCGACACGGCTGACCGTAGGACGCGTGAGCGAGAACAGCAGACAGACTGCCGCAAGCGAGCGCTTCTGGCGCTCAGCGCCGCCCACCGGGCTGCCGGTCCGTGGCCCCGACCGCTAAAGCCGGATCGGCATCGTCGGCATTTCGCCGGCGGGGCATCAGGACCAGCGCGATCATCGAAATCGCAGCGCAGCCGACGATGTACCAGCTGATCCAGATGCTCGATCCCGTCTTCTCTATGATCGCCGCCGCGATCAGCGGGGCCGGACCACCCGCGATGACAGAGGCAAGCTGATAGCCCAGTCCCGCCCCGCTGTAGCGGACGTTGGTCCCGAACGTCTCGGCGATAAGCGCGGCCTGCGGGCCGTACTGCATGTCGTGGACGATCAGGGATACGACGATCGCGAGTAGCACCAGCCCAGCGGCGCGGGTGTTCAGCAGCCCGAAGTAGGGGAATGCGAAGAGGGCCGTACCCACGATTCCGATTCCATACACCAGCTTCCGGCCGATGAGATCGGACAGGTAACCGAACAGGGGCACGCTCACCAGCCCGATTGCTGCGGCGATCAACGTGGCGTTCAGCAGCTGGCTGCGGGGGAGCCCCAGCGTCGTGGTGCCGTAGCTCAGCACGAACGTCACGAACAAATAGAAGGGTGCCTGCTCCGACATGCGGACGAAGGCGGAAAGGAGGATGTCGCGCCACTGCTGCTTGATCACTTCCACAAGCGGCCGACGCGCCACCGCCTTTTGCTCCTTGACGGCGGCGAACTCAGGGCTCTCCAGCACCTTCAGCCGGACGTACAGGCCCACGCCGACCAGGACGATGCTCACGAGGAACGGCACCCGCCATCCCCAGGTGAGGAAGTCCGGCCCGGTCAGTGAGGACATGAGTTGGACCATTGCGGTCGAGAGCAGCAGTCCCACCGGCACGCCGAGCTGTGGCCAGCTCGCCATGAGCCCACGGCGCGTGGGCGGCCCCCACTCCATCGCCAGCAGCACCGACCCGCCCCACTCGCCGCCGACCGCGATGCCCTGTAGCAGGCGCAGCACGGTGAGCAGCACCGGCGCGGCGATGCCGATGGCCGCATAGCCGGGCAGCACGCCTATGAGGGCGGTGCCGATGCCCATGATCAGCAGTGTGACGATGAGCGTTGCCTTGCGCCCGATCCGGTCGCCGTAGTGGCCGAAAATCGCGGCGCCGATCGGCCGGGCGGCAAACCCGACGAACTGGGTGCCGAACGCCGCGATCACCCCGGCATAGGGGCTCACTCCCGGGAAGAAGACGTGCGGAAAGACGAGCGCCGCGGCCGTGCCGTACAGGAAGAAGTCGTACCACTCAATGGCTGTCCCCACCGTGCTGGCGAGGACCGCGCGGCGCCGCTGCGAACGAACCAGCGGGGGAGCTTGAGCGTCGGTGCTCATGGCGGGCTCTCCGATCTTGTGCATCCGCACCATGGATCGACAGCGCCACCTCAGATCGCCAACACTGCCGACAGCGCAAACGTCGTCCGCTCGCCCGGGGGTGTCAAACGCTGGGTCTGGGATATGCGGATCTATCGGACGTATTACGACAAAACGAGCGTTGGGTGGAGTTGTGCGGAGGGAGTGCGCGGGCGCGCCCGTTCAGGTCGCGGCTCGCCTCACGTGTGCCTGCGTTCGTGCGTCTCGTCGGCGTCATGGAGTACACGGGTCTGCAGGACGTCGCGGATGGTCATCGGTGGCCGGCCGAGCAGCTTCGCCAGCGTGGGATCGACGGCGGCGAACTCGCCCTGGCGGCTTGCGGCGAACATGCCGACGAGCATGTCTGCCGCGGGTCCGGGCACACCATGGGAGAACAGACTGCGGCGGTACTGATCGTCCGATACGACGGTTCTCTTGATCGGACGACCGCTGAGCTGTGCGGCGATCTCGACGATGTCGGCGAGGTCGATGGCCTCGGAGCCGGTGAGCGCTGGTGTCAGCCCGTCGAGACGGCCCTCGTCGGTGAGCGCGATCGTCGCCGCTTCGGCGAGGTCGGCGTGCGCGGTCCAGGAAACGGGGCCGTCCGCGGGGGCCTCGACCTCGCCGGTCTCGAGTGCCTGGCCGAGCAGCATCAGCGCGGACGAGGCGTAGAAGCCGTTGCGGAGCGAGGTGAACTCGAGCCCGGACTGCTGCAGCATCGCCTCGGTTGCGGCGTGGTCGAGCATCGGGGCGAAAGACGACGTGGGGCTCGAACCCATGTGGCTTGTGTAGACGATCCGGCCGGCGCCGACCGCCTTGGCCGCTTCGATGGCCGTGCGGTGCTGGCGCACCGCGGCGTCACCGCTCGTGGCGCTCGACACGACCAAGATCTGCTCTGCTGCCTCGAAAGCGTGGGTGAGGCTCGGGGCGTCGTCGAAGTCGCCGTGTCGCACGCGGACACCGCGCTCGGCGAGCCCTTTGGCTCTCTCCGGATCGCGCAGGCTCACCCCGATCCGGCCGGCGGGCACGCGCTCGAGCAGCCGCTCGACGATGGCGCTGCCCAGCTGGCCAGTAGCGCCGGTAACGATGATCATGAAGGTGCTCCCTCTCCGACTGCTAACAGCGATACCAGCATGATGCTGCCACTGGAAACATATCAGCGCTACTTGTTTCCTGTTAACGTTGGGGCGTGACGGATGGCGCGGTGGTCGAGAGCGCCCGCGGACAGACCCGGGCGCGCATCATCCGAGTGGCTGCCGACCTCCTTGCCCAGGGCGGACGGCAGGCGGTGACGACCCGTTCGGTGGCTGCCGGCGCGGGCGTCCAGGCGCCCACGATCTACCGGCTCTTCGGTGACAAGGACGGCCTGCTCGACGCCGTCGCGGAGCACGGTTTCCAGTCGTATCTCGACGAGAAGGTGATCCGTCCGACAGGCGTTGATCCGGTTGACGACCTGCGTGCGGGCTGGGACCTGCACATCGGGTTCGGCCTGGCCAACCCTGCGCTGTACGCACTCATGTACGGAGATCCGCGGCCCCCTGCGGCGTCCCCGGCGAATGCCCAGGCCTTTCGGGTGCTGCGCGCGCATGTGCGTCGAGTGGCCGAGGTAGGCCGGCTGCGGGTCGGTGAGGAGCATGCGGTGAACCTGGTTCACGCCTCCGGCTGCGGAACCGTGCTCACCCTGCTCGCTATGCCCGAGGAGCATCGGGACCCAGCGCTGTCGGAACTCGCCCGCGAAGCCGTCATCGCTGCGATCACCACCGACGCCCCCACTCTGCAGGCACCCGGCCCGGTCGGGGCCGCAGCCGCACTCCGCGCCGTCGTGGACGAGACCGAGAACCTCACGGTCGCCGAGCGCGGCGTACTCAAAGAATGGCTCGACCGAATTACTGCCGGCTGACCCGCTCGGGCGTCACCCCGAGACGATCGTGAAGACCGATCGGGAGCACCCCGTGACGGCATAGGTGTGCATTCCTGGACGTCGATTTTGACTAGCGCGAGTATGGTGCGACGGCTGGCGGCGTCGAGCGTGGCGGCTCCGCGTGGAGTTCCCCTCGCCCGCCCGATATCGCCCATGATTTCCGCACTGGGGTGTATGCATCGATCGACGACTGAGATCCACGCACGCCTGATTGTGATCGAGATGTCGGATCGGCTGTCGGACTCGCCGGGGCAGGGGTACAAAACAATCTGGCCGCAGGGCGGCAGGGCGGCCTGATTCACGACGACTGACCACCGACCACCGACGACCGACGACCGACCAATCCCGTCGACCGGGCTCGAACTCCGACCAGCGCCAGGTCAGCCGGAACTGCAGCGAATCTCGGTATGGCCTGTCCGGATTGTGGTCAAACCGGTTCAACCGACGAAAGGGTAGGATATGTCACGAATCGATTCGTCCGTCCGAGGAGGGTCCCGCAGCCTGGCGAGAACGGCGCTGCAGGTCACCGCAATCCTCTGCACGCTCGGGATCCTGTTCCAGAGCGCGACGGCGGGACAGGTCCTCAGCCGCAGTCCTGGCGCGCTTGCCGTCCATGCCACGGGGGCGATCGTCTTCCATGTGCTGTCTGCCCTGATGGTGGTCGCAGCCGTCTTCTTGTGGCTACAGCCGCGCGGATCGGTCTGGCCTGTCGTGATCAGCGCACTGGTGTTCGTCCTCGGCGTGGTGCAGGGGTACATCGGGGACCAGGGGGCGCTCTCCGTCCACGTCCCTCTGGGGATGGCACTGGCGCTCGGCACGGTCTGGGTGCTGGCCTGGTCCTTCCTGGCAGGTCGCCCGACCGACCGCGGCGGCCTGTGAGCGGCCGCGCCGCAAAGCGGTCGAGACGACGACCGCTGCTGTCCCGTGGGACTGGCCCCGAATCCAACGCCCAGAGGCCGCATAGCCGTTACACAGCCGATTCATCAGATGAGCGACCACGCTGGCCCTCGGCGCCCAAGAGGGGCGCTGAAGGATCAGGAGGAGAACCTGTGCACACGCTCCAGCAGCTCGTCGATTACCTCAATGCACACGGTGCGCCGAGCCAGCTCATCGACCAGGTGCGAAGCCTGCAAGGCAGGCACATCCTGAACGCGCAGACGTTCCAGGACCTGAGCAACCGCTTCGGGTGGCACCCGCGGGGTATCAGCCTGCCCGACGCGGTCAACTGGGTTCGCCAGGGCGTTCACAACTGACGCAACGCGGATGAGAAAAGGCCGCGGATTCACCACAGGCGGCCCGAAGAAGAGCCCCCGCTCGACCCTCACGGGTTCGAGCGGGGGGCTTCCTTCTGCATTCTGTCAGTCGCCATCAGGCGGCGACCACAGACTGCGGCACGTACATTTGTCAGGCGGCGTCCCCTATTCCAGCAGGCCCGCTGTGAACAGCCGTGCCGGCTCGGTCCAGCTAGGCCATACCCGCCTGCTTGGAGCACACCGGCCATGCGCCCCAGCCCTGGCCTGCTTGGACGCGCTCCGCGACGGCGATCTGCTGCTCGCGGCTGGCCTGGTTCGGCATGCCGACGCCACCGAATGCGTGCCAGGTGCTCAGCGTGAACTGCAGTCCGCCGAAGAAACCGTTTCCGGTGTTGGTCGCCCAGTTACCGCTGCTCTCGCACTGGGCGATTCGGTCCCAGGTGGAAGCAGGTGCGGCGTTGGCGACTCCAGCGACGGCGAGGGGAGCGCCGAGTGCAATTGCGCCGGCCAGGGCCACGCGCAGCAGTCGTCGGCTCGTGCGGGAATTAGATCGGGGGTTCATATTCGCTTTCTCCATTGCGCCCCGAGACGACCTGCTCAATCGCGGGCCGGGGGGATCCGGCTGACGCGGGCGTGTCCGAGTCGTGGGGTCGACTCGAATGAATGGCCGTCTCGGCCTAGTCCCGAGGTGTGATCTCGACGGACCGGAACCGTGGGACTGGGGAGCGCGGCGGTTCCGGATGCATTTCGATCGCCCTTCTTCGGCGCGACCGAGATAGGACGTTACGAGCTGGAACCGGCGGTCGGTCAAGTCCTTGCCGGTGACGAACCTCACCCATGTCCGGCTATCGAGATATGGATCACGCAAAGCCCCTGGTCAGGGCGCGAACCATCCCGCAATGATCACCGGCGAGAAAATGCATTCATTCCGGAACTATTGCTGATCGCGGGATGGCAGCCGAGGGGCAAAAGCGTCGTACCTCGCGATCCGGGTTCCGCCGCGCGGTCATCGCAAGCAGCCCGCCGACTCGCGGGAACGGCCGGACGGGTGCCGGCGGCAGGGATCTGTGCTGAGCGCAACGCGCAGCGGAGCGGACGCGCCTGCGCCACGCCGCCAGGCCGACAATGAAGGGGAGCGTGTGTTCGGGCAGGCGAGTCGATTGCCCGGTCTCCGCCGACCGGAGATCCGGCCGGCGCTACGTGATCAGGGGGAACATGCCCAACGCGACGGCCGGCCGACGCGTTCGCCTGGTGTCAGCGTGCGAGGCTGGCGGGTGTGTTTCTCAGCAGGAAGGTCAGCCCTTCGGTGGTCGTCGGGTGTGCGCAGATCGCACGCCGCGGCGCGGTGTAGGGCATGCGAGCTATCATCGACGTCTGCACAGCGGCCAGCGGTTCGCTGGCCTCGGCCCCGAACACGGTGAAGCCGAGAATCTCGTCGTTGCCCTCAGCGATGAGCATCTTCATGAACCCGCGCGGCTCAGACAGCGTCCGCGTCCTCAGAACGGCGGCCATCGGCTGGGTGAGCTCCACCACTGCCGTGCGAGAGCCTGCGCTCGCCGGCGTCCAAGCGAGGTACTTGCCCGCTTCCCCACTGCCGACGACGAGGGCGTCGAAACTCTCGGTGAATGGCATCTTAAGTGGCACGTCCCGATGGTCGTGATCTCGTGGTGTCCACGCTAACCCGGTCATCGGCCCGGTTACCGCCCTGCTGGCGGGGGCAGGACGTACCGGGTACCGGGTAGCCGGAAATGTCCCGAATCGCGTTTACCCGCTGTTCACGAGTCGATGCCGTTCAGCCTGGCCAGCTCGTCATCCGGCAGTGTCAGCGCCGCACCGGCGACGTTCTCGCGCAGGTGGGCGGCGGACGACGTGCCGGGAATGAGCAGGATGTTCGGTGAACGCTGTAGCAGCCACGCCAGCGCGACGGCCATCGGGGTCGCGCCGAGACGCGCGGCGACCGCGTTCAGTTGCTCGGACTGGAGTGGGGAGAAGCCGCCTAGGGGGAAGTAGGGCACGTAGGCGATGCCCTGCCCCGCGAGGTTGTCGATCAGATCGTCGTCGCTGCGGTGGGTGAGGTTGTAGAAGTTCTGCACGCAGACGACCGGCGCGATGGACTGTGCCTCGGTGACCTGCTCGGCGCTGACCGTGCTCACACCGAGGTGCTTGATCAGCCCTTCCTGCTGCAGTTGCGCGAGCACGGTGAACGGCTCGGCGATCGAGCCGGGCACAGGGGTGTCGAAATCCCCGACGCGGAGGTTCACGACGTCGAGCGCGTCGAGGCCGAGGTGATCCAGGTTGTCGTGCACGGCCTGGCGCAGCTGCTCCGGAGCCAGCGCCTTCGGCCAGTTCCCGTCGGCGTCCCGCAACGCCCCGACCTTGGTGACGATGTGCAGGTCCCGCGGATAGGGGTGCAGGGCTTCCTTGATGATCTGGTTGGTCACGTACGGGCCGTAGAAGTCGCTCGTGTCGATGTGGGTGATGCCCAGGCGCACGGCTTCGCGGAGCACGGCCACGGCGGCGTCGCGGTCGGCAGGGGGCCCGAACACGTGGGGCCCGGCGAGTTGCATGGCGCCGTAGCCCATCCGCGTGAGCGTCAGATCCTGGGAAAGGGCGAACGTTCCGCCGGGAATTGTCGCGGATGTCACGAATGCTCTCTTCTTGGTCTCGGTGTCTGGATGATCCGTACCGGCTTCATATGTGATGACCCCACTCTCCGCCGATCGGCGCGAAACGGCAGAGCTCTGACGATCCTGGGAGCGGCAGGGCCAGGTAGCCAACGATCCGCGCGGTTGCCGCGCATGACGCCTACCCGCTGGACCTGCCGCCCACGATCTCGCCGCGGACGTCGTCGCCTTCCTCGATGCCGCCGACTCGACCGGGCGACTGTGATGATGCGGGAGGTCCACGTGCTGTTCACGGAGCTGCCGGATCCGGTGACGCGTACCCGGTGCACGCCTCAGTCTCGGGCAGAACACGCAAAGCGGGCAGGTCGATCGGTTCGGGCTGCGAACGGCGCAGTGCTGTCCCGACCTGTTGTCCCGCCCTGCGCAGCATCCGTCCGAACACGGTTGGCCCGGGCGGCCTCAACTTCTGCAGTTCGGCGCCGGGCGCGCCGCCGGAGCTTCCGCCGGCTTTGGAAGCGAGGATCGTCATGGGCTCCATTCGAGGGTTCGACGGGGTGGAGGGGCGTGCAATGGCGGAGATCGAGCGGGGAACGGTTCGGGCGAACGGGCTGAACTTCGAGTACCTGACAATGGGTGAGGGTCCGCTCGCGCTGTGCGTGCACGGCTTCCCTGACTCGCCTCACAGCTACCGGTACCTCTTGCCGGCGCTCGCTGACGCGGGGTACCGGGCGGTTGCGCCCTTCAACCGGGGGTTCGCTCCCACCGAGCTGCCGGGGGACCGGCACCACGTCCACAGCAGCACGATGGTGGCCGACCAGAACGCGTTGCACGAGGCACTAGGGGGCGGCGGCGACGCGATACTCATCGCGCACGACTGGGGCGCGGTCGGAGCTTGGGGCGCGGCGGCGAAAGGGGCGCATCGGTGGGGGCGTTGCGTCGTCATCAACATCCCGCCGTTCGCGATCTTCGGGGAGAACATCCCCACCTATGATCAAATCAAGCGCTCGTTCTACTTCTGGTACTTCCAGATGCAGCACGTGGCCGCCGACGTGATCGCGGCTGACGACTTCGCGTTCATCGACCGAATCTGGGGCGACTGGTCGCCGGGGTACGACGCAAGCGAGGACTTGCCCCACGTCAAGGACTGCATCCGCGACCCTGCCCACTTCCAGGCCGTGCTCGGCTACTACCGCTGTCAGTTCGACCCGGCGCGATTCGGGTCGCCGGATTGGGTGGCGGAGCAGGCCGACGCGTGGGGCGCGAACATCACCCAGCCGACGCTGTACCTGCACGGCACCCACGACGGTTGCCACGGAATGACGCAGGCCCAGGTGGACCGCGTGCCGGAGTTCTGCGGACCGGGCTCGCGGTCCGAGCTGATCGAGGGAGTCGGCCATTTCATGATGGTCGAGCGCCCGACCGAGATCAACAAGCGGATCCTGGGGTTCCTGGACGGCGTCTAGGTGGCTGGTGTCTTTCGCGTGTCGCCGGCTGATGTCGGGCAGGGGCACGGGAGAATGATCATGTGACGT
>NZ_BAAAJG010000004.1:0-153602 GCF_039526725.1 Pseudonocardia aurantiaca
CCGACCGCCCCGACCGCCCCGACCGCCCCGACCGCCCCGACCGCCCCGACCGCCGAGCTGACCGGATGGATCCGGAAGGCCTTCACCGGCGCCGGGATTACCCACGACTGCTTCGAGAAGGGCACCGGCCCCGGCGTTGTGCTGCTCCCCGAGGTGCCGGGCATCACACCCGAGGTGCTCGGCCTGGCCGAGCACCTCGTCGGCGAGGGGTTCACCGTCGTGATCCCGTCGCTCTACGGCGTGCCCGGCCAACGGGAAACGGTCGGATACACGATGCAGGTGATGGCCAGGCTGTGCGTCGCCGCCGAGTTCGCCGCGTTCGCCACCAACGCCCACCGCCCGGTCGCCGACTACGTCCGCGCGCTGGCCCGCGACCTCGCCGGCCGCACACCGGGCCGTGGGGTCGGGGTGATCGGCATGTGCTTCAGCGGTGGGTTCGCGCTCGCCGCCGCCGTCGACGACACCGTGCTCGCGTCGGTGCTCAGCCAGCCGTCGGTGCCACTTCCGCTCAACGCGGCCCGGCGGGCGGACCCCGGCCTGTCGGGTGGCGAGCTGGACCGGGTCGCGGAGCGCACCACGGCCGACGGCTTGTGTGTGCTCGGGCTGAGGTTCAGCGAGGACCGCCTCGCCCCCGGCGAGCGGTTCGCGTCGCTGCGCAGGCGGCTCGGTGACGCGTTCGAGGTGATTGAGCTCGACTCGTCGCGCGGCAATGCGGCGGGCTTCGGCCGGGCCGCGCACTCGGTCCTGACGAGGGAGGTCCGCGAGACGCCCGGACATCCGACGCCGGCTGTCCGGGCACGGGTGAGCGAGTTCCTTCGCGAACGGCTGGAGCTCGCGAACGAGTGAAGTCGTAGGGAGTAGAGCGGTGATCGTCGAGACGTGATGTGTGGGGGCGACAGATCCGTCGCCCCCACACCATTCCTGACGATCGTTCCTCGGGCGCGGCTACCTCGGGTGCGGTTACGAGCCGTCGAGCACCTCGCGCAGCCGCTTGGCGAAGCCGTCCGGCTCGCCGGGCATGCCGTACTCGTCGCCCAGGAACCCGCCGTGGTCACCCGGGAAGCGGACAAGCTCGGCCCCGATCGCCTTGGCGACCGCGTCCGCGCCGCGCGCGGCCATCGTCTGGCCGGAGGCCTCGCCACGGGCCATCACGATGCGGGTGCCCGCCGCCCGCAGTGCCTTCAGATCGGGCTCGAAGCTTGTGCAGTTGCGCAGGTTCTGCCCGAGGAGGACATCGTTGCGGCTGCCGTCGTCCTCCACCGGCAAGCCGAACTGCGCGGGGTCGACCGGCGGGTACTGGTAGCCCTCGGGCACCTCCCCGTCGTGACCGACGAGGATCATGAACTTCGCCATCCCCGGGCCGAGCCCGTCGCGCTGGTAGGTCTCGTGCATGTCCTCGATCGCCGCGGTGAGCGCCTTGTGGTCGGGCAGGATCGTGGCCAGCGGAGGTTCGTGGGCGACCAGCGTGCGCACCTGCTCGCCGTGCCGGGCCACCCAGGCCAGGGCGTTGACGGCGCCGCCGCTGCTCGCGAGCACGTCGACCGGCCCGCCGCCGATCGCCTCGACGAGCCGCTGCAGGTCACCCGCGTGGTCGTCCGGCGTGATCTCGCCATGTCCGTCCGTGCGCGTGCTGCGGCCGGTGCCCCGGGGGTCGTAGGTGATGACCGGGCGGTCGGTGAAGTGGCCTGCCAGCGTGGTGAATCCCGCCGCGTCCATCGGGGAGCCGATGAGCAGCAGGGGCGTGGCGTCGCCGAGCTCGCCGCGTACGTCGTAGGTGATGGTGGCGCCGGGCGCGTCGAGGGTGCGAGTGGTGAGAGCGGCGGTCAACGTGGCCTCCTGAGGGGTCGGTGCGTAGTCGCGGACAGCAGTGTGGACTCTCGGTTGGCCCAGAACTCATCGGCCCGCGCCGACCGGACGGCGCGGAGCCGGCAAGCGCGTTGACCGATTCCGGGGAAATGTGAAGACTCGCGGCGTGCCAACGACGGACAGCTCCCCACAGACCGGCTACGCCCCTGTGAACGGCCTGCAGATGTACTACGAGATCCACGGCTCGGGTGGTACACCGCTGCTCCTGCTGCACGGCGGGCTGTTCAACATCGACCTGCAGTTCGGCCGGCTGATCCCCGGGCTGGCAGCGACGCGCCAGGTGATCGCCGCCGACTTCCAAGGCCACGGGCGGACCAACGACATCGACCGGCCGCTCACGAGTGTCGACCTGGCCTCCGACCTCGTCGGCCTGCTTCAGCACCTGAACCTCACGCAGGTCGACGTCTTCGGGTTCAGCGTGGGCGGCGCGACGGCCCTCGACCTGGCCATCAAGCATCCGGAGCTGGTCCGCAAGCTGATCGTCTCGTCCACCTCGTTCCACCCGGACGGGAACCGCCCGGAGAACAGCGAGGCGGTGGGCCAGATGACCGTCGAGATGATCGCCGGCACGCCGATGGAGCAGGAGTACCGCGCCAAGTCCCCGCACCCGGACAAGCTGCAGGACCTGCTCGACAAGCTCGGCACGTTCAACGAGGGCTCCACCGGGTGGTCCGACGCCGAGATCGAGGGGATCGCTGCGCCGACGCTGATCACGATGGGCGACTGCGACGCGTTCAAGCTCGAGCACGCCGTCAGGTTCCTGCAGCTGCGTGGCGGCGACGTCAACGGCGACTTCGTCGGTGTCCCGTCCTCGCAGCTGGCGGTTTTTCCGGGGACCACGCATTTCTTCGGGCTCGCCCGCACCGAGCTGGTCCTGGACGTGGTGCGTCACTTCCTCGATGCCCCGATGCCCGCGCACTGACCAAGTGCGGAGCATGGCCCCTCCGTTCGCGGCCCGAGCCTTGCGGTAGATATTTACGCCGTTCGCCCCTATCCGAGGGGGCGTGCGGCGCAGCCGCCGTTCCAACTGTGCGGCGGATCGTCCCGTACGCACGGGCTCAAACGATGCGGGCTTCGATGGACGTGGCTCCGGCAGCGAAGACTAGGGCGGCCGCTCCAGCCCGGGACCGGGGGCTCCGGAGAGAGCTCGGCGACTGTCCACATTGCACACTCCGCCGTGCTAGTGTCCGATTCGTGCCCATCGTGCGGATCGCAACCGTCGTACAAGGCCCGGCGCTGCCTGGCTGATGGTTCGATCTTCCGTGATCACCCGGAGTGACGAGCAGGCGTGTCGATTTGCCGTCCGCCTGCCGACGGCCGCCCAGCAGCTCGCCTGCGATGGCGACACCCTGCGCCCGTCGACCGTCGCGCGGGTTCGCCTCCGCCCCGAATCGGCACCGCGGCACCACGTTCCTGTAGTGGCTCACCACCCCTGACCAAGGAGAAGACGTCACCGATGGTGTTCAAGAAGCTGCTCGGCGCGCTCGGCGTCGGCGGTCCGAGCGTCGACACCGTGCTGTCCACCTCAGCTGCGCGTCCCGGCGCGCTACTGACAGGACGTGTGGACGTCGTGGGCGGCACGCAGGCCGTCGACATCGAGCACATCACCTTGTCGCTGGTGACCCGCGTCGAGGTGGAGAGCGGGGATCACGAGCACGACCGCAGCGTCGAGTTCTACCGCGCACAGGTCGCGCGCTCCATGACGCTGCCGGAGGGGCAGCAGCAGTCGATCCCGTTCTCACTGCATGTGCCGTGGGAGACGCCGATCACCGACGTGTACGGCCGGCACCTGCGCGGCATGACCGTGGGCGTGCGCACCGAGCTCGCGATCGCCCGCGCCGTCGACAAGGGTGATCTCGACCCCCTCCAGGTCCACCCCTTACCCGCCCAGGAGGCCGTGCTGGATGCCATGGGCCGCCTGGGGTTCCGGTTCCGTTCCGCGGACCTGGAGCGTGGGCACATCCGCGGCAGCCGCCAGACCCTCCCGTTCTTTCAGGAGATCGAGTTCGACGCCGCCCCGCAGTACGCGCACGCCTGCAGCCAGGTCGAGCTCACGTTCGTCACCGATCCACACGTCGTCGGGGTCGTGCTGGAGGTCGACAAGCGCGGTGGGCTGTTCTCCGGCGGCCACGACGTCTACCACTCGTTCCAGGTCCCCCATGCCGGCGGCGACGGCACCGACTGGGCACAGGTCATCGACGCGTGGTTCCAGCGTGACGTCCTGTCGTACGGCCGCGGGCACGGCGGCGCTCATGGGTACGGGCACCACGGGCACCACGGCTCCGGCATGGGCGGGATCGTCGCGGGCATCGGCGCCGGGCTCGTCGGCGGCTATGTCGCAGGCGAGATCATGGACGAGGCCTTCGAGGGCGACGAAGAGGGCTGACCGTCCCACGGATGGTGGCTAGCTCCACGAACGTTGCCGGCGTGATCGCGGGATCAGGGGCGGCGGAACGGGGGCGGGCAGGCGTGCGTTCGAACTCCATGGACGGACCGCACGTCTCTGAGCGGCTCGCAGCGGAGCGGGAGGAGACGGCCGATCGGATTGCCGCGCTGGAGCGGCAGGTCGGGTGGTTGGCCGAGCAGCAGGCGCTCGACACGTACGACGACGAGCACGACCCGGAGGGCGTGACCCTCTCGGTCCAGCGTGCGCAGTTGCTGGGCCTGCTCGGCGGCGCCCGCCGTGACCTCGCGGCTCTCGACCGGGCGGCGGACCGCGTCGCGGCCGGTGTCTACGGAAGGTGCGTGCACTGCGGGGGAGACATCGGCGAGGCCCGGCTGGAGGCACTGCCCGCCGCCGAGACCTGCATCGCCTGCGCGGAGAGCCGGCGGCGCCCCCGGCGGTGAACGGCAATCCGCCAGTTGCGCATCGCGCAACTCGTTGACCGATCCGAAGCGCAGCGGTAGCGTCCTCGCACGCTGCGTGAGGCGAATTCGGGGCGATATCCGAATCGTACTCAACGCCGTGAAAGCCACTACGGACACCGGAGTCCGACTGCGGAGAATGTCGGGGCGTCCGTCGTCCCTAATACTGCCCGCGGTCGGTGAACTGATCCGGAATGATGGAGCCGTAGATGTCGAACGGTGCCCCCGCTGTCCTTCCCCACCACAACCAGCCCTCGGTCGACCAGTCCGACCGCTTCGTCCCGATCAACCTCCGCCAGACCGGCCCGACCCCCGTCGAGATGCTCATCTCCACGCGGATCCGGAAGTCGCCGTACTGGCACCTCTCGATGGCGGCCGGGTGCTGGCGAGCGGAGGTGTACAACCGTGTCTACCACCCGCGCGGGTACGTCCGCCCCGAGGACGGCGGCGCGATGGCCGAGTACGAGGCGCTCGTCAACGACGTCACGATGTGGAACGTCGCGGTCGAACGGCAGATCCAGGTCAAGGGCCCGGACGCCGAGGCCTTTGTGAACTTCGTGATCACGCGGGACGCCACGAAGATTCCCGTGATGCGCGCCCGGTACGTGATTCTCTGCAACGAGGACGGCGGGATTCTGAACGATCCCGTGCTGTTGCGGATCGCCGCCGACGAATTCTGGTTCAGTATCTCCGACTCGGATCTGATGCTGTGGCTACAGGGGGTCAAAGTCGGGCAGTCGGCGTTCGACGTGAAGATCACCGAGATCGACGTCGCGCCGGTCCAGATCCAAGGGCC
Organism: Pseudonocardia aurantiaca; assembly: GCF_039526725.1. Classification (NCBI taxonomy): domain Bacteria; kingdom Bacillati; phylum Actinomycetota; class Actinomycetes; order Pseudonocardiales; family Pseudonocardiaceae; genus Pseudonocardia; species Pseudonocardia aurantiaca. The sequence goes on from NZ_BAAAJG010000004.1 coordinate 5,528, forward strand.
CAGATCGGTCGACCTGATGACCGACCTCTTCGGTACCGAAATCGCCTCGTTGCCCTCGTACGGATTGATGGAGAGCACGGTCGCCGGGCTGCCGGTTGTGGTCTCCCAGACCGGGTTCACCGGCGAGAAGGGGTACGAGATCTACCTCCGCGACGCGACCCGGCACGCCGAGGAGATGTGGAACGCCGTGCTGGAGGCCGGGCGGCCGCACAACCTGAAGGTCGTCGCCCCCGCCCACCACCGGCGGGTGGCCGCCGGGATCATGTCGTGGGGCCAGGACATGGACGCCGAGACGCTGCCGTTCCAGGTCAACCTCGGGTACCAGGTGCCGCGGACGAAGGAAGCGGACTACGTCGGCAAGGCGGCGCTCGAGCGGGCCCGCGCGCTGATCGAGGCTGGCAGCCCGCCGTTTCGGATGGTCATGGTCGGCATGCGGGTCGGCGGCAAGCCGATCGACGACTACGCGCCCGACTTCTGGCTCGTCCGGCAACACCCCGACGCCGCGCCGGTCGGCTACCTGACCTCGCCGTGGTGGTCGCCGGAACTCGGCACGAACATCGCACTCGGATACGTGCCGGTCGAACTCTCAGGTCTGGGTACCGCGCTCGCGGTCGACCTCCCCGACCAGTTCGCCGACGTCGCGGGCCGTCCGGTGGAGGCGGAGGTGGTCGAGGTTCCGTTCCGGCCGTCGGTCAACCCGAACACGCGTGAACGGCTGAAGGAGCGCGGGCTCGACAGCGCGGTGTGAGCGCGGTCGGGCGCCATACGCGGGCCCGGCAGAGTCGGGTCCCTCGCCGAGCCCGGGCTGCGCGGGCAGGGTGGATGCATGCGCGCGTGGGTGGTGACCGATCCGGGTCCGATCGACGGTGGGCCGCTGCTTCAGGTCGAGCTGCCGGAGCCGGAGCCAGGATCTGGTGAGGTCCGCGTCCGGGTGCTGGCCTGCGGGGTGTGCCGCACGGATCTGCACCTGGCCGAGGGGGACCTGCCGCCGCGCCGGCCCCGGACGGTGCCGGGGCACGAGGTGGTCGGCGTGGTGGACGCCCGCGGTGCCGGGGCGGACCGGTTCGCCGAAGGCGACCGGATCGGGATCGCCTGGCTGCGCGGAACCTGCGGGCGCTGCCGGTGGTGCCGCACCGGCCGGGAGAACCTCTGCCCCTACGCGGTGTTCACCGGCTGGGACGCCGACGGCGGCTACGCCGAGTACGCCGTGGTGCCCGAGGCGTTCGCCTACCGGCTCCCCGCCGAGCTCGGGGACGCGGAGGCGGCACCGATGCTGTGTGCCGGGATCGTCGGCTACCGGGCGCTGAAGCGGGCGGAGCTGCCGCCGGCCGGCCGCCTGGGGATCTACGGGTTCGGCGCGTCCGCTCACCTCGTCGCGCAGGTGGCGATCGCCCAGGGGGCGCGCGTGCACGTGCTGACCCGGTCGGAGGATGCGCGGAAGCTCGCCATCCGTCTTGGTGCCGCGTCCGCGGGCCCGGCCGATGCGGCTCCCCCCGAACCGCTCGACGCGGCGGTGCTGTTCGCACCTGCGGGCGAACTCGTCCCGGTCGCGATGCGAGCCCTCGACCAGGGCGGCAGCCTCGCGATCGCGGGCATCTACCTCACCGACGTGCCGCGCCTCAACTACGCCGAGGAGCTGTTCCGGGAGAAGCAGATCCGTAGCGTCACGGCCAATACCCGCGCGGACGGTGAGGAGTTCCTGCGTCTTGCGGCGGCGCTGCAGGTGCGGCCATCGGTCACGATGCGGCCGCTGGCCGAGGCCGACCGGGTGCTGGCGGACCTGGCCGCGGGCCGGATCACGGGCGCCGCCGTACTCGTGCCCTGACCTCTCGCGCTGACTCCCGGTCAGCTCGCGGAGCCCTCCGGGCGGCACAGGGTGAGCGGCAGCATCCGCAGCGCGCGGGCGTGCAGGTCGGTCAGCGCCGTGGGCGCGCCCGTCAGGTGGCGGAGCAGTGCGTACTGGAAGAGCCCGTCGAACATCGCATAGGCCTCCGGCGATGTGACGGTGAGCGGCGCGCCGCTCAGCTCCGCGTGGCGCGTGACGATGCGCCAGATCATCTGCTCCAGGCCGGCGTCGAGCTCGAGGACGTCCGCCCGGAACGACTCTTCGAACAGCGCCTGGGAGCGCATGTCGTACCAGAGCCGGTGCAGGTACGCGTCCTCACGCAGCGTGGCCACCAGGGCGTCGGCGAAGCCGTGCGCGAGCCCGTCGGCCGTGCGCGCTGAGGTCACGATCTCGTCGTAGCGCAGCACGCACTGCGTCTTGTACTGCCGCACGCAGTAGGTGATCAGCTCGATCTTGTCGGCGAAGTAGTAGTGCAGCACGCCGTGGGAGAAGGCGGAGTTCTGCGCGATCTCCCGCAGGCTGGTGCGCGCGTAGCCGAGCTCGGACAGCGTCTGGATCGCCGCCTCGGCCAGCTCGCGGCGGCGCTCGGCGAACTTGTCGACCTGGCGGCGGGAGACCCGGTCAACCCTTTCGTCGGCTCTCGTCACGCGGGAATCGTAACTCAGCCCTGCCGCACCGCAGGCTGGAACTTGACAACTGTCCAAGAAAATCTTGACAAGTGTCCAGAGATCTCCCTACGTTGTGGTCCGCATCACTGGCGATGGCGAGGAGTGTCGGATGAGCGTTTTCGAACTGACCGGGCGGCGAGCCCTGGTGACCGGAGGGGCGCGCGGGCTCGGCGCGGGCATGGCGCAGGCGCTGGCCGCCGCGGGCGCATCGGTCATGATCGCCGACATCCTCGAGGACGTCGGCGAGCAGACCGCCAAGACGATCTCGGCCACCGGCGCCACGGCCGGGTTCGTGCGGCTGGACGTCACGAGCGAGCCCGACTGGGAGGCAGCCGTCGCGCACACCGTCGGTGAACTCGGCGGGCTCGACATCGTGGTCAACAACGCGGGCATCGAGGTGACCCAGCTCATCGTCGACGCCGACCCCGACGACGTACGGCGGATGCTCGAGGTCAACGTGCTGGGCACGACCCTGGGCATCAAACACGGCCTGCGCGCCATGCGTCCCGGCGGCGCGGCGGGCAACGGCGGCACGATCATCAACATCGCATCGGTCGCCGCCACCATCGCCTTCCCCGGGATCTCCGGCTACTCGGCCACGAAGTCCGCCGTCGACCGGCTCACCCGCGTCGCCGCGATGGAGTCCGGCAAGCTCGGTTACGGCGTGCGCGTCAACTGCGTCTACCCCGGCCTCGTGCCCACGGACATGGGCATGAAGCTCGCCGTCGAGACGGCCGGGCTCGGCCTGTTCGCGGGCCCGGAGGAGGCCGTCGCCGCCGTCGTCGAGCTGACCCCGTCCGGGCGGCTGGGCGAGGTCGCCGACATGGCCGACGCCGTGGTGTTCCTCGCCTCCGACGCGTCGCGGTTCGTCAACGGAGTCGGCCTGCCGGTCGACGGCGGAATGGGGATGTGATCGGCCGTGACTGAGCCCACCAGCAAGCCCGTCGTCGTCTACGGCGTCTCCGGCTACACCGGCCGGCTGATCTGCGAGTACCTGCGCGAGTACAACGTCCCGTTCATCGCGGCCGGCCGCGACGGCAAGAAGGTGCAGGAGGTCGTGGACCGGATCCCCGGTCTCGACACCGTCGACCACGAGGTCGTCGAGGTCGCCCACGACGTCGAGTCGCTGACGTCGCTGTTCCGCGGCGCCTCGGTCGTCTGCAACACCGTCGGCCCGTTCATCAAGTTCGGCGGCGAGGTCGTCGAGGCCGCACTCGCGGCCGGCTGCCACTACCTAGACACCACGGGGGAGCAGGACTGGGTGCTCGACGCGCAGGCGCGCTTCGGCCAGTCCTACAAGGACGCGGGGCTGCTGCTCTCGCCCGGCGTCGCGCAGATGTACACCACGGGCGAGATCGCTGCGAACATCTGCCTGGAGACTCCGGGGCTCGACACCCTCGACATCCTGGTGCTCTGGAAGGGCTTCCCGACCTACGCCTCCACCCAGACGATCTTCACGATCCTCAAGGCCGACTGGTTCCGCCTCGAGCAGAACCAGTACGTCGCCTGGGACCACACCACCACCCGCGAGTGCGTCGTGCCCGGCCAGCACGGCACGGCGCTGACCGTCCCGTGGGGCGGCACCGCCCACCCCGTCTGGTTCAAGGACGACCCGCGCGTCTCCACCGTCACGGCCACCGGCGGTGTGCTCGACCGCGCGGTGATGGACGGGGTCGTCGCGACCACGGCGATGTTCGAGGAGCAGATCCGGCCACTTGACCCAGCGGCGCAGGAGGCCGCGCTGGCCGACATCGCAGCGGGCCTGCAGGCCGGGATGCCGCCGCGGGAGAACCCGCGGATCAACACTTCGGTCGACTCGGTGCATGCGTCCGGGCCGCTGGGCCGCGCGCACTGCGTGATCCACGGCAACAGCAACTACAAGCAGACTGGGCTGCTGCAGGCCTACGCCGCCTACTCGCTGCTGCAGCAGCCGCCCCGGCGCACCGGGCTGGCGTCGGCCTGCCAGGCGTTCGGGCATCGGGAGCTGCTCGGCGCGCTGCGCAGCTTCGGTCTGGTGCTGGAGCCGGTCCTCACGGTCCACTCCTGACATGAGCCTGACCCAGTACCTGGACAAGGGCGCGTCGCTCGGACGCGAGGCGCCCTGCCTGACCCTCGGGGACGACACGCTGTCCTACGGCGACGTCCAGGACCTGAGTTCGTCGGTCGCCCGGGCGCTGCGGCGCTCGGGCGTCCGGCCCGGGGACAAGGTCGGAATCCTTTCGGGCAACGACCCGGTCGCGTTCGCCTGTGTCTTCGGCATCGCGCGCCGCGGCGCCGTTTGGTGCCCCATCAACCCTCGTAATGAGGCCGAGGAGAACCGCGAGCTCCTCGACCTGTTCGACTGCACGTGCCTGATCTTCCAGAGCGCGTTCGCGCCGCTCGTGGCGCGGATAGCCCCGCAGCTTCCGCAGCTGACGGTGCTGGTGTGCCTCGACGCCGACCTGCCGGACGCACCGTCGCTGCAGGGGTGGCTCGCCGAGGCCGGCGCGGACCCGGCTGGTGACGCGGCGGGGGACCCGGCGGACGCGCCCCCACCCGACGACGTCTCGCTGATCGTGGGTACCGGCGGCACCACGGGACGACCCAAGGGGGTGGTGCTCACCGGCCGCAACATCGAGACGATGTCGGCGCTGACGCTGATGGGCTACCCGTTCGACGGGCGGCCGGTCTACCTGGCGCTGGCCCCGCTCACGCACGCGGCCGGGGTGCTCTGTTTCCCGATCATGGCGCTCGGCGGGCGCGTGATCGTCATGGCGAAGCCCGACCTCACCGAGTTCCTCGCGCTCGTGGCTCGCCACGGTGTCACCCACACGTTCCTGCCGCCGACCCTGATCTACATGCTGCTGGCGCACGACGACCTGGCGTCGACGGACCGATCGTCGCTGCAGTGCTTCTGGTACGGCGCCGCGCCGATGTCGGCGGCACGGCTCGAGGAGGCGCTCACCGCGATCGGCCCGATGGCGCAGCTGTTCGGGCAGAGCGAGGCGCCGATGATGATCGCGATGATGTCGCCTGCCGACCACTACCGCCCCGACGGCACCGTCGCGACGGAGCGGTTGTCGTCGGCGGGCCGGCCCGCGCCGCTGGTCACCCTGGCGATCATGGACGGCGAGGGACGGCTGCTGGAGCGGGGCGAGCGCGGCGAGATCGTCGTCCGCAGCTCGCTGGTCATGGCGGGCTACTACAAGAACCCCGAGGCGACGGCGGACGCGTCACGTCACGGCTGGCACCACACCGGCGACATCGGCTACCTCGACGACGACGGCTTCCTGTTCATCGTCGACCGCGCCAAGGACATGATCATCACCGGTGGCTTCAACGTGTACTCGGCGGAGGTGGAACAGGCGCTGATGGCGCACCCGGACGTCCGGGACTGCGGGGTCGTGGGCCTGCCCGACGACAAGTGGGGGGAGCGGGTCACGGCGGTCGTCCAGCTCCAGCCCGGGGGCACCGCCACGGCCGACGAGATCGTCGCGTTCGTGAAGGTGAGGGTCGGGAGCGTGAAGGCGCCCAAGCAGGTGGAGATCTGGCCGGACCTGCCGCGCTCGAAGGTCGGGAAGGTGCTCAAGGCCGACATCCGGGCGCGGCTGCTGCCGGTCGCGACCGAATGAGCGTCCACCTCGGACGAGCTTCAGCGGCGCTCGCGGCACCGATGTTCGTGACCGGGGTCGCGCTCGGCGCAGACGCGGCACGGCTGGCCGTCCGGAGCGACCATCGAGGCGGGTGTGACGACGTGGCCGCAGACCGCGGAGTAGTAGCCGTTCTGGTAGCTGTTGGCCGAGGCGATCTCGGTGTCCCGCACGGCGTGTGACAGCCCGTCCGAGATGCACGTGATGGACACCGTAGCGGGCCCCGTCCCTACCAGTTCGTGCCCAGCCAGGTGGTGCGCTGCCGTTCGCCACGCCGGATTGCCCACGATCCCCACTCCGCCAGTCGCCGGACAGCTCCGCTCGCGCTGGGAGCGCCCAGAGCACGCCGTCGGGGACAGCTTGTCGGCTGCGGCGTGGATCGGCAAGCGCGCCTGTGTAACAACGTCTGCACGTGCGTCTGCAAGATGCGTCGAGCAGGGTTGACACGCCGGCCCCACGGTCGGGAGACGACCTGTCGCGAATCGGGAGGCGTCGGCACCGATGGGCCGGGCGGCGAACCGGACATGCAGGTCAGGCGCTACGGGTGTGCTCCGGCGAGACGTTCACTGTGGACGGTGCCTGGACAGGCGTTGTCATTGCGGTAGCATCTCCGCGCCGTGGAGTCGATCAACTACCGCCCGTGTTGCACCGGCTCGATGCCTAGCGGCTCCCCGCTGACCTGCCCCGGACAGGAAGGACACGATGCCGTCGCCCGCCCCGCCCATTCCGCACGGTGAGCCCCACCAGAATGGCTACTTCAAGGGGCGCGCGTCGCCCGAGAGAAGTGCGCAGGTCGTGGCGGAGGCCAAGGTGAGAAGGTCACGGTCCGGCCTCCTGACGATCGGCTGGGTACTGCTGGCCGTGTTGGTTGTCGGCGCCGCTGCAGCCATGGTGGCGATCTCGACCGGCACCGTCATCTCGTCCGCGATGGCGCTCGTCGTCATCGCCTCGACGGTCCTCGTTGTCGTCGTTGCGCTGGTCTGCGCACTGGTGGTCGTCCGAAAGGCGCTCGCAGCGGAGGGAGACAACTCTCCGCAGGCCGGCGCCGAGACAAGTGACGACAATCACGAGCAGCGCCCGGCAGCCCAGAGCTCCGACGAATCCGGTGGGCCCGAGCCCGCGGTAGGGCAATGGGAATCGGGGCAGCCGGGGGTCGAGCAGAACCACGAGGTATTCGGCCGGATTGCGAGCCGCCTGCAGGCGAAGGTTGCCAGGGCGTTCGTCGACCTTGACACCCTGGAACGGAGCATCGAGGACCCTGAGCTCCTGGCCACGGTTTTCAGTCTCGATCACCTCATCACGCGCATTCGGCGTGAGGTGGAGAACCTCTCCGTTCTGGGCGGCGATACCCCGCGGACCCGCTCGAGCCAGCCGGCCGAGGTCAACCAGGTGCTGCGGCTCGCCGTCGCTTCCACCGAGGACTACCAGCGGATCATGACGTTCCCACTGCGTGGGACCAAGATCCATGGTCACGTGGTCGCCGAGCTCATCAACCTCCTCGCCGAGCTGCTGGACAACGCGACGACGTTCACCCCGCCGCAGGCGCCGAAGATCGCTCTCAGCGCGTCGCGGGTCGCGGCCGGCCTCGCTATCGAGGTTCACGACCGCGGCATCGGCATGCCTCCTGAGGACATCGAGCGGGTCAACCGCCTGCTCGCCGGCTACGCCGACGTCGACCTGCACCAGCTGTTGGGGGAGGGGCGCATCGGCTTCGCGGTGGTCAACAAGCTGGCCCCGCGGCACAACATCAGGGTGCAGCTGCGTGCCAACATCTTCGGCGGTATCGACGCCGCGGTGGTCATCCCGCAGAACCTGATCAGCGAGCCGGAGGAGCTGTACGGGCCCGCCCATGCGCGGGGGACGTCGATGCGCCTGGAGCCAGGCGCCGGCCGCACCCAGCCTCCCTTGACGGGCGGCCAGCAGCCCCAGCCGCGATCCCGGTTGGCGGAGTGGCCGCCGGACGGGCGGCGGAGCGATCCGGCTACCGCCGCAGCGGCCGGCAACCAGCCCTCTCCGTTCCCACGATCCTGGTCGCGGGAGTCCGAGGACGGGCAGGACGGGCCGCGCCCACCGCGCCCGGCGCCCGGCGACGCGGCCCGGCCTGCGGCTGTTCCGCCCGCGGAACGCCCGCCGCTTCCCCAGCGCGGGTCCGCGACCTACCTTCGGCCGGAGCTGCGTGAGCCACCCCGGATCCCCAGGACCAGCGTCGGCCACAATCCCGACCTCTTGGTCGACGTCATGCGCGGCCGCGAGGACGCAGAGCTCGAGAACAGCGATGGCGGGCAGTAATGGATGATCTCAACTTTCTTCTCGAGGACCTCGTCAAAACCGTTCCCCAGACCAGGTGTGCAGTCCTGCTGTCGGTGGACGGGATCAAGACACACTGGAGCGGCGTCGGGGCCGACGACGCCGACGTCCTGGCCGCAATGGCTTCCGGCATGATCTCTCTCGCCCACCAGGTGGGCGCGAAGTTCGGCGGCAACCAGGACAGCGGCGTCCGTCAGGTCATCACGGAACTCAGCGGTCTGTACCTTTTCGTCACGGCGGCCGCAGGCGGCACGGTGCTGACGGTACTGGCCGGGCGCGACGTGAACACCGGGGCCATCAGTTTCGAGATGGCGAAGCTGTGCAAACGGGTTCCGACCCGCATCGCCACACCCGCCCGACGGAACACGGCCACCGGCACTGGAATTCGCTGAACGATGATTGACGGCGATAGCGACCCCGAGCTCAACCCGGACGGACATTCGCAAGCCGGAATCGAAGCCGATCCGTGGCGGGCGCGGCCGTTCACCGTGACGAACGGGAGAACGGAACCGAGCGCGAGCCTCGACCTGATGACGTTGGTCAGGGCATCCAGTCGCGCGACTCCGTCGTCCGACTGGTTGGGGATCGACCACGGCCCGGTCTTCGATCTGTGCCGCTCCTCGATATCGGTCGCCGAGGTCGCCGCCCGTCTGGGGCTCCCGCTCACGGTCGCGAAGATTTTACTCGCCGACCTCGTCAAGTTAGGAGTTGTCATCACCAGGGCGCCGACCGAACTCAACGAAACCGACCTCACCACCTTGGAGGCAGTCCGCGATGGTCTCCGGGCCCTATGAGGAGCGGGAGCAGTTTCCGACGCAACTGAAAATACTCATCGCGGGTGGATTCGGCGTCGGCAAGACGACCTTTGTGGGGTCGGTCAGTGAGATTCCACCGCTGACCACCGAGGAACACCTCACGGCCGTCAGCGCCGGCACCGACAAGTTGGTCGGTATCGAGAGCAAGACCACCACGACGGTGGCGATGGACTTCGGCCGCGTCACCCTTCAGGGCAACATCAAGCTGTACATGTTCGGAACGCCCGGCCAGGACCGCTTCTGGTTCATGTGGGACGAACTCTGCCGGGGCACCCTCGGGGCCGTTGTGCTCGCGGACACGCGACGGCTCGCCGACTGCTTCCCGACCATCGAGTTCTTCGAGTCCCGCAACATAGGCTTCCTGGTCGCCCTCAACGAGTTCGACGGAGCCTTCCGGTACGACACCGAAGAGGTGCGGGCCGCGCTGCATCTCCACCCGCTCGTTCCGATCATGCATTGCGACGCCCGAAGCTTCGATTCCGCCAAAAGCGTCCTCGTGTCGTTGCTCGACTTCGTGATCAAGCGAACCCGAGCCGAAGCAGCGACCGGCGACGACCCGATCACAACGGTCAGGAGCATGTAATGACCTACGACCCGGCTGGCAGCTTGGCCGACGCGCTCGACAACCGATTCGTCGCCGCTCCCAGCGACCCCGCCGCCCACCACCGGGTGCAGCGGTTGCGCGCGCTTGGCCTCGGCACCGCGCCGGACCCCGAGTTCGACGAGCTTGCCGCCAAGATCGCCCGGATGGCCGGCACGCCGTACGCCATGGTCAACTTCGTCCTCGACACACATCAGTTCTTCGCCGGGCTCTACGAGGCGTCGTCCACAGGTGCTCCCGCGCTCGAAGCCGCGCAGGCGGCAGCACGCGGTCCTGTGGCCCGCACGATGGACCTCGAGCACGGCTTCTGCCCACACGTCGTCGACATCAAGCACGCCCTTGTGCTCGACGACGTGTGCGCGTGGCCGCGGTTCGCCGGCAACCCTGTTGTCGACGAGATCGGCATCCGGTCCTACATCGGGGCGCCGCTGGTCGACAGCTCCGGCATGGTGCTCGGCACGGTGTGCGCCATCTCCAGCCGCCAGAGCACATGGGGCAGCCCCGGCGTTGAGATGATCAAGTCGATGGCGGCCGAGGCCATGGAGCTGATCGCCCGACGCGAGCGAGGGGGGTCCTGAACAACTCGGGACTACTGCGCGAAGCCAAGGCGGCGCCATCGCCGCGGTGGAGTCGGGCCCGATACAACAGTGGTATCGGGCCTCCCAGGACGCCGCCCGCTACGGCCGGAGTCGTTCAGGACTGCTTGGCCTAGGCAACTCGCAACGCAGCGCTGCTGGCCCGCAGCTCCGCGGCCAGCAGTTCCGACCACTCAGTGCGTTGCGGCGCTGAGTGGAGGGCTGCCTCGGCAAGGCGCAAGCGCTGAATGTCCGAGGTGCCCGCCGGGGCATAGATGTGGTACGCGTCGCGGACGAGGCGTTCGAGTCGACCGTCGGCGGACAGCCCGTGTGCGGCGTGCACCTCCATCGCGGTGCGCGCGGAGTCCAGCGAAAGCTCCACGTTCTGCAACTTCGCGTTCATGAGGTAGGGGTCGCAGGGGATCCCTTCGTCCAGCATGTGCGATGCGTGGTAAGCGAGCACTCGCGCGGTGATGAGCGAGGCGTTCATCTGACCCAGCTTCTGCTGGATTGCGGGCTCCTTGCTCAGCTCGTAACCGCCGTGCCGGCGGTTCGCGACGAACTGCCCGGTCTCCTCCAGGAGCGCTTGATGGATGCCGAGTGACACCGCGGCCAGATTCAACCGCCCGTACAGGACGCTCGACGAGTAGGCCACGTTGAGACCGCCGCCCTCCGGGCCCAGCCGGTTGGCTGCCGGAACACGACACTCGTCGAAGATGAGCTCGCCGAAGCTGAATCCGTTGAGCCCCATGGTGGGCCGGTACTCGCCCAGCGACAGGCCGGGCCGGTCGGACTCCACGATGAAGGCTGTGAGCCCACGGGAACCCGAGTCGGTGCGGACCACGACGCCGTGCAGATGGCCGATGTGGCTGTTGCCGACGAACACCTTCCCGCCGTTGAGGACGTACTCGTCGCCCTCACGCCGAGCCGTGCTGGTCATACCGAGAACGTGACCACCCGACTTGTGCTCGGTGACCGCGATGGTGGGCAGGTACTGACCGGCCGCGATGCCGGGCAGCAGGCGGTCCTTCTGCTCCTCCGTGCCGAAGTGAAGGATCTTCGCCACGCCGAGCATCGATGCCTGGGCCATCGCGCCCATGGCTCCGGAGACCCGCGCCAACTCCTCGATGATGATCGTCTTGGCCAGGTGGCCGAGCCCCATCCCGCCGTACCCGGGCCCGATGGTCACGCCGATCCAGCCCTGCCGGGCGATCTCCGTGGCCAGTTCGACCTCGATCGACCGGGATTCCTCCATGTCCGCGATTCGGGGTTGAATGACCGTTTCGGCGAAATCCCGGACCTTTTCCCGAAGTTCGTCGTGAATTTTCGTGGTGAAGGTGCTGGACGGTATTCCCTCGGATGTCACCTGACGGCCCCCCTGATTTGTCGCTGCCCCGACAAGGCTCCCCAGCGGCTGGGTCGCCTGATCATTTTGCCACTACCTGGAGAATATCGCAACGGTGTGAACGAGACGTTCCTGTGATCGTCGGCTCATGTCGGCGTCCAGGTCTGCGTGCCAATGCAGCACTCGACACTATTCGCAATGGCCGTTGACATCCCGGCGCGGTCATACTGCTCCGCGCGTGGCGTCGCCGAGTTCCGCAGATCAACCATAATGCGCGAATTGCCGGAGGGAAGGATCCCGCCGCTCGGCGTGGCTACCGTGCCCGCGGCGGAGCGCGGCTCGATGGGTGCCGGCAGCAGCAGCGGTGGTGCCCGTAGCGGCGGGCGAGTGTCTCGCGACGCGGAGTGGGGACCGCTGCGGAGAGTGCGCTGCCCTCGTCGCGAACCAGCCGTGTGAGCCGGCTCGCTCCGGCAGTTGCCAGGTTCATCGTCGACCCCGCACGGTCCGGGTGGCACGGGGTGGGGTGCTCGGAGCCACGTCGGCGTGTCGGTCGGCGCGCTGCTCGGCTCGGCCGCGCATGAGTTCCAGCCTGGATGTGGTGACCATCGGTCGGTGCTCCCCCTCCAACATGCACCGGCCGGTTTCCTCACCCGGTGCCACCACCCCTGGTGAACTTCAAAGAGTAATCGCTGGCGTGCGGATGGTCATGGGGCCGAACGGGTTCTGGTGACGGCGCGTGTTCGGGCGTATGTAGTTCGGTGGCGAGACCGGGCGAGCCGACCCGTACGGCTCAACCCGCTCACAGCGCGTGACCGTCGCCGGACCACAGCCGGAGGCCACCGCAGTGCCCCGAAGGTGACCACGGACGCACAGAGATCAATCGGATGGATCGGCCCATTGCCGCCCTTTTCCGGCCCGGATCCACACGTCGCGCACACTCCTGAAAGGCGGGGGTAAAGTCGGGCCCTAAGTGGGGCGCGTCACGCCGGCTCGTCCGCCCGCTGCATTGTCGCTAGGCTCGCGAATTTGGAATCGGCGGGTCTGGAGGCTAAGTGGGTCATGGATTGGATTGGTCGACCGAGTGGTTGATGAGCATTGTGTGGATTGTGGGTGTCGGCGCGGCGACGGCTGTCGGGTGTGCCGTTGTCGCCGTGCTGGTCACCCGCTTCACGGTCTGGGGTAGGCAATTCCGGCGCTTGGCCTTCGCTTACTTCTCGGTGCGCGTCGGCGGGTGGCGACCTCTGCTCACCGTGCTGCTCCTGCTGCTCCTGACTGTCGCCTCCGTGCGCCTCAGCGTGCTCTTGTCGTACCAGTCCAACGGCATGTACACGGCGCTCCAGAACCTCGACGGGGCCACTTTCGCCCGTTATGTGGTCATCTTCGGGGTCCTGGCCACGCTGTACGTCGTCCAGACGCTGATGTCGTACTACGTGCAGCAGGCGCTGGTCATCCCCTGGCGGGTGTGGCTCAACGACCGCGTCGTCGGCGACTGGCTCGACGGCCGGGCCTATCACCGAGGCCGGTTCACCCCTTCCGCGGTGGACAATCCGGACCAGCGCATCCAGGAGGACATCGCCACGTTCCCGGCCGACTCCGTCACCCTCGCCGTCGGCGCCGTGAGCGCGCTCGTCTCACTCGTGTCGTTCACGATCATTCTCTGGCAGCTCTCCGGGCCGCTGACCGTCTTCGGGTTCGGCATCCCGAGGGCGATGACGTTCATCGCGTACATCTTCGTGATCATCGCTTCGGTGATCGCGTTCCGCATCGGGCGCCCGCTGATCCGCCTGAACTTCCTCCAGGAGCGGTTCAGCGCCGCGTTCCGCTACGCGCTCGTGCGGATGCGGGACAATTCGGAGAACATCGCGTTCCACCGCGGCGAGCGCGTCGAGCACGACACCCTGTCCGGGCGGTTCCACGACATCGTCGGCAACGCCTGGGCGATCGTGTTCCGGAGCCTGAAGTTCCAAGGCTTCAACCTGGCGGTCAGCCAGATCTCGGTGGTGTTCCCCGTGATCATCCAGGCCCCACGCTACTTCGCCGGGCAGATCACGCTCGGCGACGTCCAGCAGACCGCTACCGCCTTCGGCCAGGTGCACGACTCCCTGTCGTTCTTCCGGAACGCCTACGACCAGTTCGCGAGCTACCGGGCCGTCCTGGACCGCCTGGTCGGCCTGCTCGACGCGAACGACCAGGCCCGCGCACTGCCCTCCGTCTCGATCGAGAAGGGCGAGGGCCTGGAGGTGCGCGACCTCACCGTGCGGTTGCCTGCGGACGGCCGGACGCTCGTCGATGCGTTGGATCTCAGCGTCGCCCAGGGCGGATCCCTGCTGGTCACGGGCCGGTCCGGCGGCGGGAAGACCACGCTGTTGCGCAGCATGGCCGAGCTGTGGCCGTGGGCCTGGGGGATGGTGCGCCGCCCGCTTGCAGAGGAGTCGCTCTTCCTGTCGCAGCAGCCGTACGTGCCGCTCGGGGACCTCCGGACCGCGCTGGCCTACCCCGGTCCGGCCGACCGCATCGACGATGTCCAGGCCGTGGAGGTGCTGCACAAGGTCCAACTGCCGCACCTCGTCGACCGGCTCGACGAGGTGGCTGACTGGGCCAGCCGGCTGTCGCCCGGCGAACAGCAGCGCCTCGGCTTCGCCCGCGTCCTGCTGACGCGCCCCCGCGTCGTGTTCCTGGACGAAGCCACCTCGGCACTGGACGAGGGCCTCGAGCACACCCTGTACACGCTGGTGCGTGAGGAGCTGCCCGACTGCACGGTGGTGAGCATCGGGCACCGCAGTTCGCTGCGCCAGTTCCACGACGACGTCCTCGAACTGCTGGGCGACGGCACCTGGCATACGGGAGCAACGCCGCGGTAGCCCAGCCCTCGTCGAGGTCCGCCTCATCACCTACTAGGTGGCTGGTCACTTGACACTGGTGACCAGCCACTCGTAGTTTGTGTGCCAGCTCATAGTCCGCGGTTGCGGCCGCTGCCTGGGGCGCCGTCGCTGTCCGGGCCGCCCGGCGCACGTCGAGAGGGGCGCGTCCATGGAAGAGAACACGGACCGGCCGCGGGCATACCGGCGGATCGACCGGGTGCGCGCAGCCGACCAGATCCTCGAGGACCTGCGCGATCGGATCCTGCGGGGCGAGCTCCCACACGGCTCGCGTTTCCCGGCCGAGCGGGACCTCGCGGAGCAGTACGGGGTGAGCTCGGGCACCGTGCGCGAGGCGGTGCGGGCCCTCGCCGCGATGGGGCTGGTGCGGGTGCGGCACGGCAGCGGGTCGTTCGTCACCGTGCGGTCGGAGACCATGATCGCGGTTTCGATGGCCTCCGCCATCCAGCTGGAGGGCTCGCCGGCCACCGACGTGATGGACATCCTCGGGATCCTCAACTCGCACGCCGCCGGGCTGGCCGCACGCAACGCGACCGACGGGGAGATCGCGGCGCTCCGGGAGGCGGCGGAGCGCCTGGCCGGCATCGACGACCTGGATCGCGCGATGACGGACCTGCTGCATTTCCTGCGGCAGCTCGCCTCGATCAGCCACAACGCGCTCCTCGCGGCGATGTGCGCCTTCCTCGCCGAGATCCAGGTGAATCTGGCGATCGAGCTCTCCGAGCGCCGGCTGCTCCCGCTTCAGGAGGTGGCGGGTGCCCTCTACCGAGACCGGATCGCGGTCGTCGAGGCGCTGGAGGCGAGGGACGCGGACCGAGCGGTACGGGTCACGAGCGCCTACCACGACCACGCCATGGAGCTGATCACCTCGTCGCCCACCGCCCGGCAGATCCGTGCCTCGGATCCGAGCTACTCGCAACTCCTCTCGTCGTTGATGAGCACCAAACTCGCGTCCTTCACCGGCTGAGGGTTCGCCTACGGCCGTTCGGCCACGCGGGCCGAACGGAGATCACAGGGTTTGTTCAGTGCCGAACATCTGAGGAGCCGCCATGAGCGCTGCCGGAAGACCTGACCTCGAGTCGATCATCAATCGCGGCGGGACGTCCCGCCTCCAGACGCTCATCATCGCCATCTGCACGGCGGTCATGATCGTCGACGGCTTCGACACCCAGCTCATCTCGTTCGCTGCCCCCGCCATCGCCGCGAGCTGGCAGGTCCCGCCCGCAAGCTTCGGCTTCGTCTTCGCCATCGGCCTCTTCGGCGGGCTGATCGGTGCGATCACCTCCGGTGTGATCGCCGACCGAATCGGCCGCAAGCCGACGCTCCTGATCACGGTTCTGCTCTTCGGGCTGGCCTCCCTCGCCACCCCGCTCGCCGGCTCGATGGCAACGCTGGGATTCATCCGGTTCATCACCGGCCTCGGCGTCGGCGGCGCGCTGCCCGGTGCCATCGCGATCGCCGCCGAGTACGCGCCGAAGCGGGCGCGGGCCACCGTCGCTGCGATCACCTTCTGCGGCATCCCGCTCGGTTCCGTGATCGGCAGTGTGCTGTCCTCGCAGCTCATCCCCGCCTACGGCTGGCAGAGCGTCTTCATCGTCGGTGGCCTGCTCCCGCTGCTGCTCGTCCCGCTCGTCGTCGTGTGTGTGCCGGAATCCATCCGTTTCCTGGCCCTCCGACAGGATCGGGAGGCGATCACGAAGCTGCTCACGCGGATGGGCGTCGCGGAGGAGGAGGCCGCCCGCGTGGAGATCAGCTCGGACGCCGAGCCCCCACGCGCCCCCGTGCGGAGCCTCTTCACCGAGGGCCGCGCGCTCGGGACCACGCTGCTGTCGCTCGCCCTGTTCCTGACGCTGCTGATGGCGTTCCTCATCGTCAACTGGATCCCCACACTCGCCACCCAGTCCGGGATCGGGACGTCGGCGGCCATCCTCGGCGTCGCGGCGCTGAACATCGGCGGCATCGTCGGCGCCCTCGTCATCAGCCGGATCTCGCTGCGGCGGCCGCAGGGGATGGTGATCAGCCTGTTCTACGCGCTGGGCGCGGTGGGCATCGCCGCTGTCGGGCAGGCCGGTTCGTCCGGCACCTGGTTGCTGGTCAGCGCGTTCCTCGCGGGCTTCTTCGCCATCGGCGCCCAGATGTGCACGGTCTCGCTGCTCGCCATCTACTACGACACCCGGTTGCGGGCGACAGGTGTCGGCTGGGCCATGGGCTGCGGCCGGATCGGCGGGATCATCGGCCCCGTCATCGGCGGCTCGCTGCTCGCCGCCTCGATCGGCATGGGGGCCATCTTCGCCGTCGCCGGCCTCGTCTGCGTGGCCTGCGCCGTCACCGTATTCGCCATCGGCCGGTTCGTGCTGCGCACCGCGTCGGACGACACTGCCCGGCCCGGCCTCGCCGCGGAGAGCGCCGCATGAAGATCGTCGCCTTCGACGACAGCGCCTGGGTCCAGGACCACCCGCTCGGCACGGTCTCCTTCCAGCACCTGCTCAAGGGGCAGCCGGACGCGCCGGACAACTTCATGTACATCCTGGGCCGGCAGGACGCCGACTTCTGGATGCCGCGGCACCGGCACAACTTCGAGCAGATCCGCCTTCCGGTCCGCGGGGACATGAACCTCGGGCGCGGCACGGTCCTGCGGGAGGGCGAGGTGGGCTACTTCCCGGAAGGCTTGGCGTACGGGCCGCAGGACGACCCGCTCGGCGACGCCGCGCCGGGCGAGCGCCTCCAGCTGGTCCTGCAGTTCGGGGGCGCGTCGGGCTGCGGGTTCATGAGCATCGAGCAGCGCCGCCAGGCCAGGAAGGAGCTCTCGGAGACCGGGAGGTTCGACGGCAACTACTACTGCCGGTCGGACGGCAAGGCGCAGTGGGGTCTCAACGCCATCTGGGAGCACGTCTATGGGGAACGGCTGCGGTATCCGCGGTCGCGCTACAAGGACGTGATCATCGCCGATCCGAAACGGTTCAACTGGCTTCCGGTGCCGGACGCGGACAACGTCCACCGCAAGCACTTGGGCTCGTTCTCGGAGCGGGGGGTGTGGATCGAGATGATCAGGCTGCGGCCCGGATCCCGCTGGTCGTCGGCCGATCCCCGCGGACGTCGGCTGATGGTCGTGCTGTCCGGCACGGGAGCAGGCGGGGAGACGCCGGTAGAGCGGCTGGCGGCCATTCAGGTCGAGTCCGGCGAGACGCTCGAACTCTCCGCCGAGACCGAGACCGAGATCTTCGTCGTCGGCCTGCCACCGGTGGACCTCCCGCAGGAGGAGTCGAAGGAGTTCGACTATGTGGAGATCAGCGACGCCGAAGGGGAGACGGCACAGGTCGCCGCTGAGGCCTGATCGGAGCCGAGGTGCGCTACCAGGCTCTGCACACATCCACGCACCGAGTGGCTCCGCGAGATGGACACGAGGGCTGTTCGATCAAGATCGAACAGCGCTGGTGCGAATCTCACGTGGCGCCCACGCCCCAACTGGACGCGTATGTGTGTGCAGAGCCTGTGTCAGAGCTGACGACACAAGGGCGACACAACTCTCTGTAGCACGTCGCCGCACGCGAGTACCCGCAGGCAGGGGCGGCGTCGTTCCGGCCAGCATCCAGGGGCTATGGCCGCTTGCAGTGATGCGGCTCATAGGGCTTCGCGTTGATGCTGGCAGAGCTGCGATCCGTGTTCGACCTTCAGGGCACCCGGGCCGCGGACGTACTTCATCCGATTTGCGGACCTGGGAGGCTCGAATGATCATCTGCGAACGCTGTGGCTGGCTGATCGCCGACGACTGCACCTGCCGCCGGCGCGCCGACTCGCTCTCGGTGGTCCGGGCCAGAAGCGTTGTGGAGAGTAGGCATCGGGAGGCGGTCGCCCGCGCGTACGCGGCGGGATGGCCCGCCCGGAGCTACCTGCAGCTGGGCCCGGAGCGCCGGGCCGCAGGGTGAGCTCAGGGGTGGGGGGTGTCGGCCACGCCGTGCGCGCGGCGAGGTAGGTCGACTCTCACCCAGCCACGTCAACCGGCCGTGCGACGTGCCCGAAGGTCGCGGCGCGGGGCGCGCCGGGGACCGCTGCGACGACGAGCGACCGCACCTCGTCGCGGGTGGTTTGGGCGCCGAGCGCGTGTTCGGCGGCGAAGCGGTCC
Organism: Pseudonocardia aurantiaca; assembly: GCF_039526725.1. Classification (NCBI taxonomy): domain Bacteria; kingdom Bacillati; phylum Actinomycetota; class Actinomycetes; order Pseudonocardiales; family Pseudonocardiaceae; genus Pseudonocardia; species Pseudonocardia aurantiaca. The sequence goes on from NZ_BAAAJG010000004.1 coordinate 24,316, forward strand.
ACGCCCAGTGCCGCACGCACGAGCGCGGTGATCCGTTCGATGTCGGCGCGTTCGGTGGGCGCCGCGTGTTGGCCGCTCGCGGTGCGCGCCGCGTCGGCCGAGCCGAGTAGCCGGGCGGCGCGCTCGTGGTGCCCGGTGAGGGCCAGCGCGCCCGCCAGCCCGTCCACGGCGATCGTCAGATCGCGGGCGTCGGAGAACCGCGCCATGAGGTCGAGCGCCTCCAGGTGCGCCGTGACCGCGCCCACCGCATCACCGCGCTGCTCGGCGACGAACCCGAGTTCGGTCATGATCATGGGAAGGTGCGGGGGAGGGGTCTGTTCGGCGTCGGCGCGGGGGGTCCGGCTCAGCACGTCGCGCAGGTGGGTCTCGGCGAGATCGAGTCGGCCGTCCCGGCGCGCGACGAAGGCGAGACCGATCAGGGCGAAGATCTGCCCGCCCCGGTGCCCCTGCTCGACGGCGAGCCGCAGTGCCCGCTCACAGTGCGCCACTGCCTGCACATGTTCGCCCCGCTGCAGCGCGAGCCAGCCGAGCCAGCCCAGCCGGCCGGCGACCTCCGTCCACAGCCCCAGTTCCTCGGCCAGTCGCAGGCCGTCGCGGTGCTCCCGCTCGGCCCGGTCGTAATCGCCGGCCATCTCGGCAAGCGCACCGAGCCAGCCGGTGGCTTCCAGCCGGCCCCAGCGGTCGCCGACCTCGCCGAACATCTCAGCGCTCCGTTCGGCGTCGCGCTCGAGAGCGACCAGGTCGGCGCGAACGTGCGCGAGCTTCGCCCGGCCGGCGAGGGCCGCGGCCGTCCCCCACCGGTCGCCGAGCTCCTCGAAGACCGGCAGCGCCCGGCTCAACAGCTCCTCGGCGACGGTCATGTCGCCGAGGTCGATCCCGGCGTAGGCCAGGAACCACTGGGCCCGGGCCCGGCCGGCCGGATCGCCGGCGTCCTCGTAGCGGTCCAGCGCCGCCCTGCGGCGCTCGTCCCGGTCGGCGAGGTCGCCGTGGAGGAACCCGATGCCGGTGTGCCAGGCCAGTGCCCTGGCCCGCAGCGCGGGGGCTGCGGCATCCGGACCGGTGGTGTCCAGCGCCGCAGCCAGCGACCGACGCGCCTCGGCGAGCCTTCCGCGCAGGAACCAGTACCAGGTCAGCGCGTTGACGAGCCGCAGCGCTCCCTCGGCGTCGCCGTCCCGGACGGCCGCGCCGAGGGTGGCGCGCAGATTGGCGGTTTCGGCGTCGAGCCGGCGCAGCCAGCGACGTTGGTCGGACCCGTACAGGTGCGGCTCTGCCCGCTCAACGAGGTCGAGGTAGAAGCGCTGGTGCCGCTGCCGGATGCGTTCGGTCTCGTCCGCGTCCCGCAGGCGATCGACGCAGTAGGCCGCCACCGACTCCAGCAGCCTGTACCGCGGCAGGCCGGGGCCGTCGACGACGACCACGAGCGATCGGTCCACCAGCCTCACGAGCTGGTCGAGCACGCTCAGGCCGGCGTCCCCGCAGACGGCCTCGGCGGCCTCCAGGGTGCAGCCATCGGCATGCACCGCCAGCCGGCGCAGGACGGTCCGCTCGGGGCCGGTCAACAGCTCCCAGCTCCAGTCGATCATCGCCAGCAGGGTTTGCTGGCGCGGCGGGGCGCCGCGGTGCCCGGTGGCCAGCAGCCGGAACCGGTCGTCGAGCCGGTCGACCAGACCGTGGACGCCCAGCGCCCGCACGCGCGTCGCCGCCAGCTCGAGGGCCAGCGGGATGCCGTCCAGTCGGCGGCAGAGCACCCCGACGGCGCGTGCCGTCTCGTCGTCGAGCGTGAACCCCCGGGATGCGGCGGACGCGCGGGCGACGAACAACCGCACCGCACCGGCCCGGGTCAGCGTCGGGAGGTCGGCGCCGAGGTCGGGCACCTCCAACGGCGGGACGCTCCAGACCACCTCCCCGGCGAGCGCGAGCGGCTCCTGGCTGGTCGCCAGCAGCCGCAGCCCTTGGGCGCTGCGCAGCAGCAGCTCGCCAACCGCTGCGACCGACTCGACGACGTGCTCGCAGTTGTCCAGCACCAGCAGCAGCCTGCGCGACCGCAATACCTCCGCGAGCCGCTCGACCGCGCCCACCAGCTCCGCCGGATCCGGCAGGCCGGCGCCGATCCGGACGTCCAGCGCGGTCAGGATCATCTCCGCCAGCTGCGGCACCGCGTCCTGATCCGGGGGCCGCGCCAGCGCGGCCAGCTCGACGAACCACACGCCGTCGGGGAACGAGCCGGCCACCCGTCGCGCGGTCTCGACCGCGAGCCGGGTCTTGCCCACCCCGCCAGGTCCGGTGAGCGTCACCAGCCGGTCGCTCTGAAGCCGGTCGCACACGTCGGCGATGGCGGCGTCGCGGCCAATGAGGTCGGTGAGCGGCTCGGGCAGGTTCGAACCCGCCCAGGCCGTCGGAGGCGCGGCGACTGGCGCGACGACCGGCGCGGCGAGTGCGGGGTCCTGGGTCAGGATCGCGCGCTGCAGGGCGGCAAGCTCGGCGCCGGGTTCGAGCCCCAGCTCGTCGGCGAGCAGGGTCCGCAGCTCGTTGTAGCACGCGAGGGCTTCGCTCGGCCGTCCAGAGCGGTAGAGGGCGCGCATCTGCGCCGCGCGCAGCCTCTCGCGCAGCGGGTGCTCGGCCAGCAGTGCGCCGAGCTCTCCCGCCAGTGCGGCGTGCTCGCCCAGCTCCAGCCGCGCCTCCGCCCGGTCCTCCTGCGCGGTGAGCCGCTGCTCGGCCAGGCGAGTGATCGCCGCCGCGGCGAAGGGCTCGTCGGCGAAGTCGGCCAATGCGGCGCCCCGCCAGGTCGCCAGCGCGTCCGTCAGCAGCTCGGCCCTCGTCCGCGGGTCGGCGGTGCCCTCGGCCTCCGCGAGCAGCGACCGGAACGTGTCGGCGTCGGACGTCGCTCGCAGCAGGTAGCCGGATGGAGTGTGGACGACGAGGTCCCGGCCGCCCGGCTCGGCGTCCTCGAGCGCCCTCCGCAGCTGGGAGACCTTCACCGAGAGGGCCGCCGCCGGGTTGCCGGGCGGGCGCTCGCCCCACAGGTCGTCGATCAGCCGGTCGGCGGAAACCGGGCGCCCATCGTGCACCAGCAGGTCGGCCAGCAGGGCTCGTACCTTCAGACCCGGCACCGCGACGGGCACGCGGTCGGACGTCCACACGGCTACCGGCCCCAGCAACCCGAATCGCACGGCGGCCACGGTAACGGCCCGTTCTGGAGGGCCGTAAACCGGCGATAAACCTTCGGTAAGAGGCCCTGGGCAGGGTAGGTCAGGTCGAACCGGAGCCGATCGGAAGGAGGTTGATACATGGCGGACGACAAGCTGCGGTTGGCGGTGATCATCGGCAGCACCCGGGAGGGCCGATTCGGTCCGACGGTGGCCTCCTGGTTCGCCGCGAAGGCGCGTCGGCGCCCCGGTCTGAGCATCGACCTGATCGACCTGGCCGAGGCCGCGCTGCCGTCGACGCTCACCGAGTCCGACGACGCGCTACCACCGCCGGTGCGTGCCCTCGCGCCGAGGCTGGCCGCCGCGGACGCGTTCGCGCTGGTGACCCCCGAATACAACAGGAGCTTTCCGGCGCCGCTGAAGACCGCGATCGACTGGTACGACGCAGAGTGGAGGGCCAAGCCCGTCGCCGTCGTTGCGTACGGGAGGGAGTCGGGCGGCCTGCACGCCGTCGAGCAGCTGCGCCAGGTCTTCACCGAGCTGCACGCCGTCGCCCTCCGCGACGCCCTGATCCTGCCCCGCTACTGGGAGCTGTTCGCCGCCGATGGCACCTGGCCCAAGGCGTCCGCCGAGTGCAACTCCGCCGTCACGACCACCTTGGACCGACTGACCTGGTGGGCCCGCGCGCTACGCAACGCCCGTTCCGAACGCCCGTACCCCACCTGACCCCCGCATCTGATTCACACCGACCCGGAGGACGACCATGCGAAAGATCATCACTTCGACCTACGCCACGCTCGACGGCTACATCGACAACCCGCACCTGTGGTCGATGCAGTACATGGACGAGGAGGCCCAGACCTACGCCATGCAGCTCACCCTCGGCGCCGACGCCCTCCTGCTGGGGCGGGTCACGTACGAGGGCATGGCGCAGGCATGGCCGGCGATGGGGGGCAACCCCTACGCCGACCACGTCAACAGCATGGCCAAGTACACGGTCTCCTCGACCCTGGAGCCCTCAGCGCTGGCTGCCTGGAACAACTCGACCCTCATCCCGGGTGACGACCTGGTCACAGAGGTGACGAAGCTGAAGGAGCAGCCGGGCGGGAACATCCTCATCTGGGGCTGCGGCCGGCTCACCGACGCGCTCATGGAGCACGGTCTTCTGGACGAGTACCGCATCTGGGTCTGCCCCGTCATCCGCGGCGAGGGACAGCGCCTGTTCCGCGAAGGCGTCACCGCCTCCCTCGAGCTGGCCGATACCACGCCGTTCCGCAGCGGGAGCGTCGTGCTCAACTATCGGACCGTCAGCACGAACGCTGACACAGCGGCCACGGGCTGACCGAGGCTCGCCGATCGCGTGCAGCTTGTGGCCGAGCGCGGCTCACCCAGGGCTCCGCTCGTCTACCTGCTGTGCCGCTCGCGACGTTGTTTGTGGTCGGCTCGCGTTCGTCATCTTCGGTCGCCGGGCCGGTCGGCGGCTGCCCGAGCAGGTCGAGGCGGTCGCCTATTTCGCGATCTCCGCGGCGTTCATTGGACCCATCGGTAACCGTTCTCCGGCCGTCCGGTCTGCCCGTAGCGGGGGCGGACCTCCGCGAGCCCGGTCCGTTCCAGATGCTCCAGGTACCGGCGCGCGCTGACCCGGGCCATCCCGCACCGCTCCGCCACCTCGATCGCGGAGAGGTCGGCGCCGCCGGCCGCGCGCAGCGTCGAAGCGACGAGGTCGAGCGTGCGCGGCGAGAGCCCCTTCGGCAGGCTCTGCGGCGCGAGCGTGCGCTGCCGGGACTGCAGGATCCTGTCGACGTCGCTCTGCTCCAGCTTCGAGCCGGACTCGGCCGCGCGGCGGAGCAGGTCCTTGCGGGTCGCGGCATAGAGCTCCATGCGTTCGCGGAAGGTCTTCAGCGCGAACGGCTTGACGAGGTAGTGCACGACGCCGCCGGCCATGGCCCCGCGCACCGTCTCCATCTCGCGCGCCGCCGTGATGGCGATGACGTCGACGGGCGGCCCGGGGAGCGCCCGGATCCGGTGGAGCACCTCGATCCCGGACATCTCCGGTAGGTGGATGTCCAGCAGGACGAGATCGGGCGCGAGGGTGGCGACGGCCTCGAGGGCCTCCGGGCCCCGGTGCGCCTCGCCGACGACCTCGAAACCGGGCATCGACTCCAGGTAGCCGCGGTGGATCGCCGCGACCGCGAAGTCGTCGTCCACGACGAGCACGCGGACGGAGCCGGACGTCGAGGTCATCGGGCCGCCACCGGCTCGTCCACGTCCGCAGGCACGGAGAGCGGACCCAGCCGCACGATGACCCGGGTGCCGCCGAGCGGCGACTTCGACAGCACGGCAGCGCCGCCGCGGCGGCGGGCGATCCGGGCGACGAGCGCGAGCCCGATCCCGCGGCCGTGCGGGCGGCCGGCAGCGGCCTTCGTCGTCACACCCGCCTCGAACACCCTCTCGCGGTCGGCGTCGGGGACCCCGGGGCCGTTGTCGTCGACACGGACGAAGACCCCGCCGTCATCCTCCTGCTGGACGAGCACCTCGACCCGGCCGCCTGCGCCGACCGCGTCGACCGCGTTGTCGAGCAGGTTCCCCAGCACGGTCACGACGTCGTCCCCACCGGTGTCGAGCGCGCTGTCGGCGTCGAGCGTGACCCGCACCTGGCGCTCGCGGGCGACGGCTGCCTTGGCCACCAGCAGGGCGGCGACGGCGGCGTCCTGCACTTCCCCGAGCGCCGCGCCGTCGAGCAGCCGGCCGCCGCCGCCGATGCGCTCGATGAACCGCACGGCGTCCTCGCGGCGGCCCAGCTCGATCAGGCCCTGCAGGACGTGCAGGTGGTTGCTGAACTCGTGCGCCTGCGCCCGCAGGGTCTCGGTGAGGGAGCGCTGGCCGTCGAGCTCACGGAGCGCGGTGAACAGCTCGGTGCGGTCGCGCAGGGTGAGCAGGTCGGCGATGCGCCTGCCGCCGACCGTGGCTGTGGTGCGGTTCGCCAGCAGTGTGCGCTCGTGCGCCAGGACGAGCTCGTCGACGACAACCCGGTCGTCGGCGAGGAGGGGGAGCAGGGCCGGGTCCAGCACCTCGCGCGCCGGCCGCCCGGTCGGGTCGGCGTCGAGGCCGAGCAGGCGCAGCGCCTCGTCGTTGGCCAGGGCCACCTGCCCGCGCGCGTCGACGGCCAGCACGCCCTCCCGGATGCCGTGCAGCATCGCTTCCCGGGCCTCCAGCAGGCGGGCGATCTCGTCCGGCTCCAGTCCGTGGATGCGGCGGCGGAACATTCGCGCCAGCAGCGCCGACCCGAACGAGCCCAGCAGAGCCGCCCCGCCCAGCCACGCCACCACAACCGGAACGTCCTCGCGCAGGTCCTCGGCCAGCTCGCTCTCCAGGATCCCGACCGAGGCGGCGCCGATCACCCGGCCGTCCGGCGCGTGGACCGGGACCTTGGCCCGGAGGGTCTCGCCGAGCGTCCCCGTCTCGGTCCCGACGAACACCTCGCCCCCGAGCGTGGTCGCCGGGTCGGTGGAGACGAGCTCCCCGATGCGGGCGGGATTGGGGTGGGAGTAGCGGATCCCGTTCGCGTCGGTGATCACGACGAACGTCATGCCGGACGCCTCGCGGATCAGCTCCGCCAGCGGTTGCAGCGTCGCGGACGGGTCGGGCGTCGGGTACGCGTCGATCACGATCGGCAGCTGCGCGACGCTGGTCGCCACCGACAGCACCTGCTGCCGGTAGGCGTCCCGGATCTGCCGCTGCTGGAGGGTCAGGGCGAGGAGCCCTGCGATGACCACCGTGGCGAGGACGATCGTGACCTGCAGCAGGAGTAGCTGCAGTCCGAGCGGCATCCGGCGGCGCACGCGCCAAGTGTGCCCCACCGCGGCGCGCGTGATCGCGTGACCGAAAAGACCAGTATGAACGCTACGACCGCTAGATTTACCGATCGGCGATGCGTTCCTACCGTCCCCGCCAGCGAGCCGAACGGGGCTCCGGTCAAGGAGGATCGATGGAACGCACCCCTGCCCGTGGCTCCCGATCGCGGTGGGCGGCTGTGACCGCGCTCGGCGCGGCGCTCGTTGTCCTCGCCGGCTGCTCAGGCGGCACCGGCGGCTCGTCCGGGAACGCCACGGGGGACGCCGGCGCGATCAACCGGCTGCAGGTCATGGCCCCTGCCGATCCCGGCGGCGGATGGGACCAGACGGCCCGCGCGCTCGCCGCGTCGGCCGAGGACGCCGGGCTGGCCCGGAGTGTGCAGGTCTCGAACGTCGGCGGGGCCGGTGGCACCGTCGGGCTGGCCCAGCTCGCCAACGAGCGCTCCGAGGACTACCTGATGGTGATGGGCCTGGTGATGGTCGGCGCGATCGAGACCAACCAGTCCCAGGCCACCCTGGAGAACACCACGCCGATCGCGCGCCTCACGGCCGAGGACGAGATCGTGGTGGTGCCCGCCTCGTCGCCGTACCGCACGATCGACGACCTCGTCGCCGACATGGCGGCCCGCGGTCAGGCGGTGTCGATCGCGGGCGGGTCGGCGGGCGGCACCGACCACATCCTTGCCGGGCTCATCGCGCAGGCCGGCGGGGTGCCCGTGTCGAACCTCAACTACGTCGCGTTCTCCGGCGGCGGGGAGTCCCTCGCGGCGCTCCTGGGCTCGCAGGTCGCGGCCGGTATCTCCGGCATCGGTGAGTACGCCGAGCAGGTCCAGGCCGGTGCGCTGCGCGCGCTGGCGGTGTCCGGCGCCCAGCGCGTCGAGGGCATCGACGCGCCGACGCTGACCGAGGCGGGCCTGGACGTCGAGATGAGCAACTGGCGAGGTGTGGTCGCCCCGCCCAACCTCTCCGCGGAGACCCGGGCGCGGCTCACCACCCTGGTCGACCAGCTGTACGCCTCACCCGCCTGGAAGGAGCAGATGACGCGCAACGGCTGGACCGACACGTACCTGTCCGGCCCGGAGTTCGACGCGTTCCTGAAGGACGAGCAGGCGCGGGTCCGCGGGGTTCTCACCGATCTCGGCCTGGTGCAGTGAACGCGCCTGCTTCGTCCCCCGACCCGCCCGCTGCGCCCGACACCGGGCGGGTCCGGGGGTGGCCCTGGGCCGAGGTGCCGTTCCCGCTCGCGCTCGTGGCGCTCGGGTTGTTCACGGTGATCGAGGCGACCCAGATCACCGTGCCCGGGTCCACCAACGGGATCGGCCCGCGTGCCTTCCCGTACGCGATCGGCGCGCTGCTCGTCGTGACCGGGGTCGCGGTGCTCGTGGGCCTCGCCCGCGGGCAGCGCGGGGAGGCGGAGACCGGCGAGGACGTCGACGTCGAGGTCGGCACGGACTGGCTCCGGGTCGCCATGCTCGTGGGTTGCCTGCTCGCGCTCGTGGTGCTCATCGAGCCGCTCGGCTGGCCCATCGCGGCGACGGTGCTGTTCGGCGGGGCCGCTTGGACCCTCGGGGCCCGGCCGCTGTGGCGGCCGCTGCTGGTCGGCGCCCTGATCGCCGTGGTCACCCAGATCGTGTTCACGCAGGCGCTGGGTGCGTACCTGCCTGCGGGCCCGTTCGAGGGGGTGGCTTTCTTTGGGTGACATCGGGTTGCTGCTCGACGGCTTCGCCACGGCCATGCAGCCGGAGTACCTGCTCTACGCCCTGATCGGCGTGATCCTCGGGACGGCGGTCGGCGTGCTGCCGGGCATCGGCCCGGCGATGACGGTGGCCCTGCTGCTGCCGCTGACCTACAGCCTGGAGCCCACCGCCTCGCTGATCATGTTCGCCGGCATCTACTACGGCGGGATGTACGGCGGATCGACGACCTCGATCCTGCTCAACACGCCGGGCGAGGCCGCGTCGGTGATCACCACAGTCGACGGCAACGCGATGGCCCGGGCGGGCCGCGGGGCCGCCGCGCTTGCGACGGCCGCGATCGGGTCGTTCGTCGCCGGGACCATCGCCACCGTCGCACTCACCCTGGTCGCACCGACGGTCGCCAAGCTGGCGGTCCAGCTCGGCCCGCAGGACTACGTGGCGCTGATGGTCGTCGCGTTCCTCACGGTCGCGGCGCTGCTCGGCTCCTCGCCGGCCCGCGGACTGGCATCGCTCGCTATCGGGCTGTTCCTCGGACTGGTCGGCACCGACACCCTCACCGGGCAGCAGCGGTTCACGTTCGGCGTGCCCGCACTGGCCGACGGGATCGACGTCGTGGTGGTGGCGGTGGGTGTGTTCGCCGTCGGGGAGGCCCTCTACGTGGCGTCCCGGATGCGGCGCGGACCGATCCCGCTCACCCCGGTCGGGCGGGCGGGGATGACCCGGGAGGACTGGTCCCGGTCCTGGCGGCCGTGGCTGCGCGGCACCGCGATCGGCTTCCCGATCGGGACGATCCCCGCCGGTGGCGCCGAGGTCGCCACGTTCCTGTCCTACTCGGCGGAGCGGCGGCTGTCGAAGCGCAAGGAGCAGTTCGGCAAGGGCGCCATCGAGGGTGTGGCCGGGCCCGAGGCGGCGAACAACGCCGCGGCAGCCGGGGTGCTCGTGCCCCTGCTGACGCTCGGCCTGCCCACCTCGGCGACGGCGGCGATCATCATCGCGGCCTTCCAGAGCTACGGCATCCGGCCCGGCCCGCTGCTGTTCCAGAACGAGTCCGCGCTGGTGTGGGCGCTCATCGCCAGTCTGTACGTGGGCAACGTGATGCTGCTCGTGCTGAACCTGCCGCTCGCCCGGGTGTGGGTGAAGCTGCTGCAGATCCCGCGGCCGTACCTCTACGCGGGGATCCTCACTTTCGCCGTGCTCGGCAGCTACTCGGTCAACGCGCTGGCAGTTGACCTGCTGCTGCTGCTCGCGCTGGGTGTGCTCGGCTGGCTGATGCGCCGCTACGGCTACCCCATTGCCCCCGCGATCGTCGGCCTCATCCTCGGCCCCCTCGCCGAGGAGCAGCTGCGGCGTGCCCTGGCGATCAACCAGGGCGACCCGGTCGCGCTGGTCAGCAGCCCGTTCGCGATCGTCGCGTACAGCTCGATCGTGGTGCTGCTCGGTGTCGGGGTGTACCTCAAGCGCCGCGAGGCACGCGCCTCGGCCGAGCTCGCGGCGGCGCAGGACCGTCACCTGGTGGGGGAGCAGCGGTGACGGCAGCGGCGACCTCGGGCGTGCTGGTCGTGGCCTACACACCGCGGCCCGACGGCCGCGCGGCCCTGCACCGCGCGGTCGAGGAAGCGCGGCTGCGCGGGCTGCGGCTCGTGGTCATCAACGCCTCACGCGGCGACGCCCTCGTCGATCCCGGGTTCGCCCCGCCCGAGGACGTCGCCGAGGTTCGCACGTGGCTCGAGAGCACCGGCCTCACCTACGAGCTCCGCCAGCTGCCCAGCGGCGCCGAGCCCGCCGACCAGGTGGTCGATGCCGCCGCCGAGCTCGATGCCGAGCTGATCGTCATCGGCATGCGGCGGCGGTCGCCGGTGGGCAAGCTGCTGCTCGGCAGCACCGCGCAGCGCGTACTGCTCGACGCCGCGTGTGCGGTCCTCGCCGTGAAGCCCTGACCTCTGGGCAGACGGCTCGGCTTGTTCAGAGGACAGCCCAGAGCGCGACGACGGAGGCGGTGAGGGTGGCCGGCACGGCGAGCGCGCCGACAGCGCTGAACTCGGTGAGGCGCACCGGTTCGCCTGCCGCCCGCAGCACGTTGCGCCAGAGCAGGGTGGCCAGCGAGCCGGCGTAGGTGAGGTTCGGCCCGATGTTCACGCCGAGCAGCATGGCCAGGACCAGGCCCGGCGGGGCGTGCGGGCCGAGCACGCCGAGCAGCAGCAGCGTGGCCGGCAGGTTGTTGACGAGGTTGGCGAGCACGGCGGCGACGGCGGCGGTGACGAGCAGCCCGCCGAGGGTGGGCACGGTCGGTAGGAGAGTGGCGAGCGCGCCGCTCAGGCCATGCGTCCCGACCGCGATGACGACGACCCCGACGGCGAGGACGAACAGGCAGAAGAGCGGCGACGCCGTGCCCAGCAGGCGCAGCGGGGTGATCCGGCGCCGGACCAGAGCGCGCACGCCCAGCGCGGCGGCGCCGGCCGCGGCGGGCCACACCGGCTCGACTCCCACCGCGGACGTGACCGCGAACCCGGCGAGCGTGCACGCGAGCACGATCAGGGCGAACCGTGGTGCTCCCGGCTCGGCTCCGGCCGCGCCGGGAGCCGGGGTGGCGGGCGCGGGCCCCGAGGACTCCGACGCCGACGCCGGCGCGGCGAGCGACCCGCCGAACCACCAGGCGAGCACCGCGTACTCGACCGCCACCGCCGTGACCCACGGCAGCGCCATCAGTCCTGCGAACCCGAGGAAGGTCAGCTTCGAGGCGCTCAACGCGAGCAGGTTCGTCAGGTTCGACATCGGCAGCAACGTCGACGCGGAGTTGGCCAGGTGGCCGCACGCGTACACGTGCGGTTGTCGCGCGAGCCGTTCGCGGCGCGCTGTCGCCACCACCACCGGGGTCAGGAGCACGACGGTGGCGTCCAGGCTGAGGAAGGCGGTGGTCGTCGCGGCCGTGACGACCACCAGGGCGAAGAGCCGGCGCGGGCGCCCGGCGGACACGCGCGCCACCTGACGGCCCACCCAGGTGAACACCCCGTCGGTGTCGGCGAGATGGCCCAGCGCCAGCACCGCGGCGAGGAACCCGACCGTCGGGGCCAACCGGGCGAGCTCCGCGAGGGCGGCCGGGAGCCCGACCAGGCCGGTCGCGAGCGCGATCAGCGCCGCGGGCACCGCGCCGACCGCCTCGGGCAGGCCCGCCGGGCGGGCGACGGCCATCACGAGCACAGCCGCGAGCAGCGCCACCGACACCAGGAGTTGCGCGCCCAATGCTCCTCCGAGGACCGCCACGGGCGGCCGTCGCGCCCAGTTCCACGTAACCACCGCCGGCGTCGGCTATCGTCCCGGTCAGCGGGAGACTCAGGCTCCGGCCACCGGTAACGCGTGAGGGCGGCTGGCCGCGATGCCCGCCCGCGCAGCCGGGACGACGGTGGTGTCGTGCCCCAGGACGATGCGAGCAACCCCGAGCCGGCGGCGAGCCCCGCGGCGACGGGACCGGCGTCCCCAGCGGAATGGCAGCCCGATCCGAAGCGCTGGCGGGCGCTGGCCGTCACACAGATCGCCGCATTCATGAGCCTGCTCGACGTGAGCATCGTCAATGTGGCGCTGCCCTCGATCGAGCGCGGACTCGGCGCCTCCGCCGCGTCGGTCCAGTGGGTGGTGTCCGGCTACGCCCTGACCCTGGGGCTGGTGCTGGTGGCGGCGGGGCGGCTCGGCGACACGCTGGGCCGGCGCCGCATGTTCCTGATCGCCCTGTCGGCGTTCGTGGTGACCAGCGCGCTGACGGGCGCGGCGCCGACCATGCAGCTCTTGATCGTCGCCCGGCTGCTGCAGGGCATCGCCGGCGGGATGCTCATCCCGCAGAACTCCGGGCTGGTGCAGGACCTGTTCCGCGGCCCGGAGCGCGGACGTGCGTTCGGGATCCTCGGTGCCACCATCGGTCTCTCGACGGCAGCCGGTCCGATCATCGGCGGGCTGATCCTGTCGGCCTTTCCCGGTCCCGACGGGTGGCGGTGGGTGTTCTACGTCAACGTGCCGATCGGGCTGGTCGGGCTGTTGCTGGCCTCCCGGCTCGTGCCGGCCACGACCCGCGCAGCTCGGCGAGCCGCACATCTGGACCTGGTCGGAGCACTGCTGCTCGGTGGCGGCGTGCTCAGCCTGCTGTTCCCGCTCGTCAGCGCCGACACCGGCGACCTGGCCCGGGGGTGGCCGCTGTTCGTCGTGGCCATGCTGCTGTTCGCCGCGTTCGCCTGGTGGGAGGGCCGGACGGTCGCAAAGGGACGGGCGCCGCTCCTGGAGCCGCGGCTGGCGCGGACGTCGGGCTTCCCCGCGGGATCCGGTATCGGGCTGCTCTACTACATCGGCTTCGCAGGGATCTGGCTGGTGCTCGCGCTCTACTTCCAGGCCGGGCTCGGGTACTCGCCCCTGCGCTCCGGTCTGTCGGTGACGCCGTTCGCGCTCGGCGTGGCCGCCTCCGCCGCGATCGCGGGCCGGCTGGTGCCCCGGTTCGGGCGGCGGCTGACCGTCTTCGGGCTGGGGGCGACGATCGTCGGGCTCGCCGCCACGGCCATCGTGCTGCTGCACGTGCAGGGCGACGCGGCCGGATGGGCGGTCGCGGCTCCGCTGCTCCTCGGCGGGCTCGGCGCCGGGATGGTCACCTCCCCGAACATGACGCTGACCCTGCAGGAGGTGCCCGTGTCGATGGCCGGCGCCGCAGGCGGTGCGCTGCAGACCGCCCAGCGGATCGGCTCGGCGATCGGTACGGCCGTCCTCGCCGCCGTCTTCTACCAGGTGCTGAGCGGCACCGGATTCGACTACCAGGCGGCCGCGTCCGATGCGCTGCTGTTCGCCTGCGCGTTCATGGTGCTGGCGTTGCTGATGGCCGTCGCCGAGCTGGTGCTGCGCCGGCCCCGGCACCTGAAGCAGCCCGCGCTCGGCCAGGCGCACATGCACCACGTCTGACCGGCGGGCGGCGTGATCCTCACGAGTTCTTGACGCTCACTCCGGCCCCTGCCGGGGTTTGATGGTGACGTGCAGGTGGAGCCGTTCCTGCAGGCTCGTCGGTCGTTCGTCGTCGGTGTCGCCGCGGTGGTGCCGCTGGTGGCGTGCGCGGTGCTGAGCCTGTTCCGCGACAGCGTTGCGAACACCAACGCGGCCCTCGGGCTGGTGCTGGTCGTGGTGGCGGCGGCCGCCACCGGTATCCGGGCGGCCGGTGTGGTCGCCGCGCTGTCGAGCGCCGTCTGGTTCGACTTCTTCCTCACCCAGCCCTACCACCACTTCGTCATCACCGACCGCGCCGACATCGAAACCGCGGTGCTGCTGTTGATCCTGGGCGTCGCCGTGTCCGAGATAGCGCTCTGGGGCCGCCGTCAACAGGGGCGGGCCAGCCGCGAGCAGGGTTACCTCGACGGGGTGCTGACCACCGCGGCGACGGTCGGGGCCGGCCGCATCTCGAGTGGCGCGCTGATCGATCAGGTGTGCGAACAGATCGTCGACGTCCTCCAGATCGATCGCTGCCGCTTCGATCGGGGCACCGAACCCGTACTGGCGACCCTCGACGACCAGGGGACGGTGACGTACGACGGCCACCCGTTCAATGTCGACCGCTCGGGCCTGCCCATTGATGCGGAGATCGCGCTTGCGGTCCGGAGCGGCGGAATGGTTCATGGCCGGTTCCTGCTCACCGCGGCGACCCGGATCGTCAGGCCGTCATTGGAACAGCTCCGTGTCGCGGGCGCGCTCGCCGACCAGGTGGGTGCCGCACTCGCCGCATCGGGCCACCACGATCGCCGCCCGCCGGGCAACGCCCGCGCCTCGATGAACTAACTGAAAGGCGGGCGCAGAATGCCGGGATGGAGGGCATCTGCCTGATCCACCGGCTCTTCGCCGCGGCCGCCGTGCCCGACACGCGGCGCCACCGCTGATACGGGTGCGGCCGAGCGCTATCGCCGGGCGGCGGGGGTGGCGAGGACGGCGTACACCAGCCGCCGGGTGATCCCGAGGCGCGGGTTGTTCCGGCGGGCCCGTTCGACGATCTCGTCGGGGCGAAGGCCCATGTCGTGGTACAGGCGCACGACATCTTCCTGCGCGCGGGACCAACCCGGCCCCCCAGCAGGTGCGTGGCGGACCGCCGCGACCGCGGGCTGCTTCACCCCAGGCTGCTTCACCCCAGGCTGCTTCGCCCCGGGCTGTTTCACTGCGGGCTGCTTCACCGGCCGGTGGGGCGTCGGGACGCTCTCGCGGTAATCCAGCCCGAGGCGCGGGTCGCGGCCGGTGAACTCGCCGGACTCACCGCGCCTGACGATCTCGCGGTCGTCGCCGACCACCAAGGTGTCGGCGCTCTTGTGGACGCCGACCGTGGTGACCTTCAGGCCGCGGTGCCGCTTCTTCTGGCACATCGGTTCGGTGCAGTAGTCGTAGCCGAGCTCGACCCGCTCGTCGAGCAACACCTCACCGCACTCCGTACACAACACCCCGATAACAACGATTTGCCGGTTTCCCGTGTTCCGGCGGGTCACGGTCCGACTGGGACGCCTGCGTCCTTCCATTCGAGCGCGAGCGCGCGCGCCATGATCAACAGTATCGGCGGGCCCGAGACCAGAACCAGCAGCCCGCCGGCGAGCAGCGACACGTCGCCCATGATCGCTCCCGCTGCAAGCAGCAGCGTCGCCACGGCGGCCAACGCCCACGCGAACCGCCGGATCATGACCGCCATCCAGGACGGAAACCCGGGATGGCCCTTCAGCAGCCGCGCGAAAGCAGGGTCCTCAGCGGCCACGGCCCGCCCGAGCCTGCGCAGCTCCCTGCGCTCGGATCTGGTCAGAGGCATGCCTGAGCCCTCCGACGTGGGGTCCGGCTCGCATACTGCGCCCGTGTGCGCATTCATCCTCCGTCGGTAGGTCGACCGCGCGACCCTGTCGCGAGCATGGCGGGAGTCGGCCTATCCAGGGAGCCATGGCCAACGAGCTCGCCGACTGCTCGCGCCTGAGGGAGCGGCTATTCGATTCTGGCGGTCGGGGTGGGGCCAGCGCACTCACGAGTGGCGGGCGGCACAGCATGCGTGCCGCCGCGGCGGCCCGGCGATCAGCTGCGCGCGTACCCCGCACCACGAACGTGCTGTCGGGTGAGGGCGGCGGCGCACCCGGCAGGTCGCCCGGCCGGCCGACGGCGTGCGAGCGTCCGTTCGGAGGCTGTCGCCGTCGCCGTGGCGCTGCTGGCCGGGCTCCTTCCGATCCACTTCCTCGCCGAGATGACGAGCATCGGCACGCTCGTGGCCTTCCTGGTCGTCTCCGTCGGTGTGATCGTCCTGCGGCGCACTGCACCCGATCTGCCCCGCGGGTTCAGAGTCCCCGGCTACCCGGTCACGCCGATCCTGTCGATCGCGGGCTGTCTGTGGATCGTCGTCGGCCTGAGGCCGGTCACGATCGCGGTGTTCGCGATCTGGGTGGCCGCCGTGCTGGTCTGGTACTTCACCTTCGGGATCCGGCACTCGCGGCTGGGCGCCGCGGCCACGGAACCGCGCGAGGACGTGCTGTGACGCTTCTCGTCGGGCCGCTGCGCGACGACTGCGCGACCGCGGCCATGCACCTCGGCGGCATGCCGGCCCGCTCCCTCGTCGAGGACCTCGAGCGGCTGCCGCGCCGCCCGTCAGCGATCGAAATGGTGGTGGGCTGCGGCCACGACTGGGCGGAGGCGATCGAGGAGATCGGGTGGGAGGACGGGGACCTGCTGGGCGTCGGGTCCAGCACCGCCGGACCGCTCGACCGCGTTTTCATCGGCTCCCGCGCGTCGCGGATCGTCCGGCATTCGCCGGTGCCGGTGGTCGTGGTGCCGCGTGGCGCGGCGCACGCGCTCGCCCAGCGGGCGGAGCGCGCGTAGCCGCGGGGCGGTGGGGCACAACCCGTCGTGCTGCGATCTGTCGGCACGCCCGTCCTCGGGCGGGCGCCGTCGGATCACGTCCGGCCGCGCCAGGCCCGGTCGAAGTCGTGGGCAGCCCGCTCCAGCAACTTGTCGGCTCGCCGCTCCTCACGCACGACGCGCAGGGTGCCGTGCGGGTAACCGGCCTTGGCCGCCCGGTGCTCGGTCGCTTCGTAGAGGAAGACGAAGGAGTAGAGGAGCCCCACGATCGACCCGCCCAGGGCGCCCATCACCCGGACCCACAGCGGCCCCGGGACCACCGCGATCAGGACGGCGGCGACCGGCGCGAGCTGGGTGAGCAGCCGGGCCAGGTGCCGCAGCGGCCACGTCCGGCAGGTCAGGTCGTACAGGACCCACTCGCGGTACCGGCCGGGCAGCCGACCGCCGAGGGCGTACCAGAACCAGCGGATCGGGCCGGGCCGGCGTGCCGGCGCGTGCGGAGGGTTGCCCATGACGCTGCTCCCTGCGGCCACCGCCGACCGGCAGTGGCATACCCCAATCGTAGTCCCGGGGCCCCGCCGTCGTCCTGATGCTCCATGGCGATCTTTCGACGCGCAGCATCAGGGCGTGCACGCGGGTTGTGCTGACCAAGGAAGGCACTGCGGAGATCGGGAAACCGTCGCAGGGCGCGATCTCTTCACGGCGCAGGAAAGAAGATGCAAGATTGAAACCTTGCGCCCCGCCGCTGGGCCCGGCATGGTAGACCGCGCGTCGCGCGCCCTCCGAGGATCGGTCGGATCACGTTGATCTGAACCGAGGTCCGGGGTCGATTCGGGCTACCGCCCCGCATTGTGGCGGCGATCGGATGAGTCGGTGACGCCAGAGCGCCGCGCCTCATATACGGCGTCCCCCTGGAGGCGTGATGCGTCGTCGATTCAAGCTCACCTGCATCGCCGCCGCCGCCATCCTTGCGGCCGCCGTCGTGGTGAGCTGCTCCGTCGGTGGGCCTTCGCCCACGGCATCGGCACAAGCCGAGACGCCGCTGACGGATCCACCGGAGATCGTGAGCCAGAACGGGGTCTTGCGGGCGCAGATCGTGGTCGAGATGAAACCGGTGGACGTGGCCGGCCGCAACCTGTTGGCCCTGACCTACAACGGGAAATTCATGCCACCGACGCTACGATTCCGACCGGGAGACCGGATGGAACTGGCGTTGGAGAACCGGCTGGGAGAGAACACGAACCTGCATGTGCACGGGCTGCACGTGTCGCCGGCCGGCAATTCCGACAACATCTTCCTCCACATCCATCCCGGGCAGACGTTCCACTACTCGTATCAATTCCCGGAGAACCTCCAGCCCGGCACCTACTGGTACCACCCGCACCCGCACCCGACCAGCGCGCCACAGGTCGCCGGCGGGATGTCGGGCATCATCATCGTCGACGGGTTGAAGCAGTTACTACCGCCGGACCTGCGCGACATCACCGAGCACGTCATCGCGCTCAAGGACTTCCAGGTCGAGGGCGACGCGATCAAGACCGTGCCTCTGAAAATCAGCAAACCCACCAACCGCACGGTCAACGGCCAGCTGAACCCGACCGTGAAGATCCGGCAGGGCGAGGTCCAACTGTGGCGGCTGGCCAACATCAGCGCCAACATCTACTACAACGTCCACCTGCAGGGACAGCAGTTCCAGGTCATCGCCCACGACGCCAACCCGGTTGACCGGATCTGGGCGGCGGACTCACTCCTCCTCGCGGCCGGCGCCCGGTTCGACGTCCTCGTACGCGGCGGTCCGCCCGGCAGCACCCAACTTCAGACGCTGGCGTACAACACCGGGCCGGCCGGCAACCAGTTCCCGCAGGCGACCCTGGCCACCCTGGTCTCCGAAGGGGCGCCGGTGAGTCCGGTGGAGCTGCCCACCACATTCGGGACGTTCGAGGACCTCAGCAACGCCACGCTAGCTGCGCAGCGCACCATCGTGTTCTCCGAGACCAACAATCCCGACGCGTACTTCATCAACGGCAAGCTGTTCGATCCGAACCGGGTGGACATCCGATCCAAGCTGAACACGGTCGAGGAGTGGACCGTCCGCAATGACAGCGATGAGGAACACTCCTTCCACGTCCACACGAACGATTTCCAGCTGATGAGCATCAACGGACAACCGCACGAGGCCCACGGCTGGCAGGATGTTGCAAGCATTCCCGCCAAGGGGCAGATCGTCGTCCGGACCCACTTCCTCAACTACACCGGTAAGACCGTCCTGCACTGCCACATCCTCAACCACGAGGACCTTGGCATGATGGCGGTCCTGGAGATCGTCCGGTGATCAACGGTCCAGCAGTTGGGCAGCACCACGGAATCCGCGAAAGCCCGCGTCGACTCAGCTTCTCGCGTCGGGGGTGCCCAAGCGGCTGTTCGACCTGAGCCAGGAGGACAGGAAGGCGGCGAGCCCGGGGTCGGTCTCCCGGATCTCCTTGGCGCGCGGCGCGGATTGGGTCCGTGTGATGACCGCGTGGTGGTAGTCGTGAACGAGTTGGGCGGCCCGGGCGGCGTCCCGCTGCGCGATGGCCTCAACGATCTCCATTCGCATCTCGTGCAGGGCTCCCCCCACCTTCAGCCAGCCCTGGGGGCTGCCGCCGGAGAGCTCGACGGCGAGCCCGATCTGGATCTCCGTGATCACCCGGCACAGTGCGGCGAGCAGCGGGTTGTGGGAGATCGCGGACAGGGTCACGAAGAAGTGCTTGAGCGCGGTCGCCGACGACCCCACGTCCGGGCGTTCGCCCGCCTGCTCGGCCGCGTTCCGCAGGCCGGCGATGTCGTCGTCGGAAGCCCGCTCCACGGCCTGCTGCACGGCGTAGGAGTTGAGCGCCCCCAGCACGCCCAGGACGTCGATGGCGCTCATCTTCTCGAACTGGACGACCGAGGCGATGGACATCGCGAGGAGCGTGTAGCCGTCGGCGACGACCGTGGTCCGGCTGCCGTTCCTGGTGTTGAGCAGGCCCATGGCGGTCAGCACCCGTACCGCCTCACGGACGGTCGGACCGCTCACGTCGTAGAGGGCCGCCAGCTCACGCTCTGACGGCAGCCGGGCGCCGTCCGGCAGCGCGCCGCTGAGGATCTGGTTGCGCAGGTCCTCCACGATCTGGTCGGCCACCCGACCGCGGTACAGCTTGGCGGGTGGTTGCGGGGTCACCATGTGTGCTTCTCCTCGGACTCCCGGTACCGGCGGATCCCGGGGTGGGTGTGAATTCCCCGTCGGCTCACCGACCGTTCCAGGTGACCCTACCTGGTAGGCAGGGCGAATGCCTGTTTTGCGTCACCGCTCCCGGCGGCAGTGATCTCCGCGGCCGGCGCCGCGAGCCGTTCGGTGCGCCGGGCTGCGAGCTCGACCGCTGCGCCGCGTGTGGCCAGATCCCTCGCCGCCGTCGCACCGATCCCGCTCGACGCGCCCGTCACCAGCGCGCCCGTCACCAGCGCGCCCGTCACCAGCGCGACGGTTCCCTGCAGTCCCGCGGCCATCCCGGTACCCCTCTCGATCGTCCTTGGAGGTCTGGCGCCAGGCAAACGATCAAGCAACCTTCCTTGACAGTAACCTACCAAGAAGGTTTGATTCGAGCTGTCGGGAAGCAGCAGCGGACAGGCGGCCAGCGACTCCGGCCTTCCCAGCGCCACGCCGCGGTCGCGGCGGGCGCTCGCGTCCCGGAGAGGCGGGCACATCACAAGACGATTACGGAGGAACGCGATGAAGATCGCTCCGTTCGACGAATCCGGTTTTCACATGGACCACCCGAGGGGCACGGTGTCCTTCAACTACCTGCTGATGGGTGGGGAGCCCGAGAAGCTCGAGAACTACCGCTACATCCTGGGACGCCAGGAGGGCGACTTCTCGATGCCGCGGCACCGGCACACCTTCGAGCAGATCCGCCTCCCCCTGGTGGGCGACATGAACCTGGGCGAGCAGGGCATCCTGCGCGAGGGTGAGGTCGGGTACTTCCCTGAGGGGCAGACCTACGGCCCGCAGAACGACCCGCTCACCGAGCCGAAGCAGCTGCAGCTGGTGCTCCAGTTCGGCGGAGCGTCGGGCATGGGCATGGCCGCGGGCCGTGGCCGGGGACCGCGGTCCTCTCGCCCGCCGGCGGAGCGGAACCCGGAGCGGCGGCCCGTCAAGTTCCCCCGGCCCCGCTACCAGAGCGTCCTCATCATGAACCCCAAGCACTTCAACTGGCTGCCGGTCCCGGGTGCGGAGGGCGTCGAGCGCAAGCTTTTGGGCTCGTTCACCGAGCGCGGGTTCTGGATCGAGTTCATCAAGGTCGACGCCGGAGCGGAGTGGGTCTCGACGACCGACGCCGGCAGGCGCCTCATGGTCGCGCTGTCGGGCACGGCCACCGTCGAGGGCACCGAGATCGGGAAGCTGGCCGCGCTCCAGGTCGAACCCGACGAGAAGCTCCAGGTCAGCGCCATCGAGGAGACGGTGTTCTACAGCGTCGGCCTGCCTCCGATCCAGCTGCCGAGGGTTCCGTCCGACCAGTTCGACGTCGTCACGAGCGACGGCGCCATTCAGTTCGAGAACGCCCGCCAGTCGGTCTGACCACGCGCGCAGACGGCGGAGCAAGGACCGGGGCCGAGCTGGTCCGGGCAATCCCCGACCAGCTCGGCCCCGACCGGCCGCGACCCAGGCAAACGACACACAGGCAAACAGAGAGGAACCCGTGAAATGGCATTGTCACTGGCTCAGGCGTCCGACGTCGTCGACGCAGCGCTGCTCAAGGCGCGTGAGCTCGGGCTGCGCCCCCTGGTCATCACCGTGCTCGACCCCGGCGGGCACCCCGTGGTGATCAAGCGTGAGGACGGCGCTGGGATCCTGCGGCCACAGATCTCCCACGCGAAGGCCTGGGGATGTCTGGGCACCGGCTCGGGCGGCGCCGCGGGTGCCCGGCACGCGACCCGCGACCCCGCCTTCTTCGCGGCTCTCGCCGCCATCTCCGAGGGCCGCATCGCGTCCTCCCGCGGCGGCGCGCTGATCCGCGACAAAGAGGGGAACCTGATCGGCTCGATCGGGGTCAGCGGGGACCGCCCGGAGAACGACGAGGCGGTGGCCGTGGCCGGAGTGGAGAGCGCGGACCTGGTCGCCGACGTCGGCTGACCGCCCCGTATCCACGACACCAGCCTCTCAACGGCGGGCACCGGGCAGCGCTGCACGTCTGTCGCGCCGCTCGGTGCCGAGCACGACGTCCCCACCGCGGCGGTCCGCCGCTGTGAATCCCGCGTGTACTCGTCGAATTGTGGTGCCCTTGTGAAAACGGCCGAAGACATTCCTGGAACCGCTCAGCCCCAACGGTGGCATGCGCTCCTGATATGCCTAGCCGCCGGGTTCATGACCCTCCTCGACGTGAGCATCGTCAACGTCGCGCTGCCATCGATGGAGCACAGCCTGGGTTTGACTCCGGCCGATGTGTCCTGGGCCGTCGCCGGCTACGCGTTGACGTTCGGGCTGACGCTGGTGCCGGCGGGCCGGCTGGGCGACGAGTACGGGCGCAGAAAGATCTTCCTGATCGGCCTGTCGCTGTTCGCGATCACCGGGGTCATCTGCGGCGCGGCGCCGAACGCCACAGTGCTGGTCGTCGGAAGGCTCTGCCGTGGCGTCGCGGCCGGCCTGCTCGCGCCCCAGGCCATCGGGCTCATGCAACAGATGTACACCGGCCAGCGGCGGGGCAAGGCCTTCGGCTACTACGGCGCGACGGTCGGCCTGTCCACGGCGATCGGGCCGCTCCTGGGCGGGGTGATCCTGCAGGCGTTCGGACCGGCCGTCGGCTGGCGGTTCGTGTTCTACCTGTCGATCCCGATCGTCGTGCTCACCCTCGCCTTCGCGTACCGGGTGCTGCCCGCCGACCAGCCGGGCGGCGCCCACCACGGCATCGACCTCGTGGGTGTGCTGCTGCTCGGGCTCAGCGTCCTGGCCATCATGCTGCCGCTGCTGCAGACGACCGCAGCCTCCGGGTACCCCGGCTTGTTGTTGGTCGCCGCCGGGGGCGCTCTGCTCGTGCTCTTCCTCTTCTGGCAGCGGCGTCTCGGCTCCCGCGGCGGGCACCCTCTCGTGGACCTCAAACTGCTGACCGTGCGCAGCTACGCGGTGGGCGCCGGAGTCGCGACCGCTTTCTACTCGGGGTTCACCGCCATCTTCCTGGTCATGACCATGTACTTCCAGCAAGGACTGAAGTACACGCCGCTCGAGGCGGCGCTCTCCATGCTGATCTTCACCGTCGGCTCCGCGGTTTCGGCGATCATCAGCGGCCGGATCGTGCACCGGACGGGCCGGCGGAACGTCGTGATCGGCAGCGCGGTCGCGACGCTCGGACTGACTGCCGTCGCCGTGATGGCGCACTCGTGGACCGGCCCGGCCGCCGCGCTCGTCCTGGCCTTGCCGCTGCTGGTCGCGAGCTGCGGATGCGGCTTCGTCATCTCGGCGAACCAGACGCTCACCCTCCGCGAGATCACCCGCAGGGATGCCGGGGTCGCCGCCGGCGTCTACGAGACCGGGCAGCGCATCGGCACCGCCCTCGGCACCGCGTTGGCCACGGGGCTCTTCTTCGGCGCGCTCGCCCGGACGCACGGCGACTACCACGTCGCCGTCGGGCTCGGCCTCGCCGGCCCCGCGGTGCTGGTCGGCGTGGCCTTCCTCATCAGCCTCGTGGACTTCCTGCGACCGGTACGCGCCGACGTCCCCGCGGTCGAGGCCGCCAGGTAGGCCTCGCGCTCCGCACCACGGCCAGGGGCCACGTTCCTGCACTCGCCCCCTCATGCGGGAGCGTGGCCCCATTCTCGTCACCGCGTGTCGGCTGCCGCAGCCGGAGATCGGCCGCTCGCCGGGACCGTGGTCGCAGCGTCCGAGTCGCGCGCCGCCAGCGCAGGCCAGACGGCCAGGAGGGCGAGCGCGGCGACCACGAGAAATGCGACGCGGTAGGTGCTGACGTCCCCCGCGCGGGTTGCTCCGGGGGAGCCTGCTTCGACCAGCACCATGGTGGTCGTTGCGGCGGCGATACCGAGAGCGCCGCCGAGTCGCCGTCCGACGTTGAAGATCGTCGACGCGCGCCCGGACGACGCCTGCGAGATCGTGGCGAACGCGGCCGCCTGGGTCGACACGAACACGTGGCCGACGGAGAGGCCCATGCAGAGCAGCAGGACCCACACGCACCACAGGGTCGAGCCAGGTGCCAGCGACCCGAGCAATGCGATGAAGAGGCCCGTCCCGGCGACGCCCCCGGCCATGACCACGCGCGGCCCCAGGCGCGGGTACAGCAGGCGGCTCGCGATCTGCGATCCGAGCATCACGCCGAAGGCCTGCGGCAGGATGCTCATGCCGGCGACGAGCGGGCTGAGGCCGCGCCCGTCCTGCAGGTAGAGCGACACGGTGTAGACCGCACCGAGGAACGCGACCGACTCGACGGTCATGACCGTGGTGCTGGACCGGAACAACCGGTCCCGGAACAGCCCGATGTCAATCATCGGGGCCCGCCGCCGCAGCTCGAACAGCACCATCGCGGTGAGCAACACCGCGCCGACGGGGACGCTGAGCAGCACGGGCACGGCGGTCCATCCGAGGTCGGGGCCCTCGGAGATCCCGTACATGAGCAGTCCGAGGCCGGCCGCCGAAAGCACGAAACCGGCGACGTCGAAGGGTTCGGCGCGCCGCTCGCCGACGTCCCGGACGAACAGCAGGGCGAAGACGAACGCGCAGACCCCGACGGGAGCGTTCACGAAGAACACCCAGTGCCACGACAGGTTCGTGACCAGGAGCCCGCCGAGCGTGGGGCCGATCGTCGGGGCGAGGGCCGTGGCGATGGTGATCGTGGAGAGCGCCCGCACGCGTTCGGCCGGCGCGAAGCTCCGGAGCACCATCGCCATGCCGACCGGCGCGAGCATTCCCCCGCCGAGGCCCTGCAGGATGCGGTAGGCGACGAGCTCGCCGAGGCTCGAGGCGAGACCGCAGAGCACCGAGGCCCCGGTGAAGATCGCGATCGCGACCAGCAGGATCCGCTTGCCGCCGAAGCGGTCGCCGAGCCAACCCGACGCTGGGATGAAGACCGCGAGGCTGACGAGGAAGGAGATGGTGATCGAGTCGACAGATGTCGAGGGCACCGAGAAGGCATCACCGATGGACGGCAGCGCCACGTTGACGATCGTGGTGTCCATCGTGCTGAGGAAGATCGCCGCGACGTAGACGACGACCACCGCCGTCGTCGGCCGGATCATGGGGCGCATCTAGTCGTCGGTGCCGCGACGCACGGTTGCGAGGTCGGCTGCCCAGGACGACAACTCGTCGAGCATCTCCCCGGCGCTGTCGTCCAGGCGGGGGTTCGGGGTGAACTCGCCTTCGGCGGTGATGAGCCGGTTGATCAGCGGGATGTTGACCGAGCGCGCCGCGGGGATCATGCCCAGCACCGCGACGACCGGAATCAGGCCCTGGATCGATCTGGCCCCGCCGGCGGCAGCGCCGTAACCGACGAATCCCACCGGCTTGCGCCGCCATTCGTTGCAGAGATAGTCGAGGGCGTTCTTCGTCGCGGCGTTGTAGCCGCGGTTGTACTCCGGGACGACGAACACGAACGCGTCGCCCTCGCTGATCGTCGCGCTCCACCGCTTCGTGTGCTCGTGGACGTATCGGCCGAGGCGGGGATGGTTCGGCTCGTCCAACAGCGGGAGATCGATGGCGGCCAGGTCGAGGATCTCGACCGTGAACGCGTCGTGCTTCACCGCGATGTCCCGGAACCAGCGTGCGACGGCTTCGCCCGCACGGCCGGGCCGGGTGCTCCCGATGATGATCTGGAGATGCGGCTTCTGCATGTCTTTCCTCCGTCTGTTCACAGCTCACAGGGCACAGCCCGGCTCTGGGCTGCACCCTGTGGGCATTGCAAATGGTGTGGCGGGCCGCTCGTCAGTCCTGCAGCCAGGCCAGCGCGCGCCGCTGGAACAGGCCGATGATCTCGCTGCCGACGACGACCATCGCCACGATGATCACGAGGGCGGCGAACAGCCCCGCCGAGTCGAACTGCTGCGTCGCGGCCATCGAGTAGTGGCCGAGCCCCTCGTCCGCCGAGACGAACTCGGCCGCGATGACGCCGATCATGGCGAGCGGGACCCCGCCCCGCAGCGCGGCGAACAGCGGCACGCTGACCGACGGCAGGGTCACCCTGCGCACTATGTACGCGCGGGACGCACCCATCGACTTGGCGACGTCGACCAGTGGCTTCGGCACGTTTCGCATTCCGGCGTAGACGTTGTTGAACACCAGGAAGAACACGATCATGCTGGCGATCGCGACCTTCGAGCCGATGCCCAGCCCGAACCAGAGCAGGAACATCGGAGCCAGCGCGACCTTCGGGATCCCGTTGACGGCGATGATGATCGGCTCGAGCATCTCGCCGAGGAACTTCACCGTGCCGATGCACCAGCCCACCGCGGCTCCGGCAGCGGAACCCAGCGACCAGCCGAGGACGAGCTCCTGGGCGGTGACCGCGATGTTGTGATGCATTTCGGGGTCGCCGAGCACCTCGACCAGCTTCACGGCGACGTCGATCGGATTGCTGATGAGGAAGTCCTCGATCACCCGGCCGCTGAGGAACTGCCACGTCGAAAGAATGAAGAGAATGAATGCGATCCGGCAGACCATGATGAGCCGGTGCCGGCGGCGCGCGTCCGCCCCCGCCACACCGGAACCGCCGGAACGCTTGACCGGCAGCCGTACGTGCCCATGGCCGCCGCGCTGGGTATCCATATTCGAAGTCATCGCCGCAAACCCTCCTCAGGACTCGAGCTCGTTCTCCAGGAGCTGCCACAATTCGCGGCGCAGCTCCTTGAAGGTCGAGAGGTCGGTGATGTTGTAGACGTCCCGGGGCCGCTCGATGTCGACGTCGACGATCGCCCGGATACGGCCCGGTCGGCCGGTCATGACGGCGACGCGGTCGGAGAGCGCGATCGCCTCCGTGAGGTCGTGCGTGATGAAGATGACCGACGTCTGCCGTTTCTCCCAGAGCTCCAGCACGGTCTTCTGCAGAGTCGACTTGGTGATCGCGTCGAGCGCCCCGAACGGTTCGTCCATCAACAGCACCTCGGGCTCGTAGACGAGCGTCCGCGCGATGGAGCACCGCTTCTGCATGCCGCCCGAGAGCTGCCGCGGGAAGTGGTTCTCGAATCCGGCCAGGCCCACGAGGCGGAGCCACTCGGTGGCTCGCTCCACGCGTTCCTGCTTCGGCACCCCGCGGATCTCCAGCGGCACCATGACGTTCTGGATCGCCGTCAGCCAGGGGAACAGGTTCGAGTCCTGGGTGATGTACCCGATCTCCTGCTGCTTGAGGTCGCGGTCGTCCTTCACCAGGCGTACGTCTCCCGAAGACGGGCGGAGCAGCCCCGAGGCGACGTTCAGCAGGGTGCTCTTGCCGCATCCGCTCGGCCCGACGACGGTGAACCACTCCTTCTCCCGGACCGTGAACGAGACACCCTGCAGGATGTCCATCGTTCCGCCGTCGGGACTCAGGAACTGGTGCGACAGATTACCCATGATGACCGCTGGATTCTCGGCTACGAGGCTGCCCTGCTCCGTCATCGACTTACCCATCCTTCTCTGGTGGTCGCGGCATGAGGTTGATGTGATCGAGCGCGTCAGTTCTGGTAGGCGGCCGTGTATGCCGCTCGGGTGGAATCGGGGGAGGGGGCCTGGTCGAACATGCCCATACCGGTGAGCACCTCGACTCCGTGGAAGAAGTCCGACTCGCTCATGCTCCCGTCCCGGGCCCACTTGTACGTCGGCATGGCATTCTTGAGGATCTCGGGATCAACGGGCATGACGCTCTTGAGAGCCTCGGCCGCCCCGTCGGGGTTGTCGTCGAGGAAGTTGTTGGCCCGGCCGATGGCGTTGCAGAACTTCTTGGTCATGTCGGGATTCGCCGCGGCGAACTTCGCCGACGTGGCGATCGTCGACCATGCGACGTTGTCCATCTCGGAGAACAGCGGCGAGTCGCCGATGCTGTAGAGGATCCGGCCGGGCACGTGGGAGAGGACCTGGTCGGGCTGCGGCTGGGGCTGGAAGATCACCCCGACCTGCTTGTTCTGAAAGGCTGCGGTCGCCTGCGATGCGCCCGCCATCGAGAGCACCCCGATCCAGTCCCCGGGCAGCCCGTTCTTCTCGAGGAGGGCCTCCAGGAGCTTCGCGCCCGGGTTGACGGTCCGGCCGCCGACGGCCGTGATCTGCTCGCCCTGGAGCGCGGTCAACTGGTCCTTCAGCGACATGGACTCGGTCAGCCCGCGCCGGTTCCACGTGTCGTCACTCACCGCGAGGACGTAGGACGGGTCGACCTGCGTCACGCAGACGCCCTGCAGGCCGATGTCCTCGGACGCCGACTGCATGAGCGTGTTGGTGTTGACCGCCCCGTACTGCACCTGGCCGGTGGCGACCTGCAGCGAGGCGTTGGCGATCTCCCGGACCTCGACGTCCAGG
Source organism: Pseudonocardia aurantiaca (assembly GCF_039526725.1). Classification (NCBI taxonomy): domain Bacteria; kingdom Bacillati; phylum Actinomycetota; class Actinomycetes; order Pseudonocardiales; family Pseudonocardiaceae; genus Pseudonocardia; species Pseudonocardia aurantiaca. The sequence continues at coordinate 52,337 of NZ_BAAAJG010000004.1, forward strand.
CCTTCTTCCTTGAAGTAGCCGAGGGTCTCGGCGAGGAAGATCGGAGCGGCCGACGGCGCGGCGATCGATACCGATACCAAGATCGGATCGCCTTCCGCGACCGCGGCGCTCCCGGATCCGCATGCGGAGGCGGCGGCCACGGCCAGCGCTGCGGCCACGACCCGCACCCGGCGTCCGAGCCGTGGCCGTCGACGTGCACCTGCGAAACGGCGGTTCTCTGAAGCGGCGTCGCTTCGGTTCATCCCTTGACTCCTGACAGACGGCATCGCTGTGGCGTGTGGTGAGCACGCTCGTCATCTGGGAATTCGTGCGAGCTGGTTCAGGCCGGTGGGCGCCCGGGTGGTGGGCCCGCCGGTACGGCGGCGAGATGGCCCGACCTGCCGTGGCCGGCCGGGGCCGTGGAGACGCTCTGCCGTCCGAGGAACACGGCACTCGCCAGCGTCACGAGAAGGGCGACCGCGAAGATCGAGGTCGTGGTGGTCATGCCCATGGAGACAGCGGTGGGCACGTCACCCGAGGTGCCGGCGAGCCCGATGAAGTAGAGCGTCATGGCGAGCGGGACCCCGATGGACGAGCCGACCCTGAGCCCGGTCTGGTACACGCCCGCGGCCGTGCCGCCCTCCTGCTTGGGGATCTCCGACATGACCAGGGTCTGGTTCGGCGCGATGACCAGCCCGGCGCCCAGCCCGCCCACGAGCAACGAGCCCATCAGCAGGATGGTCGTGTCGCTGGTCCCGGTGCTCGCGACCGTCGCGGTCAGGCCCATTCCCACCGTGGTCACGAGACATCCCGCGGTCACGAGCCAGCGCCCGTACCGGTGCACGATGCGGCCGCCGACGATGGCCGTGATGGCGGATCCGACGGCATACGGCATGGTCGCCAGGGACGCCTGCAGCGGCGAGAACTGCATCCCGCGCTGGAAGTAGATCTGGCACAGCACGAAGATGCTGGGCTGCGCGGCGAAGAAGCAGAACCCGGTCAGCGCGGCCGTCGAGTAGCTGCGCATGCTCAGCAGCTTCAGCTTGACCAGCGGGTGCCGGTCCAACTGTTCGAGCCGCCGCTCCCAGACGAGGAACGCGGCGAAGATCGCGAAACCGACGGCGATGAGCCACCAGCTCGGCGTCGTCTCCGCCTCCCCGGCCTGGATCACCGGGAGCAGGACGGACACGACACCCAGCCCGAGCAGCCCCGCGCCCACCAGGTCGAGCCGCCCGCGTGTTCCCGGCACCTCCTGGCGCGGGAGGAGCCGGATGGCGAGGAAGAGGGCCGCCAGACCGATCGGCACGCTGACGTAGAACACGAGGCGCCAGCCGATCTCCGGGCCGGCGAGGGACATGATCGACCCGCCGATCAACGGCCCGACCGCGGTGGAGATGCCGACCGTCGCCGCGTACAGGCCGAAGGCCTTGCCGCGCTCCCGGCCGGTGAACATCTGCTGGATCAGGCCGACGATCTGGGGGTTCAGCAGGCCTGCGGTGAAGCCGCGGGCGACCCGCGAGACGAGCAGCCACGTGCCGCTCTGGGCGGCGCCGCAGAAGAGCGCGCTGATCAGGAACAGGACGATGGCGATCAGGAACATCCGTCGCCTGCCGTAGTCGTCACCGAGCCGGCCGGCCGTCACGAGGGTCAGGCCGAACGCCAGGATGTACCCCGAGAGCGTCCAGGTGACCTCGGTCGGAGTGAGATCCAGGCTCCGCTCGATGGACGGGAGCGCGACGTTGATCATGCTCCCGTCGAGGAGCACGAGGAACCCGGCGAGCAGGCAGGCGACGAGAGCTGCCCAGCGGCGTGGATCTGGTTCGGTCGCGGCGTCGTGCGCTGATGTCGTCATCGTCATCAACTACTTCCACGTGTGAATACAACAGTGGATATCGGTAGGACGGCGGGTGGACCGCCTGTCGAGCTGCCCCCGAGACAACGCCGCCGGGAAAACGCCGCGGAGCAGTGCTCAGCCGCAGCAGGCGACCGGACCTGCGCTCCCGAACGCGCAGGTCAGAACGGGTACTGCTGGATCGTTCCCTGCATCGTGAGCCACTGGGCCTCGGTGAACGCGTCCACATTTGCCGAAGCGCCGCCGAACCGGGATCCGGTCCCCGACGCACCGACCCCGCCGAAAGGTGCCACGGCCTCGTCACCGACGGTCTGGTCGTTGATGTGGACGATGCCGCTCGGAATCTGTTCCGCAATCGCCAGAGCCGCCATGACGTCCTTCCCGAGAATCCCGAGGGAAAGCCCGTACTCGGTGTCCCTGGCCAATGCCACCGCCTCGGCGACGTCGCCGAAGCTGATCACCGGCGCGACCGGACCGAAGACCTCCTGGGCGTACGCCGGCGTGGCCGGCGTGACGTCGGCGAGCACCGTCGGCCGGTAGAAGAGCCGGTCATAGGTGCCACCCGCGACGAGCCGGGCACCTGCGTCCACGCTCGCCGTCACGAGCGCATGGATCTTGTCGCGCTGGTTCGTGTCGATGATCGGCCCGAGCGCCACCTGCTCGGTGGCCGGATCGCCGACGGGCAGGTGGTCGGCTTTCTCGGCCAGGCGCGCGAGGTAGGGCTCGAGGACGTGCTCGTGCACCAGGTGCCGCCCGGTGGTCATGCAGATCTGGCCCTGGTGGAGGAACGACCCCCACGCGCCCGCTGACGCGGCGAGGTCGAGGTCGGCGTCGTCCAGCACGATGAGCGCCGAGTTGCCGCCGAGCTCGAGGTGCGCGCGCTTCAGGTGGCGGGCCGCCAGCTCCCCGACCCGCCTGCCCGCGGCCGTCGACCCGGTGAAGCTGATCGTCCGGACGTGCGGGTCGGCGACCAGCGCCTCGCCTGCGTCGGCGCCGCCGGGGAGGACGTGCAGCACGCCGTCGGGGAGCCCGGCCTCCTCGAAGATCCGGGCGATCGACACCCCGCCGGAGACGGCCGTACGCGGGTCGGGCTTCAGCACGACGGCGTTGCCGAGGGCGAGCGCCGGCGCCACCGATCGGATGGCCAGGATCAGCGGGAAGTTGAACGGCGCGATGACCCCGACGACCCCGACCGGGCGGCGCCGAACCAGGCTCAGCCGCGGCTGCGCGCTGGGGATGATCTCCCCGAGCGAGTGCGAGGCGAGAGCGGCGGCCTCGTAGCACTCCTGCGCCGCCGTCTCCGTCTCCACGCCCGCCTTCGGCGGGATCGAACCCGCCTCCCGCACCAGCCAGTCGCCGACGTCGCCCGCATGCTCCTCCCAGAGCTGCCCGGCCCGCCGCAGCACGGCGGCCCGCTCCAGGTAGGGCTGCGCTGCCCAGGCCCGCTGGGCCTCCGCCGCGCGGCGGGCGGCACGGGCGACGTCGTCGGCGTCCGCGATGCCGATCCGGCCGATCTCCGCGCCGGTTGCCGGTGCCGTCACGGCGGCCTCGCCTGCGGCCTTGACCCACCCGTCGCTGTAGACGGAGGCGTGCCAGGTGCTGTCGTCAAGGAAGCTCATGAGGTTCCTCCGGGCTGGGTGGCCGCCTCGTCGCCGGCCACGGAGATGTCGAGCAGCAGGGGTTCGGTCCGGGTGCTGAGACCGGGCAGGACGTCGTCGAACGTGCTGATCAGCTCGGTGTGTGAGGTGATGCGGCGAGCCGGGCAGTTCAGGGACCGGGCCAGCTCTGTGATGTCGATCTCGCCGAACGCCGGCCACGGGGGTTTGCCCCCGGCGTCGCTCGCGAGCCGGTCCATGATCGCGTAGCGACCGTTGTTCAGGACGATGTAGAGGACCCCGCACGCGTAGCGGGCAGCGCTCCACAGCCCCTGCACCGCGTAGAGCGACGAGCCGTCGCCGAGCACGGCCACGACGGGACGGCTGGGATCGCCCAGCCGCAGCCCGGCGGCCGCCGGCAGGGCGAAGCCGAGGCCGCCCATCGCGGCGCTGACGAATCCGCGAGGTGCGCGCGCAGGTAGCCAGCGGTGCAGGTCGGGGCGGGTGGAGGGGGTCTCCTCGACGAGCACGGTGTCGCGGGGCAGTCGCTGGGCGAGTGCCGCGAAGACGTTTGTGGGGAGCAGCCGCTCGTCGGCGCGGGGTGGTTCCAACTCCGGCGCCGGACGCGGGGCGGCGGTGAACGGACGCGGCCGCAGCCGTGCGGCGATCGCTGCGCACGCCGCCGCCACGTCCGTCAGCACGGCGACATCGGCGTGGCTGTGGTGCAGCTCGTCCGGGTCGTCGGAGATCACGGCCACGGTCAGCCCGTCGGACACCAGGGGCCCAGGCTCGTAGGCGTACTGCCGGAACGCGCCGGTGCCCACGACGAGCGCCACGTCGTGCGGGGCGAGGACCGACCGCAGGCCCGATCGGTTGGACGGCAGGTGGCCGGCGAACTGGGGGTGATCCTGCGGGAAGCCCGCGCGGGCGCCGAACGCCTCCTGCCACACCGGCGCGCCGAGGCCGCGGGCCAGAGTCACGAGCTCCGCCCAGGCCTGCGGTTCGTCGGCGCCCGCGCCCACGATCAGGACGGGGGACTCCGCCGATTCGAGCAGGCGGACCACGTCGTCGACGGCGGGTCCCGGTTCCAGGCGGCCCCGCGTGAGCGTGACCGGCCCGGCCGATCCCAGCGCGGGGTCGGACTCCGCCGACCAGTCGTCCATCGGCACTACGACGATGGCCGGGCCGCGGTGCTGCACCGCCTCGTGCCACGCCCGCCGCACCGCGCCGGGAACGTCCTGCGGCCGGACGGGCTGGTGCTCCCACACCGGATACCTGCCTGCGAGGCCCTGCAGCCGCCCGGCCAGGAACGGCTCCGCGGCCAGGTGGCGGCGATCCTGCTGGCCGACCAGCACCACCAGGGGAGCGCGGTTGACCCGTGCGGTCGCCAATGCGCCGACGGCGTTGCCCAACCCGGCTGTCGTGTGCAGTACGACCAGCGCCGGCTTCCCGGCGGCGATGGCGTAGCCGGTCGCCATACCCACGACGGTGCCCTCGTGCAGGCCCAGCACGAACTCGAGATCGTCGGGCAGGTCGGTCAGGAAGGGCACCTCGGTGGAGCCCGGGTTCGCGAACATGCGGTTCATCCCGCACTGGCGCAGGACGTCGAGCGTGGCGTCGCGGACCGTCGTCACGTCGCCGCCCCGTTCGTCGCTGGTCCCGTCGTGGCCGCGACCCGAGGCCCGGACGGGTCGAGGACCACCGCGTTCTCGTGGAAGCCGAGCCCGTCGATCTCTCCGCGCAGTTCGTCCCCGGGGTGCACCCGGCTCACCCCGGGCGGTGTGCCCGTCGAGACGACGTCGCCGGGTGCGAGCGTGAGTGCCTCGGTCAGCCAGGACAGCTGCTCAGGGATGTCGTGGAACATCTCCGACGTGTTCCCGTCCTGGCGGAGCTCGCCGTTGACCCAGAACCGGATGCCCAGCGCGTGCGGATCGGGGATCTCGTCCTTCGTGACGAACCAGGGGCCGACGATGCCGAACGTGTCGAACCCCTTCCCGCGGTCCATACGGTGGTTGTCCAGCTCGGCGACGTCTCGCGCCCCGATGTCGACGAAGGCGACGTACCCGGCGACCGCCGCCATGGCCGTCTCGCGGTCGAGGCCCCGGGAGCGGCGGCCGATGACCACACCCAGCTCCAGCTCCGGATCGACCCGCTCGCTCATCGCCGGGTAGCGGAGGCTGTCGTACGGGCCGGCCAGCGCGCCGGGTGCCTTCAGGAAGCCCTGGAGGCGACGGCGCGGCGTCCCGTTCTCCGGGGGCGGCGCCTGCCGGTCCCGCGGGTAGTTCGAGGTCATGCCCCAGATCGTGTGCGGACGGCCGACCGGCGGGCCGTAGCGCTCCGGCTCGGCGGACCACGTGCAGTCCTCCGCCAGGTCGCCGGCGCCGGCCGCCGCCGACGCCCACTCGTGCACCGCGCGCACGACCGCGAGATCCGGGTCTGTCTGCAGCAACTCCGGGAGGGTCTCGGCGATCTCCCGTCGCGAACGCGGTATCGCGTCCTCTCGGTGGCTACCGCGCGCCTCGAGCATGCGGGCGTAGGCCGCCTGCACGTCCACGAGGCGGCCGTCGATGACGTCCGGGAAGCTGAGCCGGTCGCCGAGGTAGGTGCGCCTGATCGCGAGTTTCACTCAGACTGCCTTCGTCAGGTTCTCGGGCTGGACGGCGTGCCGAGCCATATGCCACGCCGTGTCGATCGGAACGACCACCATGTCGAACCTCCAGGCTTTCCACGATGTCGAAAGTGCTCCTGACTCCGCCAAATCCCTCTGGCCAGGAGTTCTCTTATGGCGGACGCTAACCAGAGGCCCTCGAAGCGGGCAAGGATCGAACCAAGGATTTCCACGATGCCGAAGGATGAGCCCAACGACGCGGTGAGCAAGTCTCTGCGGGCGCTGCTCGTGCTCGCCGCCCACGAGTCGTTGGGGGTCAGCGAGCTGAGCCGCGAGCTCGACGTGGCGGTGTCCACCGCGCACCGCCTGCTCAACATCATGCGGCTGCACGATTTCGTGGAGCAGGACATGGACTCACGCCGGTACCGGCTGGGCCCGGCGGCGTTGAACCTCGCCTCGCAGGCGAGGGGTGACCACGACCTGGTCGCCGTCGGCCACCGGCATCTCGCGCAGCTGTGCGTGCAGCTCGACGAGACCGTCAACCTCGTCGTCCTAGAAGGGCCGGACGCGCTCTTCGTCGACGGCATCCAGTCCCGGCAGCCGCTGCGCGTCGCCACCCGTACCGGCGCCCGGCTGCCCGCCTACGCCACCGCGGGCGGAAAGGTCCTGCTGGCGCACACGCCGCCGTCGATCCTGCGCTCGTACTATCCGGCGGAGCTGCGGAAGGTCACCAGGCACACCCTGCCTGACCGGCAGGCGCTCGAGCGCGAGCTGGAACTGACGCGCGAGCGCGGCTACGCGCTCAACCTCGGCGAGCACCTCGCGGAGGTCTTCGCGATCGCCGTTCCCGTCAACGGCCGGCATGGCCGCCCGGCCGCGGCCCTCACGGTTGCGGGGCCGAGCACGCGGTGGACGCGCAGGCGGCTCATCGCCGCCGCGCCCATGCTCACGGCCACCGCGGCCGCAATCACCCGCGACCTTCGCGAGTACGGCGCCTGACCCGCCGGCGCCGCCCGTCACGGGTCACCCCGGCCGCTGGCGGCAGTAGTTGCGATGCCTCACGCTGTGGACCGGGTGCGGTTCGCCAGAACGATGGCGATGACGATCAGGCTGAGCAGCAACAGGACGACGGTCACCGGTAGCAGGATCAGCGCCAGAATCAGCACGGCGACCACTATGGCCTTTGTCCCCGGGCTCAACGCCGAGAATGCGCCCCTGATCGCTCCCCAGACTGGACTGCGTCCTTCGAGAGCAGCCTGGGCGCCACCGAACGCGGCGTGCAGAGTGATGCCGCCGCGGGCCGCGATCTGATCGAAAGTGCGGGCGAGCTGTTCGATCTTGTCGAGCGCGATCCCGAACCCGCGCTCGATCAGTGTCGCGAGCAGTGTCCGGAGGCTGGCCTTCAGCTGCTCGGTCGGCGTGGGTTGTGGTTCCTCCGCAGAGACCCGACCGGTGTCGTACTCCACTCGCACGGACGGTCTGGACAGCCGTCTGGGCTCCGGCCCGGTCGGGTCAGGCCGTCTCCGGGGGCGTGCGGTCATCGGTGACTCCTCCGGGCAGCGGTTCGGGTCCCGTGTCGATACGGCTTTGCGCACCTGCAGACGCGGCATACCCGGCACGCATCACGCCCAGACACACGTCCAGTCGTCCCCCGGTCCGCAGGCGGACGGCGGCCCTGCCTTCAGCGGCCCTCCCGCGCGGAAGGTGGCACCGGGCGGCCGGGCCCCGAGCCCCGGGCGGCGACGCGCTGGGCACGGCGGCGTTCCGTGGGGCGTTGCCGGCGCTCGCTCGGTTCGCCGGCCTCACCTGCGTCGTCCTGCTCCGGCCCGATCTCGTCTGCATCGGCAGCTTCCCCCTCGGAGGGTGCCGTGCGGGATCGGCGAGCGAGGCGCCGCAGAGCCTCGAGCACCTGCATGGCCAGGCGCTGCAGGAATTGCAACAGCTGAACGGCGCGGGCGACGACGAGGCTGAATGCGGCGCCCATCCGTGCGCGCACCACCGTTCCGGTCGCCTTCGCATCCTTCCGGTCCGACCGCGGCGTTGCGGGCCTGCCGGTCAGAGCCGCCCTGACGCCGGTACCCCCGCTCTCCGCGACGCGGTCGAGCCGGTCGGCGACACGGTCGACCCGCGAGACGGCCGTGTCGACCACCGCCGCGAGCACCGCATTGCCTGCCTTGCTCAGCACCTGGCGGGCGGCCCCGCTCGCAGCGCGGTCGGCGGCCCCTCGGCCGGCCTGCTCCGCACCGCCGGTGGTGCGTGTCACTGTGCGCGTCACGGTGTTGGTCATCAGGTCACGTCCCTTCTCGTGGCGCAGCGGTTTCGCGTCATCGGTGCGCCCGGTCCGTCCGCCTGGTCACCCGTGTCACGGGCCGGGCGGGGGAGGTCTCCCTGCTACCGAGCCTGGCCCTGGGAGACATGCGATGTCCACCCGTCGGTCTGCTATCCGGTCGTCACGCCGCTCACCCTTGCGTTCGGCGCTGCTCTGGCGCGCTTTGATCAAGCGAGACGAGAGTCAGGAGCGAGGCTCGCTGACCGCGGCAGGACGCCGTCCAGTGGCCAGCAGGACGCCCAGGACGACCAGGCCGACCACCAGCCAGGCAAAGCCGAGCGTCTGCGCCGCGACCTGCGCGTTCACCACGACATAGGCGAGGATCGCGAACCCGATCACCGGTACGGCGACGTGGCGCCAGTAGTCCGTGCTGCGCTGCCGCACGGCGTAGTGCACGACCACCGAGACGTGCAGCACGAGGAACGCCGAGAGCGCGCCGAAGTTGACCAATGTGGACAGCAGCGTGATGCCGTCGTCCCGGGTGCTCATGGCGATGCCCAGCACCAGCGAGACTGCGGCGACCAGCAGCGTGGCGTTGACCGGCACCCGGCGGACGGGGTGGACGCGGGCCAGCAGCGCGGGCAGTTGGCGGTCGCGGGCCATGGCGAACAACAGCCGGGACGTCGCAGCCTGCGCGACGAGGGAGTTGGCGAACCCCCAGGCGATCGCGGTGGCGACGGCGGTCAGGGTCGCGAGCCACGGCCCCCCGGCCACCGCCGCGGCGTCGTAGAAGGCGGTGCCGTCCGGGTCGCCCTCGGCGATCAGCCTGGCCGGGTCCGGCACCAGCAGGGCAGCGACCCAGGTCTGCACGATGAACAGCGTGCCGGCCAGCGCCAGCGCGGCGATCATCGCCTTGCCCAGCGAGCGGGCCGACTCCCGGTTCTCCTCGGCAAGGGTGGAGATCCCGTCGAACCCGAGGAAGCTCAGCACCGCGATCGAGACCGCACCGAACACCAGGCCGATCGAGAACGTGCTGCTGTCGTAGACCGGGCTGAAGTCGAACCCGTGCCCCGCTCCGGCCACCAGCGCGACGACGCCGAGGACCAGGAAGATCGCCAGCACCACGAGCTCGGCTACGAGCATGACCTTGTTGACCCGAGCGGTCGTCTCGATGCCGAAGTAGTTGACCACCGTGTTGAGCACCACGAACGCCACGACCCACAGCCACACCGGGACGGCCGGCACGATCGAGTTCATCGCGATCCCGGCGATCAGGTACAGCAGGCCGGGCACCAGCACGTAGTCCAGCAGCACCATCCAGCCGGCGAGGAAGCCGACGGGTTGCGCGATGCCCCGCCCCGCGTAGGCGTACACCGACCCGGCCATCGGGAAGGCCCGTGCCATCTGCGCGTACGAGGCCGCGGTGAAGGCCATGGCCAGCATCCCGACCGCGTAGGCCAGCGCGACCATCCCGCCGGAGGCCTGGAAGACGCTGCCGAAGATGCCGAACGGCGCGATCGGCACCATGAAGATCAGGCCGTACACCAGCAGGTCGGTGAAGCTCAGCGTCCGCTTGAGCTCCTGGCGGTAGCCGAACTCCTCCACCCCGCCGGACCCACCGCGCTCGGAGGTGCTTCCCGGGTCGTCCATGACGATCTCCTCCCGCCGGCGAGCAGCGTAAACGAGGGATGCCGATCACCGCTGTAGGCAAGGCGGGTGGGATGACGGGTGGGCTCGGGTAGGTCCAAGCGGCTCAGCGCAGCGCGGCGCTCACCCGCTCCGCCGCCGCCGCGACCGCCACCGGCCCCAGCTCTGGTCGGCGATCGCCCAACGCCGCTCCCGCACCTCGCGCAGCTCGGCCGTGAGGGCCTCGCGGTCGGTGATGGTCTGCGCGGAAAACCGCTCCAGCCAGCCGGTGAGCAGCCGGTCGACCTCGGCGTCGTGATACGGCACGATCGGGGATCGCGATGACCGTCGGACGGACGCTGGTGTTCGTTCCGGGTGACCGTCCGCGGCGCATCGCGACCGCGCTCGCGTCGGACGCCGAGAGCTCGCGCCCGCCATGCGCTGGCTCTCCACGGGAACGCCTGCCGGTCCGGTGCGCACCTGCCGACCGGGGCGCCCGGCGACCTGGTGGCCGAGCGCGGCACGGTCTCCGGGCTCGGCAAGTACACCGCCGCCGTGCTGGCCAGCTGGAGGAGGAAGGAGAACGATGACCGTCCACAACCGATGGCATGGCCGCGTCTACAAGGATTTCGTGGTGGGTGACGTCTACGAGCACCCGCTCGACCGCACGATCACCACCACGGACAACAAGCGCGGACACGGGCCGCGCGCCGAGATGGCATGAACCTTGCCGAGGAGAACGCCGCCCACAACGACACGGCGGCGAAAGCCGAGCTGCGCCGTGACCTGCGCGGGCTCGTCGAGCAGATCTGCGCCGACTACCCCGACGCGTATTGGCGCGAGGTCGACGCGGCCCGCCGCTACCCGGAGGAGTTCGTCGCGGCGCTGACGGGCACCGGGTGCCTCGGTGCGCTGGTGCCCGAGGAGTACGGCGGGCTGGGCCTGGGGCTCGGTGACGCGTCGGTGCTGCTGGAGGCGATCAACGCAGGCGGCGGCAACGCGGGGCCCGTTCACGCGCAGCTCTACACGATGGGCTCGGTGCTGCGGCACGGCAGCGAGGAGCAGAAGCGCCGCTACCTGCCCGGCATCGCCGAGGGCACGCTGCGGCTGCAGGCGTTCGGGGTCACCGAGCCGACGGCGGGCACCGACACCACGAGCATCACGACCACGGCCCGCCGCACGGACGACGGGTACGTCGTGAACGGGCAGAAGGTGTTCATCTCCCGCGTGCAGCACTCGGACCTGATGCTGCTGCTGGCCCGCACGACCCCGCGGGAGCAGGTGGCGCGCAAGTCCGACGGGCTGTCGTTGTTCCTGGTGGATCTGCGTGAGGCAGAGGGCGTCTCGCTGCGGCCGCTGCGCACGATGATGAACCACGAGACGAACGAGGTGTTCTTCTCCGACGTCCACCTCCCGGCCGACGCGCTGGTGGGCGAGGAGGGTAAGGGCTTCCGCTACGTCCTCGACGGCATGAACGCCGAGCGGATCCTCATCGCGGCGGAGTGCATCGGCGATGGGCGCTGGTTCGTGCGGCGGGCGTCGAAGTACGCGTCCGAGCGGGAGGTGTTCGGCCGGCCCATCGGGCGCAACCAGGGTGTGCAGTTCCCGATCGCCCGCGCGCACGTCCACGTGGAGGCCGCGGACCTGATGCGCTGGAAGGCCGCCGATCTGTTCGACGCAGGGGAGTCGTGCGGCGCCGAGGCCAACATGGCCAAGCTGCTGGCCGCCGACGCGTCATGGGAGGCCGCGGACGTGGCGCTGCAGACGCATGGCGGCTACGGGTTCACCGCCGAGTACGACATCGAGCGCAAGTTCCGGGAGACCCGGCTCTACCAGGTGGCCCCGATCTCGACCAACTTGATCCTGTCCTACGTGGGCGAGCACGTGCTGGGAATGCCCCGATCGTTCTGAGAACCGGAGGCGGGTGATCGACAGATCGGGTCCAGGGGGCCAAGCTAGTGTCCCGCGGAGCACTGGTCGACGACGATCGGGGGAGCCGACGTGGGTGGGAGCGACGGTTCGCCCCTGCTGCAGGCGCGCGAGCTGCGCAAGAGCTACGGCTCGGTGCAGGCGCTGCGCGGAGCGTCGTTCGGCCTCGCCGCCGGTGAGGTGGTCGCCCTGATCGGCGACAACGGGGCAGGCAAGTCGACGCTGGTCAAGTGCCTGAGCGGGGTCGAGCGGCCGGACGCGGGCGAGATCCTCATCGACGGGGCGCCGGTCGTGCTGGACTCGCCGACCGCCGCCCGTGCGCGCGGCATCGAGACGGCCTACCAGGACCTGGCCGTCGCGCCCGACCTCGATCCCGCCGCCAACCTGTTCCTCGGCCGTGAGGTGCGTCGCCCTGGACTGCTCGGCGCACTGGGCATGCTGGACAAGGCCGCGATGCGCCGGCGGGCCGCCGAGGAGTTCGCGCGCCTCGGCGTGACCCTCCAGGACATCGACGTCCCGATCGGATCGCTCTCCGGCGGGCAGCGGCAGAGCGTGGCGGTGGCCCGGTCGGTGGTGTGGGCCAGCCGGGTGGTGTTCCTCGACGAGCCGACGGCCGCGCTCGGGGTGGTGCAGCGCGAACGGGTGCTCGACGTCGTCCGCCGCGTGCGCGACACGGGCGTCGCGGTGGTGCTGATCAGCCACAACATGCCCGAGGTGCTGGCCGTGGCCGACCGCATCGAGGTGCTGCGGCTCGGTGCGCGGGTCGCCCGCTTCACCGCAGCCGACGCCACGCTGGAGCAGTTGGTTGGAGCCATGACGGGCGCGCTCGCCCACGAGGAGGACCGGTGACCGACGTCGAGTCCCGCCCCGGCACGTCGGATGTGGTGCGGCGCCGTCCGGTGCAGCGGCTCCTGGGCGTGTCGACGGTCTGGATCGCGCTCGTGCTCGTGGTGCTGTGCGTGCTGTTCAGCGTGTTGCGACCGGATGCTTTCCCCACCCTGTTCACCTTGCAGACGCTGCTGATCGAGGCGTCGGTGCTGCTGGTGCTCGCGGTCGGGATGACATTCGTGATCATCACTGCCGGGATCGACCTCTCGGTCGGGTCGGTGCTGGTGTTCGCAGGCGTCATCGCGGCCACGCTGATGGAGGCGCTCAGCCCCGGCGGTGACGCCTCCGCCGCCGGGCCGGGCGTGGTGCTGCTCGGCCTGCTCGGCGCGCTCGCAGGCGGGGGAGCATGGGGTCTGCTCAACGGGCTGCTCGTGGCCCGGGCGAGGATCCCGCCGCTGATCGTCACCCTCGGGTCGTTCGGTGCCGCGCTCGGCGCCGCCCAGCTCATCACGGACGGCGTGGACGTGCGGACGGTGCCGCGGGCGCTGCGCGACGGGCTGGGCTTCGGCCAGACCGCGCAGGTCCCGCACATGGTCGCGCTCGCCGCGGTCGTGACGCTGGTGGGCGCGTGGCTGCTGCACACCACGCGGTTCGGCCGCCGCACCTTCGCCGTCGGGTCCAACGCCGAGGCCGCGCGGCGGGCGGGCATCCCGGTGCGCGGGCACCTCGTCCGCGTCTACACGGGCGTCGGCCTGCTCGCGGGGCTTGCCGGTTTCATGTCGCTGGCGTATTTCGGCACCACAACGATCAGCGGGCACTCCACGGACAACCTGAACGCGATCGCCGCCGTCGTCCTGGGCGGGACCAGCCTCTTCGGCGGTGTCGGGACCGTGTTCGGGACGGTCATCGGCGTGTTCATCCCGGCGGTGCTCACGAAGGGTTTCGTGATCGTCGGGGTGCAGCAGTTCTGGCAGCCGGTGGCGATCAGCGCGGTGCTGGTGGCCGCGGTGTGGTTCGACCAGGTGCGACGGCGGTCGCGGGACCGCGCTTAGGTCCGTGCAGCAGTTCCAGCGGAAGGGTCGAGGAGGACCGGGATGAGGCACAGGGTGGCTGGAGCGGCGGTTGTGGCGGCGCTGGTGGTGCTCGCCGCCGGCTGCGGCGGCGGCACGATCGGCCAGGGTTCCGGCGGCGGCCAGGCCGCCGCCCCGGCGAACAAGAACCTGGTGCTCATGCCGGGGGTGAAGGCGGAGCCGTTCTACATTTCGATGCAGTGCGGCGCCCAGGAAGAGGCCGCCCGGCTGGGTTACCAGCTGACCACGCAGGCACCGGACAAGTTCGACGCGGCCCTGCAGACGCCGATCGTCACCGGCGTCCTGTCGACACGGCCCGCGGGCGTGCTCATCGCGCCCACCGACGACATCGCGCTGGCGAACCCGATGACCCAGCTCAAGAACGCCGGCATCCAGGTCGTGGAGGTCGACACCCGGCTGCAGGACCAGTCGGTGGCCCTCTCGACCGTCTCGTCGAACAACGAGCAGGGCGGGGCGCTCGCCGCGCAGACGGTCGCGCGGCTCATCGGTGAGCGGGGGAAGGTCATGGTCCTGAACACGAAGGCCGGCACCTCCACCACCGACGCCAGGGCCGCCGGCTTCGAGCGGGAGATCGCCAAGTTCCCCGGCATCACCTACCTGGGCCAGGAGTACACCGACAACGAGCCGTCGGTGGCGGCGCAGAAGGTATCGGCGAAGCTGTCCAGTGATCCGGACCTGGCCGCGGTGTTCGCCACCAACCTCAACTCCGGTGAGGGTGCGGCCACCGGGCTGCGCAACGCCGGCCGGACCCAGCAGGTGCGCCTCGTCGGCTTCGACGCCAGCCCCAACCAGGTGGAGGACCTGCGTGCGGGCGAGGTGTCCGCGCTGATCGCCCAGGATCCGGCGACGATCGGGCGGCAGGGTGTGCAGCAGGCCGTGGCGGCGATCGAGGGCAAACCGGTGGACCGCGAGATCCAGACCGATCTCGTCGCGCTCACGCAGGCCGACATGGAGGCGAACTCGCAGTACTTCTATCGGACGGCGTGCTGACCGACTGGTGGTTCCAGCCCGGTGCGGCGCGCCCGCGCGGGTTCTTCGAGGTGTTCGTGGTCAGCGACGTGTGCGCATGTCGTACGGTCACTCGTGTCGCCGGCGCGGGCGGCGCCCAAAATGTGACGTGTCCCCGCCCGGTGTATTGCTTCGTGTAGGTATCTGTCGGCTCGTGTGAATGGAACGTCCTTGGCGCAACACGTCTTGACCCGGTTGGTTGACGATCTCGACGGTTCGGAGGCCGTCGCGACGGTGTCGTTCTCGTTGGACGGTGTCAGCTTCGAGATCGATCTCTCGGAGGGGCACCTCGCCGAGTTCCGCGCCGCGTTGCATCCCTTCGTACGAGTGGCCCGGCAGGCGTCGGGTGACCGCGAGACGGAGCGGACCACCACGCGGACCGGGGCGAGCGCCACCACCCCGGCCCCGGCGGTGGCTCGGGGGCCCGAGGTCCCGAGGGAAGAGCGCGACACGCCACCCCCACCCCCACCACTTCCACTTCCACTTCCACCGGCACCGGCACCGGCACCGGCGCCGGCGCCGGAGCGGGAGGTGGTGGACGAGGTGGCGCTCCCCACGGCACCTCCGAAACGCAAGCGCGCGCCATTGGTGACCGACCCGTTCAACCCGATGCGCACCGGCTGAGTTCTGGACGGCGAGGGATCGCGGGACGTACGGAAACGTGCCTGTCGCTATCACGATCTGGTCACAGTCTCCCTGGTGGCGAACCTGACCGCGGCTGCGGGGCGGCCGGGCTACCCGCCGAGGACCCGACGACAACCGGCTGCCAGACCTGCGTCATCAGTGCATAGCCCTTCCCGCTCGAGTGCGCGCCCTCGGGGATCTGGTCGCCGGCCTGTGGCCCGCCTGCGCCCATGTCGGCCGGCAGGACGCGCTCGCCCGCGGCGGCTCGTTCGGCCACCAGGCGGGCGAACGCCGCGGTGGGACCCGTACGCGTAGCCGTAGGTGATCGACGCGCCCAGCGGGAGTATTCGGACGGGCCCGCCCGGCAGGGGCTGCGCAGTCGCCCGGGGCAGGGATTGGACGGTCGGTCCCACAGGCGGCGACACGACGGTCGGAACCCCCGGCCGGCGCCACCATCACCGCGAGCGCCTCGTCGCGCCTTTCGTTCGTGGCGATTGCCGCCCACACGTTCGTGCGCAGATGCGACACGGAAGGGTGTTCGCCGACGGCCTTGACACGACCTCCGAGAGCCCGGCAAGCTGCGCTCTGCAAATCGATTTGCATCGTGGGCTGGGAACTCGGGCACGAGGAGGTGCGATGAGGCAATCGGTCACCATCAGCGACGTCGCGGCTCGTGCCGGGGTCAGCCCCACGACCGTGTCGCACGCCCTCAGCGGGCGCCGATCGGTCTCTGCCGCGACGCTCGCCCGGGTCCGGCAGGCCGCCGACGAACTGGGGTACCGCCCGAGTCCGGTCGCCAGCAGCCTGCGCACCAAGCGCACGCACATGGTCGGACTCATCGTCCCGGACATCGCCAACCCGTTCTACCCGGCGGTGGCGCGTGGCCTGCACGATGTGATCGCCGCCGACGGCTACTACACGATCATCGGCAGCACGGACGGGCAGCGGGACACCGAACTCGGGTTCCTCGACGGGATGGTGCGCCGCTCCGTGGACGGGATCGTCATGTTCTCGTTCGCGATCGAGGAGAAGGACCTCACGAAGGTCGTCCCGGCCCGCACCCCGTTGGTCGTGGCCACCGGAAACCTGCCGAGCGGGCACGACCGGGTGGGCACGGACGACGCCGGGGGTTCGGAGGCGGCGACCCGTCACCTCCTGGCGCAGGGCATCACGGAGATCGCCTTCGTCAGCGGGCCGAAGGGGAACGGGCCGGGCGACCGGCGCCTGGCCGGCTACACCCAGGCGATGCTCGCGGCAGGCCTGGCCCCGGCCGAGGCCGACATCGTCCGCAGCGACTACACCGTCGCGGGTGGACGCGAGGTCGTCGGAGAGCTTCTCGGCCGGCGGCGGCCACCGCGTGCCGTCGTCTGCGCCAACGACCTGATCGCGATCGGCGCGCTGGAGGCCGCGCAGGCCGCCGGCGTGCCCGTCCCCACTGCGCTCGCGGTGATCGGCTTCGACGACATCGACGCCGCGAGCCTCGTCGCTCCACCCCTGACCACCGTGGCCAACCCGGCCTACGAGTTCGGCAGGCAGACCGGACAGCTGCTGCTGGACCGCCTGCTCGACCGCTACGACGGTCCACCGCGGACCGTCGTCGTCCCGACGCGGCTGGTCGTTCGCGCGACCGCCTGAACCCGGCACCACCGTCCCGACGCCCGTGACCTGTGGCGGGCCACCTCGGCCCACCGGACTCGCTCCGCCCTGCCCGCACCCGGAAGGAACCGTCCTGATGCACGACGCTCTCGACATGTCCGCCATGTTCTGGGACGAGATCGCCCAGCGCCGCGAGACCGGGTACCTCGTGGACGCGGCGGTCGCCGCCGCCGCGGACGTCGACTTCGCTGACCGTGACGCGGCCTCGGCGTTGGTCGACTCGCTGCAGGCGCTGCCCCGCTCCTCGGACTGGGGGTACGAGGAGCCGAACAGCCTCGAGGAGATCGTGGCGCTTCTGCCCGCACCGGCCCCGGCGGGTCCGCCCTCACCGGGCGAGGTCGAGGACAAGATCCACGCCGCGTGGCTCGGCCGGATCGCGGGCTGCAACCTCGGCAAGCCCGTGGAGCTGGGGACGCATTGGACGTCCGCGCACCTGAAGGAGTACCTCGAGCTCGCCGGCGCCTACCCGCTCCTGGACTACATCCCGGTGCTCGACCCGATGCCCGAGCGGTTCGAGCTGCGGGAGAACTGGCCGCAGACCACTCGCGGCAACGTCGACGGCTCCGCCCGCGACGACGACATCGACTACCCGATCCTCGGCCTGCACCTGCTCGAGAAGCACGGGAAGGCGCTCAGCCCGGAGCACGTCGCCAGTGCCTGGCTGCTCCTCCTGCCGTTCCATCAGGTCTACACCGCTGAGCGCGTGGCCTACCGCAACCTCGTCCACGGCCTGACCCCGACCGAGACGGCGACCTACCGCAACCCGTACCGGGAGTGGATAGGCGCCCAGATCCGCGGCGACGTCTACGGATGGGTGCACCCCGGAGACCCCCGCGCCGCGGCCCTGCTGGCCTACCAGGACGCCTCGCTGTCGCACACCGCGAACGGCATCTACGGCGAGATGTGGTCCGCGGCGCTGCTGGCCGGCGCCTTCACGGCCGGGACGGCCAGGGAGGCGCTCGAGAGCTCGTTGGAGCACGTGCCGCCGCGCTCGCGTCTGGCCGAGGTGATCCGGGACGTGATGGACCAGCACGCCCGGGGTGGCACCTGGGACGACGCTCTGGTGCACATCCAGAGCCGCTACGGCCATTACCACTGGGTGCACACGCTCAACAACGCCGCGCTCGTCGTCGCCGCCCTGCTCTGGGGCGAGGGGGACTACGCGCGCACCGTCGGGCTGACGGTGCAGGGCGGCTGGGACACCGACTCGAACGGCGCGACCACCGGATCGGTCGCCGGCGTCCTGCTCGGCACGGCCGGGCTCCCCGCCCGCTTCGTCGACCCGCTCCACGACCGCACCCGCTCGGCCCTTTTCGGGTTCGACAACTCCCGGATCTCCGATCTCGCCGCGCGCACGGCCCGGCTCGCACTCGACGGCCTGCGCTAGAGCCCCTCACCGACCGCACTCCTGCAGCCCATTCGACAACGCCGTCAGGCACGAGGAGGAGTCACGTGATCATCTCGCGGAGGAATTTCCTGATCTTGTCCGGGGCGGCAGCCCTCACCCCGGTGCTGGCCTCCTGCGGCTCCGGTTCCGGAGGAGGCCTCCAGTACTGGGGCGCGTTCCAGGACCAGCAGCAGCAGGACTACTTCAAGAAGGAGCGGGTCGACGCCTTCCGGGGTTCGGCGCAGGTCCGTATGACGGTCAAGCCGAACGACACCATCGACCAGCTGACCCAGACCGCACTCGCCGCGGGCACGGGACCGGACCTCGTCCTCACCCCGGGCCCGGCACAGGTCGCCGCCTACGCCGGCGCGGGCTACCTGCTACCGCTGGAGCAGTACTCCCAGAAGTACGGATGGGACTCGGCGCTGGCCTCGTGGGCGCTCGAAGCGAGCCGGGTCGACGGCAAGCTCGTGTGCCTGCCCGCCGGGTACGAGACGATGATGTTGATCTACAACCCGGCGACGCTGGAGCAGCACGGCTGGAAGGTGCCCACGAACCGCACCGAGTTCGAGGCCATCTGTACCGAGGCCAAGGCCAAGGGGCTCATGCCGGTCGCCGCGGGCAACGCAGACTGGCGAGCGGCGTCGGAGTGGTGGGTCACCTTCGCGCTCAACCACTACGCCGGGCCCGACGCGGTCTACTCGGCCCTGCAGGGTCAGACGCCGTGGACCGACCCGGTCTTCGCCGACGCGATCAACCTGCTGAGCGGGTACTACCAGCGTGGCTGGTGGGGCGGCGCCGTGGACTCCTACTTCACCAACACGTTCCCGAACCTCTACGCAGCGCTGGCGTCGGGGGACGCGGTCTTCATGATCACCGGCTCATGGGCGACGAGCGAGATCCTCCCCTACTTCGGCGCGCCCGCCGGGAACGACGCCACATGGGACTGGGCCCCGCTCTTCCCCCTGCGGGACGGGGTGCCTGCGGAGGTCTGGGACCTCGGCATCGGCCAGACCCTGTCCATCAACGCCAAGTCCGCGAACCCGGACGCCGCCGCCGAGTACCTCAACTTCCTCGAGACCGACCCGAAGCGCCAGGCCCAGGGCATCGCCGAGGCGTCGTTGCAGCCGGCTCCCGTCCATCTGTCGGAGGCCGACTTCCCGGCGTCGGTGGACGAGCGACTCGTCCGGCTCTACACGAAGCTGAGCAACGCGGCGACGATCGGCTACACGACCTGGACGTTCTGGCCGCAGCAGACGGACACCGACCTGTACACCAACTTCGACAAGGTGATCACCGGGCAGCTGAGCACCCAGGACTACCTGGCAGGCCTGGACGGGGTCTTCCGCAACGAACTGGCGGCCCGGAAGGTCCCGCCCGCCCCCACACCGACCGGTCTCGCGCGGTGAGCACCGCAACCGCCCCTCCTGTCGCCGCGCGGCCTGCCGCCGCACACGCGCGGCGGGGCAGGCGCCGCTCCGGCCTCGCACGCCGCCGCGCGGTGATCGCGTGGGCGTTCATGCTTCCCCTCATCGGGGTCAACGCGCTCGTCGTGCTGGGGCCGAGCCTCTTTGCCGTCTACTACTCGTTCACGGACTGGAACGGGATCGGCGGGGCACAGTGGGTCGGCCTGGCGAACTACGCCGAGCTGTTCGGTGACGCGGACTTCCGCAACGCGCTATGGCACAACGTCCTGTGGACGATCTTCTTCCTGGTGGTGCCGATGGTGATGGGCCTGTTCGGCGCCTACGCCCTCACCCGCATCCGGCGGTTCCGCCTGGTCTTCCGCGTCGCCTACTTCCTCCCCTACATCGTGGCCAGCGTCGTCACGGCCGCGATCTGGGAGAACCTCCTGTCGCCCGATGTCGGGGTCGGCCGGATCCTGCAGGTGAACTTCCTCGGGAGCCAGACCCTCGCGTTGCCCACGGTCGCCTTCGTCAACAACTGGGCCTGGTGGGGCTTCCTGGTGGTGGTCTTCCTCGCCGCCATGCAGGGGGTCAGCCCGAACCTGTACGAAGCGGCGGCGCTCGACGGCGCCGGGCCGTTCCGCCAGTTCTGGTCGATCACCCTGCCGAGCATCCAGCCAACGTTCATGTTCCTCGGGCTGATGACCATCATCTGGTCGTTCCTGTCCTTCGACTACGTCTACATCCTCACGCAGGGCGGCCCCGCCGGGGCGACGGACGTGCTCAGCACGCTGCTCTACCGGGAGGCGTTCGCCTCGCTGCGCGCCGGCTACGCCTCGGCGGTCGGCATCGTGATGGCGCTGATCAGCGGCCTGGTCGTGGCGGCCTACCTCGTCATCCGCAAGCGGAAGGACTGGGCAGTATGACGACCTCGCCCACCTGGGCACGTGCGGCCGGCCGGGCCCCGGCGCGGCATCCGGTCACCGGCCGTGTCAGCTCACTCACCTACGTCCTGCTGTGCGCGCTCCTGCTCTTCGCGCTGGGCCCGCTGGTGCTCTTCGTCTTCAGCGCCCTGAAGACCCAGTCGGAGCTCGCGACCAGCCCGCTGTCGTTCCCCTCGACGCTGCGGTGGAGCAACTTCGCCACCGCCTGGGAGCAGGCGAACATGGGCGCAGGGTTGCTGAACAGCGTGATCATCGTGGCCGGAACGGTCGCGGGCGTCTGCGTCATCTCCGGTTGCGCCGCCTATGCGATGGCCCGGCTGGACCTGCCCGGGTCGGGCACGTTCATCACCTACCTGCTGGTGACCAGTTCGCTGCCCACCCAGATGTTCCTGGTCCCGCTGTTCTACCTGTGGACGACACTGCACCTGTACGACTCGCTGTTCGGCCTCGTCGTCATCTACTGGGGCCTGTTCTCCCCGTTCGCGACCCTGCTCCTGCGCTCGTTCATGATGACCATTCCGCGCGAGTTCGAAGAGGCGGCCCGCATGGACGGAGCGGGGGAGCTGCAGGTCCTGTTCAAGGTTGTGCTCCCGAACGCGCTCCCGGGTTTCCTGACGATCGCCCTCGTGACGGCCCTGTCTGCCTACAACGAGTTCCTGTTCGCGGTGACCTTCATCCAGGACTCCTTCCTGCTGCCGGTCTCGACGACCTTTTTCACCTTCCAGCAGGGTTTCACGCAGGACTACACCCTGATCGGTGCCGCCGGGGTGATCATGATGTTGCCGATGCTGCTCCTCTTCCTGGCCCTGCAGCGGCGGTTCATCGAAGGCGTCTCCGCGTCCGGGCTCGGCGGGGTATGAGCATCGCTGTCCTGATGCCGACGCCGGTGTCGACCTCGTGGAATGCAGCCCCCGCACGCGTCGACCGGTCCTAGGCTGGCCACGTGGGCAGACTGCTCCTGGTCGAGGACGACGAGACCATCGGAGCTGCCCTGTGCCGCCGCCTGCACGGTGAGGGGCACGAGGTGGTGTGGGTCCGGGCCGGGCGGGCGGGCCTGCGTGAGGCGGCGGCACGCGAGTTGGATCTGGTGCTCCTCGACCTCGGCCTTCCCGACTTGGACGGCGTCGAGGTCTGTCGGCAGCTGCGGGCCGCCGCGCCCGCGGTCGTGATCGTGATCATGACGGCCCGCGGTGAGGAGGTCGACGTCGTCGTCGGCCTCGAGGCGGGCGCCGACGACTACCTGGTCAAGCCGGTCCGGTCCGCTGAGCTGCTCGCGCGCGTCAGAGCGCACCTCCGGCGCGGCGCGCCCGTGGCGCCGCCGCCGTCGATCCGCCCGGTCGGGGATCTCGTCGTCGACATGACGAGCAGGCGCGCCGTCGTGGGCAGATGCGAGCTGACCTTGCGGGCGAAGGAGTTCGACCTGCTCGCGCGACTCGTCGCCGAACCAGGGACGGCGATCAGCCGGGCGACGTTGATGGCCGAGGTGTGGGACGAGCAGTGGTTCGGATCGACCCGGACGCTGGACGTCCACATCGCCGTCCTGCGGCGCAAGCTGGGCGAGGCCGCACGGTGTGGCGCTGTCCCGGAGATCGTCACGGTGCGCGGGCACGGGTACCGGTTGCAGCAGCCCTCAGACTGAGGGCGCCTTCGTCCCCTCGAGGCGCGGCGGGCCTGCTGGTCGGAGGTGCGCCCTCTCCACTCCGGGTAGGAGCAGGGTGAACGTGGCCGGGTGCGCATTCGTCAACCGGAGCCGGCCGCCCTCGGCCTCAGCGAGTCTGCGTGCCAGCGGCAGGCCGATGCCATGCCCTCTTGCCGTGTCCGCGCGGCGCACGAACAGGTCGGTCTCGGGAACGGCCACCCCCGGTCCTTGGTCGGACACGTCGATCGCCAGCACCTCGCCGGCGTCGCGAGCGGTCACACTGACCGCGCCGCCACCGTGTGCGGCGGCGTTGTCGAGCAGCACGGCGAGCACCTGCCGCACGGCGGTGCCCGACCCCACGCACGTGGGTACGTCCGGGTCGATCGTGACGTGGATCGGCCGCTGCGCGGTGGCCGGGCGGCGGTGCCAGTCCCGCTCGAACTCGTCGAGGACCTCGTGGACGTCGATCGGCTCGACGTCGCGGCGGTTGTCCCTCGCAAGCGCGAGCAGCCTCTCGACCATCTCTCCCAGCCGGTCGAGCGAAGCGACAGCCGAGACGAGCGCCGGCCGCACGTCGGCCGGTGGGCTGTCCATGGCCGCCTCCAGTTCGAGCCGGAGCCCGGCAAGCGGCGTGCGCAGTTGATGAGAGGCGTCGGCGGAGAAGGAGCGCTCGCGTTGCACCAGGTCTCCGAGCCTCTTGGCCGTGGAGTTCAGCGAGTCGCCCACCGAGTCGATCTCCGGGATCGCCGCCGAGGGCGCTCGGACGCTGAAGTCGCCGTCGCCGAGGCGGTAGGCGGCGCGGGTGAGGTCCTCCAGGGGCCGGGCGATCGTGCGGGCCTGCCTCCTTGCGACCACGTAGACCGCGGCGATCGCGGCAGCGGCCAGCGCGGCCATCCCCAGCCACGCCACCCACACCATGCGGTCGACGTTCACGGCGGGGGCGGCGGCGCGGACCACGCCGATCACGTCGGCGTCGTGCGTGACCGGCACGGCCACAGCGAGGGAGCCCCCGATGTCCCCGCCGCTGACCTCCGCGTTCAAGGCCCGCCGGACGTGCCCCCCTGCGTCGTGAGGACCGCTCCCCAGGATCAGCACGCCGTCGCGGTCGTAGATCCCGATGTCCGCGTCGTCGGCCTTGTCGGGAATGTGACGCGGAACGGAACCCTCGAAGAGATCCCCTGCCACGACGAGCGCGGTGGCCTCGGCGACCCGCTCCAGGTCACGAAGCTCGTTCGTCTCCGCGTACTGGCCGATGGCCAGCGCGAGCGGGAGGCCGAAGAGCGCCACGGCCAGCATTGCGGCCGCCACGGCGAGATGGACGAGTCGTCGGCGCATGCCGGGCTCCCTCCTGCGCTGCGGCGAGGTGGAACCGCATCGCGGTGCGTCCGGCGCACCTGCCCGCCGAGCCGAGCTGCGTTGCCGGTCGCGTACCCGAGATTGTGCTCGTCCTGACGCCCGCTGCCGTAACGTCCCAGCCTTCAATGCAGCTCAGGGTCGATGCGACTCAGGACGAGCGCCGCGGCCACGGACCTGTCAGCTCACGCTCCGGGTCGAGCGACCCTTTCCACCGGACGGGGTGCGTCGCCCTCGCGCCCGGTGCCAGGAACCAGCCTCACCGGAGGCTTTCCTTCGACCTGTGGCGGCGCCGGACGGACCACGAAGCTGCCGCTCTTCGAGATCGAGTCGAAGCCGTTGTTCGCGAACTCGCGTGCGGCTCCCTGGCGTTCGGCCGCGATCAGGCCGTCCGCGACGCCCTTCGCGAGGACCGACCAGACGCGTTGCAGCAGGAAGTCGAGGAAGGGGTGTTCGGCCTCGCAGTTGCGGGGCAGGTAGGCCTGCGCTGTCAGCCGATGCTCGTCGGGAGCGCTGTCCTGGTCGTCCTCGGTCCAGCTCAAGACGATGTAGCAGGTCTGACCGACGCTCTCTCCGGTGTCGGGGTCGCGCCGGGCCGGCCCGGGGCCGGTGTCGAGAAGCCCATTCAGCAAGACGTCTTGGGCGACGAGATCGAGCACCACGGAACGAACGTCCATTGTCGTCCTCCCGCACGGTGTCACATGGTCCGACCGGCGGCGGCTCCGCGCTCCCGCTGGCTCCGGGTAACGGTCGTCATGCGAGTCGATCCGGCTCAATGGGTTCAGGCCCCCTCGAAGCTACGCGGCCGAATGTCAAGACGAGTTCAGTCAGTGTTAGCGCGCTGTAAATCCCGACGAGTGAGTTGCCGACGGCGGGCCGGCGCTGCCACCCGCGGGGCCCGGGCAACGCTGGTCGCGGTACGAGGTGCCCGGCGAGAACCAGCACCGGCCGCGGCCGGGACGCGCGAGGATTCTCATCGGTACTCCCCGTCGGCGCCGTCGGCTCGCCTCTGGTGCGGCCCCTGGCGCGAATTGGTACACGATTGCGGAACGAGACTCATGTTGTGTACCCCGCTCATGGGGATACCTGAACCCCCACAAGTTCGGTAGCCACATCCGGGCAAGGGTGTACGGACAGGTGCTCTCCGGATAACGGGCGCACGGAGCCGGGTCCCGCACTAACGTTGCCCCGGGCAGGTCGACCCCGCACGTCCGGCGTTCCGACGTGGGCGACCATGTGTGTGGACGGGCGGTGGCGGTGGCCGAGGATCCGGTCGAGGGCGGAGCCGTACCCGTCCTGGTCGCCGGCGCGGGCCCGGCCGGCAGCACGACCGCGCTGCTGCTTGCCCGGCTCGGCGTGCCGTGCACGGTGGTCGAGCGGCGCGGCGACATCCACCCGCTGCCCCGGGCGGTGCACCTGGACGACGAGGCGGTGCGCGTGCTCCAGCGCATCGGCCTGGCCGATGCCTTCGCGCGGATCAGCCGTCCCGCCACCGGGCTGCGGCTGGTGGACGCGCGGCTGCGCCCCTTCGCCGAGTTCCGCCGCGACCGTGCCGCCGGGAGCCATGGGCACCCGGAGTCCAACCTGTTCGACCAGCCGGACCTGGATCGGGTGCTGCGCGCCGAGCTCGTCCGCCACCCGCTGGTGAACCTCCGGGTCGGCACCGAGGTGACCGGGCTCGACCAGCCCCCGGACGCAACCGCCCCGGTCCGCGTGGAGCTGTCCGCTCCGGGTGGCGCGGAAACGGTGTGCGCGCAGGCCGTGGTCGGCTGCGACGGCGCGGGCAGTGCAGTGCGGGCCGCCATCGGGAGCCGGCTGCACGACCTGGGGTTCACCGACCGGTGGTTCGTCGTGGACGTCCGCTCCGCGCGGCCGATCCCGACCTGGGGCGGGGTCGAGCAGGTCTGCGGTGCCCGGCGGGCGGCGACCTTCCTGCCACTGCCGGGTGACCGGTACCGGTGGGAGTTCCGCATGCGCGCGGACGAGACTGCCGAGGAGCTGGCGCGCCCCGCGCGGATGGCCGAGCTCATCGGGCCGTGGCGGGTGCCGCCGACGCAGCTGGAGGTGCTGCGGGCCGCCGAGTACACCTTCCGTGCCCGGCTCGCGGACCGGTGGCGGGTGGGCCGGGTGCTGCTCCTCGGCGACGCCGCACACCTGACGCCCCCGTTCATCGGGCAGGGCCTCGGGGCGGGCCTGCGCGATGCGCACAACCTCGCGTGGAAGCTCGCCGCGGTGCTGGCCGGCGGGGTTCCGGGAGTGGCTCCAGAGGAGGTCCTCGACTCCTACCAATCCGAACGGGGCGCGCATGCCGAGGCGGTGATCCGCGGCGCGGTGCGCGTCGGGCGGGCGATGACCGGAGGGGCCGGGGTGACCGCCGCCCTGCGGCGACCGCTCACCGGGATGCTGCTGCGGCTCCCCGGCGTCCGGGCGCGGGCGGAACGCGGGATCGTCCCGCGCTTCCCGGCCGGACCGCTGGTGGACCGCGTGCGGCACCGCCACGATCTGCCGGGATCGGTCTGCCCGCAGCCGACCGTCCGGGCCGACGGCGTGGCCACGCCACTCGACGAGGTGCTCGGCGACGGGTACGCGCTGCTGACCGCCGGCCCGGTCGACGCGGGGCTGGCGGCACGCGCCAGAACGCTCGGAGCGCGGACCGTGCGGCTGGGCCACGACCTGGCCGACGACGGCACGCTGCTCGCGTGGCTTGCCGCGGGCGGCGCGTCCGCAGCGCTGGTCCGGCCGGACCGGGTCGTGCAGGCCACCTCGCCGCGAACCTGATGTGACGAGGCTCAGCTGCCGCGCAGCAGGAGCGTGTAAAGCGTCAGGCCGGGCCCGAACGCCATCGCCATCGCCGGTCGGCCGGGCCGTGGCCGCCCGGCGGCGCGCAGCGCGTCGAGCACCAGGAGCACCGTCGCCGACGAGCAGTTGCCCCGCTCGGCGAGCACGGCGTACGACGGGTCCAGGGCGCCGTCGGGCAGCTCCAGCCGCTCGGCCACCGTGCTCAGGATCCGGGGGCCGCCGGGGTGCACCGCCCACCCGTCCACGTCGGCGATGCTGAGCCCGTGCCGGTCGAGCAGCCCGGTGACCATCCCCCGGACGTGGCGGGCCAGCACCGCGGGCACCTCGGGGGAGAGGCCCATCCGGAACCCGAGGTCGGTGACGTCCCAGGTCATGTGGTCGGTGGTGGCGGGATCGGTGAGCGCCGCGACATCGACGACCTCCAGCGCACCGGCCGAGGGAGCGCCCGGCGCGACCACGACCGCCGCGGCCGCGTCCCCGAACAGGGCGTGCGAGACGACCTGCCCGCGGTCGATCCGCCCGTCCCGGTCGGTGAGTGGCTGCAGGTGCAGCGAGGTGAGCTCCAGGCACAGGGCGACCGCCGGGCGGCCGCGCGCGACGACGTAGTCGGCGACGGCACCGAGGCCGGGGATCGCGGCGTAACAGCCCATGTGCCCGACGATCAGCCGCTGCACGTCCGTCGCCATCCCGAGGTCGGCGGCCACGTGGATGTCGAGCCCCGGGGTGGTGTACCCGGTGCAGGAGATGACCGCGAGCAGTCCCACCTCGTCGGGCCGCAGCCCCGCGTCGTCCAGCGCCGAGCCCACCGCCTCCTTGCCCAGCGGCAGCCCCTCCGCCAGGTAACGCCGCATCCGCCGCTCGGTCGACCAGTGTGAGACGTCCTCCACCAGCGGGTTCACCGCCGCGTGCCGACGTTGCACCCCTGCCGAGCGGAAGATCCGCTCGGCGACCGGGTCGCCGTCCAGGCGCGGGGCGAAGTAGCCGTGCCAGATCTCGCTCTGCGAGAGCGGGCCGCCCGGCATGGCGGTTCCCATCCCGGCCACGTAGGCCGAGGGGCGCGCGTTCCTAGGCACGCCGGCCCACAGCCTGGAACAACACCGCGGTGGTGGGCACCGGCACCATCGGGACGGTCTCGGCGCGACCGGCGAGCCAGCGCGCCACCCCGGGGACCGACGGGCGGATGCCGCGCAGGCGAAGGGTCACCCCGTGGCGCGCGCACTCGCGGACCAGCACGGCGCGGTCGACGAACAGCGTCGGGTCGTGGATGCCGTGCGGGGCGGCGCCGGGCACCCGCTCGGCCAGCGTCACCGCGACGAACCGCGCCAGCGCCGTGGCGGCGAGCGTGTCGATCACGAGCAGGCCGCCCGGCCGCAGCAGGCGGCACGCCTCGCGGACCGCGGCGGGGAGGTCCGTGACGTGCTCCAGGATCTCGCCTGCGGTCACGACGTCGGCGCAGCCGTCCGGCATCGGCACCGCCGTGACGTCACCGCGCACCACCGTCACGCCGTGCGCCGCGGCCTGGGCGAGCGCGGACGCGGTGATGTCGACGCCGACGTGCCGGTACCCGTGGACGTGCGGCGCCAGCAGGCCCGCCCCGCACCCGAGGTCCACGAGCACCGCACCTTTCCGCGGCGCCGGCGGCACGAGCGCCCCGCGGGCGGCCGCGAGCCAGTGCAGCATGGCGAACGGGCCGCGGGGCCGCCACCAGTGCTGCGCCAGCTCGTCGTACTGGGCGGGATCGTTCCGCAATAGCGGCACCTCGCCAGGCTGCCAGACTGGCGCGCATGGCGCCCCTCGTCGCGGCCCCGCTCGCGCTGGTGCGCGCCTGCCATCCGGAGCCGACCGTCGCGGTGACCCTCATGGTCACCGGTCTCGCCCTGACGACGGGCCGTGACGCGCGGGGTGTGCTGCTCGTGGCCGCGGCGGTGCTCGCAGGGCAGCTGTCGGTCGGCTGGCTCAACGATGCCCTCGACGCCCGCCGGGACGCCGCGGCCGGCCGGGCCGACAAGCCTGTGGCCAGGGATGAGATTTCCGCGCGGACCGTCGGTGCCGCGGCCGCGGTCGCCGCACTGGTGTGTGTGCCGCTGTCGCTCGCGTCCGGGCTCGCCGCGGGCGCTGTGCATCTCGTGGCGGTGGGTGCCGGGTGGGCCTACGACCTCGGGGTGAAGTCCACGGTGTTCTCGGTGTTGCCCTACGTCGTGGCCTTCGGGCTGCTGCCGGTCTTCGTCGTGCTCGGGCTACCCGGGGCGCCGTCGCCGTGGTGGGTGGCGGCGCCGTGGTGGCTGCCGGTGGCGGCAGCACTGCTCGGGGCGGGAGCCCACTTCGCGAACGTCCTGCCGGACCTGGACGACGACGCCGCCACGGGCGTCCGCGGGCTCCCGCACCGGCTCGGGGCCGCACGCAGCCGGATCGCCGCCGCGACGCTGCTGTTCACCGCGACCGTGGTGCTGGCGATCGCCGCTCCGCTGCCCGCCGCCGTCACCGTGGCGGTGCCGGTCCTCGCGATGTTGCTGCTCGCGGCCGGGTTCCGGGCCGGGCGCACGGCCGGCTCGCGAGCCCCGTTCCGGGCGGTGATGGGCGTCGCCCTGCTCGCCGTCCTGCTCCTGCTGGCGTCCGGCGCGGCACTGTCGTGATGTCACTCGCCGAGCGTCGGCGTGAAGCGACGCGCCGGGCGTCAGGTCATGAGCGGAGGCGCAGCCAGTGCCGCCGGCGGCGGGGCGGCGATGAGAGCCTTTCGAACATCAGGGTGGTCACGGCCCCGAAGGCCAGGTGCGGCACGAGATCGGAGATCCAGTCGGCAGCCGACCAGGTCCGCGGGTCGCTCACTCCCATCGCTGCTATCGGCGCCACGCTGCCCACGTTGGCGAGGAGCCCCGCCCCGAGTGCCAGCACCGGCAACGGGACCTCGCGTCCGAGACGCGATCGCACGAGTCCGTAGACCGCGCCGGCGCCGAGCCCGGTCGCGATGCCCAGCAACGCGCCCAGCCCTTCGCGCCGGTTGGCCGCTGCTTCGCTGTCGGGCCCGTCCGCGGACAGCGGCAGGTGGGTCACGTTCTCGATCTTCCGGACCGTGTCCTCCGGCGTGCTGGACGCCGGCCGGGCGCGCAGCACCATGTCCAGATACGTGACGGCGTTCAGTGCGGTGGTGGCGGCCGCTCCCGCCAGCACCCCGCTCACCACATCTCCTCGCACGTGCCGGGCGTACCCCCATCGTCGCCCCGGAAACCCGCGCCGCCGGGCCGGGCGCGGTGACAACCGGGCCGGCGGCGCGTCCCGCTACTCGGCGAAGGCGGGGGCGGTGTCGGCCGCCCTGGCGCGTCCGGGCCGTCGGACGACCCCGGAGAGGGCGACGACCAGGCCGACGACCGCGAAGCCGGTGATCACCACCAGCGCCGGGGTGAACCCGGCGAGCAGAGCTTCCGGTCCGGTCCGGCCCTCCCCGTTGGCGACCAGCACGGCCGTCACGACGGCGAGCCCGATGGCACCGCCCACCTGCAGCGAGGTGTTCAGGAGCCCGCCTGCCAAGCCCTGCTCGTCGTCCGGGATGCCTGCTGTGGCCTGGATGTTGAAGGACGCGAACGCGAGGGTGAAGCCGATCCCGAGCAGGATCATGCTGGGCAGGACCCCGACGACGTAGGGCGCGCTGCGGTCGACGAGCAGGAACAGCAGGTATCCGGCGACGTGGGCTACGACTCCGGCCGCGATCGTCCGGGACGTCCCGACCCGGACGATCAGGGTTTCCATCCGCGGCGACCCGAACGCGACGATCAGCGCCGCAGGCAGGAAGCCGAGCGCGGTCTGCAGCGCGGACCAGTGCAGCACGGACTGCAGGTAGAGCATCACCACGAACTGGAATCCGAGATATGCCCCGAAGAACATCGTGACCCCGAGGTTGGCCCTGGCCAGTGGGCCGGAGCGGAGGATGCCGAGGCGCACCAGCGGATGCGCGCTCCGGCGTTCGATCGTCACGAAGGCGGCCAGCAGCAGGGCGACGGCCACGAACTGGATCACGGTGCGCGGCGCCGCCCACCCGGCCTCCGGGGCCTCCACCACCGTGTAGACCAGCAGCATCATCGCGGCGACCCCGGTGATCGCGCCGGGGAGGTCGTACCCGCCTGAACGCTGCGGGCGGTCCCGTGGCAGGAGCCGGTAGGCCGCGACCAGCGCGACGAGGGCGATCGGCACGGGCAGGAAGAACGTCCAGCGCCAGCCGACCTCGGTCAGCAGGCCGGAGAACACCAGCCCCGCGGAGTATCCGCTCGCCCCGAAGACGGCGAAGATCCCGAGCGCCTTGTTGCGGGCAGGACCTTCGGCGAATGTCGTGGTGATGATCGAGAGCGCCGCCGGCGCCGTGAACGCCGCGGCGGCGCCCTTGAGCAGGCGGCTGGCGATGAGCAGGGCTCCGGAGTCGACCAGCCCGCCGATCAGCGAGGTCACGGTGAACACGCCGACGGCGACGAGGAACACGCGCCGCCGGCCGAGCAGGTCGGCGGTGCGCCCGCCGAGCAGCAGGAGGCCGCCGTAGGTGAGGACGTAGCCACTGACTACCCACTGCAGGACGCTGGTCGAGAGGCCGAGGTCGGCCTGGATGACGGGAAGAGCGACGCCGACCATCGACACGTCGAGTGCGTCGAGGCCGACGACGAGCGAGACGGTGAGAAGGACGCCCCAGAGCCGGGCGTCCCACCGTGTCGAGGTCGTGGACAAGTGCTGTGTGGTGGACACCGGCGCGACGCTACATGCGTGTGCATCAAAGTCCAACGCATTTAATGCAGGAGCATCAGATGCTTGCGCATGCTACGATCGCGGCCGTGAGCGAGGTCGCCGAGGACGTGCTGGTGCGCGAGTGGCGCGCCCTGCTCGCCCGGCACGCCGCCGTCTACAACGCGCTCGAGACCGAGCTGCGGCAGCGGCACTGCATCGGCGTCAGCGAGTTCGAGGCCCTCGAACGGCTCGCCGGATGCGAGATGGGGAAGTGCCGCGGTTCGGAGCTCACCGACACGGTGCACTTGAGTCAGAGCGCCGCGTCCCGGCTGGTCGCCCGGATGGAGCGCGACGGCCTCGTCGAGCGCTCGATGTGCGAGATGGACCGGCGCGGCATCTTCGTGGTGCTGACCGAGAAGGGCCGGGAGCGCTATCTCGAGGCGAAGCCCACCCACCGCGCGGTGCTCGCCGCCACCATGTCCTAGCGGATGAGGAAGCGCTCGACCAGGAGGGCGGCGCCGACGGCGATCATGCACGCGCCGGACAGCCGCGAGACGACGCGGGCCGTGTGCGGGCGGGAGCTCTGGATGCGCCCGGCCGAGGAGCCGACGATCAGGTAGACCACGGCGCAGGTCAGCGCGAAGACAACGCCGAGCGCGCTCATCTGGCCGGCGACCGGCCATGCCGCGTCCGGGGTTGTGAACTGGGGCAGGGTCGCGAGGAAGATGACGAGGCCTTTCGGGTTCAGCAAGCTCACTCCGACGCCCTGGGCGACGGTGGTCGCCGGCGTGCGCGGGGCATGCTCGGCGACCTGTGTGGCGGGCGGTTCTGCGGGGTGCGGGACAGTGGTGGCGCCCGAGCCGGATGAGGTACGCGGCGCCGATCACGGTCAGGGCGGTGAGCGCGATCGGGCTCGACGCGACAAGCGCGCCCACGCCCGCGGCCACCACGACCGTCATGGCGGCTGAGCGTGTCGCCGTGTCACCGCCGCCTGCGGGAGCTCGAACGCACCCGCGCGATCCGCGGCTACCGCGCCGTCGTGGACCCGGCCGCGCTCGGTCTGACGTTCGAGGCGCTGGTGTTCGTCACCATGCGCCAGGAGGATCGGGACACGCTGCTGGGCTTCGAGGAGGCCGTCAGCCGGATCCCGAACATCCTGCTGGCGCAGCGGTTGTTCGGCGACCCCGACTACCTGCTGCGGATCGTCACCGCCGACCTTGCGGCGTACCAGCAGCTCCAGGACGAGGCGCTGTCGGTGCTGCCGGGGGTGGCACGGATGAACTCGACGCTGGTCATGAAGCAGGTCGTCGACAACCGTCCGCTCCCGGCCTAGTGCCGCGGTTCGTCACCGGCGGCGGCGCAGGCCGTCGAGGACCACATCGAGCAGGTGCCGGGCGCGAGCGTCCCACTCCGCTTCGCCGAGTCGCGACAGGTAGCCGATGAGGAGGATGACGTCACGGGCGTCGACGTCCGGGCGGATGGTTCCGTCGGCCTTGCCGGCGTCGAGGAGTGTGGTCAGCGCATCGCCGATCGGGCCGAGGCTGTGCGCGGACAGGTCCTTCCACACCGCCACCTCGACCGCGGCGAACACTCCGCGCTTGACCCGGGCGTAGTCGGCCACCTGGTCGAACCAGCGGGCCAGCGCAGCGACCGGCTCGTGCTCGGCGAGGAGGGCCGGGGCGGCTGCAACGAGCTCGTCGACGTCCTGGCGGTAGACCTCGGCGAGCAGGTCCTCCCTGGTCGGAAAGTGGCGGTAGAGGGTGCCCTGGCCGACCCCTGCCTGCTTGGCGATCGCGTTCAGCCTCAGCTCGTCCGAGCTCGCGATGACCGCTCGTGCAGCCTGGATGATCCGGGCGCGATTCTCGGCGGCGTCGGCACGACGTACAGGTGAGCTCATCTGTCCTCTGCATGACGGACTGGAGAACCGGACACGTGTCCGCTAGCCTGGAACAGGCGGACACGTGTCCATTTTACGTTGGAAGGGGGCCTTGATGTCAGCGATGTCAGCCATCGAGGGCAAGGTCGTCGCCATCACCGGAGCGAGCAGCGGCATCGGCGCGGCCACCGCGCGGGTGCTGGCCGAGCGCGGCGCGGCGGTCGTACTTGGTGCGCGCCGGACGGAGCATCTCGCCGAGGTCGCCACGGGCATCGGTGATCATGGCGGTCGTGCTGTCACCTGCACCACCGATGTCACCCGCCGCGAGGACCTGGATCGTCTCGTCGGCATGGCAGTCGAGGAGTTCGGCCGGCTCGACGTGCTGGTGTGCAACGCCGGCATCAGCAAGATCGGGCCCATGGCGGAGCTGGACGTCGAGGGTTGGTCGGCGATGATCGACGTCAACCTCCGTGGAGTGCTCTACGGCATCGCGGCGGCACTCCCGGTGTTCCGCAGGCAGGGCCGGGGGCACCTCGTGACGACGGTGTCGACGTCCGGGCTGAAGATCGTCCCGACTCAGGCGGTCTACGCCGGGACCAAGAATGCGGTCCGCACCCTCCTGGAAGGTCTTCGGCAGGAGTCGACCGACGGTGTGCTGCGCACGACTTCGGTGTCTCCCGGGTTTGTCAGCACCGAGCTCGCCGATTCCATCGACAACCCCGAGGTCCGTGCACAGATCCAGCGGAACATGGCCGAGCTCGCCATCGCGCCGGAAGCCGTCGCCCGAGCCGTCGCCTTCGCCATCGAACAGCCCGACGACGTCGAGATCGGCGACATCACCATCCGCCCGACTGTCCAGGGCTAGTGTCCCGCGCCGCAAGCCCACCACATATCTCGACGGCCCAGCTCCCCTCTGGGCGCACCGGCGAACGGCCCGAGTACGCCCGGTACGAGGGCCGTCCGCCGGCACACCCAGCGGAAACCTGGATCCGCCGATATACGCACCGGACCTCCGGCGCGGGACACGAGGCCAGGTCATGCCATGCCGGCCCGCGCGGGCGGAGGCACAGGTGCGCGCCCGTTGAGCGCTCGGGGTCGTTGCGGAACAGCCTGTCGAGCAGCTTGTCCTGGCACCTGAGCTGAATGGGCGGCTGCGGCGGAGGTCGTGCGCATATGCACCCTCGGTGCAGGGCGCACCGCGCCCGTTGGTCCCGCGAGGGTCAGGAACGACCGCCGCTAGGGGACGAAAGTCACCATGAAGCCACGATCCGCCTTTCGCCTTCCAGGGGAGCCGATGACCAGCACTGACATCGTCCGTCGGACCGAGCGGATCCCTGCCGCGGGCGTCGTTCTCGACGCGGACGTCAGCGTGCCGGCATCGCCGCGGGGAGCCGTGCTGTTCGCGCACGGCAGCGGCAGCGGCCGGCACAGCCCTCGCAATCGCTACGTCGCCGACGTGCTCAGCCGGGCCGGCCTGGTGACTGTGCTGGCCGACCTGCTCACCCCGGAGGAGGAACAGACCGACCTGCGGACCGCGGCGCTACGGTTCGACATCGAGCGGCTCACCGAGCGGGTGACGGCGCTGACCGACCGAGTGGCCGGGAGCGAGCCGCTCAGCGGGCTGGGCATCGGGCTGTTCGGGGCGAGCACCGGTGCAGCGGCCGCGTTGTTCGCCGCTGCCTCCCGGCCCGGGGTCGTGCGGGCCGTGGTCTCCCGCGGCGGGCGGCCTGACCTCGCCGGGCCCGTCCTGCGCGACGTACACCAGCCCACCTTGCTGCTCGTCGGAGGGCAGGACCCGCTCGTCCTCGAACTCAACCGGGAGGCGGCACGGGAACTCGGCGGCGAGGCGCGCCTGGTCGTCGTTCCGGGTGCGACGCACCTGTTCGAGGAGCCCGGGGCCCTCGAGAAAGTGGCCGGGCTCGCGCGGGACTGGTTCCTGCGCCACCTGTCGGCGTCTGCCTGAGCCGCACGCCGATGGAGGGCTCCTGTCGATCGCCGGACCCGAGCCGGTTTCACCTGGGTGAGGTGAGGGGCGACGGGCCGCTGCGTGCCACGCTGCCGCGGAGCCGACGCCGGACCTCGGCGGGCGGCGGGCACGGAGGGGAGCACGACGATGCCGACAACCGGCACTGCGTCGACGACATCGCCGACGGCGCCGACATCCACGACCGATGGGACCGGGGGGACCGGCGGGACCGGCGCGGCGACGCAGGCTGCGGCGAGAACGCTCGAGCAGAACTCGCTCCACGTCGAGGTGCCCGGCGTCGGCCGCATCGAGCTGCCGCCTCCCGATCAGCTCGTCTTCTTGGGCGGCATTGCGACCCTTGTCGTGCTCCAGATCATCGAATGGCCGGTGGCGGCGGTGCTCGCCGTTGGACACGTCCTCGCCCACAACCGGCACCACGCTCTCCTGCGCGGCTTCGGGGAGGCGCTCGACGAGGCCTGACTCTGGCCGTCGGCACAGGCTTCGCGGTTGTTCTTGCCCGGAGCTTGCTTCTCTCTGGCCGGCTCGAGGGCCGCGGTTTCCTAACCTCGGCCTCGGCGACGGCCCGCACCGCTGCCGGCCCCGCCGGTACCGGGGCCGTGCGGGCCGCAATGACGCTCGAACCGGAGGACGACCCGATGACAAGTGCCGACAGTGCCGCCCATGCCGCTGCAGCCCCGGACACCTCGGCGCCGCAGGCGGGAGCGATCAGGTGTTCGAACGCCGAACGCGAGCGGGCCGCCGCGGTCGTGCAGGAGGCGGCCGGCGCCGGGCGGCTGACGATGGAGGAAACCGAGGAACGTCTCGGCAAGGTCTACGCCGCGCGGTACCGCCACGAGCTCGAGGCCTTCACGGCCGACCTTCCGGCAGTGCCGAAGCCGGCCGGGTGGGGGCTGGTCTTCGCGATGGCCCGTGAACAGTTCGCCGACAACCTCACCTCGCTGACCTCACGCGACCGGGGTCGCCGGACGGTCGCCGCCCGGACGGTCGTGATCGCGCTCGCCGTGCTGATGTTCGTCATGACCCTGGCCTTGGTCGTCGTGCACAGAATCGTCCCCGACGGTCCCGAGTACGGCGGCGGGTTCCGCTAGAGGTTCCCACAATTCGATTCGGGGCAGTCGGTTCGGCGCAGTCGGTTCGCCGCAGTCAGTCGACGCAGGGGACGCCGCCGGCGGTGATCGGCGGGTCCCCGGCGGGCGGCGCTCCGGGGGCGTCGTCGCCGGGGGTAGGGACGGCGTTGGATCCGCCTGCGGTGGATCCGGCGCGCGCCTGTGGAGTGCTTCCGCCGGTGTCGGAACCGCTGTAGTCGCGGCCCAGTAGCACCTGGACGTGCCCGGCGGGGACGGTGGCGTCGGCCTGCACCGGGATACCTCCGAGGAGATCGGCGACCTGCTGCGCGCGCGCCCGGTCGGCGGTCGCGGCGCGGACGACGGAGCGGGATGCGGTGGGAGCGTTGCCGAGGTCCCCGGGGACGATGCCGCCGTCGTTGAGCACACCCTGGACGGCGGCGGCGAGGCCGGTGCGGCCGGAGGCGTTGCTGACGTCGGCGATCAGCGGAGCGGCCGCCGGATCCGGTGCGGTGGTCCCACCGCCGGCCAGGCCGGCGAAGAACTGGCGGACCAGCGTCGGGTCGACCTGAACAGCGACGCCGTCGGACGGGGTCTGCAGCGCCGGGGTGCCGGTGGGGATGGTGCGGAAGGTGATGTTGCCGCCGGTCAGTCCTTGGGCCTGTTTGGCGAACCCGAGCAGGTCCCAGCCCTGGTCGAGCACCACATAGCGGCTGATCGCGCTGATGAGCCCCGAGAGCGCCGACGGGTTGGCGAGGGTGCCGGCGGAGAGGACCTGGTGGGCGAGGCTGGCCAGGAAGGCCTGCTGACGCACGATCCGGTCCAGGTCGCCGTGGGGCAGGCCGTGCCGCTGGCGGACGAAGGCGAGCGCGGGCGCGCCTTCAAGTGTCTGCGGGCCGGCGGGGAAGTCGGCACCGGAGTAGGAGTCGCTGACCGGGGCGTTGAGGCACACCGGAACCCCGCCGACGGCCTGGGTGATCTCGGCGAATCCGACCAGGTTGACCTCGGCGTAGTGGTCGACCGAGGACCCGGTGAGCTTCTCGATGGTCGCGATGAGACTGCGGCGCCCCGCCTGGGTCGACTGCTGGTCCAGCGCGGCGCCGGTGACGCCCTGTGCGGCCAGCCGTGTCCGTTCGGTGGCCGCCGCTCTCGCGTATGCGGAGTTGATCTTGTGGGTGCCGTAGCCGGGGATGTCGACGTACGAGTCGCGCGGGATGGAGACCGCCGTGGAGGACTTGGACGGGTCGTTGGGGATGCGGACCAGGATGAGGGTGTCGGTGTTCAGCATGCCGGTGTCGGGTCCCGCGTTGAGCTGGTCGAGGACCTGCCGGGGGAGAGGGTTGCCGTTCGCGTCGGTGCGGCTGTCCAGCCCGACGAGCAGGATGTCCGTGGCCCCGTCAGGCGCTGCCGTCGGACCGAGGACGTCGCTCGTGACCAGGCTGGTGTTCAACTGCCGGTAGACCGACCAGCCGTACCCGGTGATGAGCAGGGTCAGGGCCGACAACAGCACGACTGCCGCGCGCACGCCCCTGGCGAGGAGGTGCCGCCGGCGCCGTGCCGGGGGAGGTGCCGGGTGAGGCTGGTAGGGCGGCGGAGGTCGTCTCGGCGGAGCGCCTCCCATGGGGGGCGGGACCGGCCGCGTCGGGCGGACCGGCGGCTGCGGCATCCACCGCTCGCCTCGGGGCGGCCGCGCTGTCACGCCGGGTGCGCCGGTTGTGCCGCTCCGCCGTGAACGGGATCATGCTGACACCGATGACGAAACGCCCGGTGCGTCGAAATCGACGCGCCCATACCTGCCCTTCCTGCCGAAGCCGTGGCCCCCCGGGTGACATTAATGCAGGCGTCCGGACTGCTGATCCGGTGTGTATCGGACTGACCTGTGCTGCCGCTGTCGGATAACCGGCGAGGCGACCCAGCCAGCCTGAGTATTTCTCATCTGTGCAGGTCAGGGACCCAGCTGCGGAGAACTCCACATCGCGCCGACCGTCGGTCCGATGCGGCGGGCGCCCCGCCGGAGGGCCGGCTTGTGATCATTGTCATCGGCTCCGGAAATTGTGGTTCGGCCATTGCCGACGGTCGGTACAGAACCGGCGTGTCGGGCGGTCGGGCGGAAATACTCATGGCGGCACGGCTCGGGCGGGTTGACCTCATCCGCGCTGGTGGGACAGTAGGGACGCTGGCTGCGCCTCGCCTCCCGTCTGCCGGAAGGAGGTGGCCGACGTGTCCGCTGTGCCTCCGGACGGTCTCCAGATCTCGCTCACCGCGCCAAACCGCCTGCTCGTGGCCTGGATGCTCGCTGCCTTCGTGTTCACGTTCCTGATCACGCGGCTGATCACCCGGTTGATCCGGAGCGGCCGCGGGCCGTTCCGGGACACCACCGTCGGCGGCGTGCACATCCACCACGAGGTCTACGGCATCTTCCTCCTCCTCGGCACGGGAACGGCCGAGTTCGCCTACCGGCCCGGGGACCCGTGGGTGCAGGTGATCGCGGTGCTGTTCGGCGTGGGTGCCGCGCTCACACTCGACGAGTTCGCCCTCTGGGTGCGGCTCGACGACGTCTACTGGGGCCCCGAGGGCCGGCGCTCGGTCGACGCCGTGCTGGTGGCGGTGGTGATCGGGGGACTGCTGCTGGTCGGCGCCTCGCCCGTCGACGACGCGGACGTCGGCGGCGGCTGGGTCGTGCTCTCGGCCACCATCGCGGCCAACCTGCTCCTCGCGCTCGTGGCGATCCTCAAGGGCCGGACGTTGCTGGGGGTGGTGGGCGTGTTCGTACCGTTCGTCGCTCTGGTCGCGGCGCTCCGGCTGGCCATGCCGGGGTCGCCGTGGGCGCGGCGCCGCTACCGACCCGGCTCCGCACGCCTGCGCCGGTCCGAGCGCCGGTTCCCCGCGGGCCGGCGCAACCGTTGGGATCCGATCGTCGACCTGTTCGCCGGCAGCGCCCCGCAGGCCGCTGCCGACGGGGATCCATCAGGGGAGACCCTGCCGGCTGCCCGGCGGCGCCAGGAGAGCTAGACGGTGAGCTAGTGGGCTTCGTGGAGCAGGCCGTGCGCCGCGTCGAGCGCGGTACTCCACATGACGTCGTTGGGCACCGGGTCGCCTACCACGTGCAGGCGGTTCGTGGCGAGCACGACGCACGCCCGGTGCGCGGGCAGGACCGCGAACGTGCACCCGGTGAACCCGGGGTGGCCGAAGGCAGTGGCGGTACAGCCCACGAGGGACGTCGACCATGATCGGAACCCGCGGGACTGGCCCGCGTCCGGCCCTCCGGCCAGGAACGCGCCCAGGACTCCGGCGTCCCACGGCCCCTCGCCCGCGGCGCTGCGGCCGAGGGCGCCGCCGAGTAGCAGGAGGTCTCCGACCGTCGAGAACAGCCCGGCGTGCCCGGACACGCCGCGGAACGTGTGGAACGCGTTGCCGTCGTCCACCTCCCCGACGAGGACGTGGCTGCGCCACCCCGTGAAGTCAGCGGCCGAGCGCGGCACCGAGTACGGCTCGCCGGTGTCCACCATCCGCCGCTCGATGACGTCGCCGGTGCCACTCGCCGCGACCTCGGTACCGACCGGTCGCGCGAACGCGGTCGCGTCCATCCCCACCGGTCCGAGCACCAGCTCGCGCACCGCGGCGGGCAGCGGGCTGCGTGCGACCGCCTCGACGACCTGGCCCAGGAGCATGAAGCCGAGGTCCGAGTAGTGACGTCCGGTCCGCGGCAGGTAGCGCAGCGGCAGGTCCCGCACCAGCTCGCGCCCCTCGTCGGGGTCGGTGACGTCGCAGTAGGTCGGCCACCACTCCCACAACCCAGCTCGGTGCAGCAGCAGGTCCTCCAGCGTCAGCTCGTCGCGGCCGTCGCCGCGGAAGCCCGGCACGTACCGGGTCACCGGGTCCGCGAGCCGAAGGTCGCCTGCGTCGGCGAGCGCCACGAGCGCGGTGGTCGTTGCGGCCACCTTCGTGACGGACGCGAGGTCGTGGCTGGTGTCCGCGCTCATCGGGAGCGGTTCGTCGACGCCGAGCACCTGCCGGTGTCCCGTCACGGCGAGCGCGTCGACACCCGGCGCCCGCACGGCCAGGCACGCGCCCGGCGGCGGGGCGCAGTCTCCACGCCCCCGGAAGGTGCCCGTGACGAGCGC
Source organism: Pseudonocardia aurantiaca (assembly GCF_039526725.1). Classification (NCBI taxonomy): domain Bacteria; kingdom Bacillati; phylum Actinomycetota; class Actinomycetes; order Pseudonocardiales; family Pseudonocardiaceae; genus Pseudonocardia; species Pseudonocardia aurantiaca. The sequence continues at coordinate 92,685 of NZ_BAAAJG010000004.1, forward strand.
GTGCACGGCGTCCGTGAGCGGTCCGGCGCTCACGTCAGCACCCGTGCGAGCTCGACCTCCGGCACTCCGTACTCCGGCTCGACCCGCTGCTCGCCGGTGGGCTGCCAGCCATGGCGGGCGTAGAAGGCGCGCGCCGGCTCGTTCGGGGCGAACACCCACAGCGTTGCGCGCGATGCGCCCGCGGCCAGCAGGTGGTCGGTGCACGCCGCCAGCAGTCGTCCGCCCAGGCCGCTGCCCTGCGTGCGGGGATGGACGTAGAGGCTGTCGACGCGGCCGGTTCCGCGGCCGACGAGCGTGCATCGCGCGACCCCGATCGCGCCGCCACCGTGCTCGGCGACGAACGCCGTCGGGTCCGCGAGCGCTGCGCGCCAGAGCGCGGTCGCGGTCTCCCGGTCCATGACGGCATGCGCCGCCGCGGGGAGGAGGGGCGCGTAGCTGATCGTCCAGCAGGCCAGGAAGACCTCGACGACCGCCTCCAGGTCGGCAGCCCGGGCCTGCCTGATCAACGTCTGCCCGATCATTGGCTGCCCGATCATCGGCTGCCCGTCAGGGAACGGGCGGCGACGTGGCAGGCCGCCAGGTGTTCATCGCGGATCTCCTCCAGCGGGGGTAGCGCGGTGCGGCACACGTCCTCCGCGAGGGGGCAGCGGGGATGGAACGGGCAGCCCGAGGGCGGGGCGACCGGGTTGGGCACCTCGCCGACGACGGTGGCCGCCAGCGGCTGCGCGACGGTCGGGTCCGGCACCGGGACGGCACCGCGCAGCCCAGCGGTGTAGGGGTGCAACGGGTCTCCGCCATGAACACTGAGCACCGACTTCCACCCGCCCTGCTCGACCACCCGCCCGAAGTACATGACGGCGACCCGGTCGCTGATCTGGCGCACCATCGCCACGTCGTGGCTGATGAACAGGTAGGCGAGCTGCAGCTCGGAGCGGAGGTGGACCAGCAGGTTCATGACCTCCGCCCGCACCGACACGTCGAGCGCGGACACCGGTTCGTCCAGCAGCAGGACGCGCGGCTCGGGCGCGAGTGCCCTGGCGATGCCGACGCGCTGGCGCTGCCCGCCGGACATCTCGTGGGGGAGTCGCTGGGCGAAGGCGGGGGAGAGTCCGACGAGATCGAGCAGCTCGGCCACGCGGCGGGTCCGGTCCGCGTCCGAGGAGCCGATCCCGTGGACGGTCAGCACCTCGTCGAGCGCCGCGCCCACCGACTGCCGCGGGTCGAGGGAGGAGTACGGGTCCTGGAAGACCATCTGGATATGTCGCCGGTGCGCGCGCAGCCGCCGCCCGCGCAGCTCGGTGAGGTCGACGCCGTCGAGGACGACCCGCCCCGAGGTGGGGTCCTCCAGGCGCACCAGCACCTTCGCCAGCGTCGACTTCCCGCAGCCGGACTCCCCGACGATGCCGAGCGTCTCGCCCGCCGCCAGGCTCAGCGACACGCCGTTGAGGGCGTGGACGAGCGCGTCGGATCCACGGACGGGGAAGTGTTTGACCAGGTCGATCGCCTCGAGCATCAGCGCGCCTCCCGGATCGGGGTCCAGTCCTCGACGGGCACCCAGCATGCCGCCCGGCCCGCGCCGCGCTCCCGCAGCGGGGGAGTTTCGAGGCAGGCGTCGCGCGCCTGCGCACAGCGGGGCCGGAACGCGCATCCCTGCACATGCTCGGTCGGCAGCGGGGGCCGGCCGGGGATCTGGGCGAGCGGCGGGCGGGCGTCGTCGGCGGGGTTGGGCAGCGACGCCAGCAGCCGAGCGGTGTAGGGGTGCTGCGGCGCCGCGAAGATCTGCCGCACCGGGGCGTCCTCGACGACGTGCCCGGCGTACATGACGACCACCCGCTCCACGAGCCGTGCCACCACTCCGAGGTCGTGGGTGACCCAGATCGTCGTCATGCCCATCTCACGCTGGAGCTCGGCCACCAGGCTGAGGATCTGCTGCTGGATGGTGACGTCCAGCGCGGTGGTCGGTTCGTCGGCGATCAGCAGGGTCGGGCGCAGGGCGAGCGCCATCGCGATGACGACCCGCTGCCGCATGCCACCGGAGAACTCGTGGGGGTAGGAGCGGGAGGTGCGCGCGGGGTCGGGGATGCCGACGCGGGCGAACAGCTCCAGGCAGCGGGCCGTGGCGGCGTCGGTCTCGGTGCCGTGGACGCGCAGCGCCTCGATCACCTGGTCGCCCACGCGCATGAAGGGGTTCAGCGAGGTCATCGGGTCCTGGTAGACCATCGCGATCTCGCGCCCGCGCAGCGACCGCATCTCCGGCTCGCTCATCGTGGCGAGGTCGCGGCCGTTGAACCGCACCTGTCCGCGGGTGATCCGCAGCGGGTCTCCGAGCAGCCGCATCAGCGCCAGCATCGTGACGGACTTGCCCGACCCGCTCTCCCCGACCACCCCGACGGTCTCGCCGCGACGCAAGGCGAGGTCGATCCCGTGCACGATCTCGACGGGACGGCGGCGGCCCGCCGACACCGCGAGGTCCCGGACCTCCAGCACCGGCCCGTCCACCGTCGAAGGGGCCGTCCGCACGGTCTCCGGGCCGCTGGTCACGCCACCCCCTCGGCGACGGTCAGCCGCAGCGCCGCGGGCGCCGCCGTCACCGGCTCGGGCAGGCGGAGCGGTTCCCGGCCGGGGGTGATCGCGCCGAGGACGCGGGCCGCTCTCGCGCCGGTGGCGCTGGGCAGTGTCGCGGGGAGCCCGTGGAGCGTCTGCCAGCCGATGAGGGCGAACGCGATGGCCTCCTTGAGGTCCGGCGGGGCACCCAGCTCCGCCGAGGTCGTGAGGCGCACCCCGGGCAGGCGGTCGGCGATCAAACGCATCATGGTCGGGTTGGCGCACCCGCCGCCGGAGACCACGAGCGTGTCGACACCTGCGGCGCGCACCGCGTCGGCCACGGTCTGCGCGGTGAGCGCGGTGAGGGTGGCGATCAGGTCGGCCGGCCCCACGTCCTTGCCGTGGCGGGCCAGCGCGGCGGCGACGTACCCGTGGTGGAACAGCTCCTTGCCGGTGCTCTTCGGGGCGGGCAGCCGGTAGTAGGGCTCGGTGAGCAGGTCGGCGAGGAGGCCCTCGTCGACCCGGCCGCGTGCGGCGATCGCGCCGTCGGCGTCGTAGCCCGCCGGGTGCGCGCCGGTGTCGAGCACGGTGGCGTCCACCAGGGCGTTGGCGGGTCCGATGTCCCAGGCCAGCGGGCCACCCGCGGCACCGGGCACGGTCATGTTGGAGATGCCACCGAGGTTCAGCGCGGCGGGGCGGCCGGGGAGGCCGCCGAGCAGGAGCGTGTCGAGGTAGGACACGAGCGGGGCGCCCTGCCCGCCCGCCGCGATGTCGCGGATCCGCACGTCGGCCACCACCGGGACGCCGAGCCGCTCGGCGATCCACGCGGGCTGCCCGATCTGGAGAGTCCCCAGCGCAGACGTGCCGGAGGGGTCGACCCAGTGGAAGACGGTCTGGCCGTGCGAGCACACCGCGTCGACCCGGCCGGCCGCCCCGATCCCCGATGTGACGGCTTTCTCCGCCACGTCCGCGAACGCCTGCCCGACGAGCGTGTCCAGCTCGCAGACCTCCGCGAGCGTGGTGGCGGCCGGGGGCAGCGCGGCGAGGATCCGCGCGCGCAACGGCGGGTCGTAGCCGGTGCTCGACGCGGAGGTCACGTGCCCATGCAGCACATCACCCCGCAGCGTGAAGTCGACCACCGCCGCGTCGATCCCGTCGTGCGACGTCCCGGAGATCATGCCGAGGACCTTCATCGCTCTCCCTCCAACGCCGCCCGCAGATGACCGCCCGCGGCGACGAGCCGCTCGGTCGCCTCCGCGTCGTCGAGCCCGCGCTCCAGGCGCAGGATCGCGAGCTTCACGTGCATCCCGGACGACTCCAGGGCAGCGGCCGCGCGCTCCCGGGACACCCCCGTCACCGTGGTGACCGTCCGGATCGCGCGCTCGCGCAGCTTCGCGTTCGAGGCCTTGAGATCGACCATGAGGTTCCCGTAGGTCTTGCCGAGCTGGACCATCACGATCGTCGAGAACATGTTGAGCACCAGCTTCTGCGCGGTGCCCGCCTTGAGCCGGGTGGACCCGGCGACGACCTCCGGGCCGACGACGACCTCGATGGGGTGCTCCGCGGCGGCGCTGAGCGGGGTGTCCCGGTTGCAGGACAGGCCCACGGTGAGTGCGCCCCGGCGACGTGCCTCGGCGACCGCCGCCACGGCGAACGGTGTGCGCCCGCTGGCCGCCAGTCCGAGCACCGCGTCCGCCGGGCCGACGCCCTCGGCCGCGATCGCGGCGCGTCCGGCGTCCTCGTCGTCCTCGACGCCCTCCTGCGCGGTGAACATCGCGTCCGGCCCGCCGGCGATGACCCCGCGCACCAGCTCAGGAGGTGTGCCGAACGTGGGTGGGCACTCCGAGGCGTCCAGCACCCCCATCCGGCCCGCCGTGCCCGCGCCGACGTAGAGCAGCCGCCCGCCGGCGCGCATCCGCTCGGTCACCGCCGCGATCGCGGGCACGATCCGCGGCAGTGCCGCGTGCACGGCCTGCGGGACGCTCCCGTCGGCCTCGTTCATCAGCACGGCGAGCTCGCCGACGCTCGAGAGGTCGATTCCGGCGTACCGGGGGTCGGCCTGCTCGGTCGCCAGCGCAGCCAGCCGCTCCGGCACGTGGTCGACGGGCCCGGTCACCGGCGTTCTCCGTTCTGGGGGTCGAGTGCGTCGCGAAGGCCGTCGCCGAGCAGGTTGAGCCCCACCACCAGCGCCACGATCACGGCGCCGGGGGCGGCCATCGTCCACCAGGCCACGTTCACCAGCACCCGCGCTTCGAGCACCATCGACCCGAGCGACGGGGCTGGCGGCGGGGTGCCCAGGCCGAGGAAGCTGAGCGACGCCTCGGTGAGCACGGCCCAGGACAGGGAGAGCGTGACCTGCACGATCACGATCGGCGCGATGTTGGGCAGTACGTGCCGGGTGAGCGTCCGGAGCGGAGAGAAGCCGAGCACGGTCGCGGCGCGGATGAAGTCGGCCTCGCGCAGCGACAGCACCGGCCCGCGGGTGACCCGCACGAAGATCGGCGTGTAGACGATCGCGATGGCGGCCGCCACCGTGAGCCAGGTCCGCTCGAATGCCGACGCGAGCGCCAGGGCCAGCAACAGGGGCGGGAACGCGAACAGCACGTTCGTCACGCCGAGGATCGAGCGGCCCGACCACCCGCCGAAGAAGCCCGCGACGACACCGGCCGCGGTCCCGGCCGCCGTGGCGATCGCCACCGCCACCACGGCGATGAGCAGGGAGTTCGCCGCGCCCTCCGCGCACCGCGCGAACACGTCCCGGCCGAACTGGTCCGTGCCGAACCAGTGCTCGACCGACGGCCCGGACAACCGGTCGGCGGGCGCCTGCGTCACGGCGTCGTGGGGGAGCGCGCCGGCGACGGCCGCGAGCGCCGCGGCGACCACGATCCCGACGAGCACGGTGCCGACCAGGCCGCTACGGCTCGCGAGGGTCCTTCGCAGGAGGTTCTGGCGCCCCGGTGCCGGCGCCGCCGGGACCCCGGACACCACGTCCGTGGTCACGATGCCCTCACCCGTGGGTCGATGACCCGGTACAGCAGGTCTGTCGCCAGGTTCACCAGCACGAACGTCAGCGCGATGACGAGCACCGTGCTCTGCACGACCGCGTACTCCTTCTGCTGGATGCCGATCAGCACCTGACGCCCGATGCCCGGCACGGAGAAGATCTGCTCGACGACCACGGCCCCGCCGAGGAGGTAGCCGAACTGGAGGCCCGTCATCGTCACGATCGGGACGAGGGCGCCGCGCAGGACGTGCCGGAAGAGCACCCGCTGAGGTCCGGCGCCCTTGCCGTGGGCGGTGCGCACGAAATCCTGGGACCGCACCTCCAGCAGCGCCGAACGCGCTGTCCGCATGATCGGCGCCGCGAGACCGAACCCGAGCACGAGCGCGGGCATCAGCATCTGCTGGATGTTCAGCGCCGGGTCGGCGAAGAACGGCGCGAACTGCTCGGCGTTGGGGTTGTAGCCGAGGAACCGCGCTGACAGCGCCAGCATCGCCGAGCCGAGCAGGAACGCGGGCACCGAGAGCCCGGCCAGCCCGACCGACTGGCCGACGGCGTCGCGGGCCGAGTTCGGCCGCGACGCCGACAGCATGCCCGCGGCCACCCCGAGGACCAGCCCGATGAGCAGCGACAGCACCGCCAGCTCGAGCGTGATCGGGAGGGACGCCGCGGTCATCTCCAGCACCGACTGGCCGCTGCGCTGCGACGCGCCGAGGTTGCCGGTGACCACGGCCCCGAGCCAGGTGAAGAACTGCACGACGAGGGGCTGGTCCAGCCCGTAGTACGCCGTGAGCGCCTCCCGCTGCGCCGGCGTGAGCGCGGCGGCCTCGGTGCCGAGGGTGGCCGTGATCTGGTCGCCGGGGATCGCCCGGAGCATGACGAAGACCAGCACGGCCACCCCGAGGAGCGTCAGAACGGCCTCCAGGACCCGCCTGACCAGCGGGTGCCGAACCGGGATCATCCGCTGACGGTGGTCTCGCGCAGGAACTTCAGCGAGTTGTTGGGCATCGGGGTGAACCCGGTGACCCCGGGGGCGGTCGCGGTGTAGGTGAAGCTGGTGAAGAGCCACACCCAGGCGGCGTTGTCCTCCAGCTCGGCCGAGACCCGCTCGTAGATGGCCTTGCGCGCAGCGGGGTCGGCCGTGGCCTTGCCCTGCGCGAACAGTGCGTCGAGCTCCGGGGAGCTGAACCCGGCCACCTTGTTGAGGTTGCCGGTGCTGGTGAAGTAGCGCCCGTACATGCCGTCCGGGTCGGGCCTGCCGCCGTTGAGCGCCACCGCGGTCTGGAAGTCGGCCGCCACCCAGCGGTCCACGAACGCGCCGGACTCCAGCACCTCCAGGTTCAGCGTGATGCCGGCCTCGCCGAGCTGGGCCTGCAGGTTCGTCGCCTCGTTCACGGAGGTGGCGTACTCGCCCTGGGAGACGATCGTCGAGATGGTCAGGCCGCCCTGGTGGCCGGCCGCCGCGAGGTAGCGCTTCGCCGCCTCCACGTCCCGCTGCGGGCACGGGCGCGCCGCCGGGTCGGAGCGGTAGGCCGGGGAGGTGATCGGCCCGGTCACCTCACCCTCGCCCAGCGCCGCCGTGTCGAGCACCTGCTGGCGGTCCACCGCGCACTGGATCGCCAGCCGCACGTTGACGTCGTCGAGGGGCGCCTGGCGGGCGTTGAGCTGCAGCGCGTGGTACGACAGCTGGGGCGTCTTGGCGATCGTGGTCCCGGAGCCCTCCGCGCTCTGCGCGACCAGCGGGTCGTCGAACACGGCGAACTGGACGTTGCCCGACTGCAGCGCGGACACGATCGACGTCTCGTCGGGGATCACCCGGAACTCGACGGACGGCAGCGTGGGCGCGCCGCTCCAGTAGGACGGGTTGGCCGTCAGAGTGATCGACTCGTTCGGCTTGCGCTCGGCGAACGTGAACGGGCCGGTCCCGTTCGGCGTGGTGGCGAGGGTCTGTTCGGTGTCGTCGCTGGAGAGCATCGCGAGGTTCACCGATGCCAGCGCGGCGAGGATGCCGGCATCCGGTCCGGAGAGCCGCAGCACCACCGTGGACGGGTCGGGGGCGTCCACCGTCGTCACCGAGGCCAGGCTCGCGGCCGCCACGGCGCCCGTCGCCTCGGCCTTGATCCGCTCCAGGGAGCTCTTCACGTCGCCGGAGTCGAACGTGCTGCCGTCGGCGAACGTCACGCCCTGCCGCAGCGTCAGCGTGACGGCCGCGCCGTCGGGGGCGACCTGCCAAGACTCCGCGAGCCCCGGCACGACCTCGAGGTTCGCGTCCAGCTCGGTCAGGGTCCCGTAGAGCTGCTCGACGACGTTCACGGCCTGGAACTGGGTGGCCTTCCAGGGGAACAGCGTGTCCGGGTCGGACGTCGCGCCGATCACGAGACCACCGGACCCGGAACCGCCGCCCGTGCCGCCCGTGCCACCGCCGGCTCCCGAGCACGCGGTGAGCAGCACCGCGCCGGTCACGGCGAGCGCGCCGAGCGTGGCGCCCCGTCCTCTCCAGATCGCTCGTCGAGCCATGTCGTCCGGAACCTCCAGCGTCGGGGAGTCACGGCACGCGAGGCGCACCGGTGCGTTGGCGGGTACCGCATCACAGCCGGGATCGGAAGGTCAAGAGTTATCACAGGACGAGGCATACTCGTAACAAATTGCCGGGCGGGCGATATCGTCCGCGTCATGGCCTCCGACCCGGCTCGCGGCGTCCTGGTGCGCATCCGCGCGGTACTGCCGTCCCTGCGCCCCGCCCAGCGCCGCGTGGCCGACGCCGTGCTGCGCGACCCGGCGGGCACCGCCGAGCTGTCGATCGGCCGGCTGGCCCAGGAGTGCGAGACGTCCGTGGCGACGGTGCTGCGTTTCTGCCACTCGGCGGGCTTCCAGGGCTACCCCGACCTGCGCCTCGCCCTGGCCCGGGAGACGAGCCGGGAGGCCGCGGGGAAGGCCGACGCGACGGCGTTGTCGCCGGACATCGAGCGGGACGACACGTTGGCCGACATCGTCGCCAAGATCGCGTTCAGCGACGCCAAAGCGGTGGAGGACACCGCCGCCACGCTGGACCTGGCCGCGCTGGGACGGGCCGTCGAGGCCGTCGCCGACGCCCGCCGCATCGACATCTACGGGCTCGGGGCGAGCGGGTTCGTCGGCCAGGACCTGCATCAGAAGCTGCACCGGATCGGCCTGCTCGCGTTCGTGTGGCCGGACCCGCACGCGGCGCTCACCTCCGCCGCCCTCCTCGACGCCCAGTGCGTCGCGATCGGGATCTCCCACACCGGCACCACGATCGACACGGTCGACGCCCTGCGGGCCGCGCGCGAGTCGGGCGCGCGCACCATCGGGATCACGAACTTCGAGCCGTCCCCGCTCACCGACTGCGCGGATCTGGTGCTCACCACCGCGGCCCGCGAGACCACCTTCAGGTCCGGCGCGATGGCCAGTCGCATCGCCCAGCTCGCGGTGATCGACTGTCTGTTCGTGGGGGTCGCGCAGCGGTCCTACGACCGGACGGTCTCCGCCCTCAGCCGCACCTACCGCGCAATCCAGTCGAGACGGACCCCGGCGCAACCGGCCGCGCGGCTGCGCGACCACTGACGAGCAGGCAGCGTCAGGGGTGCCAGTCGCGTGGGACCGGGGACGCGTGGGGTTTGCGGATCAGGAACGGCGGCATCACCAGCGCGTGGATCCCGGTGCTCGTCAGGCAGGCCAGGGAGTCCTGCGGGGCCTCCGTGAGCGGGTGGCCCTTGCGGTTCAAGGAGGTGTTGATCAGCACGGGACAGCCGGTCCGCTCCTCGAACGCGGTGAGCAGCGCGTGCAGGAACGGGGTGTTGCGCGGTTCGACGGTCTGGATGCGGGCGGTGCAGTCGACGTGGGTGACCGCGGTGAGCGCCGCGCGGTGCTCGGGACGTACGTCGATCGCGAATTGCATGAACCGGACCGGCCGGTCGACGTCGAAGATCGCCGGAGCGGCCTCGGCCAGCACGAGCGGGGCCAGCGGGCGGAACCACTCGCGGCCCTTCACACGGAAGTTGATGAAGTCGCGCATCGCCGGGTGGCGGGCGTCGCCGATGATGCTGCGGCCGCCCAGCGCTCGCGGGCCCGACTCGCTGCGGCCCTGGTGCAGCGCGACGACGTACCCCGCCTCCAGCAGGTCCGCCGCCGCGGCGGCGAGATCGGGCGGCCGCTTCACCACGAGACCGGGATCGTCAGCAGCAGAGCGCACCGTGGCCGCCACGGCGTCGGCATCCGGTTCCGGACCGAGGAAGTCGTTCGTCCACCGGAAGTCGCTGGTCTCGCCGAGGCACTCGATCATCCCGTACAGCGCGCAGCCCAGCGCGGTGCCGCCGTCGTGGGCGCTGGGCGGGATGAACACGTCGTCGAAGGCGCTCTCGCGCAGGATGCGCCCGTTGGCGGAGCAGTTGAGCGCGGTCCCGCCCGCGAACACCAGGTCCTGCGCACCCGTCTGCTTGTGCAGCCACGCGGTGACCTGCAGCAGCGCGGTCTCGAACGCGCGCTGGCCCTCGGCCGCGAGGTCGGCGCAGTCGGTGAAGGAGCCCGGGCCGCCCAGGAAGTGGGAGAACCGGTTCCGTTCGGCGAAGATGGCCAGCCACTCCTGCGGGATCAGGACTCGGTGCTCGTCGACGACGAGGTCCGGCAGCCCGAAGGTGCTTAGCTCCCCGAAGGGCGCGAGGCCCATCACCTTCCCCTCACTGCCCTCGCCGGTGAACATCACGCGAGTCAGCAGGTAGAAGAAGCAGCCCAGCCCGGCCGGGCGGTCCCAGTCGCCGTCCCACAACTGCTTCGCGAAGCACTCGGGCGGCCTGCCGCGCTCGCACCGGTAGAACGACGACACCTCCAGCAGGTCCGACGGCGTCTCCTCGCCGATGCCGCGTTCGTACGGCGGCTCGGTCATGTCGCGCACCGGGCTGCCCTGGGTGTCGATGATCATTCCGGCGGCGGCCGGGAACGGTGAGGGCGGGAACGCGCTGTAGAGGTGCGAGAGATGATGGGACATCGTCACGATCCGCGGCTCGCCCCGGAACCGCAGCGTGTCCCGCACCTCTTCGTGGTAGGCGTCGATGTGCTTGATCTCGTCGTCGGAGGAGAAGCACTCGACCACGAGGTCTACCGGCTCGTGCAGTGCCGCCATCCGGGGCAGGTACAGGTTCGGCAGGTCACCCAGCCGGCCCCACTGGTGCTTGCGCCGGGTCAGCCGCTCCTTCTGGAGGCTGTACACCGTGGCCGGGCCGCGGGCCACCGCGATCGACCCGTCCTGGGTGCGGTTGATCCCGACGACGGCGGGCTCGTGGTCATCCATCGGCACTGCTCCTGGTCATCGGGTGGGTCGGGGTCCATACACGCCGGCCGGGGCGCCTGCAGCAGAGGCGGCCGTGAAGCTCGCGGTTACCCGGATCCGGGCGTCCCACCCGCCGCCCAGCCGGTCGAGCACGTTGTGGGTGACCAACTCGTGGCCGACGAGGTACTCGCCGGGCCCGTCGCCGAACGAGGCCGTCCGGGCGTCCGTGGACGGGGCCGCGTCGGGCGGGCGCAGCAGGAACCCCGCCCGTCATCGACAGCTCGTACTGGCTGGATCTCGGCACCCCTGCGGGCACGCCGTCCGCACGCGGGTCGGCCAGTCATTCACCAAGGCCGAAACGGCCGCGACGGGGGGACGAGGTGCTGGGTGTGATCAGGCGATGACCCCATCGGGGCCGATTTCGACTGGTCCGACCCTGTTGTATCCGACATCGTCGAGAATGGTGGCGATTTCTCAGGGAGTCCAGTCGCCAGGCCCGGTGCAAGTGATGGAATCTCTACCCGAGTGTCACCTCGTCGCCGCGCCGGATCATTCCGGGCCGGCGCACCTCGGCGTACACGCCGACGTTGACGTCGTTGTGCCGGGCCGCGGTACGAAGGATCTCCCGGTCCTTGGGCAGGTCGCCCTGGGGAAGTGTCGTCATGACGCAGCGCGGACAGGGTTCGGTGATCTGCAGGATCACATCGTCACCGATGTGCATCTCGCGACCCAGCCATTTGTTCTCCACGAAATCGACCACATCGTCGCTGACCTGCACGACGATGTTCGGCCGGAACCGCCGGACCTCGAACCGCCCATGCGGGTTGAGCGCACGAAGCCGGTCGATAGTGCTGGTGGTGAGTACATGCACTCCGGCGAGATCGAAGAAGGTGCCCTCGGGCATCGCCTCGTCGGTCACGGTGTCCTGGTGGTCCAACTCTGCCATGTCGGGCCAGTACTCCTCCAGGACCGGTTGCGGCGCGCCTGCGGCAGCCAGCATCACGCGCCTGCCGAGAACGGCGGAAACGGTCTCGGCGAAGCGATTGTCCGCCGAGCTCATCACGGAGCCGTCCGGGAGGGTCACCGCGGCCGGCGGGAGCGGGTCGCCCGGCTGTGGCGGCGTGGTCAGCACCGCCCGGAAATCGAAGATGCCGGTCCACTTCCTCGGGTTCTTGGCACTCACGACCTTCCCGGTTTCGGCATCGACAAGGGCGAGTGCGCGATCACCGAGTAAACCACGATCATTCACATGAGAGGCGTTGAGTTCCTCTCCCTGCATCGACTTGACCGGGTACCGCCACAACGTGAGGACCGCTCCGTCTGTCATGTCGACACTCCTCCCCGGGCCGTCTCGTGCTCAGGGACTGTACGCGCGGATCCGGCGCCCGGGCGTCGTCCGTGCGGCGCAAATAATTCTGCTGTCGCCGCGCTAGGAGTGGAGCACAAGTGGAGCGACGAACTCCAGTCATCCGAACAGCACGATCGCGGCCCACAGGGAACCGATGGCCGCCCCGAGGTAACACAGCAGATTGATTGGCGTGCGCAGCCGCTTTAGCTGCAGGCCGTCGAAGAGGGTGTAGCGGAACCGGTGTGCCCAGTGCATCAGCGCGAGCACACACAGTGCGAAGAGCACGACCCGGGTGAGCGGATGGCGCAGGACGGCCAAGATATAGGTGTGGTCGGGCGCTGCCAGCAGGCCCAGCGGGAACACCACTCCGAAGAACAACAGAAGCACGGGGACGAGCAGCGCGGACGCCATTCCGCCTGCGCTGAACAGCAGCCACGCGACCGCTTCGGACGAGGACCGCCTGGCCATCACAGCCCGCCCAGCACGATCCAGGCCACCACGGCGGAGGCGAGCGCCCACGCCGTGAAATGCGCGGCCGCGACCGACCGGGGCGGGACCTGCCGTCCTGCCGCCCTGACCACGATCGCCTTCGGGGCCAGGTTGAACCATGTGATCGCGTGCAACAGCACGAAGGCCAGCGCGACGATGTTGAGCACCAGCACCCAGGGAAGCCCGCTCCATTCGAGGAACCGCTGGTAGGAGCCGCTGCCGCGGTGGACGGAGGTGACGAGCAGCAGCAGGTACACCACGAACCAGGCGACGAAGACGCTGGACAGCTCACGGAGCACGAACAGCAGGTAGGACCGGCGGTGGAGCCACCAGAACCGCGAGGCCCGCGGCCGGTACAGGCGGGCGTCCGAGGTGGTCATCGCGCGGCCCGCGGCAACAGGAACGACCGGAGTGTCCGCGTCGCCGCGGTGAGCTTGTAGCGCTGGATCGCGCCCGCCGGGTCCACACCCTTGGGGCAGGCGTTGGTGCACTCGCCGACGTAGGTGCAGGCCCACACCCCGTCCGCGGTGGCGAGCACGTCCAGTCGCTGGTGCGCGCCCTGGTCGCGGGAGTCGAGGTTGTAGCGCTGGGCCAGCGCGATCGCCGCCGGGCCGAGGAAGTCCGGCTCGATGGCGTACACCGGGCACGCCGCGTAGCAGAGCATGCAGTTGATGCACATGCTGAACTGCTTGTACGCGTCCAGCTCGGCCGGCGTCTGCAGGAACTCGAGGTCGGCGACCGCCGGCTCCTCGTCGCGCACCAGCCACGGTTTGACCTTGGGCAGCTTGCGCATGAAGTCGTCGATCTCCACGACGAGGTCGCGGATGACGGGGAAGTTCGCCAGCGGCTCGACCCGGACGGGTCCGGGCGCGTAGTCGGACAGGAACGTGCCGCAGGTCAGCGCGGGGTCGCCGTTGACCGTCATGCCGCAGCTCCCGCAGATGCCCATCCGGCACGACCAGCGGAACGACAGTGTCCCGTCGATCTGGTCCTTGATGTAGTTCAGCCCGTCGAGGACCGCCCACTCCTCGCGGAACGGAACCTGGTACTCCTGCAGGGTCGGTGCGCCCGCCTCCGGCCGGTAGCGGGTGACCTGCAGAGTGATGGTGTCCGGCATGCCGCTCACCTCCCGTAGATCCGCTCGCCGGGTGGCCAGCGGGTGATCGTCACCGGCATGTACCCGACGCGCGGAGACCCGGTCGGGTCGCCGGAGACCAGCGAGTGGGCCAAGAACCGCTCGTCGTCCCGCTTGGGGAAGTCGGTGCGCTGGTGCGCGCCGCGGGACTCCTCGCGGCGCAGCGCGGAGGCGACCATCGTCTGGGCCACGTCCAGCATGAAGTCCAGTTCGAGGGCCGAGACGAGCTCCGTGTTGAAGGTGTGGCTGTCGTCCTCGATGGTCGCCTTGCCGAACCGCTCCCGCAGCTCCCGGAGCTTGTCGGCGCCCCGCACGAGCGACTCGCCATCCCGATAGATGCCGGCGCTGCCCTCCATCGTGTGCTGCATCTCGGTGCGGATGTCGGCGATCCGCTCCCGGCCGTCCCGGCGGGCCAGCAGGTCGCGCTCCAGGCGGCGCCGCTCGTCGGCGACCTGGGCCCGCACGGCAGGACCGGGCCCGGCGCCGCCCGCCGCCGCGAGCTCGGCGGCCGCGATCCCGGCCCGGCGGCCGAACACCAGCAGCTCCGGCAGCGAGTTGGAGCCCAGGCGGTTGGCGCCGTTGATGCTCACGCAGGCGACCTCGCCAGCGGCGTACAGGCCCGGGAGCGCGGTGGCGCCGTCGATGTCGGTGTGGACGCCGCCCATCATGTAGTGCTGGACCGGTCGCACCGGGACCAGTTCGTGCACCGGGTCGATCCGCTCGTACTGCAGGCACAGCTCCCGCACGAACGGCAGCTTGCTGTCGATCACCTGCGCTCCGAGATGACGCAGGTCGAGGTACACGACCGGGCCGTTCGGGGTGTCGACCGTGCGGCCCTTCTCCTGCTCGTGCACGAACGCCTGGGACACCCGGTCGCGGGGACCGAGCTCCATGCTGCGCATGACGGGCGTGGGCGACGGCGTGCCGAGGTCGTAGTCCTGCAGGTAGCGGTAGCCGTCCTTGTTCAGCAGCCAGCCACCCTCGGCCCGGGCGGCCTCGGTGATCAGGATTCCGGTGAACGGCAGGCCCGTCGGGTGGTACTGGATGAACTCCATGTCCTTCAGCGGGGCGCCCGCCCGGTAGGCCAGCGCCATCCCATCACCGGTCTTGATGTTGCCGTTGGTGGTGAACGGGAACACCCGCCCGCACCCGCCCGTGCACAGGACGACGGCCCGGCCCGTGATCGCTTCGATCCGCCCGGTGGCCAGGTCGATGCCGACCACGCCATGCACCCGGTTCTCGTCGACCAGCAGCGTGGTGACGTACCACTCGTCGTAGCGGGTGATCTGCTCGTACTGCAGCGTCGTCTGGAACAGCGTGTGCAGCAGGTGGAAACCCGTCTTGTCCGCCGCGAACCAGGTGCGCATCTTCTTCATGCCGCCGAACGCGCGGACGGCGACCTGCCCGTCGGGCGTGCGGCTCCACGGGCAGCCCCAGTGCTCCAGCTGCAGGAGCTCGCGCGGCGCCTCGTCGACGAACGCCTCGACGGCGTCCTGATCACAGAGCCAGTCGCTCCCGGACACAGTGTCGTACGCGTGCTCGTCCAGGCTGTCGTCGGACGCGATGACCGCCGCCGCGCCGCCCTCCGCCGACACCGTGTGGCTGCGCATCGGGTAGACCTTCGACACGATCGCCACGCTCAGCCCGGGGTTGGCCTCCACGATCGCGACGGCCGCGCGCAACCCGGCTCCGCCGCCGCCCACCACCACCACGTCATGGTCTGGCATCTCCGGGCCCGCCCCGGCTCATTCGGCGTGTTCGGCGGAGAGCTGGTTCAGCAGCATCCGGCCGTCGTGCCGGATGACCCGGGTACGGCAGCTCCCGTCGTGGAACTGGTGCTGGATCGTCCGGCAGCCGCAGGCGAAGTTGACGTCGTCGAACACCATGCCCGAGCTGTCCTCGTCATGGTGGCGGCTGCCCTTCACCTGCCTTCCGCAAGGAGCTTTCTCCTTCGTGAAGCTGGTACTCGTGCCGACCACGACCCACCTCCTGCGGAGAGGCCGGGCCGCCACCATTCGCGGCGTGAGGGTCGTGGCGGGGGTGAACCGGCCGTCGGGTGACGCGTGAGTCACGCGTCGGCTCCCATGGCACAACCTCCCGGTAACCGCGTCAAGCACGAAATCTGGCCTGACTGTCCCCACGCCGGGCTGCACAGGGGGAGCGACGCGGCTCCTACCTCTGGCCGGCGGGATCGGCCTCGTGCTCGGCGTGCTCGGCGTGCTCGGCGTGGTCGGCGTGGAAGAGGGCCTCGGTGAGCAGGCGCCGGACGTGGTCGTCGGCTGCCGTGTAGTAGACGAACGTGCCCTGGCGGCGCCCGCGGACGATCCCGGCGAGCCGCAGTTTCGAGAGGTGCTGGCTGACCGCCGTGGGTGCGGCGCCGATCAGCTCCGCCAGGCAGGCGACGGACGTCTCGCCCTGGAGCAGCGCCCACAGGATCTTCATGCGGGTGGGGTCGCCGAGCAGACGGAATGCGTCAGCCGCGCGTTCGACCTGGTCGTCGGTCGGCATCCGGAACTCCGGTAGCGCCGTGTGCATAGCGCGAGCCTAGCCACGGCTGCACAGATGTCCAGCTGTTCAGTTATCCAACTCACTATTTATCTGCGCAGATACGCAGATAACGTTTCCATCGTGACGGTGCTGGAGGATCGGTCCCGGGTCGTGCGCCCCCAACGCCCGGTGCTCGCGCGGATGTGGGACGTGACCGAGGTGCGGTGGGCGGGGATCGCCACCGTCCTGTTCGCGCTCGGCGGGCTGGCCCAGCTGCTCGGCGCGCCCGCGCCAGTGTGGTGGGCGCTGTACTTGGCCTGCTACGTGACCGGTGGTTGGGAGCCGGCGCTGGCCGGGCTGCGTGCGCTGCGGGAGCGGTCGCTCGACGTCGACATGCTGATGATCGTGGCCGCGCTGGCTGCCGCTGCGATCGGGCAGGTGTTCGACGGCGCCCTGTTGATCGTCATCTTCGCGACCTCCGGGGCGTTGGAGGCGTTCGTGACGCGCCGCACCGCCGACTCGGTGCGCGCCCTGCTGGATCTGGCACCGGAGCGGGCCACGCGGCTGCGACCCGACGGCGTGGAGGAGGTCGTGGACACGGCCGAGCTGGCGGTCGGGGATCTGGTGGTGGTGCGGCCGGGAGAGCGGATCGGTGCCGACGGAGCCGTGCTCGACGGTGTCGGCGAGGTGGACCAGGCCTCGATCACGGGGGAGCCGCTGCCGGTGGTCAAACAGCCCGGTGACGAGGTGTTCGCCGGGACGCTCAACGGCACGGGCGCGCTGCGGGTACGGGTCGGACGGGCGGCGGCCGACTCCGTGGTGGCCCGCATCGTGGCGCTGGTCGAGCAGGCGTCCGCCACCAAGGCCCGCACGCAGCTGTTCATCGAGAAGGTCGAGCAGCGTTACTCGATCGCCGTGGTCGTCGCGACGCTGGCGCTCGTCGCGGTGCCGCTCGCGTTCGGGGCGGCGTTCGAGCCGACGCTGCTGCGCGCGATGACGTTCATGATCGTGGCCTCGCCGTGCGCCGTGGTGCTGGCGACCATGCCGCCGCTGCTGTCCGCGATCGCCAACGCCGGCCGGCACGGTGTCCTGGTGAAATCGGCGGTGGTGATGGAGAAGTTCGGGCAGGCCACCGTCGTGGCGTTCGACAAGACCGGCACGCTCACCGAAGGCACTCCCCGAGTCGTGGAGGTCCGGCCCGTCCCCGCGACCGGGCTCGACGCCGTGGAACTGCTCGCACTCGCCGCCGCGGCCGAGCGCCTGAGTGAGCATCCGATCGCCCGGGCGCTCGTGGCCGCCGCTGACGACCACGGGGCCGAGTCACTCGCTGCCGAGGAGTTCAGCTCCGTCCCGGGACGGGGGGTGTGCGCCACCGTGGCCGGGCGGGTCGTCCGGGTCGGCCGTCCCGCGCTGCTCGACACCGCTGCTGCGACCCTCGATCGGGGAACGGGGGCGACCCGGCAGACCCTCGACCTCGTCACCCAGCTCGAGGCCGGCGGCCGGACGGTTGTCGTGGTTCTCGTCGACGACGTCCCTGCGGGTGTGCTGGGTGTGGTCGACCGGCTCCGCCCCGGAGCGCGGGACACCGTCGCGGCCCTCGCGGCCCTCACCGGGAACGTCCCGATCCTGCTCACCGGCGACAACCATGCTGCCGCGGCGGCCCTGGCGGCCGAGGTCGGCATCAGTGACGTCCGCGCGGGCCTCCTGCCCGCCGACAAGGTCGCCGCCGTGGCGGCCCTGCAAGCCGACGGGCACCGCGTGTTGCTGGTCGGCGACGGCGTCAACGATGCCCCCGCGATCGCCGCGGCGCACCTGGGTGTGGCCATGGGCCGCCACGGCGCCGACCTCACGCTGGAGACCGCCGACGCCATCGTCGTGCGCGACGAGCTCGCCACCCTGCCGCACATGATCGGGCTCTCCCAGCGCGCCCACCGCGTGGTCCGGGCCAACCTCGTCTTCGCCGCCACCGTGATCGTCGCGCTCGCCACGTGGGACATCGTCGGCACCCTGCCCCTGCCCCTGGGCGTTGCGGGCCACGAGGGATCCACCGTCGTCGTCGGCCTCAACGGACTGCGCCTGCTGCATGCACGCGCCTGGCGCCTCGCCTCACCCGGTAGGCAACGGGGGGACGCAGCCGCCTAGGGCGTGTCCGGTGGATCTTGTTCGATGAGAGCCGTGATGCAGGTGGTTCCTGGCGGCGCCGCCGGATCGCCCTCATACCGGGCGTATCCGGGCGATCCGGCGGTGTCGACAGGGGCCGCCTGGGCGCGGCTATCGCGGACGAAGATCCGCCGGACACGCCCTAGTAACCCTTGTTGTGGTTAGGGATGTCGTTCAGCGCTGGACAAGGGCGCCGTGTCCGCCCTGGCGGTTAGCCGTTCGCCGCGGACGCCGCGGCCTCCGAGACGGTGATGTCCTGCTCGACGGTGCCGGCGCTGACACCGACCGCACCGACCAGCTCGTTGTCGCGGTATATCGGGACCCCGCCGCCGAAGGCGACCATCCCGCCTGCGGTCTGCTCCAAGCCATAGAGCTCGGCACCGGGCTGGACCAACTCCATGAGCGCAGCTGTCCGGGCGTTCATCAGGACGGACGTGAGTGCCTTGCGCTGCGAGATGTCGATGCTCGCGCGGATGGCGCCGTCCTGCCTGCCGAACGCGAGTAGGTGCCCCCCGGCGTCGACGACGGCGATGTTCATCGGCTGGCCGATCTCATCGGCCTTGGCAAGCCCAGCGGCCAGGATGTGCTGGGCGTCGGCGAACGTGAGTGTAGGGCTCATGCCGCACAGCAAACCGCGTTCGCGAGCGGTGGCACAGCCTGTGTCCGGGGTTCCCGGTGACTGGGCTCGGCCTTTGCAAGGGAGGCGCATGGTGGTACGTGTCGGAAGAGGTCGGCGCGTTGCCACGGTCCGGCCATAGCGCGGAGGAGGACCCCGACGATGAGCCAGAGCACGCCGACTACGCCGCTCGGCCGCGGCGACTACCCGCTGTCGGTCAACCGTCCCGAGCTGCTGCGTACGCCGACCGGCAAGGCCCTCTCCGACCTGACGATGGACGCCGTCGTCTCCGGCGAGCTCACCGGCGACGACCTGCGGATCGCGCCGGAGACCCTGCTGCTGCAGGCCCAGCTCGCGGAGGCGAGCGACCGCCCGCAGCTCGCGAGCAACTTCCGGCGGGCGGCGGAGATGACCGCGATCCCGGACGCGGAGGTGCTCGAGATGTACAACGCGCTGCGGCCGCGGGCGTCGAGCAAGGAGCGGCTGCTGGCGATCGCGGAGCGGCTGGAAGGGCACTACGGCGCCACGGAGTCGGGCGCCGTGGTGCGCGAGGCGGCCGAAGTCTACGAGCGCCGCAACCTGCTGGCCCGACCCGAGCAGGACTGAAAGGGAGCCAACCGATGACCAGCACCCAGCCCGAGGCGTTCCGCCGGCGGTCGTCCCGCCGGACGGAGATCCTGGAGAGCCGCCCGGTGAACCTCGACGGCTTCGTCGAGGAGTGGCCCGAGAAGGGCCTCGTGGCGATGGAGAGCGACTTCGACCCGCGCCCGAGCGTGCGGGTCGAGGACGGCAGGATCGTCGAGCTCGACGGCAAGGCGCGCGCCGACTTCGACTTCATGGACACCTTCATCGCGAACCACGCGGTCGACGTCGGGACGACGGAGGCCTCGATGGCCATCCCGTCGGACGAGATCGCCCGCATGCTGATCGACCCGAACGTCTCCCGGAGGGACGTCCTCGCGGTGAGCCGCGGGCTCACTCCGGCCAAGATCCTCGATGTCGTCAAGCTGATGAACGTCGTCGAGATCATGCAGGGCATGCAGAAGATGCGCGCCCGGCGCACGCCCGCGAACCAGGGGCACTCCACCAGCGCGCGGGACAACCCGATCCAGGTCGCCGTGGATGCCGCCGAGGGCGCGTTGCGCGGGTTCGCCGAGCTCGAGACCACGCTGGGCGTCCTGCGCTATGCCCCGCTGGTGGCGATCGCGCTGCAGATCGGCGCGCAGGTCGGGCGCGGCGGCGTGCTCACCCAGTGCGCGCTGGAGGAGGCCACCGAGCTGGAGCTCGGCATGCGTGGCATCACCGCCTACGCCGAGACGATCTCGATCTACGGCACGGAGTCGGTGTTCGTCGACGGCGACGACACGCCGTGGTCCAAGGAGTTCCTCGCCTCTGCCTACGCCTCGCGCGGGATCAAGATGCGCTTCACCTCGGGCACGGGTTCCGAGGTGCAGATGGGCAACGCCGAGGGCAAGTCCATGCTGTACCTGGAGATCCGCTGCATCCTCATGGCCAAGGGCGCCGGCGTGCAGGGCCTGCAGAACGGCTCGATCAGCTGCATCGGGGTGCCGGGCGCGATGCCGGGCGGCATCCGCGCGGTGGCCGCGGAGAATCTCGTCGCGAGCATGGTCGACCTCGAGTGCGCTTCAGGCAACGACCAGTCGTTCTCGCACTCGGCGATGCGCCGGACCGCGCGGGCGATGCCCCAACTGCTGCCGGGCACCGACTTCGTCTGCTCCGGCTACTCCGGGGTGCCCAACGCCGACAACATGTTCGCCGGGTCCAACTTCGACACCGACGACTACGACGACTGGAACACCATCCAGCGCGACCTGCAGGTCGACGGCGGCCTGCGGCACCTCCCGGAGGAAGACATCCTGCAGGCGCGCAACAAGGCGGCGCGGGCGCTGCAGGCGCTGTTCGCGCACCTCGACCTGCCGGCGATCACCGACCAGGAGGTGGAGGCGGCCACCTACGCCAACTCGTCGAACGACTACCCGCTGCGCGACGTGCTCGCCGACCTCAAGGGCGCGCAGTCGGTGATGGACCGCGGTCTGACCGGGCTGGACCTGGTCAAGGGGCTGGAGGCCACCGGGTTCCACGATGTCGCGGAGAACCTGCTGACCGTGCTACGCCAGCGGGTGTCCGGCGACCTGCTGCAGACCTCGGCGATCCTCACGGCCGACTTCGTCCCGCTGTCCGCGATCAACGACGCCAACGACTACGCGGGACCGGGTACCGGCTACCGGCTTCAGGGCGAGCGCTGGGAGCAGCTCAAGAAGCTCCGCCACGTCACATCCGCGACGAATCCCGAGACCGAGGTCGGATGACGATGTCGACTCCTGCCGCAGAGCGCTCCGTCAGCCTCCGCGAGACCGGACCTGCCCGGCGCGGCACCCGCGAGGACGAGGTCGTGGTCGCGGTGTCCCCGGCCTTTGCCGGGCACTTCACCAAGACGATTGTCGATGTCCCGCACGCGGAGGTGCTGCGCCAACTGCTGGCCGGTATCGAGGAGCAGGGCGTCACGGCCCGGGTGATCCGGGTCCGCGACACCGCGGACCTCGCGGCGATCGCCCACCTCGGCGCGAAGCTCTCGGGCTCCGGGATCGCCGTGGGCGTGCTATCCCGCGGTACCACGATGCTGCACCAGAAGGACCTACCGCGCCTCTCCAACCTCGAGCTGTTCCCACAGTCGCCGCTGCTCGACTCCGAGGTGTTCCGGAAGATCGGCTCCAACGCCGCGCAGTACGCAAAGGGCGAGTCGCCCGAGCCGGTCCCAACGCGCAACGACCAGATGGCGCGGCCGCGCTGGCAGGCCAAGGCGGCGCTGCTGCACCTCAAGGAATTCGAGTGCATCGAGGCCGACCGCGGCCCGGTCGAGGTGGAGCCCGCGTTCGAGCGGAGCCCCGCCTAGTGTCCCGAGTCGAAAATCAACCACATATCTCGATGTCTCAGCGAGAACCAGGATCGGCCGATATACGCACTGAACTTGCGACTCGGGACACCGGCGTGGTGGGCATGAGGCTGGTCGTCGGCGTCGACGTCGGCAACACCACCACCGAGGCCTGTCTGGCGCGCGTCGGGCCCGACGGGGCGGTGGCCTACCTCGGCACCGCCTTGATGCGGACCACCGGCGTCAAGGGCACGCCGGAGAACGCCGACGGCGCGGTGGCCGCAGTGCGCGCGGTGCTCGCCCGCGTCGGGCCCATGACCGATCAGCTGCACGCGGTTCTGCTCAACGAGGCCACGCCGGTGATCAGCGGGCTGGCGATGGAGACGATCACCGAGACGATCATCACCGAGTCCACGATGATCGGGCACAACCCGGCCACCCCGGGCGGGGTGGGCCTCGGCGTCGGCGTCACGGTGCCGATCGGGGAGCTGCTCGGCGACCGGCGCGGCGTCGAGGGGTCGCTGATCGTCGTCGTCCCACACGGGTGGGACTTCGACGACGTGGCGGCCACCCTCAACGCGGCGGTCCGCGACGGAGTGGACGTGGTCGCGGCGGTGCTGGCCGGTGACGACGCGGTCCTCGTCACCAACCGGCTCGAGAAGCCGATCCCCGTGGTCGACGAGGTGGCGGCGGTGGAGAAGGTCCCGATGGGGATGCTCGCCGCCGTCGAGGTGGCGTCGCCCGGGCGGACGATCCGCACCCTGTCGAACTCCTACGGCCTCGCGACCGTCTTCGCGCTCGACCCCGCCCAGACCCGGCAGGTCTCGCCGGTGGCGAGGGCGCTCACCGGCAATCGGTCCGCTGTCGTGATCCGGACCCCGACCGGGGACGTCACCGACCGGCTGATCCCGGCGGGGGTGCTGGAGCTGCGCGGAGCGGGCAAGACCCTGCGGGTCGAGGTCGACGCCGGGGCCGACAAGATCATGGCCACCCTCGCCCGGGCCCAGCCCCTGGACGACGTGCACGGGGAGCCCGGCACCCACGTCGGGGGCATGCTCGCGCAGGTCCGCGACACGATGACAGACGTCACCGGGCAGCCGGCGAGCGAGATCGCCATCCGCGATGTGCTGGCCGTCGACACCATCGTGCCCGCGGAGGTGCGGGGCGGACTCGCCGGTGAGGTCGCGCTGGAGCACGCCGTCGCGCTCGCGGCGATGGTGAGCACGGACCGCAGCCGCATGCAGGCCGTCGCGGACCGGGTCGCAGCCCAGCTCGGGACCTCGGCGGGGGTCGGCGGGGTGGAGGGCGCGATGGCCGTGCGCGGGGCGCTCACCACCCCGGGGGTCGACCGCCCCGTCGCGGTGATCGACCTCGGCGGCGGTTCCACCGACGCGGCCCTGCTCACCGCCTCCGGCGAGACCACGGCCGTACACGTGGCGGGGGCCGGAGAGCTGGTCACCAAGCTCATCGCCTCCGAACTGGCGCTGGACGACCGGGAGATCGCCGAGAGTGTCAAGAGGCACCCCCTGGGCAAGGTGGAGAGCTTCTACCACCTCCGGCACGAGGACGGCACGGTGGAGTTCGTCGACGAGCCGCTGCCGCCGCACGTGTTCGCCCGCGTCGTGGTGATGGCCCCCGGCGGACTGGTCCCGGTGCCCACGCGGCACAGCCTCGACGCCGTACGGCGGGTGCGGCGGGAGGCCAAGCGACGGGTGTTCTGTGTGAACGCCGTGCGCGCACTGCGGCAGGTGGCGCCGCAGGGCAACCTGCGCGCGCTTGACTTCGTGGTGCTGCTCGGCGGCTCGGCGCTCGACTTCGAGATCCCCGACATGATCGCCGACGTGCTTGCCCCGCACGGCATCGTCTGCGGCACCGGCAACATCCACGGCAGCGAGGGCCCGCGCAACGCGGTGGCGTCCGGGCTGGTGGATGCGTACGCCGAGGAGTCGGCGTGAGCGAGCTTGCGAGCGAACCATTCAACACAGCAGCGCCGCGAACGCGGCCGACGAGCGCCAGCGAGGAGGGTTCGTGAGCGAGCTTGCGAGCTCACCGTTCAACAGAGCAGCGCCGCGAACGCGGCCGACGAGCGCCGGCGAGGAGGACCGGTGAGCGACGGCCGGGAGGTGGAGCGCCCGTCGGTCGTCATCTACCGGCACCTGGGTGCGTCCCCCGCCGTGCTGCACGAAATATGCGCGGGCGCGGAGGAGGAAGGCGTGCCGACCCGGGTCGAGCCCGTCCGGGACACCGACGGTCGCGACGCCGCGGCCCTGGCGCATCTGGCCGCGCTGGACTCCGATTTGGAGGTCGGCGTCGGCATCGACGCGGGCGGCGTCATCGCGGTTCACCACGCCAAGCTGCCGCCGGCGGCCCCGGCCCACGTCACCTCCCCCTCGGCGGGCCGGCCGGACTGCCGGCGCGCGGGTCAGGTGGCCGCCCGGATCGTCACGGGTCTGCCGATCGCGCCCTGAACGCACCAGCCGGAACCGAGACGATCCAGCGGGGTCGAACCGGGGCGGCGTGGGCCCTTAATTAACCGCGGCGGGCGGGTCTCCGAGAGCGAAGTGGTCCTCGGGCAGGGCCGTCGTATCGGGTGAGCCGCCGGCGTCTCGTGCTGCCGTGTTCGATTCCGTGTTCGCTTCCGTCACCGCGTCGGTGTCGGGGGGTGTGGAGCGTTCGAGAAACCGGAGAAGCTCGACGGGGAAGGGCAGCACGAGGGTCGAGTTCTTCTCGGCGGCGACCTCGACCACGGTCTGCAGAAGCCGCAGCTGGAGTGCCGCGGGGTGCTCGGTCATCACCTCGGCGGCCTTGGCGAGCTGCCGGGAGGCCTGCAGCTCGCCCTCGGCGGTGATGACGCGCGAGCGGCGTTCGCGCTCGGCTTCGGCCTGCCGCGACATCGACCGCTTCATCGACTCGGGCAGCACGACGTCCTTGATCTCGACGCGGTCGATGTGGATGCCCCAGCCGACGGCGGGGTTGTCGAGCATCAGCTCGAGGCCCTGGTTGAGCCGCTCGCGGTTGGACAGCAGGTCGTCGAGCTCGCTCTTGCCGATGATCGAGCGCAGCGAGGACTGCGCGACCTGGAGGATGGCGGAGGCGTAGTCCTGGACGTCGACGGCCACGCGCACGGGGTCGATGACGCGGTAGTAGACGACCGCGTCCACCCGGACGGTCACGTTGTCGCGGGTGATGCCGTCCTGGGCGGGGATCGGCAGCGTGACGATCTGCATGTTGACCTTCTGCATGCGATCGGCGAACGGCGCGATCATCGCGAGACCGGGCCCGCGGGTCTCCGGGCGGACCCGGCCGAACCGGAACACGATTCCCCGCTCGTACTGCTGGACGATCCGGACGCTGCTTCCGGCGAGCGCGAGCCCGATGAAGGCGATCACGATGAACAGGAATGCGATGGTCATGGCGGTTCCACCCCCGGATACCACGTCGTGCCGGGCTCGTGTATCGTAGCACGATATAAATCGGATTCGGGGCTGTCTGTGCGACAGAAGCCCCGGCGACACACACACCGACACTGACGCCCCCACCCCGAGGAGTCGTGTGATGCCCCGCATCAACAGGGAGCTCGAGAACGCCGGTCCGGGCCCCTTGACGAAGCAGGACTTCGAGGCGCTGGCCCAGTTCCGGTTCGGCATCCGGCGCTACCTGCGCTTCAGCGAGGAGACCGTCCGGCGCGACGGGCTGACCCCGCAGCAGTACCAGCTGCTGCTGGCGCTCAAGGGTTTCCCCGGGCGCGACTGGGCGACCGTGCGGGAGGTGGCCGAGCGGCTCCAGCTGCGCCACCACAGCGTCGTCGAGCTGGTCAACCGGGCGCAGGCCGAGGGGCTCGTCGAGCGGGCGGCGGATCCCGAGGACGGGCGGGTCGTCCGGGTGCTGCTCACCGGCCGGGGGGAGCATGTCCTCTCGCGTCTGAGCCAGCTGCACCGCGAGGAGCTGGGCCGGATGCGGACCGTCCTCACACCTCCGGCGTGGAGCGACCCGTCCGACGCGCACACCTCCCACATCCGGCAGGTGCAGCCGTGACCCCGGACAGGCTCTACCAGGTCCGCGCGGCCGAGCTGACCTCCGACACCGCCCAGACGTCCGGGATGCGCCGCGAGGAGGCGATCTCCGGCGCCACGGTCGGGTCGGAGAAGCTGTGGACCGGGCGCACGATCGTCGGCCCGGAGGTCAACTCGGGCGACCACCACCACGGCGAGTCCGAGACGTCGATCTACGTGGTGTCGGGACATCCTGAGTTCGTGTTCCTCGAGGACGGCGCCGAGCGCCGGCTGCGCACCGAGCCCGGCGACTTCGTCTACGTCCCGCCGTGGGTGCCGCACCGCGAGGAGAACCCGGACCCCGATGAGGAGGCCGTGGTCGTCATCTCGCGGACCACCCAGGAGGCGATCGTCGTGAACCTCCCCGGCCTGTGGCTGGCGGAGCCGCCGGGCAAGGCGGACGGCGACGCCGCCTGGCACCGGCCTCGTAGGTCACCGCCGGATCGGGAGTGAGCACTCGAGTCCTGAAGCTCACGTCATCGCCGTTCCCAGTGGTCGGGCGGTGGCAATACGCGCTCGATCGCGCGAATCGCCGGAGGCCGGCGTGCTGGATGCCATACCTCGCGATCGGCGAAAGACCAGGCGTAGGTCGGGCTACCGTCGCGAATGCACTCCAGGAGCGCAGGCTCATCGAGCTGCTTGGCGGACCATTCGTACAGTTGCTGCAGCCGCGGCCCGATGAGCCCGTAGTCCAGCATCTGGCCGAGATTGCGCTCGGCGGCGACGTACGCCGCGACCTCGTCCCCGAGCGGATAGCGGTCGGGAAGGACCCGCGACAGGGACAGGAAGATCCCGGTCATCCCGAGGCGGGGATCGCCGAGCAAGGGTCCCAGCCAGGCGAGCCGGCCGAGCGCCAGACGCGGAGCTGCGACCAAAGCGTGCGCGTAGAGCACGCGCAGTAGCACGACGTTGAGGAAGAAGCGCTCCGGACGGCTCTCGCCGTCGGCCAGGTCACGATGGTCGAGATAGGCGGCGGCGATGCTCGCGTTGTGCGCCCGGTACCACGTCTGTGCGCTCGGATCAGAGACGAAGTACATCCACAGGTCGACAGTGTGCGACGACGGCGTCCCTACCAAACCCCCACTGCGGGCGACAGCCTCGCAGCCATCGCGCAGCAGCCGCTCATTGACCGCCCGCCACCAGGGACTGCCTGGAGGCGTTGCAGTCAGCGGCGCCAGCACCCCGCGGCCGAGTTGCCAACGCAGGAACGACAGAGCCGCCCGGCGAAACGGCAAGTGCCGAGGTGCCCGGCCGACCGGACCGTGATACGTCCGGACGATCAGCTCAAGACGGGCGGCCGGATCGTCACGCACGGCTTCGACCTGATCGAGCGCCCAGGCCGCGGCGGAAGGCTCCGAACTCACACTCCTATGGTCGAACAACGTTCGGCTCTCTACAACCTCAGCGAGGGCAGTGGCCACGGGTACCGCTCGGCAGCCGGGAATACGGGCCGACGGGGCGGACGCTGTCGATGCAGTGACAATCGCATCCGAATTCTCCGTGACCTGGGACTACCGCTGCCCGTTCGCCCGCAACGCGCACGAGCACATCCTGACGGGCCTCGCGGCGGGCACCGACTGGCAGGTGCGCTTCCTGCCGTTCTCGCTCGGGCAGGCGCACGTCGAGGAGGGCGGGGTGAGCGTGTGGGACGACCCGTCGCAGGACACCGGCATCCTTGCCCTGCAGGCGGGTGTCGTGGTGCGCGACGAGTTCCCCGACCGGTTCCCCACCGTCCACCGCGGGCTCTTCGCGGCCCGGCACGACGAGGGGCTGCACCTGGAGGACCGTGCGGTCGTCGAGAAGGTGCTGACCGAGCACGGCGTGCCCGCCCATGTGGTCTTCGGGCGCATCGACTCCGGCGCGGCGCTCGCCACCGTCCGCCAGGAGCACGAGGCGTTCGTCGCCTCCCACACGGTGTGGGGGGTGCCGACGTTCATCGCGGGCGACGAGGCCGTGTTCGTCCGGCTCATGGACCGGGCCCCGGCGGGCAGCGACCCGGCGCCGTCGATCAGGGCGGTCGAGCGGGTCGTCGACATGCTCACCGGGTGGCCCGAGCTGAACGAGTTCAAGCACACGGTCGTCCGGCGCTGACCTCGGCCGCAGCTGTCAGCATTGAGGTTGTGGCGCGGCCCGCCGCTGGTCCTGATGTTGCGTCAGCAGGAACGCCCGGGTCCGTGCCTTCTCCTCCGCGGACCGCCCGAACGGCATCCCGAGGAACTCGTCGACGCCGGCCTCGCGCAGCTTCTCGAGCTGGCCCGCCACGGTGTCCTCGTCGCCGATCAGCGTCGCGTCGGCCGGCTCGGGCCAGCCCTCGCGGTCGAGCATGGCGCGGTAGGACGGGAGCGTCCCGTACATGGCGAACTGCTCAGCCGCCAGCGCGCGGGCTGCGGCGACGTCGTCCGTGACGCACACGGGCAGGCCGCTCAGCACCTCGACCTCACGACCCACCTCCCCGGCGGCGCCTCGCAGGGTCGGGCCGATGTGGTCGGCGATCGTGCGTGGCCCGGTCATCCACGTGATCGTGCCCTCGGTGCGCCGCCCGGCGAGGCGCAGCATCTGAGGGCCGAGAGCGGCGACGTAGACGGGCGGGGGAGGTGCCCCCGGGATGCGGAGGCGACCGCGGGTGGACACGATCTCCCCGCGCACGTCTGCCTCCTCCCCGTGGAGCAGCGGCAGCAGGCCGTCGAGGTACTCGCGGAGCCTGCGCACCGGCCGGTCCCACGCGATCCCCCACATCTCCTCTGACACGGGGCGATGCGCGAGCCCCAGCCCGAGGGCGAGCCGGCCGCCCGCGACCAGGTTGACGGTCAGCGCCTGCTGGGCCATCACCGTCGGGTGCCGGACCTGGATCGGCAGCACCGCGGTACCCACCCGGATGCGGTCGACCTCGTGCACGGCGACGGCGAGGATCGTGAGCAGGTCGGGATCCCAGGGCAGCTGAGAGCTCCAGACGCGACCGAAACCGTCGTCGCGCGCCGCCCGAAGGTCCTCGACGTAGCGGTCGACCGGTGAGCTGGCGTCCCCGCCCCCGATGCCGATCATCAAGCTGATGCGCATGTGAACCTCCAGCCGCTCGCGGTGTGGCGTGCTCCATGACCGATCCTGCTCCGCGCGGCCCGCAGTGGACGGGTCGTCACCGGTTGAACAGCCAGAGGATCAGCCAGATGAGGGCGTTCAGGGCGAGCGAGATGAGCAGCATCGACGTGATCGGGATGTAGATCCGGGTGTTGCCGCTGCTGATCCGGATGTCGCCGGGAAGGTTCCCCAGCCAGGACAGCGCCCCGGTCCAGGCGAGGAAGCCGCCCAGGAGCAGGATCAGCCCTCCGCCGACCAGCCACGGACCCCACTCCCTGGCCACGGATCACCAACCGCAGCCGTCGGGCGGGACGGGCTGCGGGGACGCGGTCCGCCGGTCGGTCTCCTCGGTGCTGGTCATCCCGAACCTCTCGCAGGCGGGGAGGCGGGGACCTCGTGCCTCCGCAGTGACTCTCGCCGAACCCGCGGCGGTCGGTCCTGATCCTCGCGGGACGAACGATGGCGCCCCGCCCTGCGCTGTCGGTGCATGCGCCCGGCTCGTCGCGCGGCCGCCATGCCACCGCTGACCTGCGGTTCCCTGCTCCCGTCACATTCCAGGTTCAACGGCCCGCACCTGGGCACACCTGCCTGCATCTTTAGGCGGTGGGAGGTGTCGGCAATGTCGTCTGACCTGGAGGAGCTCGTCGCGGCCGATCCGGTCGAGCTGGCGGTCGAGATCGGGCTGGAGTACGTCAACGACGCGATCCCCGGGATCACACGCGAGCACGGATCGGACGGGTGGGTCTACCGCACCCCCGACGGCGCGGCGGTCACCGAGCCCGATGAGCTGACGCGGATCGCGGCGATCGGCATCCCGCCGCGCTGGACGCAGGTGTGGATCAGCCCGAACCCGCGTGGCCACATCCAGGCCACCGGCCGCGACGGGCGCAAGCGCAAGCAGTACCGCTACCACGAGCGGTGGCGGGAGGTCCGCGACGCCACCAAGTTCCACCGGATGGGGGCGTTCGGGGAGGCGCTGCCCGACCTGCGGCGGCGGGTCGACGCGGACCTCGACCTCGCCGGACTCGCCCGGGACAAGGTGCTCGGCGCCGTCGTCCGGCTTATGGACGAGACGCTGATCCGGATCGGCAATGAGCAGTACGCGCGCGAGAACCAGTCGTTCGGGCTGACCACGCTGCGCCACGAGCACGTCGAGATCGAGGACGACGCGACGGTGCGGTTCGAGTTCCGGGCGAAGTCGGGCAAGGAGCAGCAGGTGCGGCTGCGCGATCCGCGGCTCGCGGCCGTCGTGCACGCCTGCCACGAACTGCCCTGCCAGGAGCTGTTCTCCTACGTCGACGACGACGGGCGGATCGTCGACGTCGGCTCGGCGGACGTCAACCGCTACCTGCGGGCCGTGACGGGGGCGCGGTTCACCGCCAAGGACTTCCGCACGTGGGGCGGCTCGGCGGTGGCGGCCGAGGTGCTCGCCGAGCTGGGGCCGCCGCGGTCGGTGACCGACGCGAAGAAGAAGATCATCCGTGCGCTCGACGCCGCCGCCGCCCGCCTGAACAACACCCGCGCGGTCTGCCGGGCCAGCTACGTGACCCCCCGTGTGCCCGACTCCTACCGCGACGGTTCCCTCGCCGCCGCCTTCGAGAGCGCCGAGCCACGCGATCGCCTCCGCCCTGCCGAGTGCGCCATGCTCCTCGTGGTGAGGTGAGCCTCGGCGCTCGCTCCTCCACCCGTGGGACGAAGAGCCCGCGGCGAGTCCGTCCTCGCGGGTCGACGCAGCTGGGGGAGCGGAGTTGCCACGGTGAGGTATGACGGCCGCGACCCACGACGAGCGCCACGCCCTGCTGGAGGAGCTCGGGCTGCTGCGTGCCCGCCGGCGCGAGCTCGAGGAGAGCCTCCGGTCCGACGACCATCGCCCGCACGACTTCGGTGAGGAGGGCGCGGTCACCGAGCTGCGCGACGAGATCGACTGGATCGACCGCCGCATTCGCGACCTCACGCACTACCTCTGGGAGGCGGGACGGCCCGACGGGGACACCTCCGAGCGGGTCGGCCTCTACAGCGTCGTGACACTCCTGTACCCCGACGGTCTCTCCGAGACCGTGCAGGTGACCCACTTCCCCGACGAGGACGTCCCGGTCGTCACACCCGACAGCCCGCTCGGGCGGGCGCTGCTCGGGGCGCAGCCCGGCGAGGAGATCGAGTGGACGGCACCGGACGGGCGGCTGCGCGCCCGGGTGGAACAGGTGCGCCGGCCGGCGTAGCGGGTCGCCCACGAGCGCGCGACCGGCCGCACGCCCGACGGACCCGGGAACCCGGCTACCGGGCTGCCCGGAGGGGGACGTAGTACGGGTTCGCCATGACCAGCCCGCAGAGCAGCAGCCGGGGGTGGGACCGGAGGAGGCCCACGATGACGCTCCCGGTGATCTCGCTCATGTCGTACATGCAGAGGAAGCCGACCGGGTGCCGGGCGGCAATGTCGTTGACCGCCAACTCGTAGCTGACGAGCTCGTCGAAGTCCGGCACCTGCTTCTCCCACCAGGTGCACTCCGCGCTCAGCCGGGCGAACTCGAAGGGCCCCGTCTCCACGGCCTTCGAGATGATCCCCTCCCAGAGCTCGACCGCGTTGTCGATCGAGAACTCCTCCGGTCGGAAGACCACGTCGGCGGCGCCGAGGACCTCGAGCTGACTTGTCGAGACGGCCTGCTCGACGTTGAGGTCACCGCCGATCGCGTCGCGGATCGAGCGGGTGTCCTGCTCGTAGATCCCGACGAGGCATTTGTGGCCGAGGCTCAGGCCCTCCCGCAGGAAGGGCATCAGCACGTCGTCGCGCTCCGAGCGGTGCCGGTAGAGCGCACAGATGTGGTCGCCGGGCTCGATCTCCACCCCGGGGATCCCGGGCAGCACCTGATCAGTCATCCGATCCTCCACGCATCTTCTGCGGCGCGGCGCGGGATCGTCGCCGACGCCCGAGGAACTCCATTGGCGGGCGCGGGCATCGTCGCGGGTGGTGCCCAACACCGTTTGCTGAAAGCGGTTGCGGCGGACCACCGAGGGCCGCCTCCCCGCGCTCCATCGAGCCTGGCACCGGGGGACGATGCCTTAACAACAACACTCACGACGGTTGGCCCTCGGAGGACGACTCCCGGCCCGTCGATCCTGCCTCGTGGGCCGTGGCAGCGCCTCGCGCGCCGATCCCCCGGTCCTCGGCGCCGCCGGCGAACCGGGTGATGATCGGCCCCGCGGTGGCGAGGATCAGGACATAGGCGGTGACCAGGGCGCCCAGCCGCGGATCCGCGGCCGCGCCGACCAGCCCGACCACGACGATCGAGAACTCACCGCGTGCGATGAGCGCGGTTCCTGCCCGGAGCCGGCCCCGCCGGTCGACGCCGTCGCGGCTCGCGGCGTAGGCGCCGGCCACCACCTTCGTGACCGCCGTGACGACGGCGAGCGCCAGTGCGGCGGGGAGCGCCGGAACGATGTCGGACGGGTTGACCGACAGGCCGATCGCGAGGAAGAACGCCGCGGCGAACAGGTCGCGCAGCGGAGTGAACAGCTCGCGGGCGCGGTCGGTGATCTCGCCGGTGAGGGTCAGGCCCACGAGGAACGCGCCGACGGCAGCGGAGATGTTGATCATCTCGGCGAGGGCGGCGACGACCAGGGTGATGCCGAGGATCCGCAGGAGCACCTGCTCGGACTCCGGGTGCGAGAGAACGTCGCCGATCCGGTGGCCCCAGCGGCGCGAGACGAACAGCGCGACGAGCAGCGCCCCGACGCCGACGACCACGCCGAGCAGCGCCTGCCACCACGTGCCGCCCGCGGCCGTCACGGCCAGCACGGGCAGGTAGATCGACATCGCGA
This sequence comes from Pseudonocardia aurantiaca, assembly GCF_039526725.1. Lineage (NCBI taxonomy): Bacteria > Bacillati > Actinomycetota > Actinomycetes > Pseudonocardiales > Pseudonocardiaceae > Pseudonocardia > Pseudonocardia aurantiaca. The sequence continues at coordinate 125,585 of NZ_BAAAJG010000004.1, forward strand.
AGTCCTCGAGCACGAGCACACCCAGGACCGCGTGGGTCTCCGGGTTGCGCAGGCGGCCCAGGTCACCGAGGAGCCGGGCGACGATGCCCGACGACGACACCCACGTGGCCCCGGCGAGCGCGAGCACGCTGACCGCGTTCAGCCCGAGGAGCAGACCTGCGACGGCGCCCGGTGCGGCGTTGAGGACGAAGTCGACCACGACGGACGGGACATGGCGCTTGAGGCTCTCGGTGAACTCGTCGACCGAGAACTCCAGCCCGAGCATGAGCAGGAGCAGCACCAGGCCGATCTCGGCGCTGGTCTGGATGTAGGGCGCCGACGTCGGTTCCGGCAGGATCCCGCCGTCGCCGATGGCCAGGCCGGCCAGGAGGTACAGCGGCACCGGCGACAACGACAGCCTTCGTGCGATCGTGCCGAGCACGCTCAGCGCGATCAGAAGCGTTCCCAGCTCCAGCAGCAGCGTGATCGGCTCCGGCACGGCCGGTCACTCCCGCCCGGTCGCACGCGGTGGCCCTGGCGGCTCCTCGGCCCCGAGCCGGATGGAGTGCCGCCACACCACGGCGGTGACGGCCAGCACGAGGATCAGCGCCATCAGGATGAGCAGCTCGATCCCCTGCGGGTTCCATTGGAACGACCTCTCGGCCTCCGCGGTCAGGATGAGGACGCTCCGGATCGCCGCGACGAGGCCGACCACGAGGAACGGCAGGGGGTCCAGGGCACCGCGGTGCTCGACCGCGATCGCGACGGTGTGGAGGAGCTCGGCGACGATGAACAGCAGCAATGTCTGCTCGAGGACCGTGAGCACGATCTCCGGCAGGTTGTAGGGGCCGGCCAGTACGACGGCGATGTAGCGCACGGTGTCGACGACCAGCACGACGCCCAGCACCGCGAGCAGGATCGCAACCACGACGTGGACCACGTCCTCGGTGGCCCGGACCGCACGTCCCACCACCGCGGCCACCCCGGTGGGCATGATGTGCGCGTCGCCCGGTCCGGCGGGCATCAGACGGCGAACGGGTAGGTCTCGGGCACCTCGCCGGTCACCCAGACAGAGATGCGTTGAGGACGCGGCCCCTGAACATGGAGCGGTAGTACTCGGACGGCCACCGCGTTCCGCTCGGCGTAGAACTGCTCGTTCGCGGCGAGCAGCCCGTCGCGCCGGGCGTACTCCACCGCGTGGCGCTGCAGGTCCTGGAGCTGTTCGAGCACCTCCTGCTCACAGGTGTCGCCTGCCCTCATCGCGGCAGCCAGGCCAAAGGTCGGCCCGTCGTCGGTGCCGTAGTGGTCGAAGCAGGCGTAGCGTTCCCGCGCCCGCAGCCCGGCCTCCGGATCCACCCGGTCCAGGTAGTTGATGACCTCGTCGATCGAGCGGTGGAGGCTGTAGAGGTCGAGCCCGTAGAACCCGGCGGCGGACTCGTCGCCGCCGCGGTCGTTGCGCTCGCGCAGCGAGCCGACGAAGTCGAGGACGGCGGCGTTGCGCCACATCCAGGTGGGGAAGCGCTGGAACCCGCGCAGGGCCTCGTCCGCGTCGGCGTCCTCGCCGCGGTTCCGGACGTAGCGGTTCACCCGGTAGGCGTCGGGCCAGTCCGCCCCCGCCGCCACGGCGCAGAACCCGCGCTCCTCGATGAGCCGCCGGGTCATGGCCACGCGTGCGGCGTAGAAGTCGTGGGTGCCGTGCGAGGCCTCGCCGATCAGCACCAGCTCCGCGTCGCCGACGAGGTCGAACAGCGCCCGGTCAGGGGGCACCCCGTCCTCGGTCCGGATCGCGGCGGCCTGGATCACCTCGGCGTCGCTCAGGACCCTCTCGGTCCGGCGCGCCGAGGCCGACGTCGCTGCTTCCTGCAGCAGCGACCGCACCTCCTCGTCGGTGACTTGCTCGAAGTTCCAGTACGAGGCGCCCACCGCGGTGAACGGGGACGGGGTCGTGGCGCAGACCACCTCGTCGACCAGCGCCGCGAGCTCCTGGCACGTCGACTCGGGCGCCGCCGGCACGGCCACGACGATCCGGGCCGGGTGGTGGCGGCGGAGCGCGGCGATGGCGGCCCGCATGCTGGAGCCGGTCGCGATGCCGTCGTCGACGAGGATGACGATCTTCCCCGTGAGGTCGGGCATCGGCCGGCCGCCCCGGTACGCCTGCTCCCGGCGGAGGAGCTCGCGACCCTCATGCTCGGCGGCCTGCTGGATGACCTCCGGGGTGATGCGGCGGGCGCGGACGACGTCGTCGTTGACCACGAGCACGCCGCCGCTGGCGAGGGCGCCCATCGCCAGCTCCTCCTGCCCGGGAGCCCCGAGCTTGCGCACCACGAAGACGTCGAGCGGGGCGCCCAGCTCCTTGGCGACCTCGTAGGCGGGCGGTACCCCGCCGCGGGGCAGCCCGAGGACCACGACATCGTCGCGACCCCGGTAGTGCTCGAGCAGACTCGCCAACGTCCGCCCGGCGTCCCTCCGATCGCGGAACAACCGATCCGGCATCTCTCCTCCTGAGACTCCGGCACAACGACAGGCAGATTCTGCGGAGGGGTTGCGGCCACCGGCACCGACCCGGCGGCACCACACTCGCCGGTTCGTTCGTCCCCCCGGCGCAACGGCGGGGGTGCACGGCCGCTGACGCGGTCCCCGGGACCGCGCTACCGGCGGCTCGGGTCGCCGGGTGTGGGCTCGGGTGCGGGGCGGGCGGCCCGGCGCCGGACGCTGTCACGGCGACTCCCAGCGGACTCTCGCCGCGCACTGAGTAACGGCGTCAGCCGTCGAGAACGGCCAGGTCGAGTTGGCGGAGCCGATCGGGGTCCGCGACCACGTCGATCTCTCTGATCGTGCCGTCCGTGATCGTGAAGGCGAGCACCAGGAACAGCCGCCCTCGGGGGGCCATCACGAGGCCGACCGCCCCGTTCACCAGTGCGGGCTGCGTGAACCGGGTCCGTGCGGACGCGAGGAGCGCGCCCTTCGCCACGTTGCGGACACCGCGGAGTACGACGGGTGCGGGAGTCAGGCCCGCGGTCCGGTCGGCTCGGAGCACTTAGTCCGGATCGAGCAGCGCGAGCAGCGCGTCGAAGTCCCCGCCGCGGGCGGCGTCCAGGAAGGCGTCGACGACACGGCGCTGCCGGGCCAGATCTGCCTCGGCCGCCGGGGTGCCCCTCGGACCCGGCGGCGGGCGCGGCTGGCGAGTTGCCGGGCGGCGGCCGGGGAACGCTCGATCATTGGGGCGAGCTCGTCGAAGGGCATGGCGAACAGTTGTTGATGCGCTGGTGGCAGTCAACCGTGGATGATCGGCCGCCGAGGGTGCCGCGTCGCCCGCCTTGCGCGAGATCGACATCGCGACTAGAATCGAACACATGTTCGAGACCGTGGCGCCTCCCCTCCGGGATGAGCTCGCGGATCTCGACCTGCTCACCTGGCCGGAGCCGCCACCGGACCGGACCTGGGCCGACACCGCCCCGTCCGGCATCGCCGCCCTCGAACTGGACGTGGACACCGCGGACCCGGCGGGTTTGTCGGATGCGCAGTTGATCGATGCGATGGTCGGGTTCGAGCGGCAGGCCGCGTGGGCGCAGGCCCGGCAGGCCCGGATCGTGGCCGAGTTCGCGCGGCGCCGCCCGCCGGACGCCAAGGACCTGGCCGGCACCGACCGCACCTGCGCGGCCAGCCCGTACGCCCCGGACGAGGTCGGGCTGGCGCTACGGCTGTCCCGCCGGACGCCAAGGACCTGGCCGGCACCGACCGCACCTGCGCGGCCAGCCCGTACGCCCCGGACGAGGTCGGGCTGGCGCTACGGCTGTCCCGCTGGTCGGCGACCGCCCGGATCGCACAGTCCCGGGAACTGGTCGAGCGGCTCCCGGAAACCCTGGCCCTGTGGCAGGCCGGGCGGTTGGACGAACGCCGGGTGACCGCGATCTGCGATGCCACCCGCCACCTGACCGTTGAGACGGCGCGGGCGGTGCAGGAGCGGGTGCTGCCCCGGGCCCCCGAACAAACCCTTGGCCAGTTGAAGGCCGCGCTCGCGCGGGCGGTGATCGCGGCCGACCCCGGACGGCGCCGAGCGGCGGCACACGGCCGCCCGCCGGGACCGCCGGGTCGCGGTCAACCCGGAACCGGACGGGATGGCGTCGTTGTGGGCGCTGCTGCCGGCCACCGACGCGGTCGCCGCCTTTCAGTGGCTGACCCGGCTGGCCCGCGGCTGCGGCGCCGAGGACCCGCGTTCCATGGACGCCCGCCGCGCCGACCTGCTCGCCGCGCTGCTGACCGGCCGCCTCACCCCCGCCACCGCAGCTGCACCCGGCGGAAGCGAAGGCCCGCGGCCGGTGTCCCCCGGCAAACCCCTGGTGCAGGTGGTGATGCCGTTCACCACCCTGCTCGGGGCGGATCAGCAGCCGTGTGAGCTGGTCGGGCACGGCCCGATCACCGCCGGGCACGCCCGGGAGATCGCCGCCGACGCCACCCTCGTGCGACTGGTCTACGACCCGCAGTCCGGGACGCTGCTCGACTACGGGCGCAGCACCTACCGGCCGCCGGCCGGGCTGGCCGACCACGTCCGCGCCCGTGATGTCCACTGCCGCCAACCCATCTGCCGCCGCCGCGCGACCGACAGCGAACTCGACCACCTGATCCCCTTCCCGATGGGGCCGACCAGCGAGGCGAACCTGGCCACCGGGTGCAGCCACGACCACCACCTCAAACACAGCCCCGGCTGGCAGGTCCACGCCCTGCCCGACGGCGTCATCGAGTGGATCACCCCGACCGGGCACCGATACCGCAGCACCCCCCACGACTACCGCGACGCCGACGACCCGTTCCCCCAGGTGTGGGCGGCCCGACCACCACCGGAGCAGCCAGACCTCGAACACTCTGGGCCGGCGAGCGATCCAGCCGACGACGAACCACCGTTCTGAATCGGCCCGGACATGCCCAGAAAGCGTTGTCGGTGAGCACCCTCCAGACCTGCACGCCCCGCGCGGCGTAGAGGCCCCGCACAGGTGCCGTCACGCCCGGAGCCCCTAGAGGAGGGTCCTAGAAGTCGTCGGCGCCCCGGGCTGGGCCTCGGTCGTCGTCGTACGGACGACGAGGCGCGGCGGGACGACGAGCTCGCGCCGATCGACGGGTTTGCCGTCCAGGCGCGCGACCGCGCGGCCGACGGCGAGGGTGGCGAGCCGGTCGACGTCCTGGGCGACGGTGGTGAGGTCGACGTGGCTGAGCTGGGCAAGGCGGCTGTCGTCGAAGCCGACGATGCTGATGTCGCCCGGGATGTCGAGCCCGCCGGCGCGGAGGGTGTGGAGCACACCGGTGGCGCACCGGTCGTTGAACACGGTGACCGCGGTCGGCGGCTGCCCGTGCAGGAGATCTGCGGCCGCGGCGGCGCCGTCGTCCTCGGTGAGGCCGCCGCCCACGATCTGCTCGTGGGCCGCGAGGCCGTGGTGGCGCATGGCCTCGCGGTAGCCCCGGCGGCGTTCCGCCGCCCCGGCGGCACGGCCGCCGTCGATGTGGGCGATGCGCCGGTGGCCGAGACTGGCGAGATGGCCTACGGCCAGGTGCAGGCCGGCGGCGTCGTCGGTACGCACCACGTCGACAGCGCGGTCGCGTACGTGCCGGGCCAGGACGACCACGGGCAGTCGGGCGGTGAGCTGCGCGAGCTGGGCGGCCGGGGTACGGGGGCCGAGCAGGATCATGGCTTCGCAGCGGTCCTGCAGCAGGCCGGCGACCGCGTCGTCCTCGTCGCGGCGCGGGGTGACGGCGGACAGCGCGAGGTCGTACCCGGCGCCGGACGCCGCGGCGTAGAGGCCGTCGACGAGATCGCCGTGGAAGGCGTGCTGCACGCCGAACACCACGCCGAGCAGGCGGGTTCGGGAGCGGCTGAGCATCCGGGCGCGGGTGTCCGGCCGATAGCCGAGCTGGTCGGCGGCCCGGCGGACGCGCTCACGGGTGGCCGCACTGGCGCCGGGCGCGTCGCGGATGACGATCGACACCAGTGCCCGGGACACGCCGGCGAGCGCGGCCACGTCTTCCAACCGGGGTCGCCGCGGAACGCTCACCCGCGCACCCTATCGCTGGAGCGCTCTAGTCATGCTGCTTGACGGGCGGCCCCCGGACCGCCAGGCTGCTAGAGCGCTCTAAACCAGAGAAGGGTGGGTCATGGCGGACCTGCGGGTGGCGGTGGTCGGGGCCGGGCGGATGGGGTCGTTCCACGCGGCGACGGTGGCCCGGCGGCTGCCGGGCGTGCGGCTCGCCGCGGTGGTGGACGCCGACGAGGGTGCCGCGGCCCGACTGGGCGGCGAGCTGGGGGCGCCTCGGGTGGCGACGGACGCGGCGCAGGTGTACGCCGACCCGGACGTGGATGCGGTGGTGATCGCGGCACCGGCCCGGTTCCACGCGGATCTCACCGTCGCGGCCGCGCAGGCGGGCAAGGCTGTCTTCTGCGAGAAGCCGATGGCGTTGACGCTGCCCGACGCCGACCGGGTGATCGACGCCGTCCGCGCCGCGGGGGTGGTGCTGCAGGTCGGGTTCAACCGGAGGTTCGCCGCGGACTGGGCAGCGGCGCGGGCACTGTTGGACGTGGGGCTGGCCGCGGGCGGGATCGGCACACCGCGGCAGCTTCGGTCGGTGACCCGGGATCCGGGTGGGTTCGACCCGGCACGGGTCGCGCCCGACACCATCTTCAACGAGACGTTGATCCACGACTTCGACACGCTGCGGTTCCTCAACCCGGGCGCGACCGTTACCGAGGTGTATGCGACCGCCGACGCGCTGGTGGAGCCCGAGTGGCGGGACCGGGGGCTGTTCGACACCGCCGCGGTGATGGTGCGGTTCGACAACGGGGCAACCGGCATCGCCGAGGCCTGTTTCGAGGCCGCCTTCGGCTACGACGTGCGCGGAGAGGTGTTCGGCGCGGGCGGCATGGCCACCATGGGCGACGGCAGGCGCACCGGCATGGTCTTCTCCGGCCCGGCCGGGCGGGCGGTCGAGACGGCGCGCAGCGACCAGGAGCTGTTGCACGAGGCCTACGTCGCCGAGCTCTCGGCGTTCGCCGACGCGGTCCGGCACGGCACGACCGCCCCCGTCGGCGGGGAGGACGCGCGGGCCGCACTCGCGATCGCACTCGCTGCGGCCGCGTCGGTGCGCAGCGGGCGCCCGGTCGGGCTCGCGGAGATCGACAAATGACGGCGGAGATGTTCCGGCTGGCCGTGTCGGCGGAGATGGTGTTCCTCGACCTGCCGTTCGTGCAGCGGGTGGAGCGGATCGCCGGGCGCGGGTTCGAGGTGGAGATCTGGGACTGGACGAGCAAGGACGTCGACGCGCTCGCCGCCACCCGCGCCCGGTTCTCGTCGATGACCGGCTACATCACCGGCACCCTGGCCGATCCCGACGGGGCCGCCGAGCTGTTGCGCACCGCCGAGAAGTCCCTCGTGGTGGCCGCACAGCTCGACTGCCCACGGCTGAACGTGCACGGCACCGGTCTCGACGGCCGCGGGATGCCGGTCGTGCCGGCCGAGGTCGTCACGCCGTCGATGTGGTTGACCGCGGTCCGGACCCTGGCCAGGCTGGCCGAGCTGGGGGAGCGGGCCGGTCGGGTTTTCACGCTGGAGAACCTCAACACGGCCGTCGACCATCCGGGCACGCCGTTCGCCCGCGCCGCGGACACGCTCGCGCTCGTCGAGGCGGTCGACAACCCCCACGTGCGGCTGAACCTGGACCTCTACCACGCCCAGATCGGCGAGGGGAACCTCGTGCAGCTCGTCGAGCGCGCGCTGCCGTGGGTCGGTGAGATCCAGGTCGCGGACGTCCCCGGCCGCTGCGAACCCGGAACCGGTGAGATCCACTACCCGGCGGTCGCCGCCGCGCTGCGCCGTCTCGGCTACACCGGTGTCGTCGCGCTGGAAGGGTGGGCCGCTGCCGACCCCGATCACGCCCTCGACCGGTTCCGCGCCGCGTTCACCGCCTGACGGGCCCGTCCGCGGGGCGGGCGAGGCGCGGGCCTATCGGCGACCGGCTCGGCGCGCCGGTGCTTAGGCTGGCGGAATGGCCGTGCTGCTCGTGGTGGAGGACGACGACACCATCGGTGCCGCGTTGTCGGTGAGCCTGCGGGCTCACGGGCACGAGGTCGTGTGGGAGCGGGGCGGACACGCGGCGCTACGCGACGCCGGGCGCACCGAGTTCGACCTCGTGCTCCTGGACCTGGGCCTGCCGGACCTGGACGGCGTGGAGGTCTGCCGGCGGCTGCGCGCAGCGCAACCCGGGGTTGTGATCGTCATCCTCACCGCCCGCACCGACGAGATGGACGTCGTGGTCGGGTTGGAGGCGGGCGCGGACGACTACCTGGCCAAGCCCGTCCGGCTGGCCGAGCTCCACGCGCGGCTGCGCGCCCACCTGCGCCGCGGGGCCCCGGTCGCGCAGCCCGTCGCGGTCGCGTCGATCGGCGACCTGGTCGTCGACACGGCACGCAGGCGCGTCACGGTGGGGGACCAGGAGGTCCCCCTGCGCGCGAAGGAGTTCGACCTGCTGGCCCGGCTTGCGGCCGAGCCGGAGATCGCGATCAGCCGGGAGACGTTGATGGCCGACGTGTGGGACGAGAACTGGTTCGGCTCGACCAAGACCCTCGACGTGCACGTGGCCGCGGTGCGCCGCCGCCTTGCCGAGTACGCCGACTCCGCCGCGGTACCGCAGATCGTCACGCTGCGGGGCCACGGCTACCGGCTGGAAGGCCCTCGGCGGAGCGGTTAGAGCGGACCGTTCGGACCGTTCGGACCGGCCTGACCGGCCTGACCGGCCTGACCGGACGGCCCGGTCGGACGCCGGGTCGGACCAGCCGGGTCGGACCAGCCGGGTCGGACCAGCCGGGTCAGAACAGCCGGCTCGCGTTGCGGACCGGCCGCCTGGCCGCCCTGGCGGCACCGGCAGCCGCGGCGGCCAGCGCCACGATCGTCAGCGCGGCGAGCCCGGCCAGGTACGGCCACGGCACGGACGGCGCCGCCGGCGGCGGGTCGAACACCCCGGTGAGCACCGCGACGAGCATCCCGGACAGCAGCGCGCCGCCGATCGCCCCGATCGCGATCCCGCCCGCACCGACGACCGCGGCCTCCCCGAGCACGAACCCGCGCAGCTGGCTGGGGGACGCACCGAGAGCGGTGGCGATCGCGAAGGAACGCCGCCGCTCGGTGAGCCCGAGCGCCAGGACCAGGCCTCCCGACGCCGCGGCGAGCACCAGCGCGAAGCCGAGTTCCACGCGGGAGAGCCCGCTCAGGTCCACGGCGGTGAGACTTGAGCCGATCTGGGCGCGCACCGTCGAGATGTCGCTCACCGTGGCGCTCGTTCCGAGCTGCGCCCTGATCCTGTCGGCAACCGCGGCGGTGTTGCCGCCCCCGGTGTCGACCAGGAACGTCCCGACCGCCGCGTTGCCCGTCGCCTGCGCGAGGTAGTCGGCGTTCGCCACGAGGAAGCTGTCCTTCGGCGCCGTCGGAAACTCGGTGGCGATGCCCGCGTAGTGGAACGGGACGGTGACAAGCGCCCCGGTCCGCCCGTCCGGGACGCGGAGGTTGAGCAGATCGCCCGGCCGCAGCTGGAAGTCCCGCACGGTCTCCGCGCTGACGAGCAGCGAGTCCGGTCGGGCCGCGAGCTGCGCCATCAGCTGCTGCGCCGTGCCGCCCTGGAAGTAGGCGTCCTGCAGAGCGGTGACCGAGGTGATCGTGCTGGGGCGGACGCCGTAGAGGTCCTGCAGGTCGGCCCCCACGTAGCCGAACCGATGCTGGAGGGGTTCGACGGCGCGGACCCCCGGCACGGACGCCAGGTCGGCTGCCGCCCCGGGCCCGACGACGACGCCGGGTGACTCCTTGACCGCGACGTCCGCGCCGTTGGTGAGCATGGCGTCCACCTCCGCCTGCCGCTGGTAGGTGGCGTTGAACGTGGCGGTGGACGCCGCGAACGACAGGGCCAGCGCGAGCAGCACGATCGAGCGGGCGAGTGGGCGCCGCTGGCGGGCGAGAGTGCTCGCGACCGTCGAGGAGAGGCCGCCGGCGACCGGCCGCAGGCCTCTCCCGACTATGCGCCTGCCGCGGCCGAGCGCGAGGTCGGCCAAGCGCCAGCCCAACAGCCCGGTGCCGGCCCAGAGCAGCGCGGGGCCGGCGAACGCCCAGTAGGACACCGAGATCGTCGGCACTCCCTCCGGGGCGAGCACGAGCGTGTAGCCGTCGAGGCTGCTGAGCCAGAAGACCACCCCGGAGAGGGCGAGCAGCACGAAGTCGAGCCCGTAGCGGGCCCACCACGGCGACCGCGGCCGCCCGCCGGCGTCGAGACTCGTGCGGCCGGTGGCGACGGTCATCTGCCGGGCGTCGCGCCACGCGGGTAGGAGCACGGTGAGCGCGGCGATCCCCAGCCCGACGACCACGGTGGCGCCGACCCAGACGACGGCAGCGCCGGTCGTCGCGCCGAAGGCCGCGGAGCCGAACCCGAGTGGGCCGACCAGCGCCGCGACACCGATGCCGGCACAGCACCCGGCAACCCCGACGGTCGCCGCCTCCACGGCGGCCAGCTGGAGCATCTGGCGCGACGAGGCCCCGCGGGCCCGCAGCAGCGCCTGCTCCGCGCGGCGCCGCTCCGCCCCAGCCGCGACAACGGCGGCGGCGAGGAGCGCGGCGAGCACGGCACCCGGGGCCCCGAGGAAGAGGAAGAGGATCCGGGCGTACGCGGCGTCCGCGCGGGCGGCGTCGAGCGCAGCGCCCAGGTTGTCCCCGACGACCGCCGCGCCGCCCGTCTGCGCTTCGAGGTTCCGGGCGGCCCCGGTCTCCTGCACGAATGCGGTCACCGGATCGCCGGACCCGTCGTGGCTGCGGGCGGCGTGCACCTGGATGGCGACGCCGGCACCCCCACCCGAGGCGAGCGGAGCGACCATGCCCTGCCACTGCGCCTCGGGCAGGAGCACGACGTTGTCGGGCGGGGCGCTCGGCTGTGCTCCGGGCGGGGCCCCGACGTGCTGGAAGAGGGAGTCGGCTGCTGGGAGCTCGACCACGCCGTCCACCCGGAACGTGGTGGCCTGACCGCCGGGCATGTTCACGGTGATCGAGTCGCCTGGTGCGGCGCCGAGGTTCGCGGCGGTCTGCTGGGCCAGCAGGACGCCCTGGTCGGTACCGGCCAGCGTACGCAGCTCGCCGGGGAAGGTGGCCCGGTAGCCCGGGGGGAGCCCGAGCACCTGCGCCGCACCCGTCGTGCGGGTGGTGCCGCCCGTCGTGGCCTGCAGACCGTCGGCCCGGGCGTATCCGACCCGCTCGGCGGCGAGGGTGCCGGGTGCTGCGCTCACCGCGTCGAGAACGGCAGCCGGGTCGCCGCCGGGCTGGACCTGGACCTGCCAGTCGACGGGGACGCCCGCGGCGGCGCGTGCCGTCATCGTCGCCTGCGCGGCGGTAAGGAACACCCCGAGCGAGACGAGCAATGCGACGGCGACCGCGACGCCTGCGGCCGCTGCGCCGAGCCGGGCAGCCCGGCGCCGGATCAGGGCCTGCCACCAGATACGGATCACGACGCCCTCCCGCGGTCCGATGTCGTACCGGCCCGCATGTCGGTGCCGAGCCGGCCGTCGACGATCCGCCATCTGCGGTCCAACCGTTTCGCGACCGCCTCGTCGTGGGTGGCGACGAGCAGCGCGGCGTCGAGCTCGGTGGCCGCCTGCAGCAGCACGGTCACGACCTGATCCGCCGACGCGCGGTCGAGCTGGCCGGTGGGTTCGTCGGCGAGGATCAGCGACGGTCCCGCCGCGAGAACCCGCGCGACGGCGACCCGCTGCGCCTGCCCGCCGGACAGTTCGGATGGCAGCGCGGCCGCGAGGCCGCCGATCCCGAGGGCGTCGAGCGCCTCGGTGGCGCGCTGCGCGGCTCCCGGGTCGGGCACTCCTGCGAGCAGCAGTGGCAGGGCGACGTTCTCCCGCACGTCGAGGGCGGGGAGCAGGCTGGGGCCCTGGAAGACGACTCCTACGGTGCCAGGGCGGCCCACGGGCGACCCGTGCCATGCCGGCCACGCCACGAGTCCGGCCGAGGGGACGTCGAGCCCGGCGAGGAGGTGCAGGAGCGTCGACTTCCCCGACCCTGAGCGCCCCGTGAGCGCGATCCGGTCGCCGCGGTGCACCTGGCAGTGCGCGCCGTGCACCGCCACGACGGTGGCCGCTCCCGTGCCCAGCGTGCGGGCCGCGTCGACGCATTCCACCAGTAGCTCGCCGGCCCGGTCGGTCGCCGGACCGGGCGCGCGAATCGGACCCGTCACTGCACGACCCGACCGTCGGCGAGGGCCACGACGCGGTCGGCAGCGGCTGCGACAGCAGGGCTGTGGCTGGCGACGAGGACTGCGGCACCGCGCTCGGCGGCCGCCGCGAGCAGCTCGAGCACCGTCGCCTCGGTGGAGGTGTCGAGTTCCCCGGTCGGCTCGTCGGCCAGCAGGACGGCGGGGTCGTTCGCCAGTGCGACGGCGAGCCCGGCCCGCGCGGCCTCTCCGCCGGACAGCGTGCGCGGCAGGGACCCGGCGCGTGCGGTGAGCCCCACCGCGGCGAGCAGGTCGGCGGGACGCGTGCGCACGGACCGGTCGGCGAGGTGCTGGGCCAGCTCCACGTTGGCCTCGACGGAGAGGTGGTCGAAGAGGTTCCCGCTCTGGAACAGCATCCCGACCATCTGCGCCCGGATCCGCGCCCGCGCCGGCTCGGTCTGATGGCTCATGCGCCGGCCCGCGATCGTGACGCTGCCGCCATCCGGCTCGTCGATCCCGGCGAGGCACGCGAGCAGGGTGGACTTGCCCGAGCCAGACGGCCCGACGACCGCGATGACCTCGCCCGCGGTTGCCGAGAGCGTCACGCCCTGCAGGGCGAGCGTCTCCTCGTCACCGGCGCGGAAGAAGCGGTAGAGCGAGCGCGCCTCGATCGCGGGGCGCGACGGCGGCGCCCCGGGCGCCGGGCTCGCCTCGGCGACGGGGTTCACCGCTGCCAGCCGAAGGAGTCGGTGACGGCGCGCCACGGGTCGACGTTGTCGGCGCCCTGCGGCCCGGAGAGGGTCAGGACCACTTCCTGACCGCCCTTCCAGAACTCGTAGCGCTCGACCGCGGTCGCGACGCTCTTCCCGGTGACAGGGTCCGCGGGTGAGGCCGCGTTGTAGGTGATCAGCACCGCGGGTCCGGCCTTGCGGGTGACCGACGTGACGTTGCCCAGCGCGAAATACGGCGTGCCTGCGGAGATGGCAGGTACCTCGTCGGACGTCGCCGACGTGGGGTCGGGCGCAGCCGGACGCTGCACCGACTCGACCCGCACCGAGTTGTACTTGTCGGTGAAGAGCACCGCGGCGCCATCAGCCGTGCGTGCCCACCCTTCCGGCACCGAAACCTGGAACGACTGGTCAGGCGCGGTGTAGGGCACGAACACCTGGTTGTCGGGGATGTCGCCGGCGACGTTCACCTCGGGCGCCTGCGGCGGGGGAGCAACCGGCCCGGCGCTGCCGCTCGGCGCGGGCGATGCCGCCGGTGCGGCGGAGCGGCTCGGAGCGGGGGAAGCGGCCTGGCTCCCGCATGCGACCGAGCCGGCGAGCAGCGCGGCGGTACACACAGCCACAGCGGCGGTCCTCCGGACGGCGGCCTCGTCTAGGCGGATCATGGCGTTGAAGCTACGAAGACGCCGGGAAGGAGCCCGCCGCCGCAAGGCCAAGGGAACGCAAAATCTCGGCCCCGTAGTCGCGTTCGCGCCTGCCGCCCGGGGGCCGGTGACCGTACGGCTACCGGCGCCCTGCGGGTTCGGGAAGGCCTGCGCCGTTCCTCGTGCGGTGCCGCTGCCACATCCTGCGCAGCACGGGCGCGGCCACCAAAGCCGCGGCGACCGCGGTCATCGCAGCCGCCCAGACCCCCACCCAGCCCTGCACCGCGTCCCAGGAAGAACCTGCCAAGTAGCCCGCGACCAGCACCGACGTGGCCCAGCTGGCGCCGCCGAGCACGTTCCACAGCAGGAAGCGGCGTACGGGCATCCGCGCCGCGCCCGCGGCCATGGGGACCAGCGCCCGCAGCACGCCGACCCAGCGGCCGAGGAACACCGCGAGGGGCCCGCGCGTGCGCACCATCTCGTCGGCCCGGTCCCAGCGGGCCGCACCGACGGCCCGCCCCCAGCGGGTGCCGCGTACCCGCCGGCCCAGTCCGCGTCCCATCCCGTACCCCACCAGATCGCCGAGGATCGCGCCGACGACCGCGGTCGCGATCATGATCGTGAGGCTGGCGTGTCCGAGCGCTGCGAGCGCACCCGCGAGCAGCAAAGCGGTCTCACCCGGCACGACCAGCCCGACGAACGCTGCCGACTCCAGGAGCGCGAACACCCCCGTCGCGGCGTAGACCGCAGGTCCGCTGATCCCCTGCACGAGCGCCGTCATGTCCACCGTGTCGTCCTCCTCCGGGAGCGCGCCGGAAGCCGGTTCGCGCCACACCCATGAGGCTAGGAACGGAGAGGGAAGCGAAGAGTCCGTCGACGACCAGCCGACGGCAAACTCGCTGCCGGCCGGTCAGGAGTCCGTCGGCGGGGGTCGGTGGGCCACCCGCCACAGGCTCAGGGGCAGCAGGATCACCACGGCGACGGGAAGGACCCACCAGCCGGGCGCGCCCGATCTCGTGACGACGAACGTCAGTACCAGCGCCACCACGACCCCGGTCGCGACCCGCCAGTCGTCGCCGACGACGAAGTCGTACCAGAAGTCCAGGAAGGCGCGGATGCGGCGGATCATCGGGCCAACCTCTCGGCGCGGGCCTGAGCCGGCGCGGAGGTGCGAGCGACGCGGCGCAGGACGCCGATGAGGGCGAGGGAGAAGAGCGCGACGCCGGGCACCACGACCAGGAGCGCGGCGTCGGCGCCCGGCCACACGGCTCCGGCGCCCTCGGCTCCCCAGAAGATGCCGAACGCCGTGAGCATGATCCCGACGACGAGTTTCATGGTGTTCTCCGGTACCCGCGTGAGCGGAGCGCGGATTGCGAGGCCCGCCCCGGTGACGATGACGACGGCGGCCAGCGCGGCGGCGGCGGCGAGCGGGATGTTCTGCTGGTTGGCGCCGAAGGTCAGGGCGATGAAGGCGACTTCGAGGCCCTCGAGCAGGACACCCTTGAACGAGAGGGTGAAGGAGTACCAGTCGGTGACGAAGCCGCGGCTGCCACCGGGTGCGGCCTTGGCGGCGGCGAGCGTGGTGCGGAACGCCTCGTCCTCGTCGTGCAGGGCCTTCAGCCCGCTGGCTCGCAGGATGGCCTTGCGGAGCCACTGGAGGCCGAACACGAGAAGCAGCCCGCCGACGACGAGACGCAACCCTTCCAGCGGGACCGCGGTCAGCGCCGGGCCGAGCGCGGCGACGATCACGGCCAGCACGGCGAGACCGGACACGGCCCCGGTGATCGCCGAGCGCCAGTCCCGGCCGGTCCCCGCGGCCAGCACGATCGTCACCGCCTCGACCGCTTCGACCATGCAGGCCAGGAACACTGCGACGAACAATGCTGTGGCGCTCATCTGCAGCACCTCCTAGGACGTTGGGAGCGGCGCGTCCGCCACCTCACGTCAACGGGGCGCGGTGGTCACGACCACCGAGGTTATGTGCGGTTTTGCACGACGCGGCCCAGCCGAAGGTTAGGGGACGGGAAGAAGTTCGGCTCCCTGTCACCGGGCCAGGGAAGCAGCCCCTGCGGGCTTCGCATGTCAGCGCCGCGGCCCGGGGTGCGTCACAGGGAGACGACGACCTGGCGCAACAGCAGCACAGCGACGAAGACCACCAGGAAGGCCAGGTCGATCGCCACCGAGCCGGCCCGAATCGGGGGAATGACCCGTCGCACGGGCGCGAGCACCGGCTCGGTCACACCGTGGGTGATCCGCCGGGCCTGCCGCCTCCATCCCGGTTCCGGCCCCGAGGACAGCACGGCGGTCCAGTCGACCACCATGCGGGCGACAAGAACGATCTGGAAGATCAGCAGCAGTGTGCCGAGCAAGAATCCGATCGCGGTCACGGCGATCTCCCTTCATGTCTCTCTACCCCAGCGTGCGGCCGGCCGGATGAGAGAACGCTGAGTACCGGACTGCAGACCGCCCACCGGGAGACGCGGAGGTTCTCTCGATGGCCCGGCGCGCGGCACTGCGCAGACCCCCGTTCAACCTGATCTACGAGGTCCCCCTGGGCCTGGAGGGCTGAGTCCGACGCCCGCCTCGACCTCTCCGTCCACCCTTCCACCTTTGACGGACCTGGCCCAGCACAACGTCAATGCATCTGCGGCTTTCCAGCGGCAGCTCGTGCGACACGATCCAGGACGGCTTGCACATGCCCTCGTGCTGAGCCGCTCGCGCGTCGCGGTCAACTGGACCGGGGCGCCCCGCACGCCGTATGACGGTGTGAGGGTGGCGGGCGAACCGCACCGCCGCGATCGTTCACGCAGGACCGATTCGGAGGAACAGTGCGATTCGGAGGAACAGTGACGGAGGATCTCGTAGACATCGTCTGGAACGGTGCGCTCAGCGGGAGTTTCGACGCGGCCGGGCTGAGCGGCCGGTGGTCGATCGACGACGGCGAGCACGCCCAGCTGGCGGTGCTGGCGCGATGGGTCCAGCGCGGGCGGTCGCGGGCAGGCTGGAAGGTCGGGTTGACCTCCGGTGCCGTGCGCGACGCATTCGGCCCCGGCGTCCGCCCGTTCGGCTTCCTGCTGCAGGAGCGGGTCTTCGAGTCGGGGGCGACGGTCGGCCTGCCGCGGATGTCGCGGGCCGGCCTGGAGACCGAGCTGTGCTTCCGCGCGGGCAGGCGCCTCGCCGGCGCCGACCTGGACACCGGCGAGGTCGAGCGCTCGCTCTCCTGGGTCGCGCCGGCGTTCGAGCTCAACGAGCGGCGCATCGACGGCCCGCAGGACCCCGGAGTCCGGGTGGCGGACAACCTCACGCAATGGGGCGTCGTGGTGGGCGCGCCCGTCTCGCCGCTCCCGGACCGCGCGGTCCTGGCCCGGTCGGCGGCGACGCTGAGCCAGGACGGGCAGGTCCTCGAGACGGTCGCGGCCGACGGGCACATCGACGACCACTACCTCTCGATCGCGCGGCTCGCGGCGCAGCTGTCCAGGTTCGGCCGTGCGATCGAGGAGGGCGACCTCGTGATCACCGGCTCCTTCGCCGCTCGCCGCAACGGGCTCGAGCCCGGCGAGTACGCCGGGGCGTTCGAGGGCCTTGGTGAGGTGCGGGTGCGTCTGGTGGAGGCGTAGGACGCCGGCGGTGCGCCCCGACCCGTCAGCAGGGTGGCTCCGCTGACGTTCAACGTCCGCGATGTCACCCTGCTGACGTTCAGCCGACCTGCACGCGCACACGGCCGACCCCGGCCCCCTGACCCGGCCCCTGACCTCGGGGGACGTCGGCCGGGTTCAGTCCTTGCGGAAGTTCGGGCTGAACCCTGCGGGGATCGTCAGGTCCTCGGGGCCGAGCTGGTGGATCGAGGACCGGCCCACGCCGAGGAGGGCCTCCTCGATGCCGCTGCGCAGGATCGCGAGGACGTTCGACACGCCCTTCTCCCCGCCCGCGGCCAATCCCCACAGGTAGGCCCGGCCGATCATGACGGCGCGGGCGCCGAGGGCGAGCGCCTTGACCACGTCGCTGCCGCGCCGGATGCCGCCGTCGAGCAGGATCTCGATCTGGTCGCCGACGGCGTCGGCGACCGCGGGAAGCAGCCGGATGGTCGCCGGGGTGGAGTCGAGGTTGTTGCCGCCGTGGTTGGAGACCGAGATCGCGGTGGCGCCGATGTCGACCGCCCGGCGGGCGTCGTCGGGGTGGGTGATCCCCTTGACCATGAACGGGCCGCCCCACTCCGCACGCAGCCAGGCCAGGTCCTCCCAGGTCGGCAGGGGGGAGGTCATCCACTGCCCGTAGGCCCCGAAGAACGTGGGCGCCTCCTCGCCGGGGCCGACCAGGTTCGGCACGCCGAGGTCGGGCAGCTTGCCGTGGCGGAGCCACTGGAGCAGGTAGCCGGGTCTGACCGCGACCTGCGGGGCGTAGCGGGCCATCGCCTTGAGGTCGAGCGTCTCCGGGATGAAGGGGCTGCCCCAGTCACGGCGGGAGTCGAACACCCAGTCGAGGGTGATGATGAGCCCCTTCGCGCCGGCGGCACGGGCCCGCTCGGCGCGGGCGAGGATGGCGTCGCGGTCGCCCAGCCAGTACGACTGGAAGAAGAGCTTGTCGTTCGCGGTGGCGACCTCCTCGACCGGCTTCGAGGCGAACGAGGAGAGCCCCATCGCGGTGCCCGCCGCCGCCGCGGCGCGCGCCACGGCGACCTCTCCGTCGGGGTCGACGGCCTGAACGCCGGTGGGGGAGATCAGCACCGGGAAGCTGATGTCCTGGCCCATCACGGTGGTCGCGAGCTCGCGGTCGGTCCGGAGGTCGGCCACCCGGGGGCGGAAGCCCAGCTCGCCGAACGCCGCCACGTTGTCGTTCATCGTGACGCCCGCCTCCGAACCTGCGACGAGGGCCAGGTAGACGCCCTTGGGTAGCCGCCGCTTGGCCCGCCGCTGCGCCTCCGCGACGCTCTCGAACCAGTCTCTCGTGCTGGCCATCGTCAAATCCCTTCAGAACTCGGTGACGCCGGCGTCGGGGGCGATCTCGTGCGCGGTGATGAACTTCGACTCGTCGGAGGCGAGGAAGAGCACGGTATCGGCGACGTCCTCCACGTCGGTCCCATCGACGGGGAGCATGTTGGTGAACATGCCACCGAGCCGCGGGTCGCCGGCGATCGCCGCGCCGAGCACCGCCTGCATGTCGCCGGTGCCCATCGGGGTGTTCACGCCGGTCGGGTGCACGCTGTTGACCCGGATGTGGTGCTTGGCCAGCTCCGCGGCGAACGCCTTGGCCATGCCGCGCACAGCGAACTTGCTGGTCGTGTAGGGGACCATGAAGGGCTGCACCTTCAGCCCGGCTGCCGAGCTGATCAGGATGATGGAGCCGCCGCCGGCCGCGACGAGGTGCGGGGCGCCCACCATGACGGTGTTCCAGACGCCGGTGACGTTGGTGCTGATGGTGTCGTCGAAGACCGTCGGGGTGACCTGGTCCCAGGGCGCCGGGACGCAGATACCCGCGTTGGCCACGACGACGTCGAGCCTGCCGAGCTCCGCGACGGCGTCGTCGACGGCGGTGCGCAGGGCGTCGAGGTCGCGGACGTCGACGATCGCGCTGACGATCCGGCGGTCGAGCTTCTCGACCAGCCGGACGGTCTCCGCCAGGTCCTCGGGTGTGGCTGAGAGGTACGGGACGCTCGGGAGGGGGGCGGCGACGTCGATCGCGACGATGTCGGCTCCCTCCTGGGCCAGCCGCACCGCGTCGGCCCGGCCCTGACCCCGGGCCGCGCCGGTCACCAGGGCGACCTTGCCCTCCACGCGTCCTGCCATCGGAACATCACTCCCTTGTGTCGACCCTGCACCGGCGCCAGTTTTGGCATCCGGTGCCACTATGGCACGCGGGGTCTCGCGCCTGAAGTGTTCGGGTGCGGGCGCGTTCGCTGGGAGTGATGGAAGGCGGCCCAGGAGAGATGGGCAGGGAAGTCGAAGGCGAGACGACGGCCGGGCGGGGCGGGGGCGGGATCCCCACCCCGCCCGGCCGTCAGGCGACGTGGCGGATGTCTGTGACGACCCGCGGCCTGGTGGTGGCGGCGGCGAGGACCTCACGGACGAGCCAGTGCTGCTCGGCGGCGTCGATGTCGGCGTGCCAGTCGATCGCCGCCGCGATGCAGGCGACCTGCTGCGGGTCGCCGGGATCGACGGGATCGACCGGGGAGCGCACGATCCGGTAGCCGTGCGACCGCATCCAGGCGGCCATGTGGGCGGGCGCGCGGTTGGCGGGGGCCTTGTTGGTGCCGGCGGCGAGGAGGTAGTCCGTCATCGCGTCGCCGATCACTGCCGCGGTGTTCATGGGGTCAATGGTGCGGAGGCAACGGGCGCCGCGTCGTCAACGCCTGCTGCCATCTCCGCTACCCGCTGGCTGGAACTGCCCGATGGGTGGTGTCAGCGGCACCCGGTGCGCCTGCGGTCACCGGCGGTTACGGCTAGCCGCAATGCGAGGGCCCGGGCGCGGTGCGATGCTTGGCACGTGGTTCGGCAATGCCTGATCGTCGACGACAACGAGTGGTTCCTCGAGATCGCGCACACGAGCCTCGAGCGTCAGGGGATGGAGGTGGTAGGTACGGCGCGGACGATCGCGGAAGCGGTGCAGAAGGTCGCCGTGCTGCGCCCTGGAATCATCCTTGTGGACATCGCCCTCGGGCGTGAGAGCGGGTTCGAGCTCACCCGCCGGCTGGTCGACGAGTTCCCGGACCTCGGCGCTCGCGTCGTGCTGATCTCGACGCGCGGCGAGGAGGACTTCGCCGACCTCATCGCGGACAGTCCGGCCGTCGGTTTCCTCTCGAAGTCCCTCCTGTCGGCGCAGGCCGTCGAGGCGCTGGTCGGCGCGGGCGAGTAGTCCCGCCAGGCGGAAGCCGGGGCCTGCGCGCGACTTTCCGACTGACCTGCCGTGGATCGGCCCGAGAGGTCGTCACGGAGGCGTTCAGCCGGTAGCGTCGGCCCCGGGGAGCCGTCACGATGGCAGACGTCCGGATTCGACCGTCGTTGCTCCGCTGGCTGAGCTGCCTGCTCGTCAGCGTGGCCTTGGTCGCTGCCGTCAGTGCGGCGCTCGTGCTGCTCGAGCCGTACGTTCCGGTGCTGAGCCTGCTGGTTCTGTACCTGCTCGCGGTCCTGCCGGTCGCCTTTGTGTGGGGTGTGAGTCCCGCGGCGGCGGTGTCGGTGGCGAGCGTCGCCGTCTTCGCGGTCATGTTCCTGCCTTCCCCGGCAGGAGCCGTCGACCCGCGGGACGTGTTCGCGCTCGGCGTCTTCCTGATCACGGCGGTCGTGGTGGGCGAGCTGGCGGCGCGGTCGCGGCGGCAGGCCCGGGAGGCCGCGCGGCTGGTCGAGGAGCAGGCGGCGTTGCGGCGGGTCGCCACGCTCGTCGCGCAGGGGACGCCCCGGTCGGAGGTCTTCGAGGCCGTCCTCCGGGAGGTGGCGCTGCTCTGCGGCGCAGACCTCGCGCGCCTGGAGCGATACGAGGCGGACGGCACCGTGCTGGGTGTGGCCGGCTGGAGCCGGGTGCCGGTCCGGCTGGCCGTCGGCACCCGGTTCACCCTCGACGGTCTGAGCGTCGCCGCGCAGGTCCGGCGGACCGGCGGTGCGGTCCGGGTGAACAGCTTCGCCCGCGCAGGCGGCGAGATCGCCCGGGAGGCCCGGGAACTGGGCATCCGCGCGTCGGTCGGCTGTCCGATCATGCTCACCGGGCGGCTCTGGGGAGTGATCGCGGCGTCGTCGAGCGTGGGGCCGTTTCCCGACGACACCGAGTCGCAGATCGCGGACTTCACGGATCTCCTCGCCACCGCGATCGCGAACGCGGAGAGCCGCGGCGAGCTCAACCGGCTGGCTGAGGAGCAGGCCGCGCTGCGCAGGGTGGCGACACAGGTGGCGCTCGGGGCGTCGCAGGCCGAGGTCTTCACCACGGTCACGGACGAGGTCGCGCGGCTGCTCCACTTCGACCTGGCGGTCCTGCAGCGGTTCGAGCCGGACGGGACGGCGACGCACCTCGCGGGCGGCGGCTGGAACGCCGAGGCCCTTCGGATGGGCCAGGTCGTGGAGGTCGATCCCTGCGGGTCGATCGCGGCGGTCATGCGGACCGGCAGGTCCGCGCAGACCCACGACTTCAGCCGGGCAGGCGCGGACCTCGCCGACGTCGTGCGGCGGGAAGCGATCCTGGCCTCGGCCGCCAGCCCCATCACCGTCGAGGGGAAGCTGTGGGGCGTGCTTGCCGTCGCGTCGCGCACGGCAGCGCTCCTCTCCGACGTCGAGCAGCGGCTGTCCGACTTCACGGAGCTCGTCGCAACCGCGGTCGCGAACACGCAGAGTCGCGCCGAGATCACCACACTGGTCCAGGACCTGGCGACGCGGGGCCGGGTTGCCACCCTCGTCGCCTGCGGTACGCCCGCGGACCAGGTATTCGCCGCGGTCGTCGACAACGTCGGGCGAGCGCTCAGGGCCGACGCCACGATCATCGTCCGGTACGACGACCAGGACGGCCTCGCCACGGTCGTCGCACGGATCGGCGGGAATCCGCTCGACGTGTCCGTGGGGAGCCGCGTCGAGCTGGAACCGTCCGCGGTCCTCGCCAAGGTGCGGCTCACCGGCCGCTCGTGCCGTGATGACGGTCGGGAGGACCACGACAACCCGGCGTCCGGCGAGTTCGTCGACCTCGTGCACGGCGTGGCAGTCGAGTCGGTCGCCACCCCGATCGTGCTGGGGGGCCGGACCTGGGGCGCCCTCGGCGTCGGGACGCGCGACGAGAGGTTCCCCGGCGGCGCCGAGCAGCGCATGGCGGGCTTCGCGGAGCTCGTCGCCATCGCGGCCGGCAACGCGGAGAGCCAGGCGGAGCTGGCCGCTTCCCGGGCCCGGGTCGTCGTCGCGGCCGACGAGGCGCGCCGGCGCATCGAGCGGGACCTGCACGACGGGGTTCAGCAACGGCTCGTCAGCCTCGGGCTCGAGATGCGGCTGGCGGAGAGCGCCGTGCCGCCGGAGCTCGGCGAGGTGCGGTCGGGGATCGGCCGGATGGCCGAGGAGGTCACCGCCGTGCTGGACGAGCTGCGGGAGATGTCTCGCGGGATCCACCCGGCGATCCTGTCCGAGGGCGGGCTCGGGCCGGCCCTGCGCACGCTCGCCCGCCGCTCGGTCATACCGGTGGAGGTGGACGTCCGAACGGACACGCGCTTCCCCGAGGCGGTCGAGGTGGCCGCCTACTACGTCGCCTGCGAGGCGCTCGCGAACACCGCCAAGCACGCGCGCGCCTCACACGCGACGGTCGCGGTGCGGGACCAGGACGGGGCCGTGCATCTCGCCGTGCACGACGACGGCGTGGGCGGCGCGCGACCGGTACGCGGTTCGGGCCTCATCGGGCTGCGGGACCGGGTGGAAGCGCTGGGCGGTCTGCTGGTCGTCCGGAGCGCTCCCGGCGACGGCACGCTGGTGATGGCGACGCTCCCGCCGCAGCCGTCCTGACCGCCCGATCCGGTGGCGCATGACTGGTTCGTGCCTGGTCGCAGGCCCTCGGAAGCATCTTCGCTCCTTTCTGGGCTGGACCGCTCGCCCGCATGCCACCACACTCTGACGGGCCGGTGTCGACCGCGGGGCGAGGAGAGCCAGTGGCTGAGTTCGGGATCGATCTTGGCACTGCGAACACCGTCGTCTGCGACGAGTCTCGCGGGATCGTGTTCGACGAGCCGTCGGTGCTGCTGCGCCGCTCCGGGCGCCGACGACATGCGCGGATCCTCGCGATCGGGCGTGAGGCATCCGAGCTGCTCGGGCGGGTCCCCGCGGGGATGTCCGCGATGCGCCCGCTGCAGGACGGTGTCATCACCGACCTGGAGACGGCGCGGTCCTACCTGCGGGCAGTCCTGCGTAGGACCACCCGGCACCCGTGGCAGCGCAACTACGCGCGTGTGGTCATCGGCGTGCCCTCCGGGGCGACCGTGCTGGAACGCCAGGCGCTGCTCGAGGCGGCGGACGAGGCCGGGATCAGGGGGCCGACCGCGCTCGACGAGCCGATCGCCGGGGCGGTGGGCTGCGGCATCGACCCGATGGAGCGGCGGGTGCACATGGTCGTCGATGTCGGGGGCGGCACCGCCGAGGTCACCGCCTTCTGCTTCGGCGGCGTGCTGACGGCCCGCTCCTGCCGCGTGGCGGGAGACGAGATGACCGTCGCCGTATACCGGCACATGCGGGAGCACCACCAGCTCGTCGTGGGTGAGCAGACCGCGGAGGACGTCAAGATCCGGGTTGGTTTCGAGACCGAGCCCAGCGTGGTGGTGCCCGGCCGGGACGCCGGTACCGGCCACGCGCGCCTCGCGACGGTGCCGGTTGCGGAGATCGTGGAGGTCGTCGAGCCCATCACGGACTCGATCGTGGAGACGCTCGCGGCGTGCCTGGACGACCTGCCTCCGGAGGCTGTCGGGGACGTCCTGGCCGACGGGGTGACGGTGTTCGGCGGGGCGTCGCTGACCCGCGGGTTCGGGGCGCGGCTCGAGCGGGCCTTCGGGTTCCCCGTGAAGGTGGCCGAGAACCCGCTGACCTGCGTGGCCGAGGGCGCGGCGCGCTGCGTGCACAGCCGGGCGGTGACCGATGCGTACGGCTGGAGCTGATCGCTGCCGTCCGGTGCCGCGCGCCTCCTCCTAGAGGAGCGCGCTGAACAACTCGGCCCTACTGCGAACAACTCGGCCCTAATGCGCGACGCCCAGGCGGGCACCCGCGGCGTTGGACGATCGCGCCGATACAACAGCGGTATCGGCACTCGCGCGTCAGGTGACCCGATGCGGATGACCCACCTGGACGCCGCTCGCTACGGGCGGAGTTGTTCAGGACCCTCCTACGGCGTCTGCACCGGGTCGGTGGCGAGCACATCGGCCCGGTGGTCCAGGAAGTACCGAAGCCCGTCGGACACCACACCTTGCACGTTGTTGGCGCCCATGCCGGGGCCCTGGACGAGCGCGGTGATGACCACACCCGGGTCGTGCATCGGCGCGACCGCCGTCAGCCAGTTGTCGTAACTGCCGGTGGGCAGGTTCCCGTCCTCGGCCGTGCCGGTCTTCGCCCCGACGGCCGGGACGGCGGAGAGCGCGGCGCCGGTTCCGCCGGTCACAACTGCCCGCATGCCGTCCCGGACCGGGCCGAGAGCCTCCGCGAACGGCAGGGGCGTCGGTGCCGGGACGGGGAGGGCGGTGTAGGCGCTCCCGCCGGTCCCTGTCGCGAGGCCCAGCCGTGGCGTGACCATCTGCCCCGTGGCGACGCCCGCGGTCCAGCGGGCGTTCTGCAGCGGGGTGGTCTGCAGGTAGCCCTGCCCGATGCCCAGGATCACCGTCGACCCGCCGTACCAGGTGCCGCCGCGCGCGGCCACCGACTCCGGGGTGCCGAGGTAACCCGGTGACTCCCCGGGCAGGTCGATGCCTGTCGGGGCGCCGACCCCGAGGGCACGCGCGACGTCGATGATCGGGCCTGGTCCGAGTGCATTGGCGAGCTTGTAGAAGTAGACGTTGTTGGACCAGGCGATGGACTGCACGAGGTTCATGGGGCCCATCGGCATCCAGTTGGCGAACGAGTGGCCCCCCAGGGTGAAGCTGCCCCCGGTCGGGATCGCGCGCTCCGGCGGGAACACGGGGTTGACCAGCCCCGCCGCGGCCATCACGAGCTTGAACGTCGATCCCGGGGGTACCGCCGCCTGGGTCACGTGCTCGAGCATGGGGTCGCCCGGCGCCTTCGTCACGGCCTGCAACCCGGCGGCGTCGATCGGCGGGCCGTAGACGTTGTTGTTGAACGAGGGCAGGCTGACAATCGCGAGGACCTGTCCGTTGCGCGGGTCCATCGCCACGGCCGCCCCGATCGCGCGCGGGTTCCGCGCCGCACGCACCGCGGTGGCGAGGTTCTTGGTGAGCCGCTCCTGCAGCCCGAGGTCGAGCGCCAGCCGCAGGTCGGCACCAGGAATCGGGTCCACCCGCTCACCCATCGCCACCGGCACCCCGGCCGGCGTGACGTAGATGCACTGCTGTCCGTTCACGCCGCGCAGGATCGAGTCGTACTGCTGCTCGAGGCCCGCCCGGCCGACGATCTCGCCGGAGGGCAGGCCCGGCCACCGCTGCGTCTCGGTCGGGGTCGCGATCCCGGTGAACCCGAGGACGGGGCCGAGCAGGGAGCCGGTCGGGTAGGAGCGCCTCGGCTGCGGCACGACGAGCACTCCCGTGATCCCGGCCGCCGCCACCGCGTCCCCGGTCGGTCCGGGGACATCGGCCACCTGGAGGGCGAGGGTGGTCGCAGGCACCACGTCGAGGGTGGCGCGGATCGTTTCGGCAGGCGCTCCGATGAGCGCGGCGAGGCGGGCCACATCGTCCGGCCGGGACCGCAGCATGGCCGGCACGGCGATGATCTGGTCGACGCCGCCGTCCGCGGTCGACGCGCTCACCGCGAGTGGGGCGCCGTGCCGATCGGTGATCGCCCCGCGCTCGGCGGGGATCCGGATGCACCGCGTCATCTGCTGCTGCCCGGCCGCGAACAGCTCCTCGCCGCGAGCGACCTGCAGGTTCCAGCCGTAGAGACCGAACGACACGAGCAACCCGCTCACGCCGAGTGCGACGAACCGCATCAGCCGGGGGCGCCGGCTGCGCCAGCGCGGCACCAACCACAGCCGCCTGCGGGCCCCGTCGCGCCGGACGCCGAGGGCGACCCCGAGCGCCGCGAGGTGGACCAGGAGGGCGGTGCCGCCGAAGCTGAGCAACGGGAACGGCACACCCGCCAGCGGGAGCAGCCCGAGGTTGCCCCCGACCGACACGATGATCTCGACCCCGACCAGGATCGCGAGGCCGCCTGCGACCAGCGCCCCGTGCGGGGACCGCGGCACCCGGGTCGCCAGGGCGAGCCGCCACACGAGCACTATCCCCGCGAGGACCACGAGGCCGCCGGCGACCAGCCCGTACTGTTCGACGACGCTGGCAAGCGCGAGGTCGGTCTCCTTCTCGGGCAGGTACTCGGCCAGCAGACCCGCCATCGGTTCGCCCGCTCGACCGAAGAGCGAACCCGAGCCGAGTGCGATGTGGGCCTGCTGGATCGCCCAGCCGGCTCCCGTCGGTGACTCGTGCGAGCCGACGAGAAAGCTTCCGAGCCGCTGCACCTGGTAGGGCCGCAGCATCCCGACGACCAGGGGCGCCGCTACCGCGACGGCGCCGAACAGGGGCAGCAGGATCCGCGCCGGCATCCGGCCGATGATCAGCATCGCGACCGTGAGGACGAGCAGCAGCATCGCGGTGCTGAGGTCGGGCTGGAGCACCGTCAGCGTGATCGGAGCCAGGGCGAGCCCGACCGCGAACAGGAAGCGCTGCCACGCGGGGCGGTTGGAGCCGAGCGCCGCTGCGAGGACGAGCAGCAGTCCGAGCTTGGCGAGCTCCGAGGGCTGGAAGGTGAAGCCGCCGATG
Source organism: Pseudonocardia aurantiaca (assembly GCF_039526725.1). NCBI lineage: Bacteria > Bacillati > Actinomycetota > Actinomycetes > Pseudonocardiales > Pseudonocardiaceae > Pseudonocardia > Pseudonocardia aurantiaca. Next base: position 152,578 of record NZ_BAAAJG010000004.1, read on the forward strand.
CCGATCCAGCGCGTCGCGCCGTTGACCGTCAGGCCCCCGATATGCACGGCAGCCAGAAAGATCACCGCGCCGCCGTAGGTGACCCAGCCCAACGCGGTCAGCAGCCTGATCCGGAACCGCCAGAACGCGATCAGGAGGACGACTCCGGCGACGGCGACGGACCCCTGCCTGGCCGCCATGTCCGCCCCGTCGACGGCGTAGAGGTTGGCCAGCCCGACACCGACCAGCCCGAGCGCCGCGAGGATGGCCAGGACGTCGAAGGTGACGCCGCCGGCGTCCTTGCCTCGCGACGGCTCGCGGCCGCCCCGCTCGCCGGGGACCGGGTGGTCGCCGCGCTCCACGATCAGCACGCCATCGCCTCCTCAGGACGAACGGACGGTCACGCAGGAAGATCAGCCGGGCGGTTCGGCCGGGTGCGGCCCGCACGCGCCGTCGGCGGGGACGGGCAGGGCGGAGCTCGCCGCGATGGCCGGCGCGCGGGTCAGGACCAGCACGGCCAGTGCGTCTCCCGGCGGCACTGCGACCGTGCCGACGGCATCGGCCCGGTCACCTCCGAGTGGGACGGTGACCGTCCCGCCGGGTGCGGTCGTCGTCTCGCCGGTGCACCGGTCGACGACGGTGAAGTCCCAGGTGACGGTCTGCGGCTCGGGCTGCGGCTGCAGCAGCACCTGGACCCGGACCGCGCAGCTCTGACCAGGCGTGCAGGCCTCGACCCCACGCAGGTTGACGGCGGTGACCGGGCCTGCGGAGGTAGGGGCAGGGGGAACGACCGGGGGCAGTGCCGGGATGTCCGACGCCGTGGGGCCGGACCGGCCGGCGTCCATCACAACCTGGATGTCGCGGGCGATCTCGTCGCGCAGTAACGCGACCTCGATGAGGATCACTGCGGTCAGCACGACGATGGACAGGACCCATTTCCAGGTGCGGGCCACCACCGTGCGCGCCACGGCCCGCGGCGGCCGGTGCGGGCGCGGCGTGACCGGCCGCGGCGTCGACGGGGCGCGCCGCGGTGCGGCCAGGCGCCC
>NZ_BAAAJG010000005.1:0-116992 GCF_039526725.1 Pseudonocardia aurantiaca
GAGCAGGCACTTTCGCGCATCCAGGAGCCGCGTGTCGCGCACAAGATCAACTGGTGTGAAAGCCCGAGGCTAGCCCTGCCTCGAAACATCCTGAAGCCGTACGCCAGTCTCGTCATTCTCCTCTGCCCGGACGGTATCGACCCGGAGAGTGCTTTCGGGCAGATAAATTCTAAGCTACAGAAGATTCGAAAGGTTTCCCAATCCCGCCCCACCATAAGCGTCGTTGCTGAGGGGCTCGACCCAACTGGCGACGGACAGCTGGATAGTCTGGGCGAATTCGATCAATTCGCGATCACTGTCCACAGAGTCGAATCTCGCCCGGGCTGGCTCAGGGAAACCGTATTGACTGATGTTCGCCATGAGTTGACGGTCGCTTTTCGGCGGGATCGGCTCATTGCAGTTCATCTGCCGGCATCCATCCGCGATGCATTCCAAACCTGGCTCGACAAGCCGCCGCGACCGATGGTGCGAAGACTCGCAAGCGAGGTCTTGGAGCGGGCGCTACTAAAGGGAGAGTCGCGGGGCCTCTGGCTTCGGGGGACTCATTCACCACAGAAAACCAAGCCTGACAGCAAGAATATTGTTGGACCCGATCTTCGGCAAACACTGTCACCTGTAGAAGACCAGACATATGCACTCGGTTCCGGCCGGTCATTGTTGCCATCCGCTCCATCTCGGGTGGCACTCACGGGCACGGTTGGAACCACTCCCACGCGCTCACTCGTCTGGAACAAAGCTACGGAAGACTTCGACGAGTTCGCGCAGTGCGCCCTGGAGCTACTAGAGTTACTCTGGGAAGAAATTACCAAGATCACCGAAGGCGCTATCGGAGATCCTGCGTTTCCACTACTTACTCAACCCGTCTTCGACTTCGACAACGTCTGGGGGGCATACGATATCTCATGCGCAAACCCTGTCAACCTGCCGGATGATACGAACGACGACAAGGTGAGCGCCGCCATAACGCTGGAATCGGCGGTCCTTAACATCCATGGAAAGGACGATTCGAGCGACTTCGAGCTGGACATTGGTCGAAACATGAGCGTCGGCGGTGTGATGCGCGGGAGACTACTCGTCTCCGAGGACAGCGCGCAGCTACGTCTCGGCCTCAAAGGTAATCCGACGGACCACACTCTCGCGCTTCCCGTTCGAGACGCGCTTGACCATACAGATCTATTAACTGTGTACTACGCGAGCGGCCACGTCTTCACTCAAGGAACTCTATACAAGCCGCAGATTACTCCCTATCCGTTTCCAAATTGGAGGTGGGGAGATTTTGTCGGATACTCGATCTCGAAAGAGAAGCCCGGTACTAAAGATTCGAGTCCTGCAGAGATTCACGAAATGATTGGGAAGGATAATGATCACTCACTGTTCGCCTGGGTGCTGAGCGTGTACCCTAACGGCTGGTTGACATGTGACGACGGATCAGGCGAACTCGCCGATTTCATCCATGTAAGTGACGATGACTTCACTATCAGTTTTATACATGTCAAGGGAGCGGCTAACGACTCGGACCGGCGCGGAGTGTCCGCAGCCTCCTATGAGGTCGTCACGAGTCAGGCAGTAAAGAACACCTACTTCATGAAAGACTCAACTCTCGTCGAGCATCTCAAGTCGGCCCCTGTCCCCACGCCGGCCACGTGGATTGATGGCTTACGCGAGGACGACAGAAGCGGATTGATTGAAGCCATTGCTGAACGCGACGCGCGGAGTAAGTACGAAGTCGTGATCGTTCAGCCGCACGTCAGGAGGAAAACATATGAAGATCTCTACTTGGCCGCCAAGAGAGCCGAGAAGCCGTCGGCAGATCTTTTGCGGCTCCGACGCCTAGAGAACATTCTTAACGGCGGTCGCCCGACAATGACAGGAATGGGTGCAGATCTTTTCGTGATCGGCTGCTTATGAGGCACGACACAGGCAGCCGCGCGCCGCGCGGGGGCCGGACGCCGCGGGCGAGCGCTTGCGGCTGCATCAAGAGAGCGCCGCGCGGCGACGGAGGTGCCGCCTTTGAACAAGTAGGGAAACTATGAACACGCGCTCAGCCAAATGCCGATTACGCAGTTTCCCTGGTCCTCACTAGAACGCCGTCCACGACCACGGCTTAGGCACACGTCCCTGGATGCATGCGACGCGGTGGCGGATCTCTGGCAAAGCTCGCGCATCATCGGCCTTTCCCAGCGCGAACGCGGCCCATCTGAGAACCTGGACGGCAGCAAGGCACTGGTAGCCGGGCCACTGGACGATGTCTCTGCCGCCGTAGGAGTGAACGAAGTCGGCGTACTCTTCGGCGCTGACTCGGCCGAAGTCGGTGTGATCGACAGCGATCTGGACAAGATCCCAAGCGGGATCGGCAACGGCGACTTTCTCGAAGTCGAGGAGGATCGGCGCTTCGCCGTCCACCACTGCGAGATTGCCCTGCCATGCGTCACCGTGGATCAGACGCGGAGACTGGAAGGGCGCGAGGTGCTCGTACTCTTCCCGCAGTCTGCGGTAGTGGTTGATCAGCCAGTCCGTGTCGCTCGGGTCAAGCACGGTCTGCTGGATGAGCCGCATTTCGATGCCGTCGAACGGGTCGTAACGCGGGAGGCTGAAGTCTGGTGGCTCCAGCGCGTGCACGACCCGCAGTACGCTTCCGAGCTCACCGGGAGTCCCTGCGCGGTGCGGTGGAATCGTGTGCCACCAGGTGATGGCACGGTCCGCGACCACCGTTGGTTGGGGCACATCGCCAAGCGGTTGGGTTACCCGCACCCCTTGGCTTGAGAGCCAGCGCGCGATCTGTACCTCGCGCTCAGCCGTGGCGGTGCGACCAGCAGGGGCAACTCGCGCCACGACATCGCCGGGCAGCTGGAACATCGCGTTGCTGCCGTTCCGCAGCAGTGTGGCCGCGCTGCCGTCGAGCCGGGCCAGGCTCGCAGCCTCCGCGACGAGTTCCTCGAGTCTGCACGTGGGAAGGGGCACGAGCCGATCGTGCCAGTCTCAGGCTGTCAGAGTGTCGATCTCGTGGCTCAACTCAAGTGCTTCGGGGGTCTGCCGCGACTGTGACGCGCGTGCCAGTTCCCGCAGCTCAACGCCCATCCGGTGCGAGCGGAACTCCAGCGCCTCGCGGGCTGCCCGGCGTCCGGTAGCTGCGGCCTCGGCCGCGTCGCCCTCCGCCATCAGGAGTGTCGCCAACCGAAGCCGGGAGAAGGTGCGCGATCTGGGGTACTGCTCGCCGGCCAACTCGACAGCCACTCGCAGCCGGCGAGCTGCGGGCTCTGGATCGCCTCCACGAGCAAGGACGGCGAGCGCACGGCCGGTGCTGCCGTGGTGTTCGGCGCGGTCGTAGTAGCAGAGCCACGGTGGATCGATGGCAGGGTCCGACCGCTCCATCCATGCGTCCGATGCCGCCAGCTCCTCGGCCGCCTCCAGCCGTTGTCCGAGACGTGCGAGAAGCCGTCCGCGAAGCATGGACATCATCGCGCGCCCGGTCGGTGTGACGCGGTCCGAGCGCACCTGGGCGAGTTCGATGAGCGAGAGGGCCTCGTCCAATTGCCCTGCGTGCGCTGCTACGCGGGCCATGTCGGAAAGCGTGTTGGAGCGCAGCGACCACGAGCCCGCGTCCTCGGCGCATTGCAGGGCGAACCGGAAGCACCGTCGCGCTGCCTTGTGGTCGCCGACGTCGAACGCCGCGAACGCCACAACTCCTGCCATGTTGCCAATGGCCTCAGTCAGCTCCGCCCGGATTCGCTTGTTCGCCGGCACAGCCAGAAGCCCGGAGGTCCAGCGAAGCTGCGACACGGCGGCCGCGCAGGTCAGCCCGCCGCCATACAGGTTGTCCGACGCTGCGATCGAGCTAGTTGCCCAACGGATCTGTTCCACTTCCGGCCAACCGACCCGTTTGGGAAGCAGGCCACTCACTTCGAGGTCGGCGAGATCGAACCGGGAGGCATCGACAGGTCGTGCTGCTAGAGCGCTGGCGCCGCGTGGGATTGGCCGGAACCCGAGTTCCTGATCGGTCGCTACGCCCAGAATCTTCCGCATTGCGGATCGGTACGCCGCGCTAGGCCATCTGACCGCGCCCCGCTCGTAGCGGGCGATCGTGTGGGCGTCGAGGCCATAACGACGGCCAGTGCTGCTCCATAGTTCGGCATTCACTGCCTCCGCCAGTTCGGCCCGGCTCATCGGCTCGGTCGGGAAACTGGGCGACGGACGTGACTCGCGCAGCGCACGCAACCTGGAGTTCGGGTCCATGGCACCTCCAGTACCGAAGAGTATCGGCTGTGGTCCGTGAGGCGCTAACTACAGAATGCCCCGCGATGCCCGGCGGCGTGCCCTCCTCCTGCGGGTCGCGGAGGCCGATGCTCCTGTCAATGCATGAGAGAGGACTCGCCGATGACCGCTCCGTTCGACCTGCTCGCCTTGACGAGTTCCCGCTTCCCTCCCGCCGGCTCGACGTGCGCCGCGCCGGTCGCCCGTAAGGCTCGCGTACGTGGGCCCGGCATGCCGGAAAGGGAAGCCGTCCACGACTGGGCTGTCGGGTAGCCGATGAGCCGGCACTGGACGACGCCTCTGACCGATCAGTTCGGCGACCAGCTGACCCACCAGGTGCCCGACGGACCCGCCGCAGGCACCGAGAACGGTGTGCTTCGCGCAATCTGCGGTCGCCTCATCACCCCGGCGCCGCTGGCAGCCCCCGATGGGAAGCCCTGTCCGGCCTGTGCCGCCGAGGTGACCCCACCTTCTCCGCAGCAGCCGTACCGCAGGGCCGTGCAACTGGGATTCCGGCCCGGCTCCCGTTGGCTGCGCGCACTGTTCGCCCGCTGACCAACCCGTCGCCCTTGCCAACCGTAACGAGTGAGAGGAATTGCGATGACCACCACGCCAGACCGTCTGACCTTCCCGCCCGTCAGCCCGATGATTGCGGCCGGAAGCCGATTTCCGATCGAGCAGCTCGCCGCCTCGCCCGCGCCGGCCGGCCTGTCCGAACCGGGCGGGCGGAGCTTCCTGCTGCGCTTCGCCGAGCCCGTGATGGCGTCGATGTACGGCACGCGGGGGTCGACGCCCAAGACGACCACCGGCTATGACGGGCAGGAGGACAACGAGAGCGAGGACTTCAACCAGCCGGACTTCGCGCCGTGAACCACGCCGTGCCGATCGCAACAGAGACGGTCAACCCGCGCAGCACGACCGCCGACACCGTGCTCGTGATGGCCGGCGCGAGCGACACCACGGCGAGGCAGGTGGCGGCGGCGCTCGAGAAGCTGCACTGCCGCGTCTGGTGGTTCGACACCGCCGATTTTCCGCAGCGCGCGGCGCTCTCCGTGGAGCTCGACGGCGAGCGTTGGGCCGGGCTGCTCCGCGGCCCGGCCGGTTCGCTGGAACTCGACCGTGTCGGCGCCGTGTACATGCGGCGGCCGGGCGCCTTCGTCCCGCCGGTGCACTTGACCGAGGCCGAGCGTTGGCACGCCGCAATGGAGTCCCGCTACGGCATCGCCGGTGTGCTGGCGAGTCTGCCGGTGCGCTGGTGCAACCGGCCGGCCTCCTCTGCGGATGCCGCGTACAAGGCGCGCCAGCTCACCGACTTCGCCACGTGCGGCCTCGCGGTGCCGCCGACCCTCGTCACGACCAATCCGGAGAGCGTGCGCGAGTTCGCCGCCGCGCACGGGCCGATTGTCTGCAAACCGGTGGCCGTCGGCGTGCTGCACACCGACGGGGGAGCGGTCGCCGTCTACACGCGATTGCTCACCGAGGCCGACCTAGCGGACCTGTCCGGGCTGGAGTACGCGCCACATCTGTTCCAGGCCTACGTGCCGAAGCTGTACGAGGTGCGCCTGACCGTCGTCGGCGAGCAGTTCTTCGCGGTCCGCATCGACGCCGGGTCGCCGCGCTCGCGGGTCGACTGGCGCACCGACTACCTGGCGCTGTCCTACGAGCTCACCGACACTCCGCCCGAGGTGCGGGCGGGCGTGCTGAATTATCTGCGCAGCGCCGATCTGGCGTATGGCGCTTTCGACTTCGTGGTCACCCCGGAGCAGGAATGGGTGGCGCTGGAGTGCAACCCCGAAGGCCAGTGGGAATGGCTGGCCTATGAGACCGGCGCCCCGATCGCCGAGGCGATCGCGGACTACCTCACCGAAGGACTCACATGAGCATGCCGCGTTCCACGGCACCGGACATCCCGGTCGACGAGATCCTCAAGCGGCTTGGTCGGCTGGGCGACGAGCTGACGGGTCGCGGCTCGCTGAAGACCGAGCGGTGGCGGGAGGCCGTGCTCGGCACGGCTCGGCACGTCTTTGTCCCCGGTTACTGGGTCGAGAACGGTGACTCGGGCTGGCGCTGGGTCGACAGCAGCAATCTCGCCGACCGCGGCGCGTGGCTCGATGCCGTCTACAGCAACACCACGCTCGTCACCGACCTCCGTGTCCAGCCTGCTCGCGGCGGTGCGCCTGCCCACCACGTGGTCACCAGCTCGTCCACGTTGCCTGGCCTCGTGGTGCAGATGCTCGAAGACCTCGGCGCGGAGCCCGGGCAGCACGTTCTGGAGATCGGCACCGGCAGCGGCTACTCCACCGCGCTCATGTGCCACGCGCTCGGCGAGGAGTACGTCACGAGCGTCGACATCGATGCGGCTCTCGTCGAGGCGGCTCGTGGGCGCCTGGCCGAGCACGGCTACCGGCCGCACCTGGCGGCCGCCGATGGTGAGCTGGGTCTACCGGGGCGGGCGCCATACGACCACCTCATCGCCACGTGCTCGGTGACCGCGATTCCGCCGGTGTGGATCGAGCAGGTACACCCGGGTGGCACCATTCTGACGAACCTGCGCGGGCGACTGATGCAGGGCGCTCAGGTGCGGCTCACAATGCGCGCTGATGGCAGCGCCTCCGGGCAATTCCTGCCGGGCTACGGCAGCTTCATGGCGCTGCGACACGACCCGACGGCGCCGTTCGACTACCGCGTTGTCGTCGACAAGGACCCCGGTCCGGTCCGGACACGCTCCACAACGCTCGACGCGGCGGCGCTGCTCGACGATCGCGCCTGGGGATTCGTCGCCCAGATGCACCTTCCCGACCTCGTCGTATATCCGATCGACGACGCGTTCGGCCCAGGAATCGAAGGCGTCACCGCGGACCGGTCGTGGTTCCGGGCCGGCGTCGACCCGGCTCGGGCACCCGGGCAGCGCAGGGTGGACCAGGCGGGACCGCGTGACATCTGGGACGTCCTCGAGGCCGCCCACCACGAGTGGGAGCTGGCCGATCGGCCGCGCTGGGAGCGCTACGGCCTGACCGCTGCCCAGGGGCGGACGCATTTCTGGCTCGACGAACCTTCCAATGTCATCGTCACGCGAAGCTCAGCGCAGTGATCGACTGGTCTCCGAGAAGCGGTGCCCTGGCGAAGGCGATCGCCCGGCGGCAGCGCACCGATCCTCCGGCAGCAGCAGGTTTCGCGCCGTGGCGACGGGAACTGCATCCGTCTGCACGTGTCCCTGTCGAGCGTCAGGCCTCCTACGGCGTGCCCGGCTGATCCGCGTCTCAATCTTCGCGGGTCGGTTGCTGTTTGGTCGTCATGAGGGGAGCGGCCGGTCGGGGCAGCTGCGGAGGATGTCGACGCGGGAGATGGCGTCGTGTTCGGCGGGGGTGATCCAGAGTGCGTATTTGGCTTTGGCTGCGAGTTGGCGGGCGGCGTAGGGGCGCCGCCAACGCAGCGCGGCTCGGTACGTCTGTTGCACCGTCATTCAGAGTTCGGGGGTGGACAACGCCTGCCGTTGAAGAGCTATGTCGATCGCCCTTGAATCGCCCCACGCGATACCTGCCAGCATGAGTCCGAGGACTCCAGTCACCCCCTGGGCATGACAGCCGCTGGCGGTGATGCGCACCGTGGGCATGACCGCGACGCTGGTTCCATGAAGCAAATTGCCGATCACGCTCCTCGTCTGTGGCGGTGTCGGTCGGTAATTGTCGGGAGCGCGGCATGAACGAGCGGGAACCTCGGGGTCAGGTGCGGAGCTTGACCGGTCATGTCTTGGCGCGATGGTCGGCCGCGGAGGACCGGGCGGAGGACGCCGGCCTCCTCAACCCCGATGACCGGCTCACCTGCCACGTGCACGGCCGGTGGATCCATCAATGCGTGTCTTCACCGGTGCACGTCAACCCGGTCACGCGGCATCGCTGGTGCCGCGACTGCGCGGCGGAGCTGACCGTTGCCGTGGACGAGCTCGCGGGAACGGTGACTATGCGCTGCCCGCAGTGCGGCCAGGGCGGCAGCGCCGCCACCGCGCGGCTGTTGGCCGCCTGCTGTGCCAGCCTCAGCCGCGCCGGCGGCAACACCCGGCCCCGCCTGGTGGCCATGACGTGGTCACGTCGCGGAGCAGGAAGCGCTCCCGCTCATGGCGGGAGCACGCTGTCACACAGGCCGACGTCGTCAGCACCCGCCTGTGCGGATCTCAGCACGCGACGGCTCGGCCACTTCCCGGCTGGCGCCCCCGCCTCGTTCAGCCCCTAGACCCACAGTTGGCGCGACGGCCACCACGAGTTCAGGGACGTGCGGTGGTTGGCCCCTCTGCGGCGCTCTTTTGGCGACGACGGAGTCCCTCGAAGGCCGCGATCCAGGCGGCCGAGTGCCGCCGCAACCCCTACGCCCCGCAGGAGGCGATATGACGACGAACGGGATTCCGAGCTACAACGACGAGTTCTGGGAGCGCACGTCGAGCGACGGACGCACCTACGCCGAGGACTACCTCGCGTACCTCGACGCGTGCAGCGACTACCGGGCCAACCCGTCGGTCGGAACCTTGGTCGCCTACGACGCCGCGATCCGGGCGTGGCAGCGCGCCTCCTGGGAAATGACGAGGCGTGACGGGTGCAGATGACGCCTCGAGCCAGGCCCGCGGCTGCGCGTGAGCGCGGTCGAGGGTGGCCTGACGGTGGGCGCGGACCTCGGTCGCGGTGTCGAAATGGACCGAGGCTGGGGTGTGCATGCCCGATCCCGGAGTGCCGGTGCTCGTGGTTGTAGGCGGTGAAGAACCGTTCGCAGAAACCGGCCTGGGCCGACGCGGGACGTCGGGCTGGGAGCGGCTCGGGCTCGTCGTCACCCCGGACCGGAAGCACGGGGTCTGGCTCGACGACCCGGCCACAGTCCTCCGGACCTTCTGAGCTCCGGTCGGCGCGGAACGGCCCCCTCACCTCCGCGCCGACCGGTTTCCACCACGAGCCATCGGAGTCGACATGCATTGCATCGACGCCGCCGCCCGGTTCCTGGCAGCGCAACCCGGCGCGGTGCAGCGGACCCTCGGCGCCCACCAGTGCCGCCGGAACGGGTACTGCACCTCGTGCCGGCCGCTGGTGCGGTGGCCGTGCGCGATGGCGAGCATCGCCCACGCTGCAGGTGGCCATGCCCCTGGGCGACGCGGTCGGCGCGAGCCGGGCCGGTAGCCGCAGCGGTGATCCCCGAAGGCATTCAGAAGCGAGCTGCAAATCGTGTACCACCGTGGGCACGTCATCGACCAGGACGACCAGGGCGGTGCGCCCGCCGACTTCGGCGATCAGCCACGGACCCACGAGGACGAGGGCGCCGATGATCAGCATGAGCCAGACGGTGACGCACCATGGCGCGGAACTCTGGAGGAACGCGGCGCCAGGAGGTGGGGATCGATGGGAGAAGGGGGCGGGACAGGTCGGCATGATTCGTCGCGTCGTGGTCCGCGATCTCCTCGTCGGACTCCTCCTCGGCGAGTCGGTACCGGCGGCGGAGCCCGCGGGAGAACGTGACCTGCTTGCGGCCGTGGCCGGCCCGTTCGTACTGCTCGCACGTCTCCAGGTCGTCGGCCAGCCCGGTATCCAGCCCGTCGCGCAGTAGGGGGACGGAAGGCGCCCGCCCCGCGGGAGAGCGGGGGCGGGCGCCCTCTGTGGGGCGGGCCGATCAGTCGGCGGTGGCCTCGGCGGTGGCCTTGAACAGGTACGTGCCGGGCTGGTCGCCCTCGGCGCGGCAGTTCTGCGGGTGCACGTCGAGCCGGGGGCCGCGCGCCGTCGCGGTGAGGGTGACGCGCACGGTCAGACCGGCGAGCGTGAGGTGGGGGAGGGGTGGGGCCAGTCCGCCGGCGGCGGCTGATCCGGCAGGTAGCGGTGCCAGGCGCAGACCAGGCCGCGGGGGGTGAGGTGTCCGACGAGGTGGTGCTTGTGCGTGTCGAACTTGCACCTGGTGTTCTGGCAGCCGGGGCAGGTCCACCAGCCCTTGCGGGGGACCTTCTCCTTGCGCCGTGACCGCGCATCGCCGCGATCGTCGGGCAGGCCGGACTGCTGGCAACCATGCCCGCCTACTGCCCAACCCTCGTCATCCTCGCCGCCAAGCTGCTCACCGTGTACCGCGACAACCCGGCCACCGGCCACCCCGTACACCAGGCGGCGATCGCGGCGTTCGACCCGGCGACCGGTCCGCTCAGAGCACTGATGGACGGCGACGCGATCACCGCGCTCGGCACCGCAGCCGGTTCCGCCCTCTCAGCACGTCTCCTCGCCCGCGCCGACGCACAGGTCCACGCCGTCATCGGCACCGGATCACAAGCAGGCGCCCACGCCCTTCTCACCGCACGAGTGCGCCCGTTTCCAGGAGGTGCGGGTCGCCGGCCGGGACCCCGCCAAGACAGCCGCACTCGCCGCCGACGTCGCCGCCCATGGGCTCGAGGCACGGGCGTGCACCATCCAGGACGCGATCACCGACGCCGACGTCATCTGCACGGCCACGAGCGCCATCGCACCGATCATCCGCTCAGAGCGGTTGCCTCCGCCTTGCCAGGAACCACCTGGATCACGAAGCCCATCGGCCAGGACCTACAGGACACGGCCTGGCGTAGAGGCCGCGCGGGATCTCGTCGGCATGCGCGGACGTCGCCTCCAGGTCGTACGGCGTACCGAAGGCCGTGCCGCGTCTGATGATGCGGTGACGGTTGCCGTCGGCCAGCTGTGCCATCGGTGCTGTGCTCATCGCGGGTCGTCGACGGGCGAAGCGATCGCGGGACCGCCGAGCACGCGTTCGTGGATCTCTTTGATCAGCCCTTGGGTCTCGCGGGTCAGTGCGGTGTTGGTCTTGAGCTCCAGCTCCTGCTCGACGAAGTCGTGATTCGCCTTGGCTTGTTGGAATGCCGCCGTCCGATTCTGGCCGATCATCACGAAAGTGGACAGGAAGATCGCTTCCAGTGAGACGAAGAGCGTCAATTTCGGCCATGGATCGTGCTCCAAGAAGATCATCCACACGGCGAAGATGACGGCGTGGATGTAGACGAAGTTCATGGAACCGGCGAAGGCGGTAATATCGTCGGCCAATCGAACCTGGAAGTGGTGGTGTCGGGCCTCGATCTGCTCGAGCACGGCCGGGTGCTTCAGCGGGCCGCCTCGCCCGGGGGTCGGCACGGTTTCTCCTTCCGCCAACCATCGCTACGGGTAGCGCCTCCGCCGACTCCGGCCGGCTCCCGTCTCTGACGGGAGCCGGCCGGAGTCAAGGCGGCCGTCCCCTTTTCGGAACGAGCAGCGGCGAGGGCTAGCTGCCCGCCGTCTTGGCGAGACCGTCGGCGTATGTGCGCGCGTCGATTGCGTCCAGGATGGCCAGGCGCGCGTTGTCGAGGGCCCACCCCGCGTAGTCGATCGCGCCGGCTGCATCCTCTTCCGCCCACGCCGCCTCGTTCGCGGCGATGTTCGCGTCGACCTCCGCGTTTCTTTTGTCGATCTTCGCCTTGATGTCGTCCATCTTGGTGGCGGCGTCGGCCTTCATCTGGGCCCACTTGCTCCGTCCGCTGTCGGCCGCCGCGCGAGCCTGCTGCTCGGCGTCCCGGACGCCCCGGTTGATGTCGCCCTGGGCCTGGTCGATTCGCTGCCTGAGCTGGTCACGGGACTCAGTCGCAGCGGCCTGCACCGCCGCCTTCGCCTCGGCGACGCTGGTCTGCAGCGCGTCGAGTCGCGCGGAAAAGTCCATTATTCCTCCTGATCTTCCTGACTTGGCGGTCTCGTTGGTAGCGAAGCGGATTCCGTCTGCTCGCGCGACGTGTCAAAGGGTCGGAGTTCGTGGGGCCTTCCGTCCCGTTTCGGGCATTTACCGCAGTACCTGCCCTGAGAGTCCACATGCCAGCGCGCCGGACGCGAGCGCGACTGGCGGTCTACAGGACGCGGCCTAGGCCGGCACACCGCCGAGCCCGGGTGCGGCGGAGTCGACCCGGCGCGCCTGCACGCCGAGCACGATCTGCGAGATCCCGAACGCGATGCTGAAGATCCCGAAGATCACCGCCAGCCAGAGGGCACCGACGTCGGGACGGGCCATGAGCACGATGCCGAAGGCGATCGACACCAGCCCGGCGACGCCGAACCACGCGCGGGTGCCGGCGTCACCATGGCGTAAGACGGGCCCGGATACAGGTCACCAGGGGAGCCAAGGCGGTGATCTGCGCAGCGCTCGGGATCAGCGCGGCATCGGTCGCCCTCGGCTCGGGATCGTCGAGCTCCCAGTCCCAGGAGCAAGCCACCACAGGTGTACTGGCTTGGCCTGGCGGACAGATCATCGTCGTAGCCACAGGCCTGATCATCATCAGCGTCGGCGTCGCCTCGGTGATCATCGCCAAGGGCCTGGCCTTGGGCGTGGGGGGAGGCCTGCTCAGCTACGCGGCACTGACCTTCGACCGACAGCAGGGGCAGGGACTCGACGGCGCGCTACAGACGATACTGGCGCAGCCATTCGGGAGATTCCTGCTCACGGCGGTAGCCATCGGGTTTGTGGCCTTCGGCCTGTTCGCGATGCTCCAGGCGCGGTACCGCCGGATGTAACCGAGAGCCGGCGCAGCGACGCACACGGGACAAGCCGAGAGCGAAAAGCCGGATCAGCCGACCGTCGCCAGCGCCCGGGGCGCGACGTCGACCTGCACCGGGGTGCCGGCGTCCAGCGCGAGCAGTTCCCTATCCAGCTCAATGGCGCTCTTCAAGGCCTATCGCCTCACGCAGTTTCGTCGCCGCCTCCTGAAGGTCGCGATCCTCGGTGGCGCGCGAGGCCATCAGCGCCGCGAGCGCCTCCGCGATCATGCTGAGCTTCTCCTGCGAGGCCTCTTCACTTCGCCGCGCGGCGTTCTCAAGCAACGCGAGCAGCAGCAGTGTGATGACGCTCGTGACGGTGTGAATCGCCACCTGCCATTCCTTCAGATCGACCCACAGCGGCAGGCTGACCAACCATGCCACGACGATCGTCACGCAGATGAAGAAGAACGGTGGGCGGCTGACCCACAGGTAGGCACGCTCGACGAACCGCTCGAAGTGCGAGGGCCGGTTGCCGCCGCCGCGGTCCGATGCTGCGGGACGATCCCTCTCCTCACGCGTGTCACCCAAATGCGCCCGCGGCCAGTTCACAGCGCGGTCCAACGGCCCACCGAGCAAGCTCCGGTAGCCCGAACGAGGATGAGCGACGAGGGGCAGGGCTCCCCGGGTCGGTAGGTCGGTTCGGTGGCAGACACCGGGTTAATGTTGACGAGGGCGGCGGCGGGCGCCCCATCTGCGGAAAGCGTCCTTGATCTTCTCAAAGGCCTGCTTGAGTTTGCCTTTCACCTCGTCGGCTCTGCCGTCCGCCTGGAGCCGTCTATCGCCGGTAACTTCGCCGGTGTTGCGCTTGATGCGTCCGCGTAGCTCTTGCGCCTTGTGGGTGAACTTGTCTGCGAAGGTCATACCTGCCACCTTTCGAACCGTCGACCCTGGCCCCTTCTTGAGGCAGATCAACTTCGTTAGGGAGTACCCGGACCGTTTCCGTGCCAACCATCGGGTGAGGCCGGCTGCAGAGCGACTGACCCGAGGCGCTGGTTGACGGGCCGCGACGCTGCACCGGGTAGCGCCTGCGAGCCGAGCGAAGGTCCGCGAGGCCACGCCGGCAAGGCGCTGGCGACAAGATGTGTGCGACAGAGTGCGATCGCGTTCACTCAGGCCTGGTCCAAGCTTTCGCCGCGGCCCAACCTCTGGTAGCGGTGGAAGTGCACGCTGAGTGGTAGCCCAGACCCTGCTCCCTCGAACTCGCACAGATCATCCGCGGCCGAGTCCGGCCCGGGAGGAGTTCTGGATGAGCACCATCTGCACCGGCACGACGACAGGCACCGTCCCCACCACCGCTCACCTCTCCGACGCCGACTTCATGCGCATCGGCGTAGAGCTCGACGCGATCCGCTCCGAGGTGATGAACGACCTGGGCGAGGCCGACGCCCGCTACATCCACCGCGTGATCGCCGTGCAGCGCGGGCTGGAGGCCAGCGGCCGCGCGCTGCTGATGGTCTCGCTGTTCCCGCCCGCATGGGCCGCCGGCACAGCGGCGCTGTCGGTGGCGAAGATCCTGGAGAACATGGAGATCGGCCACAACGTGCTCCACGGGCAATGGGACTGGATGGGCGACCCAGAGATCCACTCCACGACCTGGGAATGGGACTCCGCCTCCTGCGCACAGGGGTGGAAGTACTCCCACAACTACGTCCACCACACCTTCACCAACGTGCTCGGCAAGGACCGCGACCTCGGCTACGCGTCGATGCGGGTGGACCCCGCGCAGCCGTGGAAGCCGATCTACCTGCTCCAGCCTCTCTACAACGTCGCGCTGGCGCTGGGTTTCGAATACGGCATCGCGATCTACGACATCGAACTCGAGAACGTCGTCGCCGGGCGCAAGCCGTGGGCGCAGGCGAAGGCCGAGCTCAGCGGGCTGTGGCGCAAGGTCCGCGGGCAGCTGATCAAGGACTACGTGGCGTTCCCGCTGCTGTCCGGGCTCGCCGCTCCGACCACGTTGGCGGGCAACCTCGTCGCGAACGTCACCCGCAACGTGTGGTCGCACGCCGTGATCTTCTGCGGGCACTTCCCGGACGGCACCCACTCCTTCACCGAGGACCAGCTCGAAAACGAGACCCGCGGGCACTTCTACGTCCGCCAGCTCCTCGGCTCGGCCAACCTCGACGGGCCGCCGCTGATGCACCTCATGGCCGGGAACCTGAGCCACCAGATCGAGCACCACCTGTTCCCCGACATGCCCTCCAACCGGTACGCGGAGGTGGCACCGAAGGTCCGCGAGCTGTGCGAGCGCTACGGTCTGCCCTACACCAGCGGCCCGCTGCCCAGGCAATACGTCCAGGTACTGGCGACGATCGCCCGACTCGCCCTGCCCGGCGCCGGCACACCCGACGACCGGACGCCGGCCCGCATCGAGCCGACAAGCCGAGCTCCGCACGCGCGGCGAGCATCATGAGTTGGACCGCGTCACCGATCCGGCAGCTGCGCAGCGCCGCGACACGCCTGACCACTCCGCTGCTGCCCGACGACTACCTGTCGAAGATCAACCCGCTGTGGTCGGCCCGGGAGTTGCGCGGCCGCGTGGTCACGGTGATTCCGGAGACCGCCGACGCCGCCACACTGGTGATCAAGCCGGGCTGGGGCTGGCAGTTCGACCACCAGCCCGGCCAGTACGTGGGTATCGCGGTCGCGGTTGCAGGCCGGTTCCGGTGGCGCTCGTACTCGCTGACCTCGGTGCCCGCACACCACGACGGGCTCATCACCATCACGGTCAAGGCCATGCCCGAGGGGCTGCTCTCCGAACACCTCGTGCGCGGGCTCGACCCGGGCACCGTCGTGCGACTCGCAGCACCGCAAGGTCAGTTCGTCCTGCCCGACCCACCGCCCCCGAGGCTGCTGTTCATCACCGCCGGGTCGGGCATCACACCGGTGATGGCGATGCTGCGCACGATGGACCGCCGCGACACCATGCCCGACGTCGTTCTGACCCACTCGGCTCGAGACCGCGACGACATGCTGTTCCATGAGGAACTCCACGACCTCGCCAGCAGCAAACCTGCCTTCGTCCTGCACGAGCAGTTCACCCGCCGCGACGGGCGCCTGACTCCGACCCACGGCATCGCCCGGATCTGCCCGGACTGGCGCGAGCGACACACCTGGGCGTGCGGTCCGAACACCCTGCTCGACGAGGTCGCCACCACCTGGGCCGACGCCGGCCTGTCCGACGCCCTGCACCTCGAACGCTTCAGCGCCACCTTCGCCGGCACCGAGACCGAGGGCGGCACCGTACGGTTCTCCGCATCCGGCATCTCGACCACCGTCGACGGCGCCACCACCCTCATGCAGGCGGGCGAGCAGGCCGGCATCCTGATGCCGTTCGGCTGCCGCATGGGCATCTGCCACACCTGCGTCATCCCCCTCACTGCCGGGAGCGTTCGCGACCTCCGCACCGGAACCACTCACCACGGGGACCACCAGAAGATCCAGACCTGCGTCACGGTGCCAACCGGGGACTGCGTACTGGACGGCTGAACGGGCGATCGAACGCCGGCGACGGCCAACACACCACGCCTGAACAGCAAAATCGCCGCCACGAGCGCCATGCGACATGCCATGCGACGTCACGGAAGCCGGTACACTCGCGCTCGTCGCCCCGGACCCCGGTGACTCCCTCATCGTCGTCCCCGGAGACATCTGCCATGTCGGCGCATCAAGCCCGTACCCGGGCCGGACCGTCTCGACGTCACGACGGATCTGCCATGACATCGCTCCAGGATCCAGCGGTGGCGACGTTGATCAGGACGCCCGTCGTACCCGGCGCTGCGCAGGCGCCAACGGCAGTGATCCATCCAGACCGGCTGCTGGCTGTGGTGCAGAGCGGGCTGCTCGACACCGAACCCGAAACCTGTTTCGACGACCTCGTGCAGTTGGCGCTCGAGGTTGCGGGCGGCGAGCGCGCCTACTTCACGGTGGTCGATGCGCATCGCTCGTTCTGGAAGAGCGCCGTGGGTGTCGACGCGAGCGAAGGACGCGAGATTCGGGTCGAGGACAGCGTCAGCCAGATCATCATCGCCACCGACGGGGCACTCGTGATCGAGGACACTCGATGTGACGACCGCACCCGACGCCTCGGTGTGGTGACCGAGCTGGGCGTGGGGGCGTGCATCGGCTTCCCGGTGCGCGACGAGGCAGGCCACGTGATCGGCGGGCTGTGCGTGATGAGCAACGTGCGACGCTCGTGGACCGCACAGCAGCAGCGCGCACTGGCGACGTTGGCTCGGGCGGTGAGTGCCGAGGCTCAGCTGCGCCGCGCGCTGTCCGACTCCCGCGCACAGGCCGAGGCCATGCGGGACGCCCGGGACGAGCAGGCCGCGCTGGCGGGCTCGCTGCAGGAGAGCCTGCTGCCACCGCGGCTTCCCGCAATTCCCGGGATCTCAGCGGCCGCGGCATATCTGCCCGCCGGGCACGGGGTCGAGGTCGTCGGTGACTTCTACGACCTCTTCGAAGCCGGTGGCCATTGGTGGGCGGTGATGGGCGACGTGTGCGGGCACGGCGTCGAAGCCGCGAAGCTGACCGCGCTTGCCCGCTACACCGTGCGGACCGAGGCCGCGCATCCCGGCGCGACTACCCGGGACGTCTTGCTCCGGCTGCACGACGCGTTGATCGCCCAGCACGGCCGCACGAAGATGCTCACTGCAGCGCTGGCCACGCTGTTCCCCGGCCCTGGCGGTGTCACCGGGCGTCTGTGCAGCGCCGGACACGAGCCACCCTTGATCCGTCGCGCCGACGGTCGGATCGATGTGCCGCCGACCCGCGGTTGCGTCCTCGGCCTGACCGACGACGTCGTACTCGAGGAGGCCGACTTCGTCCTCGGCCACGGCGATGCGCTGGTGCTACACACCGACGGTGTCACCGAGGCCCGGGCCGGCCGCGGCCAGGAACTGTTCGGTGACGACCGACTCGCCGAGGTCCTCACCCAGCGGTACCACGGACAGAACGCCGACGGCATCCTCGACCGGGTGTTGCAGGCCGTCGGGGAGCACAACCGGGGTTACCACGCCGACGACACCGCCATCATGGTGATCCGTGCGTGACCCAGGTACATGACGTAAGCCGAGTTTCGGGCACCCACACGTCAGCTGTGGTCCCGGTGTCTTCGAGGTACCAGCAGGTGGGGCGGTGTCTCCCTGCCGAGGATGGGATCCTGAAATTCCCTGAAATGACGAGTTGCCCTGGGGCGACACCGGGCTCACCTCATTGCGAGGTGGGCCCGGTGACTGGATCGAGTGTCAGCGCCGTACGGCACGACGTCCGTAGAGGTTCGATACGAGGACGACGCCGACCGCGGCGACGATGACCTGTACGAGCAGCTCGAGCCAGTCGATGCCGCTGGTGGCAGTCGGGATGCCGATCGCGCGGGCGATGAAGGTGCCGATGAACGCGGCTACGATCCCGACCAGGATGGTGAGCCAGATGGGAATGGGCTGCCGGCCAGGAACAACCAGGCGGCCCAGTGCCCCGATGATCGCCCCGATGACGATCGCGGTGATGATGCCAGTGACGGTCACAGTTCCTCCAGCGTAAGACTGGTCCGACGTTCGGCCCAGTCTTAGACCTGTTCCCGTTCGAGACTCGGCGAAATCCCACAGTCGCCTTCTGTGGCTGATTCGTCACACGCCCATAGGCTGAACGGGTGATGTAGACCGCTCGGTCGGTCATCGTGAGTGGGCCGCGCTGACACGGCCTGGCTTGTGCGTAGACGCAGTGGTTCGTGGTCGGCGAGTGGCTCGCTTACAGCGCTGGGAAGCGCGGCCTGCAGGCCGTACGACCTGCGGCGGCTGGCGTCAGCCCGATCGTCAGACGGCCGCCGTCGGGGTGGGAGCAGGAGCGGGAGCAGTTGGTGCAGTGGTCGCGGCGGCGAATGCATCGCGGCGATCTCAGTCTCGTGGGTGCTCATGCGCGCACCGAGTGTCAGGGACATCGGCAGTCGCGGGGCACACGGCATCACCGGCAACTCTCCCCAGACGGCGGGACGGGAGTCGCCGATGGTGGCGCTGTCAGTCCTGCGTGATCACGCCGACACGCCGCACTGCTGCGCCAGGACGCGTCGCAGCTCCCGGGGCCGACGCACGCTCATGCCGACGAGAGTGCGGCGGCTGCCGTCGGTGCGTTACCGAAGCGGGATGGCTGGTGACGGCGCTGACCGCCGACACGCAGCTCAATCGACCTTGTCGATTCCCTGGGCTGGTGATCCGGTCAGTGCCGGCGACGGGCGGATGGGTTCTTGTGGTTACCAGTCCGTGTCATTGCGGGCCCCTCCCTGAAGCCGTCGCCCTTGCGGTCAGGGTCAGCAGTTCGCGCAGCACCTCCGCTGCGATGTCGGCGAGAGATCGCTGTTCGTCCTCGCGAATCCATTGTGCGAACGCGATTCCGAACACGGTGACGCCGGCCTGCGCCGCCAGGGTGGCGGCGAGTTCATCGACGCCTCGCGCGCGCAGGGCGTCGGCGAGGGTCGTGGCGAGGCCGGCGAGCTTGTGCCGTTCGCGTTCTTTCAGCGCGGGATTCTGGTCGATGACGGATTGTCGGGTCCGGGAGTAGGGCCGGCGCTCATCCGGGAAGAAGGACGCCCCGGACCGCAGCGCGGAGGCGACGATCTCGATCGGGGATGCGCCCGGTGGTGCGGTGTCCACGCCGGCAAGGAACGCCTGCACGAGCAGGTGCTGCCCGTAGAAGAGGACCTCGCGCTTGTCGCTGAAGTGGCGGAAGAAGGTGCGCTCGGTCAGGCCGACGGACTGCGCGATCTCCGTGGCGGTCGTCTGCTCGAACCCCCGGGTAGCGAACAGCTCGAGCGCGGCCTTCTGTAGTCGCTCCGCAGCCCCCGGCTCCCACCGCACCATGCCGTCAAGTGTAGTGATGACAGCGACTGACTTGAAGCTGTACGGTGATGTCCGTGACTGACGTCAGTCAGGGACATCGGTCACTTGGATCAATCGCTCCGCCCGGTGGCGGGGCGTCGAAGGAGATCACGTCATGCGCGTTTTCGTCACTGGAGCCTCCGGATGGATCGGCTCCGCCGTGGTCGACGAACTGCTCGCCGCCAGCCACGAGGTCACCGGCCTGGCCAGGTCCGACGCGTCCGCCGCAGCCCTCGAGGCGAAGGGCGCCCGGGTCCGCCGCGGCGACCTCGACGACCTCGACAGCATCCGCCTCGGCGCCCAGGACGCTGAGGCCGTCATCCATCTCGCGAACAAACACGACTGGTCCAACCCGGCCGCCTCGAACGCGGCCGAGCGAGCGGCCGTGCAAACCATCGGCGACACGCTCGTGGGTACTGACCGCCCGTTCCTGCTCGCCTCGGGTGTCGCCGCCCTGACGCAGGGGCGGCCCGCCGCCGAGGACGACGCGTCCCCGTTCCACGGCCCGGACTCGCTGCGGGGCGGAAGCGAGAACCTTGCGCTCGAGTTCGTCGATCGCGGCGTGCACACCGTGAGCCTGCGCTTCGCGCCGACCGTCCACGGCACCGGCGACCACGGGTTCATCGCGGTCCTCGCCGCGGTCGCCCGCCAGAAGGGCGTCTCCGGCTACCCCGGTGACGGCACTAACCGTTGGGCCGCCGTGCACCGATTCGACGCCGCCCGCCTGGTCACCCTCGGCCTGCACAAGGCGCCGGCAGGCGCACGCCTGCACGCCGTCGCCGAAGAAGGCGTCCCGACCCGGGAGATCGCGCAGGCGATCGGCCTCGCGTTCGACCTCCCCGTCGCCTCTATCGCCGCCGACGACGTCCACGACCACTTCGGGTGGATCGGCACCTTCTTCGGCATGGACCTCTCAGCGACCAGCATCGCGACGCGGGAAATCCTCGGCTGGACACCCACCGGACCGAGCCTCATCGAGGACCTCGACGCAGGCGCGTATTCGGCAAGGTGAGGGCCAGGACAACGAGGGCATCGATGAACGCCGATCCAGGCCACCCGAGTCTGGCCGGCGCCCACACGTGGCTGGATCAGCCACCACCCTGAACAACGCCGCCTGATCGGCCAAGACAGCGACCTCGGAGACCGTGGTCGCACCATCGGCCACCGCGATCGCCAGGTCGGCCAGCACCCGACCCAGGTCATGCCAGGAGCGCGCCTTCCGCAGCCCGGACAGCGCACGCGACAACTCGCTGGTCAGCGTGGTCCGGTCCGCGACATCGGCCAGCAGGCGCGACCCCACATGCGAGACCACCTCGGCCCCATCCGCTACCACGATCTTTAAACGGGTGGTTGTAGCCCGCACCTGGAAAGTGCCTACTGGCCGGTGAACCGGCACCGCCGTCTCAGATTTCAGATACCCATGGGTGGTAGACCGGGCAACACCTTCTCGAGTGTGATGGGGAAGTCGCGCACTCGCACCCCGGTCGCGTTGAACACCGCGTTCGCGACCGCCGCACCGGCCCCGCAGATGCCCAGCTCACCGACGCCCTTCGCGCCCAGGATGTTGGCCTTGTCGTCGTACCCGTCGAGTACGACGGCGTCGACGTCGGGGATGTCGGCGTGGACCGGCACCAGGTAATGCGCGAGGTCCCGGGTGACGAAGGCACCGGATCGCGGGTCGACAACGGCCTCCTCTTCGAGGGCCGCGCTGGCTCCCCAGATCATGCCGCCGATCAGCTGCGAGCGGGCCGTCTTCGGGTTGAGCACGCGGCCCACCGAGAACACGCCCAGCATCCTCCGCAGACGGATCTCGGCGGTGTCGGCGTCGACCCCCACTTCGGCGAAATGGGCCCCGTAGGTGTGGATCGAATAGTCCGTGTAGTTCGGATCATCGCCCATGAAGCGGGTCTCGCCCTCCGCCTCCACGCCGTCGGGATAATGACGTTCGACGATCTCGCTCAGCGCCTCGGACGCGCCATCGACGCGCACGTTGCCGTCGGAGAACACCGCGTCTGCCAGGTCCAGGCCGCGCAGCGGGGAGCGGGTGTCGCTGCCCGCCGCGTCCAGTAGCTTCTCCCGCAGCGACGCGCACGCCCGATGCACGGCAGTGCTCGAGTTGGCGGCGCCCCAGGAGCCGCCGGACCCCCAGCTGACGGGAAGTTCGGACCGCCCGAGCTCGATCCGCACCCGATCGGGCGGCAGTCCGAGCCCCTCGGCCGCGACCTGGGTCAGGATGGTGTAGGTGCCCGTCCCGATGTCGGTCATGTCCGTCTGGACGACGGCGGTGCCGTCCGCCGCCACCCGCACCCGCACCGTTGTCGGTGCTTGGAAGTGTCCGCGGATGGCCGCGGCCATGCCGTAGCCGACCAACCACTGCCCCTCGCGCACACTTGCAGGCGTGGCGGGGCGGCGCTCCCAGCCGAACCGGCGCGCGCCTTCGCGCATGCAGTCGACCAGGTGCCGGTCGCTGTACGGCACGCCTCGCT
Source organism: Pseudonocardia aurantiaca (assembly GCF_039526725.1). Classification (NCBI taxonomy): domain Bacteria; kingdom Bacillati; phylum Actinomycetota; class Actinomycetes; order Pseudonocardiales; family Pseudonocardiaceae; genus Pseudonocardia; species Pseudonocardia aurantiaca. The sequence continues at coordinate 22,168 of NZ_BAAAJG010000005.1, forward strand.
CGGGATCGACGGTGGGTTCGTTACGGATCCGCAGCTCGACCGGATCCATCCCGAGCTCATCGGCCAGCTGATCCATCGCCGACTCCACCGCCAGCATGCCCGGCGCTTCGCCCGGCGCGCGGACGTCTTCCCCGCGCGGCAGATCGAGCGGCGTCAGCCGGTGGCTCGTCAACCGGTGGGGCGCGGCGTAGAGGCTGCGGGTGGTCGCGGCGGTCTGCTCGGCGTACTCCATGTCGGGGTTCGTATGCATGGTGACGTCATGTGCAATCGCCGCCAGCCGTCCGTCCCGCCCCGCGCCCAGCCGAACCCGCTGGCTTGATGTGGTGCGCATGCCGACCATCTGGAAGATCTGCTGCCGGGTCAGCGCGACCTTGACCGGTTGGCTCAACGCGCGGGCGGCGAGCGCCGCCAGGATCGTTTCGGCATGGATACCGAGCTTGGAGCCGAATCCCCCGCCGACATAGGGGGCGATGATATGAATCCGCGCTGGGTCGATCCGAAGCGTGTTGGCGATCGAAGCATGCGCCGCGTCGACGATCTGGGAGCTGACGTAGACGGTGAGGTCCTCGCCACGCGGTACCACCAGGCACGCGTTCGGTTCCATCGGCATGGAGAACTCGTACGGCGTGGTGTAGCGCTCGTCGACTTTCACCGCGGCGGTGTTGAACCCGGTATCGAAATCACCGACTGCAGTGTCGGTGGGGAGGCCGGCGTTGACTACCTTCGGGACGTACGCCTCGTCCTCAAACGCGGCAAAGTCGAAGCGTCCCGGCCCGCGTGCGTATTCCACGTCGACGAGATTGGCCGCCCCTCGGGCCTGCTCGAAGGTCTCGGCGACGACCAGCGCGACGGGCTCACCGTAATGGTGAATGTCGGGGCTGGTCAGCACCGGCTGAGCGCGCCAGTATTCGAAGGGGATGGACTCATCGCGGATGCCTTGCGCCGGGGCATTGTGATGGGTCATCACCATGCGAACGCCGGGTGCGTGTTCGGCGTCCTCGGTGTCGATCCGGGTGATGCGACCTTTGCCGATGGTCGCGCCGACGATGAATCCGTAGAGCGGTTGGCCGGCCTCCCAGTGCTCATAGGCGTAGGGGGCCAGGCCGGCGACCTTCAACGGGCCGTCAACACGGTTCAAAGCTTGCCCGATCATCTCGCCTCCTCAACTCTCCCGGGCCAGTTGCGCCAGCGTGCGGCACAGCGTGCGCTTGGCCAGCTCGATCTTGAAGTTGTTGTGCCCCTGCCCCACGGCGTCGCGCATCGCCTCCACAGCGGCGGCACGATAGGTCGCCATGGTGGCGGGACGGCCGGTCAATGCGGCCTCCGCCTCAATGGACCGCCAGGGCTTGTGCGCCACACCACCGAACGCCACCCGCGCCTGATTGATCGTTCCCTGATCGGTCGAGACGATCGCAGCCACGGAGACCAGCGCGAACTCATAGGACGCCCGGTCGCGCACCTTCCGGTAGAGCTGCCGGCCCGGCGGGGGCGGCGGTAGGTCGACGCCCGTGATCATCTCGCGTGGCCGCAGCACGGTCTCGATGTGCGGCGTGTCGCCGGGCAGCCGGTAGAAGTCCGTGATGGCGACGCGGCGTAGCGAACCCTCGGCGCCGAGCAGCTCGATCTCCGCCTCCAGCGCGGTCATCGCGACGGCCATGTCCGAGGGGTGGGTAGCGATGCAGGAGTCGCTGACGCCGAGGATGGCGTGTATCCGGTTGAACCCGCCGATCGCCGAACATCCGGATCCGGGATTCCGCTTGTTGCAGCCCGCGGCCGTGTCGTAGAAGTAGGGGCAGCGCGTGCGCTGCAACAGGTTCCCGCCGGTGGACGCCTTGTTGCGCAGCTGGCCCGAGGCGCCGGACAGCAGCGCTTGCGACAGCACCGGATAGCGGGTGCGCACGCGGGCATCAGCGGCCACGTCAGAATTCGCCGCCTGGGCGCCGATGCGCAGTCCGCCGTCCGGGAGCTCCTCGATGTCCCGCAGCGGAAGCCGGCTGATGTCGACCAGATGGCCGGGCCGCTCGATGTCGAGCTTCATGAGGTCGAGCAGATTGGTGCCGCCGCTGATGAACTTCGCGCCGGGCCGGGAGACCGCCCCCACGGCGGTGCGTGCGTCCGTCGCGCGTTCGTAGGTGAAAGGCCTCATCCCGGGTCTCCTCCCGCCACGCTCCGAACGGCCGCGACGATGTTCGGATAGGCGGCGCACCGACAGATGTTGCCGCTCATCCGCTCGCGGATCTCCTCATCGGTCAATGCGACCCGCGGCGAAGCCACGTCAGCTGTAGCGTGGCTGGGCCAACCCGCCTCCACCTCGGCGAGCATGCCGACGGCCGAACAGATCTGGCCGGGTGTGCAATAGCCACACTGGAAGCCGTCACGCTCAACGAAGGCGCGTTGCATAGGATGCAGGCCATCGGGATCGCCCAGCCCCTCGATCGTCACCACGTCGTCGCCCTCGTGCATCACGGCGAGCGTCAAACAGGAGTTGACGCGCCGGCCGTTGATCAGCACGGTGCAGGCGCCGCACTGCCCGTGATCACACCCCTTCTTGGTCCCGATCAGGTGCAGATGTTCGCGCAGCGCGTCGAGCAGCGAGGTCCGCGGATCCACTTCGAGACGCCGCGCCTGATCGTTCACATTCAACGTGATCGCCGAGAGTTGGGCCATCTCGCCCAGGCTCGACCCCGTGGCGCCCGTACCTGAATCGCTCATCACAATCCGCCTTCCCGCGAGGTGAACGTTCCACCCTGGGTATGCGTCGCCGCTGTCAGGCCCGCTTTCCAGGCCCGCCGGCACTATCGGCGAGGCTCCGCCACCCCCACGGTCTCGCAGAAACCGTCGCACCGCCAGGGGTTCCTCCGGGCCCGTTTCCGGATCACCAGACATCGGCCGGTAGCTGGCGGGCCGGTCGCGGTGGCCGTGCTCGGTGCGTCCTCGCCCGTAAGGCTCGCGAGCGTCAGCCGTTCAGGCTGGGACGCGAAGCAGCCGATGTCCGGCCTGCCAGACGATGAGTCGGCACTGGACGACGCCGGTCACCGATCAGTTCGCGGACCAGCTGACCCACCATGTGGCCGATGGGCATGCCGCTCGCGCCGACAACGGTGTGCTGCCGGCAATCTGCGGTCGCCTCATCACTCCGGCGCTGTTGGCGGCGCCCGATGGGAAGCCTCGTCCGGCCTGCGCCGCTGAGAGAGCGAGGACTTCAACCATCCGGACTTCGCGCGTGAGCCGCACCGTGCCGATCGCATTCGTTTCTGTTTCGCCCTGGACGTGCGCGGGTAGGCGGAGCAGGATCTGGCGGGCGTGGCGGGCCAACTGGGCGGGCAGTGACAGCAAAATGGTGACGTCAGATATTGGAACCTTCTGAATGCCTGTCTTCGGGCCCTTGAGCCGACAAGTTGTCTGGGAACTCTCTCCTTCGACGCCCTGAGCAGCCTCGAGCGGTGGGTCAGCGGTACCCCATCTGGCGCAAAAGGGTCCGCAGCCGGTGTTCGATCTGTTCCGCGGTCATGTCTTCGCCTCGGAGAAGGACGATTCCGATCGAGCTGGCGAGGATGTCCTGGATCGCGTTGGGGTCGGTGTCCGGTGGGAATCGGCCGTCGTCGATGGCCTGCTGGGCGGTGTCGGCAAGTGCGCTAAGCCGCGGCTGGAGGTATCGCGTGGTGTAGGCGTTCACCAGTTTCGGGTAGTCCACCGAGGCGCCGATGACTCGTGCCATCAGTGCCTGGAATCGGGGTCGGCTCAGCAGTTCGGCGATGAGCTCGACCAGTTCGTCGATGGAGCGTGCGGTCTTGGGCGTGTCGGTGTCGGTACTCCGGGCGTGTTCGAGTGCTGCCATCAGGAGGTCTTCTTTGGACTGCCAGCGCCGGTAGACGGTCAGCTTGGCCACGCCGGCACGTCGGGCGATCGCTTCGATGCTGGCGCCGGCGGCGCCGCGCTCGATCAGCAGGTCCAGCGCGGCGTCCAGGATCGAAGCGTCGTTGGCGGGGTCGCGTGGGCGGCCGCCGCGGTCTACGCGGGACATAGCGCCTGGTTCAGCCATGCCGACAGCTTCTCCGGTGCCGCGTGGCCACGCCAAGCAAGGTGCCCGTCGGGGCGGATCAGCAGTACGTCACGGAGTTTCGTCCGCACCGGCACGAGCGTGCTGACCAGGTCGGCGCCGAGCCGTGCGATAGCGACCTCGGCGTGCCGGGCGGCCTCGTGCTTGTCGTCGGCGAGCACCACCCAGGATCCGGATATCGCCGCATGCAGCGTGACCTCGGTCCCGTCGGGCTGTCGGCACGTCATGTCCGGCACCCGGTCACCGGGGCGCGGGCGGGTGGTCCACCGGTGCGATGTGGGGGCCAGGGGTCCGCCGCGGTAGGTGATGCCCAGTTGGGATGCGACCAGCCACAGGCGACGCTGCACGGCGGGCAGGCGTACGGCTGGCATGACCAGCCAGTCGCGCACGAGTCGTTTCCAGCGATTGTCGGGCAGCATGATGTCCACTGCGGTGCTGGTCGCGGTGAGCACGGTGCGCGCCAGCGGGCGCCGCTCGCCCTCATAGGTGTCCAGCAGCCGCTGGTCGGCTCGGCCGCTGGCCACTAGCACCAGTTTCCAGCCGAGGTTCTCCGCGTCGCCCAGGCCGGTGTTCTGGCCTTGCCCGCCGGTCGGGCTTTGGATATGGGCGGCGTCGCCGGCCAGCAGGATCCGGCCGCTGCGGTAGGTGTCCGCGAGCCGACGGTGGATCCGGAACTCCGAGGCCCAGCGGACGTCGGTGACCGTTTCCAGGTCCAGTCCGCTGCGGCGGCCGAACTCGCCCAGCACCCGGTCGATGATCTCGCGTTCGGACAGTTCGTCGGGTATGCCGACTGGTGGTTGACTGAACACCCGCCACACGTCGCCCGGCAACGCGGTCACCGACAGCATGCGGCCGGCGTCCATCCAGGTTGTGCTGCCGTTCTTGTCGTACGGCCACTGCGCGTGCACGTCGACCATCAGCAGACGTTCGATGAGTTTGCGGCCGGGAAAGCCGATTCCGGCGATCTTGCGGACCGTGCTGTGCGCGCCGTCGGAGCCGATCAACCAGTCGGTCTCCAGGCGCTGGTCGGTGTTGTCTGCGGTGCGGACCGTGGCGGTGACGCGGTCGGCGGTCTGTCGCGCTTCGACCAGCCGCGTGGACCATTCGACCTCGCCGCCGACTTCGCGGAACCGTTGCCGCAGGGCACCTTCCACCTCGGCCTGCGAGATCAGCAACGCCTGTTTCGGCATGGCCGCCGCGGCCCGGCCCACCTGGAGCCGCAGCACGGTGCGCGGCCCCTCGTTGTAGTTCATGGTCAGCAACGACTGCGAGCGTTCCGGCAGGTCCCCGAGTGCGCCGATCCGTTCCAACACCTCCACGCCGCGCGGTTGCAGGCCGAGCGCTCGTGACGTGGTGGCAGGGCCGTCGGCGGCGTCGATGACTCGGACGGGGATGTCGTGCAGGGCCAGATGGATGGCCAGCGCCAGCCCGGTGGGGCCAGCTCCTGAGATGAGTACTGTGTCGATCACTTAGCAAACGATACGGTACCGATTGCTAACCTGCCTAGGGCGTGTCCGGTGGATCTTGTTCGATGAGAGCCGTGATGCAGGTGGTTCCTGGCGGCGCCGCCGGATCGCCCTCATACCGGGCGTATCCGGGCGATCCGGCGGTGTCGACAGGGGCCGCCTGGGCGCGGCTATCGCGGACGAAGATCCGCCGGACACGCCCTAGTAGCGCCTTGCATGAGGGCGGTCGGCGGGCAAGCGAATGCTGCCCGAAGCGCAGCACCATGCGTCGCGGCAGCAGTCGGTGGCGCCGGACCGGGGTCGCTGCGCTGTAGCGTCTCGTCGAACAGCCTCAGGCGCGTCCGGTCGAGTCGCGGCGCTTTCGAGGAGACCGAGCGGATCGCACAGGTCGCTTTGGACACATTCGGCCGGCTCGACATCGTCGTGGCCGCCGCAGGCATCCTGCGACGTCAGTCCATCGACGATATGACCGACTCGGCCTGGGACGACATGCTCGCCGTTGACCTGAGCGGCGTGATGCGGGTGTTCCGGTCCTGTGTCACGAGGATGGCTCGCGGCGGGGCCATGGTGGCAACCTCGTCCATTGCCGGCGGGGTCTACGGCTGGGAAGACCACAGCCACTATGCCGCGGCCAAGGCCGGTGTCCTCGGGCTCTGCCGGTCTCTCGCCGTCGAACTGGCGCCACGGGACATCCGGGTCAATGCGATGATCCCGGGGCTCATCGAGAGCCCCCAGTCGCTCGACAGCGTGAACTCCCTCGGACCGGAAGGGCTGCGGGAGGCGGGAAAGATCATTCCCGCCGGCCGTGTGGGCACGGTGGACGAGGCAGCGCGTGCGATCCGGTTCCTCACCTCCGACGATGCCGGATACGTCACCGGGCAGAGCCTTGTCGTCGACGGCGGCCTCACGGTCCGTTGGCCGAGCTGAGGAGGTCATCGAGTTGAGCAGGCTGGACGGTCAGGTCGCCGTCATCACTGGGGCGTCGAGTGGGATCGGCGCGGCCATCGCGAGGTCCTTCGCGAAGGAAGGGGCGACGCTGGCACTGCTGGACGTCGCCCCGATCCCCGCCGACCTTGCAGCGCTGGACACGGTCAGCACCCACGCCGTGGACGTGACCGACTCCGACTCGGTCAAGGACGCGATGGCCGCCGTCGCGGGTCGGCACGGTCAGTTGGACATCCTGGTCAGCGCGGCCGGCATCCTCGACGAGGCGCCGTTCCTGGAGCTGACGCCCGAACGATTCGACAAGACCCTCGCGGTCGACCTCAGAGGCGTGTTCCTGGCTGCGCGCTGGGCCGCTCCCTACATGGTGGAGGCGGGCAAGGGCCGCATCATCAAAATCGCGTCCCAGCTGGGTATCAAGGGCGGCACAAACCTGGCTCACTACGTCGCCGCCAAGGCCGGCGTCATCGGTCTGACGAAGGCACTTGCGCTGGAGCTCGCACCGCGCGGCGTCCTGGTCAACGCGATCGCCCCCGGCCCGATCGTGACGCCGCTCATCGAGGGCCTGTCCCCCGAGTGGAAGGAGAACAAGGCCGCCGAGTTGCCGCTGGGCCGGTTCGGTAGGCCCGAGGAGGTGGCTCCGACGGCGCTGCTGCTGGCGTCCTCGCCCGATGGCGATCTCTATGTCGGCCAGACGCTCGGGCCCAACAGCGGGGACGTGATGCCATGACGACCCGCACATTCCCAGCGTGGACGGGCGGCTGAATGGCCCACGTCGTCGTCCTCGGGACCGGAGGAACCATCGCCTCGGCCAGCGATCCCTCCGGCACAGCCGTGGCGCAGCGAAGCATTGGCGAGATCTTGGGAGATCATGGCTACGGCGACGTCGAGGTGGCAGGCCGCGACCTGTTCAACATCGGTTCCTACCTGCTCGGCCACCGTGAGCTGCGGATGGTCGCGGAGTCCGTGGCCGAGGAGCTGTCCCGCCCGCACGTGACCGGAGTCGTGGTGACCCACGGCACGGACACGCTCGAGGAGACGGCGTTCCTCCTGGACCTCGTGCACGACAGCGACAAGCCCGTTGTCCTCACCGGCGCCCAGCGACCGGCCGATCGTCCCGATACGGACGGCCCGCAGAACCTGCGCGAAGCGATCGCGGTGGCAGCGTCGGATGAGGCCAGGAACTGCGGCGCCCTCATCTCGTTCGCCGGTCGGCTGTTCTCCCCTCAGCGGACCCGGAAGTACCACACCGTCGCGGCGGAGCCGTTCAAGGCCCTTGACGGCGGTGCGCTCGGGAGAGTGGGCACCCGAGGCGTGCAGTTCACCGCCCGGCCGGTGCGTCCGGTGCGCCTTCAGCGGCCGGTGCCGCGCTTCGACACCACCCGCGTGGACGTCGTCACCTGTCATCCGGGCGCCGACGCGGCTCTTGCCCAGGCCGCGGTGCACGCGAACGCCGAGGCCGTCGTCCTGGCCGGCAGCGGAGTGGGTAACGCGAATCGGGCGATCCTGCAGTGGGTCTCCGAGGCCGTACGGGCAGGAACGGTGGTCGGGCTGTCCACTCGCGTCGCCGAAGGACCGGTGGTTCCCACTTATGGAAACGGGGGCGGTGCCGACCTCGTCGGTGCCGGCGCGTTGTGCCTCGGGAACCTGCCGCTGTTCCACGCGCGGCTCCTGCTGGCCCTGCTTCTGTCCGCAGGCGTCGCCGTAACGCAGGACACGCTCGCTCCCTATGTCTGACCCGAAATTGTCCGTCACTCTCTGAGGAGGATGCGCTGTGGCAAAGGAAATCTTCGTTGCGTTCGGAATCGACGTCGACGCCGTCGGTGGATGGCTGGGCTCCTACGGCGGCGAGAACTCCCCGGACGATATTTCGCGGGGCGTCTTCGCCGGTGAGGTCGGCGTGCCCCGCCTGAACGACCTGCTCGCGGAGTACAACCTGCCGGCGACCTGGTTCTGGCCCGGCCACTCGATCGAGACGTTTCCCGAGCAGTTCGACCAGGTGATCGCCGCCGGCCATGAGATCGGCGTGCACGGCTACAGCCACGAGAACCCGATCGCCATGACGCGCGAGCAGGAGTTGACCATTCTCGACTACTGCATCGAGCTGATCGAGAACCGCACCGGAAAGCGGCCGACCGGCTATGTGGCACCATGGTGGGAGTTCTCCCCGGTGACCAACGAACTGCTGCTCGAGCGCGGTATCAAATACGACCACTCGTTGATGCACCGCGATTTCGAGCCGTACTACGTGCGGGTCGGCGATACGTGGACGAAGATCGACTACTCCAAGGACGCCCAGGAGTGGATGAAGCCGTTCGTCCGGGGCGCGGAGACCGATCTCATCGAGATCCCGGCGAGCTGGTACCTGGACGACCTGCCGCCGATGATGTTCATCAAGTCGAGCCCCAACAGTCACGGGTTCGTGAACCCTCGCCACATTGAAGAGCTGTGGCGCGACCAGTTCGACTGGGTCTACCGCAAGTTGGACTACGCGGTCTTTGCGATCACGCTCCACCCAGACGTCTCGGGACGACCGCAGGTGCTGCTGATGCTCGAGCGCCTCATCCAGCACATCAACACGCACGAGGGCGTCCGCTGGTCGACCTTCGACGGCATCGCGGAGGACTTCAAGAAGCGCAGGCCGCGGCGGTGACCCAGAGACGAGGGGCCCGGCGCCCGATTGGGCCATGCCTGCCCCTCGTCTCCAGGTGCCAACGGCAGCTGGCGATAGCGCGGTTCGTCGGCAGCGCGCGAAGCGGAGATCGGCGGAAATCGGGCGCTCACGACCGAGCGGATCGTGGCCGCCGGCATTGCGGTCGCCGACGCGGAGGGCCTGGACGCGGTGTCGATGCGCCGGCTCGCCGCGGAGCTGGGCGTCGGCCCGATGTCGCTGTACCGGCACCTGTCCGGGCGCGAGGAGCTGGAGCACCTGCTCGTGCGGGCGGTGTTCCGGGCGCATTCGCTGCCCGAGCCCGGACCGCCCGGTTGGCGGGCGAAGCTGGAGCTGGTGAGCCGGGTGCAGTGGCGGGCCTTTCGTGGACACCCGTGGCTGCCCGAGCTGGTCTCCTTGACCAGGCCGCTGCTCGCCCCGGAGACGATGGTCCACACCGAGTGGACGCTGCGGGCGCTGGACGGGCTGCCCCTGACCTCGATCGAGAAGACGCGGGAGGCGCTCACCCTGCCCGCCCTCGTCCACGGCCTCGCCATCAGCGCAGCAGCGGAGATGCGGGCCGAGCGGGAGACCGGGGTGGCCTACGACCAGTGGTGGGACACGCTCGACGGCGAGATGCGTGCCCTCATAAGCTCCGGCCGCTTCCCCCGACTGGCCGCGGTCCACCGCGAGGGGGCGCAGGACCTGGACGGCCTTCTGACTCACGCCTTGGCCCGCCACCTGGACGGCCTGGCGGCACGGCTGACTCGGAGCGCTGCACGGCCTTAGCGCTGCCTCAGCGCTGTCCGGTCGAGCGATAGGCCGTCAGCTCGATAGCGCGCTGAGCCGGCCTGCTCCGCGGCCCCGCCGGTTCGCCGGAACTCGACCGTGTCGGCGCCGTATACGTGCGGCGGCCAGGAGCCTTCAACCCGCCGGCGCACCTGTCACGATCAGCAACCGCCACCTCGCGAAAGATCCGGATTAGGCAATCAAGGCTCGACCGCTTTGGCCTCGTCGATCCACGTCTGGCATTCCGTCTCGGACAGGCCGACGACTGCTCCGTGCCTGGACTCGATCATTTCCTTGAGGTTGGCGGCGTTGCGGTGCCGCAGCTCCTTGATCGAATCTACGCCGATCTCCTTGAGGATCGCCGCATACTTGGGGCCGATCCCCTTGAGATCGGCAAGGTCGTTCACCACCATGTTCATCGCCTCCAGCGAAGCACTCGGATTCCCAGAGATGTTGGGCCGAACAGTCTTCCACATGTCAGCGTGGAGCGCCCGCAGTGAAGCGAGGCCGATGTTGACGCCTCGGAACAGATGTGGCGCGTGCCCTGATCGTCATCTGCCGGTGTGCGGTGGCGCGGCGGGTAGTTGAACCGTGACGCAGAGCCCTCCAGCGGAGCGGGGGGTGAGGGTGAGGTTTCCGTCGTGTGCGTGGGTGATGCTTGTGGCGATTGCCAGGCCGAGGCCGACACCTGCGTGGTCGGTGCGTATGCGTTCGGTGCCGCGCTGGAACGGCTCGGTGAGCGTGGAAACCAATTCCTGTGTGAGCTTTTCGCCGGTGTTTTCGACGGTGAGCAACACACCCTTGGGGTGGGTGCTGGTGCTGACCCACACGGTGCCCTGTTCAGGCTGGTTGTGGACGATCGCGTTGTGTATGAGGTTCGTGGCCAGCTGCAGCAGGAGCGCTCGGGAGCCGATGGTGGGGGTGATGTCGGCGGAGGTTGCGATGGTGACGCCGCGCTTTTCTGCGAGGGGGAGGAGTGTTTCGGTGGCTTCTTCCGCGATGAGGGACAGGTCGACGGGTTCTCGGGTGAAGGAGCGCTGGTCGGCGCGGCTGAGCAGGAGCAGTGCTTCGGTGAGGTCGATCGCTCGGGTGTTGACGGTGTGGAGGCGGTCGAGGAGTTCGCTGGTGTCGTGGTTGGGATCGGTGCGGGCCACGTCGAGGAGTGTCTGTGTGATCGCGAGTGGGGTGCGCAGTTCGTGGGAGGCGTTGGCGGCGAATCTCCGCTGTTCGGCGACGTGTGTTTCGAGCCGTGCGAGCATGGTGTCGAAGGCGTCGGCGAGTTCGCGGAACTCGTCGTTGCGGCCCGGTAGCCGGATCCGGTGGGAGAGCGATCCGTTCGTGGCCATGCGGGTGGCGTCGGTGATGCGGGTCAGGGGGGCGAGCATGCGGCCGGCGAGGATCCATCCTCCCACGAGACCGAACACCAGAAGGAACGCCAACACTGCGGCTGCCGCTGCGCCGAAGACGCGTGGGCCGAAGTTGCGTGGGTCGAAGGCGCGCAGGAAGTCGGAGAGGTTGGGATCGAATGAACCGCCGGGCCTGCCTCGTAGAAGGAACACCCACACGGCTGCGAGTAGTAAGGCGCCGGCGAGCATGAGGAACCCGGCATAGCTGAGGGTGAGTTTGAGTCGAACGCTCAAACCGTGCGCCCTATCCACGGTCTCCTCCCTGACACCCGGTGTCGGGTGTTGTGTCGTCTGCTCGCTCCGACAGGCTCCGCTCGGTGTCGTCTGCTCGCTCCGACAAGCTCCGCTCGGTGTCGATGCGGTAGCCGACGCCGGGCACGGTGGCGATGATCGCTTCCAGGCGCAGCCCGTCGCGGATGGCCTCTGCCAGGTAGGGCTCGTCCTCGACAATCAGCACACGCACAAGTTCTCGATGCTACGAGCCGGCGCATATCGTCGGCATATCAAAAACCGCATACGTGCTGGCAACACCACGCTGCCTTGACTGCGGGCATGACCTACAGCGGACCAGCACGAACAGCAGCCCGGTCTCTGGCGTCCTCGTCCTCCTCGGCCCCCAGTGTGGCCGCCATCGCCCTGATCGGCACGGGCTGTTCGAACGCACTCGCCGAGACCGGCAGCGGTGGCGATCAGAACGCCCCCGCGGGAGCCACTCCCAATCCCGCCGAGCGTAAGTCCGCGAGCGAGAAGTGCGACGACCTGCTGCCCGAGGGCCGGGGCCGGTGAATCGGACGACCTGGGCGCCGGCCGGAGCCGCCGACCTGGTCGCCGCAACCGGCAACGACGATGCGTTCGGCGATCGCTTCCCGACACAACCCATAGCGGTCGGCCGCCACCAGGTAGGGCTCGTCCTCGACGGCCGGCACATGCGTGCTACCGATGCCACCAGCCGACGCATGTCGCCGGCGTACCGAGAACCACCTCCGTCCTGGCAACACCACCCTGCCTCAGCTGGACGCGTGTCCCACCGCGAACCAGCACGAAAAGCAGCCCGCCCTGCACGATCGACGATCCTCATCGTTGCGGCGGTGGGCATCGCCGCGGTGACCGGAGCCCTCGGTCTCCAGTCGTGGGCGGCCTGGTCCCCTTCGGCGGCACCCGATGCCCCCGCGCGATCCGCTCCCGCAACGGGTTCGGAAACGCCAGAAACGGCGGCCCTGCAGGCAGATGACGTCCCGCGGCGGCACCCTCCACCAGGCGGCGACGTTCGTGACAGCGACCGCAATGGTGCTGTTGGCGAGGCTGACGGTGTCGTCCCTGACGGCGTGACGGTCTTCGACGACGATATTCCGGCCGTGGCCAACCTCGATCCGGGTCTACTGAAGGCCCTCCGCCAGGCCGCAACGGATGCCGCAGACGATGGGGTCGAGTTCTCCGTCAACAGCGGTTGGCGTTCCCCGGAATACCAGAATCAGCTTCTTCGCGAGGCCATCTCCAAGTACGGCTCGGAAGAGGAGGCCGCCCGATGGGTGGCGACCGCGGACACGTCTCCGCACGTGTCAGGAGACGCGGTCGACATCGGGCCCACCGCTGCCGCGGCGTGGCTGTCCAAGCACGGCGCCGAGTACGGGCTGTGCCAGATCTTCCGCAACGAACCCTGGCACTACGAACTGCGCCCCGACGCCGTCAATGACGGTTGCCCGCCCATGTACGCCGACCCCACGCACGATCCAAGGATGCAACAGTGACCAGAATGCTCGGCAACTCTCAGGACGCCACTCGGGAAATCCTGGCCGCCAGCGCACGCGGGCTGACCAAGACCTACGGCCGGGGCGACACCGAGGTGCACGCCCTGCGCGGCATCGACCTCGACCTGCCCCGCGGGCGGTTCACCGCGATCATGGGGCCGAGCGGGTCGGGCAAGTCCACCCTGATGCACTGCCTGGCCGGGCTCGACCAGGCCAGCGGCGGCACCGTCACCGTGGCCGGCACCGACCTCGGATCACTCGACGACGACACGCTCACGACCTTCCGCCGCGAGCACGTCGGCTTCGTGTTCCAGTCGTTCAACCTGCTGCCGATGCTCACCGCGTTCCAGAACATCGTGCTCCCGCTCGAGCTGGGCGGTCGCCGGGTCGACGACGCGGTACGGGAGCGCGCGCACACGCTCGCCGATGTCCTCGGCGTGGCCGACCGGCTCGGGCACCGGCCCGCGGAGCTGTCCGGCGGCCAGCAGCAGCGCGTCGCGATCGCCCGGGCCCTGATCACGAGCCCGGACCTGCTGTTCGCCGACGAGCCCACCGGGAACCTGGACAGCACCACGTCGGCGGAGGTGCTGGAGCACCTGCGCCGCTCGGTGCGCGAGCTGGGCCAGACCGTCGTGATGGTCACCCACGACCGGAACGCCGCGGCCTACGCCGACGACGTGGTCACTATGCAGGACGGGCGGATCGCCTGATGCGCACCGTGCTCCGCGCGTCGCTGCGCATCCATGCCCGTAGGTATGTCGCGGCGGCGATCGTGGTGATCGCCTCGGTCGCCTTCGTCGTCGTGATCGGCGTGCTCACGTCCGGGGCACGCGCCGGACTCATGGAGAAATCCGGGGCGCCGTACCGCGGTGCCGACTACGTGGTCGACGCCCCCGTGGACGGACCTCAGCGGGGCCCGTCCTGTTGCCCCGGAACCCTGGACACGTCCGACGCGATCGCGCTCGTCGAGCGCCTCGGCGAGAACGCATCCGGGTTGGGCCGGGTCGACCTGCCGGCGCACCGAGAAGGCGGCGCCCCACTTGGCTCGGGCGACTTCCGGGGCGAGACGACCGTGGGGCCGATCGCCGCCGCGGAGGACCTGCGCTGGCAGAAGCTCGTCTCGGGCCGCTTCCCGGCACGCACGGGCGAGGCGGTGATGCACGTGTGGGACGCCCAGGCCCAAGAGGTCGCGGTCGGTGACCGGATCCGGGTCGGCGAGGGCGCCACCGCGACAGACCTGGAAGTGGTCGGCCTCGTGGAGTCACCCACGACCTGGACCCAGGCCGCGGTGTACGTCACCTGGCCGCAGTACCTGCAGTGGCGCGACAGCCCCACCTGGCACGTGGGGAGTGTGGCGGTGCGCGGGGACGTGGGTCAGCTCCCGGAAGGCATGACGGTGCAGCCGGTGGCGGAGTACGTTTCGGAAGGCCTGGCCGGGCTCAACAACGATGTGGACGCGTTCGCGTTGATGCTGCTGCTGTTCGCCGGTGTCGCGCTCGTGGTCTCGGTTCTGGTCGTCGCGAACACGTTCTCCATCCTGTTCGCGCAACGCCTGCGCGATTTCGCTCTGCTGCGCTGCGTCGGCGCGACCCGGCGGCAGGTGCTGGGTTCGGTCCGCCGGGAGGCGGCCGCGGTCGGGGTGCTCGCGTCGCTGACCGGGACACTGGTCGGCGTCGGACTCGGCTACGGGCTGCTCCCCCTGATCAACACCCTCGCGCCCACCACCCCGATGGGTGTCCCCGCACTGCCCGTGCCCTGGCTGCTGGGCGGGTTGGCCGTCGGCCTGCTGGTCACCATGGTCGCGTCCTGGCTGCCGACCCGGCGGGTGGTGCGGGTGAGCCCGCTGGCGGCGCTGCGCCCGGAGGCCGCGGTCGACGTGCACACGGCCACCGGCCGGGCGCGGCTGGCGCTCGCCGCGCTGCTGTTGGTCGCCGGGCTGGCCCTGCTCGGGATGGCGATGATCGGCGACAGCACGGTGGTCATGCTGGCCGGCGGCGCATCGGTGTTCACCGGCGTCCTGCTGTTCGGGCCGGTGCTCGTGCCCCGCCTGGTCCGGGTCACCGGTGCGCTGCTCGGGCCCGGGGGAAGACTCGCGACCGAGAACGCCGTGCGCAACCCGCGCCGGACCGCCACCACCACCGCCGCCCTGCTGGTCGGCGTCACCCTGACGACCGCCGTGCTCACCGGGATGGCCACCTGGCGTGCGGCGATGGACGAGGTAAGCGACCGGCACCTCCCCATCGATGCCGCGCTCATCTCGCTCGACGAGCCGCTCACCACCGATCTCCTCGACCAGGTACGTCGCACTCCCGGTGTCGAGCAGGCCATCGCCGTGAACGGCGCCGTGGCCCGGGTCACCGGGTTCGACAACCCGATCCCGGTCCTCACCGCGCCGGATGCGGCGCAGGTGGCCCGCGACGGCGGGGCGTTCGCCCAGGGGGTAGAGCCGGGGACGATCAGGCTCGACCTGGGATCCTTCGTGGACCCGAGCATCCGGCCCGGTGACCGGGTCACGGTGAGCGTCGGCGACCGCCAAGCCCAGCTGCGGGTCATCTCCCTCGGCTCGGGCCAGACGGGCGTGGTCGCGCCCGAGACCCTGGCACAGCTCACCGATACCCCCGAACCGCATGTCATCTGGGTCCGCGCCGCCCCCGGCGTGGATTCGCTGCAGCTCGTCGACGATCTGGACGGGTTGGCCGATGCGGCCGGCGCGGAGGTCGAGGACGCGCTGCAGGCCCGGGCGGCGGGGAACCGGGAGCTGGACATCCTCACGTGGTCGGTGCTCGGCCTGCTCGGCATCTCCGTGGCGATCGCCCTGATCGGGATCGCGAACACCCTGGGGCTGTCCGTCCTCGAACGCGCCCGCGAACACGCGATGCTGCGCGCGCTCGGGCTCACCCGCAGGCAACTGCGGCGGATGCTGGCGGCCGAGGCGGCGCTGCTGTCGGTGGTGGCCACCCTGCTCGGCACCACGATCGGCGTCGGGTTCGCCTGGGTCGGCTACGAGACATTCGTGAAGCGGGCCCTCACCCGCGCCACCATGCACATTCCCTGGCCATCACTCGCCGCCGTCGTCCTCATCGCCGCCCTGGCCGGACTCCTCGCCGCTGTTCTCCCGGCCCGCCGGGCCGCCCGGGTGACCCCGGCCGCAGGGCTGTCCCTCGACTGACACCCCTCGTCAATCGCTTGGCCGGCGGCTGATGAAGTCCGCCATGCGCGGCACTGTGCACGGGACTCGTCCATGCTCGGGGGCGTGGACGAGTCCCTTCTTGGTCAGAGAGTCCCGTGCTGGCCCAAGTGACGTTGGAGTCCTCCCCAGACGGGTGCCGTGTATGCGGTGCCTGACCCGCTCCTAGCTCTTAGCGATGCCCAGATACGGCGCCGCTCGCGAGGAGGCCGTCGATCTGTTTCGAGTCGAAGCCTAGCTCCTGGAGAATCTCTTCGTTGTGTTCGCCAAGTTCTGGGGCACGCCTGGCCGGCACCTTCTCGACATCATGCACCTGCATCGGACTGCTGATCGTGGATTGTAAGTGGTCGCCAGCGCCATCCAGCGGAACGACGATGTCATTCGCTCGCAGCTGCGGATCGTTGATCACGTCTTCCGGCCCGCGCACAGCGCCGAACGTGACGTGGACGCCACTGAAAACGTCGTGCCAATGCGCCATCGGCTGCGCGCCGAAGACTTCGTCGAGAATGGCCGTCAGCTGGGACATGTTCGCCATCAGCTTCGCCGGATCGGAGAATCGCGGATCCGTCAAGAGGTCGGTGCGGCCGATGGCCGCCGCCACGGCCGCCAACTTGTCCGGCGTGATGATGAGAACGAACCAGGTGCCGTCGGAAGCCTGGTACACGTTCAAAGCCGCATTTGCCGGGTTCTTTCGATCGAAAGGTCCGTAGAACTTCGCCCCGGTCAGCGCGGCCTGGATTGAAACACTCGCGGACCAGATACCTTCAGCTAGCAGCGAGGTTGAGACATACGCTCCCTGGCCGGTGCGCTCGCGACGATAAAGCGCGGTGACGATCGCGGAATAGAGGCCGACCGCGGTCGCATGGTCACCGCTACCGGCCACCGGCCAGGTCGGCGGCTCGCCGGCCTGGCGCGTCATCGACAGCAAACCGCTGCGCGCCCAGTATGCCGTGATGTCGAAGCCGGGCAGAGCGGCGTCCGGCCCTTTTTCGCCGAAGCCTGTGACATCAGCATAGATCAGGCGCGGATTCCACTGTGCCACGTCGTCGTATTCGAGCTGCAATCTCCTGCGGGCCGGATGCGGCGTATTGACGATGAGCACATCGGCCCATTTGACGAGCCGTTCGAGAACCAGCTGAGAGCTCGGGGATTTCAGATCAAGCACCATGCCGCGCTTGTTGCGATTGGCCAGATGGAACTGATAGGGAATCTCCGACTGCGGCTGCGGGGGGATCTCGTTCCCGTGTCTCCAGAGATCGCCGGATGGCGGTTCCACTTTGATGACTTTCGCGCCGAAATCGGACAAGATCACCGCGGCGCTGGGCGCCGCGATGAAGCTCGCGAAGTCCACCACCTGCAATCCCGAGAAGATGTTATCTGTTGTGTTTTCAGTTGCCATAGGTGGTTCCTCGTTCTCCTGTTCGCGCTTCGAGGTTCAGCGTGCGTGGAACTGGGCGGGACGCTTCTGCAGGAAGGCCTGCGTACCCTCGTATTTATCTTCGGTTCCAGCACAGAGGCCGAAGAGCGCGGCTTCGAGTGACAAGCCTTCGGCCTGACTTGTCGCCGATCCCTTGGTTACCGCCGCAAGTGCGTACTGCACTGCGAGCGGAGCGTTGGAAAGAACCTGGTTCAGAATTCCTTCAGCCCGCGCGATCAACTCCGCGGCTGGTACGACTTCATTCACCAGTCCGATGCGATAGGCCTCTTGGGCGCTGATCATCTCGCCGGAAAGAATGAGCTGCAGCGCGCGGCCCCGTCCCACCAGCCGGGGAAGACGTTGGGTCCCGCCCCCGCCGGGAATGACCCCCAGTTTTACTTCTGGTTGGCCAAACTTTGCGTCCTGGGCGGCAATTCGAATGGTGCAAGCCATCGCCGTTTCGCAACCGCCGCCAAGCGCAAAGCCGTTGACGGCTGCGATCACCGGCTTGCCGAGATTCTCGACGAGATTAAGGACTTCTTGTCCGTACGCGCTGGACCCTTCCGCTTCTATAGCGGTGGCCTGAGCGAGTTCGCCAACGTCGGCTCCGGCGATGAACGCTTTATCGCCTGCTCCGGTCAGGATGACACCGCGCACGTCGGCGTCATCCTGCGCATCCGCAAAAGCCGCTCTCAGGTCCTGCCACGTCCGTTGATCGAGGGCGTTGAGCACCTTGGGACGGTTGACCGTTACATAAGCGATGGCGCCCCTCTTCTCGTACAGCACATTTTCAAGCGTTAGTGCTGTTCTTGGCGAGTTCATGAGTGTATCTCTTTCCTTTCCGTGCTGCGTGCGTAAGGTGGCCAGCAGTCCCGACATGCGTTCGTTAATGCACGAAAGCGCTCAAACCCGTGACAGCTCTGCCGACAATCAGGTTCTGCATCTGGTAGGTGCCTTCGTAGGTGTAGAGAGCTTCTACGTCTGCGAAGAAGCGTCCGACGCCGTAGTCAACCGAGATGCCGTTGCCGCCGCAGATCTCCCTGGCCCACGCCACCGTCTCGCGGCTTCTGGCCGTGCAAAACGCCTTGGCGACAGACGCGTGAGCGTCCGTCAGCTTGCCTTCATCGTGCAATTGAGCCATGCGCGTTGCCAGGCACTGGCAGGCCGTAATGTTCTCGATCATCTTGGCGAGGAGGTCCTGAATCATCTGGAACGAGGCGATCGGCCTGCCGAACTGCATCCGCTCCTGCGCGTACTTGAGCGCGTGCTCGTACGCCCCCATCTGGGCGCCGGTCGACATCCACGCAACGCCGTAGCGCGTTACCCTCAATACTCGCGCCGTGTCGCGGAACGACCTGTCCAGCTGGAGGCGGTTGGCTTCCGGCACACGGCAGCCGGCCAGCGTGATGTGACCGTTCTGGACGACCTTTAGCGCCATCTTGTCGGTGATCTTTTCGACGCTGAAGCCGGGTGTCGTCTTGTTCTCGACGATGAAGCCCTTCACCTGGTTGTCCTCGACGTCGCGCGCCCAGATGATCGAAATGTCGCACCAGGGCGAATTGCCGATCCACTTCTTCTCACCGTTCAAGACCCAGGTGTCACCCTCGCGCTTCGCAGTCGTCAACAGTCCGCCGGAGGCACCCGAACCCACCTGCGGCTCCGTGAGTCCGAAGCAGCCGATCTTTTCAAGGCGGATCATCGGCGGGAGCCACTTCTGCTTCTGCTCCTCCGATCCGCCGAGATAGATGCTGCCCATCGCAAGTCCGTTGTGGACGCCGAAGAAGGTCGCGAACGACGGGTCGACGCGCGCGAGCTCCATCGCGATGAAGCCGAAAAGCGCAACGCTTCCACCGCGGCCGCCGTAACCCTCGATCGCGACACCACCCACGTTCAGCTTTTGCAACTCCGGCAGCAGCTCAAAGGGAAAGGTGTCCTCGAGCCAGTACTTCGAGATGACCGGCGCGACCTTGGTCTCCGCGAACTCACGTACCTGTCTGACAATGTCTTGTTCGTCAGCGCTCAATGTCGACCTGACGTCGTAGAAGTCGCTATTCGGGGCCGGGAGCGGCTTCGATTGCTTGGTTTCCTTGCTGTGCGTTACCATATCCGGGCTCCTGCAATTCGTTCGTTGATTCCGTGGTGGAGTATCCGTAGTTGTACCTGTCGGCTTGTCGGCTTCAGCTCGTCGGTGATTTCAGCTCCGTTCTTCGGCTGATGGGCCCAGCGCCGGCCGGCCGGTGTCGTGGCAGGTCACCACCAGCAGATTTGGTGAACCTCGACCCGCGGGCCGCGCCCAGGGCACCGCGGCGACCACAACCCCGTGCTCAGCGCACGACACCCGCTGGGTCGTGGCCTGCAGGTGCACCTGCGTCGACCCAAGATCAAAGGCTCGCCACCGGCGGGCAGCCGGGCTGGTGTCATAGCCCGGACAGCGACGCCGGCACCGTGCGCACCGCCGGCCAATGCCGGCTTTCGGGCGGACCACCGCGATCAGCACCTCCCCGCCGCGGCCCCGGGCGCCAACTCCACCGACTCGATCACCGTGTGCTCGACCCCGAGCACCTTTCGCCATACCTCGTCATCCCCGTCATGGTCATTCCGAGATGTGGTAGCCCGGAACCCTGGACAGGGCACGGCGTGCGGCCGCAACGATCATGAACTGGCGCACGGAAACGTCAGTAGCGCCGAACACACGATAGTAGGGTTATGTCCGGGTTCTAGAGGCAAACGGCCCAAAACAATAACTCAAACGGCGACAATAAGCGCAAACGTCACAATAACTTGTTGCTTGCTGATAAGTAACTAGCCAATCCTCGAGATCATCCTCAGACGGCTTCGGTATCCAGGGATTGGGGTTGCCCCTGGCGAGTAGGACGAGGGTGTCGAACAGTGGCCGGTGTCGATCGAATCCAAATGTGCGCCGACCTGGTCATCGACCCCCTCGGCATGTGCGACCATCCGCCGTGGGGCACGGTCGGTGATCGTTACGACGCAATGATCGAATCGTTCTGGGCAACTCTGCAACTCGAAGTTCTGGACCGAGGAATGTGGGAGAGACGTGATGGTCTCGCCAACGCGATTTTCTCGTACATGGAGGGTCACGTGGCCCCGCGGATGGAGCCATCCTCACGGGGCGAACTCGCGACAGTTGAACACGCGAGCCCGCCAGTCGGGACCCCACCTCAGACATCGAGGGGGTGCCCGACCCGGAGCACGTCCCCTGGATCGACCCGACCCACCGGCCTGACGAACGGCCCGGTGTCAGCGGCTTCACCGATCAGAAATCCTCCGCCACGTCGTCAGTTCTGGTAGCCCCTCGCACCGGTGGAAGGATTGACGACCATGACCGACGCCAGACTGCAGGGCGCCGACGAGGCCACGTTCATCGCGGCGGTCCGCGCGGAGGACACCGCGCGGTTCGCGCTCCTGACCGAGCGCCATCGGCGTGCGCTGCAGGTGCACTGCTACCGGATGCTCGCGAACTACGAAGACTCCCAGGACCTGACACAGGAGACGTTCCTGCGAGCGTGGAACAAGCGGGAGTCGTTCGATGGACGCGCTGCGTTGCGGACCTGGCTGTATCGGATCGCGACGAACGCCTGCCTCGACTTCCTGGAGAAGCGCAACCATCGCACGCCCCTGCCTGCCGGGCTGCCGGGCGGTGGCTCGGAGGTGCGGTACCTGCAGCCCTACCCGGACCGGATGCTTCCCGAGGACCCGCATGAGTCGGCGGTGGCGCGGGAGACGATCGAGTTGGCGTTCATCGTCGCCGTCCAGCACCTGCCGCCGCGCCAGCGGGCGGTGCTGATCCTTCGTGACGTCCTCGGCTGGCCGGCGGCGACGACCGCCGATGCGCTCGAACTCAGCGTCGCATCCGTGACCAGCGCCCTGCAGCGGGCGCGCGTGACGATGCGCGAGCAGTTGCCCGACCGCCGACTCGACTGGCGCACCCCCGCTACGCACGAGCTGTCGGACGACGAACGTGCCACGGTGAAGGCGTGGGTGGACGCCCACGAGCGCAACGACCTCGATGGGCTCCTGTCCCTCATGCGCGAGGACCTGCGCTTCGCGATGCCTCCGGACCCCGGCGTCTGGGTCACCGCAAAGTCCGCGATGGACGCCTGGGTCTCGGGTGGGTTCGGCGGGCCCGGATACGACGACTGGCGCTGCATCGTCACGACCGTCAACCGCATGCCTGCGGTCGTGGAGTACCTGCGCACGCCCGACCACCCCGTGTACCGGCTGTTCGCCATCGATGTTCTGCACATCGTCGACGGGAAGGTCGCCGAGCTCACCGGATTCCCCGCCACCGACAAACCATGGCTGGGCCTGCCCCCGACACTGTGATCAAACAACAACGGGATCAGGCAACAACGCGAACACCACCGCCCCGCCGGCGTTGCCGGCGGGGCGCGTCAGGAAGGATTTCGACCTGGGCCTCACGAGCCGAGCATGTGCCCCGTGCTCATCGCCTCGTCTCGTATCGGGTCAGTACCACGCCGCCGGGAAACGTCCGCGTCTCCAGCAGGTTCAGGTTCACCCAGCTGTCCAGCGCGGTGAAGAACGGCGTGCCGCCGCCGCCCAGGACCGGGTAGGTGGCCAGGGCGTACTCGTCGATCAGCCCGGCCCGCATGGCAGCCCCGGCGAGAGTTGCGCCGCCGATGCTCATCGGGCCGCCGTCCTCGGCCTTGAGCCGGGTGATCTCGGCGACCGCGTCGCCGGTGACCAGGCGGGTATTCCAGTCGACCTTGTCGATCGTCGAGGAGAACACCACCTTCGGCGTGTCCCGCCAGTTCCGCGCGAACTCGATCTCCGCCGGGGTGGCGTTGGGCAGCTGGTCGCCGGTGGGCCAGTAGGAGCTCATCGTCTCCCACAGCTTGCGCCCGTACAGCGCCAGGCCGCTCGCCCGGTCCTGGTCGAGCCACCACTGGAACAGTTCGTCGCTCGGCGGCCCGCCCCAGCCGATGTCGTCGCCGGTCGCGGCGATGTAGCCGTCCAGGGTCACGTTCATGCCGAAGATCAGTTTCCGCATCGTGCCAGCCTCCCGTGAGTCGATCTCACACGTACAGACGGGCGCGGCGCGGAAACCTAATCGGTGCGCGATCTGCGTACTCAGGGACGACGACCAACCGAATCGGTAGCGGCTGGGTTGCGGGTGCGAACCGCGCTGCGCCGCTACAGCGACCCTGAGGAGGCGCGCAGGCGACGCCGTCCTGACTCTTGCCAACCTTTGTGATCTCGAACCGGGGTAGCGTGCTGACCTGCAGGTTCGGTGCGTGGTGTGCGCGGTTTGGTGCACTAAGCCTGGCTCGTAGGGGTCGGGGATCGTGGCGTACGTGCGCACGGTGCAGACCGCGTCCGGGGCGACCGCGGTGTCCTAACACGACCTCGCCGCGCGGCCGATCTACCACCACAAACGCGAGTCCATCGAGGCGCACCTGACGATCGTGTTCGCAGCGCTGGCAGTCCCTCGCCTACCTGATCGCGCAGGGCGTAGGGATGGGCGAGCGCAGGCGGGACGGAGCCGCGGCGGCCCGCGCGAGCTTCGAGAGCGACGTCCGCGCGATCGCCGCGGACGGCCGGACCGGCCCCGCCGACCAGATCGCCACGGCGAAGAAGCTCCTGGACGACGGCGACATCACCCGCGACGAGTACGAGACCCTGAAGCGGAAGGCGCTCGGGATGCCCGCGGCCGAGCAGGCGCGGTGACGAAGACGTCGAGCGACCGAACTCGCGACTGAGAACCCGGGGGGACAATCGGAGTCGATGACGGACGCGGACCGGGTCCGGCTCCCGTCCGCGGCTATGCGGCCCGGATCACGAGGCAGCAGCACCGGCCACGGGTGTGAATCTCCTTCAGGAGCAGAGGTCCTCAATCGATACATCCTCCGGGGCATCGCTCTCGAAGGAGATGTGCACGTGATCGAAGTGATTGACAGTGATCCCACCGCGGTCCTCCATCGGCTCCCACTCGTCGCCGTGGTTGATCCGTTGCTCCCAGATCACGTATTTGACGGCGAGATCCTCGATGTTGTCCAGTGCGCAGGAGGCGAGGTCATCACCGGTGTCGGGATCGACCATGAAGTCGACGGCCAGGCCATCCGGGTGGTCGGAGGGGCCCGCCCGTCCCCCCACACCGTGCATCGTCCGAACGTCGAACCGGCAGCCGAGGAATTCAGCCACGGCGCGCACATAGTCCTCCACCGCGCCGAGGCCCGACGTGCGCGGGTGGCAGTCGGCGAGCTCGATCGCCGCGGCGGCAACTACTCTTTTGTGGACGATTACCGGGGAGGTCGCGGTGAGCATGAGCCCGCCGACGAACGCGATGACCGCTGTCCTGATCAATGTTGACATATAGATCCTCCTTGGCCATATATCCCCCTCCCTTCGCCTCGATGGAGCCCGCTCACGGACGCAGCAGTGTTATCGCGCGCCATTGAGGTCGGAGAGCACGACGAACAGAAGCCAGAACCAGAGGACGAAGCCGAAGAAGACGACCATCGTCCAGATCAGGCCGAAGAGCGGGTATCCACTTTCCGCTCGCGCCAACACCATGTCGATCTCCCATGAGATTCGGTGCGGTGCGGTGCGGTGCGGTGCGGAGCGGGGGTTCCGCGCGCCTTCACGGCCCCCGTCCTCCCGCCCGCGGCCTCACCCGCGTCCGGCGTACGACGCAGGCGAAGCGGACTCCGTCACTCGGTCCGCGGCTCGCGCTGGTAGGTGATGAGCGCCCAGATGACGATCGCGTCGACCAGGATGAGCAGGATCGACCAGATCGGGAAGTAGGGGATGAACGCAAAGTTCGCGAACATGCTGAGCGCGGCGACGACGACGCCGACGACCCGCGCCCAGGTGACACCCTGCAGGACTCCGACACCCGCGACCGCGACGAGCGCGCCGAGGATCAAGTGCACCCAGCCCCAGCTCGTGAGGTCGAAGGAGTAGAGGTATTGCGGCGTACTGAGGTAAACCTCGTCGTGCAGGATCGCCGAGAGGCCGGCCAGGACGCCCCACACACCGCCCACCATCATCAGGACGCCGGCGAACATGGCGAAGCCGGTCAGCCACTTTGCCGGGGCCGCGGGGGCCGCGGGGGTCGTGGGGGTCGTGGGGCGCGTGGTCATCGGGGGTCCCTCCCGTCGTCGTGAAACGCATGTGCAGGCTGACCCCGGGCGCAGCGCGCTGGCCCATCCGCAGCGGGTGATTCCACGGTGAGCGACTCCACAGGCCAGCAGTTCCCGCAACCCCGCGTTCGTCGCGCCGGTCGTAGCGGACGACGCTGTCCAGCAGCACGTCCTGGACCGAGCACCGCCGCGGACTGACCGCCACCCACCGCAGCCCCACGGGGAGGTGCGCCGAGACTCGGTGGCCGGCATGGTCGATGGATCAGGCCTGGACCCGATCCACTTCTTAAGACCACAGATCTTCAGTCCGTCTCTTTGGCCGCACCTTGGCCCCACTCGGCGCCCGTTTCCTTCAGGAACGCCGCAACCGCGACCTCGAGCGTGGGGAAGAAATGCGATGGATCAATCGTCCGGGTCAACCCATACCGATCGATCTTGTGCCGCACGGGGTCCTTCATCTCCGCGAACACGAGGCTGACACCGTTCGCATTGAGGTCCAGGTCGAGATCATGGAGCATGTCCGCGGCGGTGGTGTCGACGTCCGTGATCGGCTCGGCCGCGACGACGATCCATTTCGGAGATGGCTCGGACCGCGCGAGCTCCTGAATCTGTTCGCGGAACGTTCGCGCGTTCGCGAAGAACACCGGGCCATCGAACCGGAAAATCACGCACCCGCGAAGTCGTTCGGCGTTCGGGTAGCTGCGCACATCGTGGAACCCGGAAATTCCCGGAACCCGGCCAAGAACGGTCTGATACGGCCACCACGCCCGACGGAAGACGTTGCCGATCGAGAGCGCAACGGCCACGAGGATGCCGGGCAGCACACCGAGCACGACGACCCCGACGAAAGCCGCGACCGACAGCGAGAACTCGGTCCGGCGAACACGGTAGAGCCGCAGCGTGCCCGGGATGTCGGCCAGCGAGATCGACGCGGCGATCACCACCGCCGCCAGGGTCGGTTGCGGCAGGTTCCGAAGCAGCCCAGGGGCCAGCAGCAGGATCAGGGTGATCGCAATCGCTCCGACCAATCCTGTGACCTGGGACTTTGCGCCGGACTGCTCCGCCACGGCGGTCCGTGAACCGCTCGTACTGACCGGAAACCCCTGGAAGAGGCCAGCTGCGATGTTCGCAGCCCCGATCCCGATCATCTCCTTGCTGCCGTCGACCACCTGTCCGGTGCGGGCCGCGAACGCGGAGGCGGTCGAGATCGTGTCGGCGAGCGACACGAGTGCGATGCCGAGGGCGCCTGCCAGCAGCAGCGCCAGGTCGGAGAGCTCGACGTCCGGGATGGTGAGTGGCGGGAACCCCTGCGGTAACACGCCCACCAGCGCGACACCGCGCTCCCCGAGGTCGAACAGTCCCACCGCGACGATTGACAGCACCACCACGACCAGCACAGCGGGGACCTTCGGGAGCACTCGCTGGAACGTCACGATCAGGATCAGCCCGCCGGCGCCGATCGCCAGTGCAGCCGGGACGGTCTCGCCGATCGCAACGCCGTGCACGAACCCGACGACCTCGCCGACGAAACCTTCCCCCTCCGCTGAGAAGCCGAAGAGCTTGGGGAGTTGCCCCACCAGGATCGTGAGGGCCAGGCCGTTCATGTAGCCGATCATCGTCGGCTTCGAGATCAAGTCCGCGACGAAGCCGAGCCGGCCGACGCCGGCGAGCACCGTGATCGTTCCCGTCATGAGCGCGAGCACGGACGCGAGCGCGATTGCGCGCTGCGGGTCCCCATTCGCTACGACCAACGGGAGGATCGTGGCGGCGATCATGGGCCCGAGCGACGAGTCCGGTCCCAGCACGAGGATTCTGGAGGGGCCGAACAGCGCGTAGCCCACGAGGCAAAGGATTGACGTATACAGACCGGTGATCGCAGGCAGGCCGGCGAGCTCCGCGTAGGCCATTCCCTGTGGCACCAGAAGGGCGGTCAGGACCAGCCCGGCTACCAGGTCTTTGGGGAGCCATCGGGCCCGGTAGGAGAACAGCGTCGCCAGTCCCGGAGCAAAGGAATGCACGAATCCGCCGCGCCGCATCGGAGGCTCCGCCGCGCCTGCTTGGTGCAGGTTCACCATGGCAGACTACTCGTCAGACCCGAATCAGCGAGACGTCGCAGTACAGAGTCCTGAGGGCGCGGATACGTGGCCGCGACCAAGAACCTGTTCCGCGACGGAAGCACCGCCGAGTCCTTAGCAACCACGGCTCGGGAAGGTCGCGGCCCCTTCGCGACCGTTCCCCGGTCATTTCCCCGAGATCGAGCCGGCCGTGCGGGCATTCGCGACGCGATCGGCTGGTGTGCGGCCCTCTCGCTCACCGAGGCGTCGCGCGATCAGCTTCCCCAGCTCCCAGAGGATCAGGAGCCCCGCGGCAGGCACGAGAGCCAACATGAACTGCCGCAGGTTGATCTCCGTCGTGCCCAGGAGGCGCCGGAAGACGTCCATCTGCGTGACCAACACCGCGAGTGCGAACTCGACGAGCACCGCGATGTTCATCTGCTTGCTGTCGAACGTGGTCGTGGTCAGCACGCTCTCGGTCGCGCTGCGGCATTCGAGCGCGGCGACGATCAAACAGAGCGCGAAGGACGTGAACGCGATGGACCGGCCGATCTCGAGGTCACCGAAGAGCGTCGAACCGATGACGATCAGCGCGAGCAGGCTGATGCTGATGAACAGGCCGGTGAGACCCACGGTGATGATCGTGCCGGGCGTCAGCACCGACTGACCGCGCGGGCGTGGTCGCAGCCGCATCAGCCCGGGGGTCTCCCGGTCGAAGCCGAGCGCGAATCCGAACGCCGCGTTGACGAAGAAGTGGATCCAGAGGACCTGAGCGGGGGTGAACGGTTCACCCGCGGCGATGTTGAACAGGCTGGCCCCGAGGAACGTCAGGACGAACACGACGAGCAGGATCAGCACGAAGCGGATGTACTTCGTCAGGTTGTCGTAGATCTTCCGACCCTGTTCGACCGCGAAGACGATCGTGGCGAAGTTGTCGTCGGAGAGGATCATCCGGCCGGCGTTCTTGGCCACGTCGGTGCCAGAGCCCATGGCAATCCCGATGTCCGCCGCCTTGATCGCCGGTGCGTCGTTGACGCCGTCCCCGGTCATCGCGACGACATCGCCATTCTTCTTCAGCGTGTCGACGAGAAGGACCTTGTGTTCCGGGGCGACCCGGCCGACGACGCCGATCTCGTCGATGCGAGCGAGCCGCACCTGTTCCGGCAACGCGGCGAAGTCGGTGCCCAGGATGGCTTCGCCGGGAATCCCGAGCTGCTGGGCGACGGCGACCCCGGTCGTGACGTCGTCGCCGGTGACCATCCGGACCCGGATGTTGGCGGCCTGCGCGTTCGCCACGGCCGCCTTCGACTCGGCGCGAGGCGGATCGACCATCCCGACCAGGCTCGTCACCTCGAGGTCGACGACGTACCCGAGCAGGTCGCCCTCGCCGTCGAACTCGGCCGGGTCGAGATCCCGCACGGCTGCCGCCATCACCCGTCGCCCGGCCTGCTCCATGCGTTCCATGTGAGCGTTCGCCCGCGCCTTGAGGTCGGCGTCCCACGGGATCCGGCCCTCGGCGGACAGCGCGGCGGCCGCGCGGCCCATCACCGCCGGTGCGGCGCCCTTCACGAAGCATCGGACGATCGGTCGGCCGTCCACGTCGGTGGCGGCGTTGAACGTGGCCATCAGCTTGTAGGTGGGGTCGAACGGCAACGTGGCGAGCCGGGGCAGGCTCTCGCGCGTGTCCTCGATGTCGAGGCCGGCCTTGTACCCGAGCACCAGCAGGGCGCCTTCCGTTGGGTCGCCGACAACTCGGCCGTCGACCAGTTGGGCGTCGCTCGCGACGAGATACGGCAGGATCGCGGCCTCGATCAACGGCGAGGTCCCCGCCGCGTGGTGGATCTTGCCTTCCAGGCCGTAGCCGGTGCCGGAGACGGTGAAGCGATTCCCCGCGGTCACGACCTCCACCGCCGTCATCTGGTTCATCGTCAGCGTGCCGGTCTTGTCGGAGTTGATCGCCGACGTGAACGCGAGCGTCTCGACCGACGGGAGTTCCTTCACGATGGCGTTGCGCTTGGCAAGGTCCACGCCACCGAGGGAGAGGATCATCTGGGTCACGGTGGGCAGCGCCTCGGGGATGGCCGCGATCGCGAGGGCGACCGCGCTGACGAACAGCACGTCCCAAGCCTCGCCGCGGCTGCGGCCCAGAACGAACATCACGACCATCGTGAGGCCGGCCGCCGCCGCGATCCACAGGGTCAGCCGGTCG
This sequence comes from Pseudonocardia aurantiaca, assembly GCF_039526725.1. NCBI lineage: Bacteria > Bacillati > Actinomycetota > Actinomycetes > Pseudonocardiales > Pseudonocardiaceae > Pseudonocardia > Pseudonocardia aurantiaca. The sequence continues at coordinate 51,220 of NZ_BAAAJG010000005.1, forward strand.
AGCTCTGTGGTGAGTGGTGACTTCTCCCTGGCGGTGGCCGAGAGCATCGCCGAGATCTTCCCGAGCTGGGTGTTCTCCCCTGTTCCGGTGACGATCAAGACTCCGCTGCCGTGCGTGACCGGGGTGTTCATGAATGCCATGTTCGTCTGGTCACCCGGACCGAACCGGCCGCCGCCGAGGGTGCGCGCGTCCTTTGCTGCCGGCACGCTCTCGCCGGTGAGCGCCGACTCGTCGATCTGCAGGGCGCTGGCCTCGATGATGCGCCCGTCCGCCGGGACCTGGTCCCCGGCGGAGACGAGCACGACGTCGCCGACGACCAGTTGTTCGGCGGGAAGATCCGCCGCGTCCCCGTCTCGCCGCGTTCTGGCCGTCGCCTTCATCAGCGACTTGAGGGCGTTCATCGCGCTTTCGGCCTTGCCCTCCTGCCGGAGCCCGACGACCGCGTTCAGCACGGTCAACCCCAGCAGGAGGACGGCGGTGCCCCATTCACCGATCAGGACCGACACCACTGCGGCGGCGAGCAGGATGATCTGCATGTAGCTGCGGTACTGGTCCAGGAAGCGTCGCCAACCCGGTTTCGGTCGTTCCTCGGGCAGCGCGTTCGGCCCGTTCGCGCGCAGCCGTTCCGCCGCCGTCGCCGAGGGCAGGCCGACGGCGGGGTCGACGCCGAGTGCCTCGGCCACCTCATCCGGCGAGCGCGCGTGCCATTCCTCACCTGTCGTTGCCGCGACCTGCGACGATTGCCCGGCGTGCACCGCATTCTCCGATCTGGATCGAACCGACCCGGCTATACCCGCGCCTTCTTCGCCTTCTTTCCCGAACCCCGTCGCTGGTGCCCGTTGCGGCCCGCGATGTACGGGTCGGGGGCGGCCCCTTCGGGCGCCTCGGCCTCGAGCTCGCGCTTGACCACGCCCAGGTTGTGCCGGGCCTCGTCACTCACCGTCGGGTACCGGGGGTCTATCTCGATCAGCGTGTGCGCTAGGACCGCCCCAACGCAGATGCGCGCAAACCACTTGCGGTCGGCCGGGACGACGTACCAAGGCGCCCACTTCGTGCTGGTCGCGGACAGCATCTCCGAGAACGCCTTCTGGTAGTCGCCCCACCGCCGACGCTCCCGGACGTCGGCCGCGGAGAACTTCCAGTTGCGCTCCGGAACGTCGATCCGCCTGAGGAAGCGGGTCCGCTGCTCCTCCTTGGACAGGTTCAGGAAGATCTTCACCACCTTGAATCCGTTGTGCGACAGGTAGCGCTCCCAGTCGTTGATCTCCCCGTATCGCCGGTCCCACACGTTCTTGCCCTTGGACGCCTTCGGCAGCTTCTGGCGATCAAGATTCTCAGGGTGAACCCGCACCACGAGGACCTCCTCGTAATGTGATCGGTTGAATATCCCGATCTCCCCCCGGGCCGGCAAGCGGCAAGCGTAACGCCACAGATAGTCGTGATCGAGCTCCTCCGCCGACGGGACCTTGAAGCCGCTGACATGCACGCCCTGCGGGTTCACCCCGCTCATGACGTGACGAATCGTCCCGTCCTTGCCTCCCGCATCCAGGGCCTGCAGGCACATGAGCACGCCGTGGGTGCCCTCAGCGGCAAGGCGCGCTTGATAGTCCGCCAACAGCGCGATACCCGTGTCGAGCAGCTCGACGCCGTCCTTCTTCCGGAGGAAGTCGGATCGGTAACCGGGGTCGAAGTCGTTCGCCAGGTCCACCTTCGCGCCCGGGTCCACGCGCAACGGATCGATGAGCCTCGCAATTCGCTTGGCTCGCTTGTCGGTCATCGTCAGCCGGCCCTCCCCGATCGGACGCCCCCAAGCCACCGGTCCTCGTCCCTGATACGACGACCGAGAGCGTGCTCCGCCAGACGCGGTACCGGCCTCGTCCGGAAAGGGTGAGCGCAACGTCACGAACGATCATGGTCCCGCCGTTCGCGGTTCCGGCTCGGCCGGTCGTAGGTGGCGGACCTCCCGGCTCAGGTGGTCGTCCGGACGACGCTCGGGTCGCAGACGACGAGCTGCGCGGCGGTCAGCCCAAGACGCACGTTCCCCGTCCCTGCGTCCACGGCCCCACCCGGATCGGACGAACGAGGTCCGCAACGCCCGCCCGTAAGACCCATTCGGCCGTTCACCCGACGTAGGCGAGGCGCCCGCAGCCGGTCGCGTTGCAAGCTGACTCGATGCGGGCAGGACGCGCGACCCCGCACCGGAGGAGGATGGAGCGATGAACGGGACGCGGCCGGGCCGGCGGATCTGCCTACGTGCTCGACCGCTGTTCCACGACCTCGCCCGTCCGGGCGCCGGCGATTAGGCGGGCGGGGCGCGACATGGCGGAGAGCACCAGCCCCCCACGGCCGTCCGCGTCCCTGCGGAGGATGCTTGTCCCGCTCGCCCTCGCTCAGTTCATCTGCAGCTTCGCGGGCTCGAACATGAACGTGATGATCAACGACCTCAGCGTCGATCTGAACACCACGGTTCAGGGCGTACAGCTCGCGATCACGGCGTTCTTGCTGGTCATGGCCGCACTCATGATTCCCGGCGGCAAGCTGACGGACCGTTGGGGCCGCAAGCGTTGCTTCGTGCTCGGCCTCACCATCTACGGGCTCGGCGCCCTGATGAGCGCGGTCGCGCCCGGCCTCGGCATCCTCATCCTGGGCTATTCGATCCTTGAAGGCGTCGGGACGGCCTTGCTGATCCCGCCCGTCTACATCCTCACGACGATGCTGTTCACCGACCTGCCGTCGCGGGCACGGGCATTCGGCGTGATCACGGGGATGGCCGGCATCGGCGGCGCGGCAGGGCCGCTGATCGGAGGTCTCATCACCACCGGGATCAGCTGGCGGGCCGCGTTCGTCTTCCAGGCCCTGATCGTCGCGATCGTCGTCGCCCTCGGCCGCCGAATCGTCGATCCGGTGGAGCCGGACCCGACCAGGCCCTTCGACACCCTCGGTGCGGTCCTCTCGGCTGCCGGCCTGGTGTGCCTCGTGATGGGGATCCTGCAGGCGGGGAGCAACACCGTGCTGATGGCGGGCCTGCTCGCGATCGGCGCGCTCTTCCTCGTCTGGTTCGTCCTCCACGTCCGGGCCCGGGAGCGAGCCGGGAAGGAGCCATTGCTGTCCATCAGCCTCTTCCGTAACCGCACGTCGAACCTCGCGCTCGTCACGCAGAACGTCCAATGGCTGCTGCTCATGGGCATCGCGTTCGTCGTTTCGGCCTTCCTCCAGGTCGTCCGCGGCTACAACGCGATCCAGACGGGCGTGATCTTCACGTCCGCGACGGCCGGCATCCTCGTCTCGTCGCTGGCTGCCGAACGGCTGGCCAGAAAGCGCGCACAGCGGACGCTGATCCTGGCTGGGTTCCTTATCATGATCGCCGGGATCGGGGTATTGATCGCCCTGTTGAACACCTCGCGGAGCGCCTGGGCCTTCGCCCCCGGACTCCTGCTCATCGGGCTGGGGCTCGGAACGATGCTGACACCGTCGGTCAACGTCGTGCAGTCCGCCTTTCCCGAGGACCAGCAGGGCGAAATCTCCGGGCTGTCGCGCTGCGTATCGAACCTAGGCTCGTCGCTCGGCACGGCGATCGCAGGCACGATCCTCGTCGTCGGCCTCCACAACCCGTATCAGGGATACGTCCTCGCGATGATCGTGCTGGCGGCACTCGGACTCATCGGCCTCATGGCCGCGATGGCGCTCCCCCGGGCGACCACCCGAAAGGGCCACGCCGTGTCGTGACGGATCGCGTTGCCCGGGGTCAGGGCATGCTGTGAGAGTCGCGCCGAGGATCTCCCCGAGGCCGGCTGGCTGCGGTCGATCTCGGCGTCGCGGTGCTGGACTGGGCCCACGCCGGAGCCCGGGGGTGAGATTCCCCCGGGCGACCCGACTACTAAAGAGCGAGAAGGACCCGCTGTCGGGTAGAGCGTCGGTGTCAGCGGCGGAATTCAGGGGATTCGACTCCGTTGATTGCGGCCATGGATGCCCCCATCTCATCGCTAACCCGCCGCAACACGTCCAGGAGGACGAAGGTGTCCTCGTTCAGGCGTCGGGTGACTGCGCTCCGACCGCGCCAGCCGGTATCCACAGTGGCGTGCCAACCCAGTCCCGAGCCTTCGGGCGAGGTGTTCTCGCGGGTGTACTTGCCGGTCAGCACGCCGCTGGCTAGCGGGGCCTACGGGGTGACGCCGAGGCCGAGTTCCCGTGCGACGCCGAACAGCTCGCCCTCCACGGTGCGCTGTAGCAGGGAGTACTCGACCTGGATGGCGACGACGTTCGCCCAGCCGCGCACCTGCGCTCGCCGAGCTGGAGAAGTTCTTGATCTCTCGCGGATTGCATCCGGGCACGGGGCTGGGCTGGTTCTGCGACGTTCTGAGCTTGACCGCGGCGGGCGCGCACCGCGCCGCTGCTCGTGCTGCAGCGGGTCCGAGCTCGATCCGAGATATTCCTTGACACGAATATTCGTATGGATGAATACTTCGGTCCATGAACTGGATCGCCTCAGCACTTGGAGACGGCGCGCGGTGGCGCATCGTGGAACTCCTCGCCGAGCGGCCCCGGTCTGTCGGTGAGCTGGCTGAGCTGACCGGGTTACGTCAGCCGCAGACCACCAAGCACCTCCAGACCCTCTCCCGCGCCGGCCTCGTCACCGTCTCCCCGCTCGGGCAACGTCGCGTCTATGCGGTCGAGACGGCTCCCCTGGCAGCTCTCGAGCGTCGGCTGCGAGAACTGGTCGAGACCATCGAGGCGCACGCAGACGAGCGAGACGTCATCGCGCGGTACCGCGCTGCCATCGAAGCGGAATCCGCGATCGCGGACCGGGAACGGTGGGCGGACGGGCGCACCTTCTCCTTCGAGCGCGTGCTGGCCGCGCCCCGTGCCGTCGTCTGGCGCCAGTGGGTCGACGCGGACCTGCTCGCGTCCTGGTGGGCTCCGCCGTCGATGACGGTCACCGACTGCGTCCTCGAGCCAAAGCCGGGTGGCCGCGCCGTTCTCGAATACCGCGATGCGGAGGGGCGGTACCGCTCCGAGGGACGGGTCCACACCGCGAAGGAACCCGAGCACCTCGAGTTCGACATCTCGGTACTGGACGCGGCCGGGGCGATCTCGTTCACCGGCCACTACGACCTGACCCTCACTGAGGTCGAGGACGGCACCCGGCTCCGGCTCGGCCTGCGCATCACCGAAACGACCGTCGAGGCCGTGCCCTACATCGCCGGGATCGAAACCGGCTGGGGACAGGTGCTCGACAACCTCACCGAGGCCGTCTGTGTAGCCCAGCGCGCCACCGAGCCCAACGGAAAGGACGTAAGTTCATGACCAACCCGACCATCCCCAGGGTGACCGCGAACATCTGCCTCACCCTCGACGGGCGTTACAGCGGTCCCGGCGGTCCCGGTGATATGGGTGCGATCGTCCCGTACGCGACCACCGAGGTCGCGCGAGACCACCTCACCCGTATCTGGGAGACCGCGTCGACGGCGCTGCTCGGCCGTCTCAATGCCGAGGGGTTCCTGGGGTTCTGGCCGTCGGTCGCCGACGATGAGAACGCCGATCCACGTGATCGCGGCTACGCGAAGTGGCTCGTGGACGCGGAGAAGGTGGTCCTCTCGACCACCTTGACCGAGGCGCCGTGGGAACGCACCCGCGTGGTGAACGCCCCGGCCGCGGCCGTCGTCGCCGAGCTCAAGGCAACCGGCAAGGGCGACATCCTCGTCAACAACAGCGCCAGCGTCATCAAAGCGCTCCTCGCGGCGGACCTGCTCGACCGGCTGTATCTCATGGTCTGCCCCGAGATCGCCGGGGGCGGGCAGCGGCTGTTCGACGACGGCCTGCCAAGTTCGAAGTGGACGCTCACGCACCAGGAGATCGGCGAGCTCGGCGAGATCGCCCTGATCTACGACCGCGCGCGCTGATTGCCGCAGTGCCCCGCATTCTTCCCTGTTTCGCCCTGGACGAACGTCGCGACTCCGACCTTGACCTCGAGTGCAGTTGAGCTTCTAGCGTCGTCGGCGAGGAAAGGGGTTCAACTGTGACAACACTTGTTACGGGCGCCACAGGGAACACCGGCCGGCACGTTGTGGCAGAGCTGGTCCGCCGAGGAGAGCGCGTTCGGGCATTGACGCGGAATCCGGCTGCGGCAGCGGGGAGGTTTCCGGCCGAGGTGGAGTTGGTGGCCGGCACGCACACGACACCGGAGAAGTTGGACGCCGCCCTCGACGGCGTCAGCCGGTTGCATATAACGGTGACGACGGGGCTCGCCGAGGTCGGGCCCGAGTTGGTGCGGCGGGCGGTTGGTGCGGGTGTGCGGCGCATCACCGTGGTATGGGGTGGTGGCGTGGGGCCGGTGGAGGAGGCTGTGGCGGACTCGGGTGTGGAGTGGACACGCCTGGAACCGCAGGAGTTCATGTCCAACACGTTGACTTGGATCGAATCGGTTCGGGCCGAGGGTGTCGTGCGCGAGCCGTACGACTTTCCCAGCGCGCTGGTCCACGAGGCCGACATCGCGGCAGTGGCGGCAGTCGCGCTGCTCGACGATGGCCATGCAGGGCGTGTCTACAACCTCACCGGGCCCGAATCGCTGACCCCACGCGAACGGATCGCAATCCTGTCTCGGGCAATCCGCCGCGACATCGTATTCGCCCCGATCACGCACGAACAGGCCGTCGGCAGGCTGATGGCCACCGGGGTGTCCCGGGCGGACGCCGAATATGTCGTCGGCTGGTACGCCGCTCCCGACGATGCCTCCACGACCGTCGTCGACACCGTCGAGCAGGTGACCGGCCGTCCGGCGCGCACGTTCGCCCAGTGGGCGGCCGAGCACGCAGAACGCTTCCAGGCGCCCCGTGTTACGGCTGGTTAGGAGGGTCCTGAACAACTCCGCCCGTAGCGAGCGGCGTCCAGGTGGGTGCATCGCAAGGCGGGCGATCGGGCCGATACCGCTGTTGTATCGGCCCGATGGTCCAACGCCGCGAGGTGCCCGCCTGGGCGTCGCGCAGTAGGGCCGAGTTGTTCAGGGCGCTCCTAAGTGCCGCATCAGAGAACGTCGCAGACCGGAGGGGTACTGACTGTCCCGGAATGTCGAGCAGATCACTCATGGTCGTCGTCCCTCTGTGTCATGAGTCGTGTTGGTCCCGGTCGGCCCCGCCGACGCGGGGCGGGTTGAGAACAGCCACCGGATGCCGATCGCGGCGACGAAGACCGTGATGGCGGCGACGACCAACCATGCCCACAGCTGCCACAGCGACGGCCGCTCGATGTCGAGCCAGTCGATGGCCTGCCTGGCAACGGCGGCGAAGGGGAAGGTGAACGACCAGAACCCCGTCGAGAACGTCAGCCGGCGGTAGGCCGGGATGAGCCCGATCTGCATCAGCGCGAGCACCACGGTGAGACCGACGAGCGAGTACGCCACCGGGTCGGCGTGGCCGCCGTTGAGGCTGAACCACGCGGTCCCGCCCACTGCGGGCGGCGCGATGTAGATCGCGAGTGTCGGCAACAGCGGGGCTGGAAGCTGCCCTTTCAGGGTGATGCGAGTGAGGATGAGCGCCCCGACGACCACCCAGAAGAAGACGCCGACCGCGAACGCGCCGAGCCCGAGGCCGTGCAGCCCGATCGTCCCGGCCGAGGTTGCGGCGATGAACCCGCCGGCGACCGTCGGGAGGAAGTACCCGCCGTGGACGTCCTCGATGTGCAGCAGCCCACGTGACCACTGCGCGAGCAGCCACCCGGCGAACAGCGCAGCGACCACGATGAACGCGACCATGAGCCCGACCCCGAGCGCGGGGAGGAACTCGTACACCTCCGCCCCGATGAGCATTCCCACGATCGGCACAAGAGCGGCGATCGGTCCCTGCGCGGAATTCCGCAGCTGGTCGACGAGACGTTCGGCCGAGCGCCGCCCGCGAACCGTGTGAGCCACGACCAGCCAGACCCACGCGACCGTCGTGAGCACCCACAGGGTGACCGCGACGGTCGCGGGTGCGCCGAGCGTGCCGGTCGCCAGCGACCATGTGTCCGCCAGACCCGCGAGCCCGAAAGCGATCCCGAACGTGTTCATCGGGATGCGCAGCGGCGACATCGGTGCGGCGACGCCGGCCACGGCCCGCAGAGCCGCCGGCGAGGTGCGCTCCTGCGACGGGGCGGGCACCTCGATCGGGTATGACATGTCACTACCTCTCGACTGGATCCGCATGGTTCCGCGGAATTAGGCGGGCACGATGGTGGCGAGGACCTCGTTGAAGCCCTCGGTGGCGCTGGGGTGGGTGTAGATGGCGTCGCGGAGCTCGCTTGCGGTCACCTGGTGCCGAATTGCGAGAGCGACGGTGTTGACGAGTTCCTGGGAGTCCAGGCACAGGAGGGCTGCGCCGAGGATCTGGTCGGTGTCGGCGTCGATGACGAACTTCATGAGGCCGCGGGTGTCGCCGACGATGCGGGCGCGGGGCATCGCGGCGATCTGCGCGATCGGTTTGCTGGCGATCGTGACGCGGTGGCCGTGGTCGCGGGCCTGCTTTTCGGTGAGTCCGACGGTGGACAGCGGCGGGGTGATGAACACCGTCTGGGGGACGGCGACGCGATCCTTGACGGTCCGGGTACCTGTCCCGATGAGTTGGTCGGTGACGATGCGGCTGTCGTCGAGGGAGATGTAGGTGAACTGGGGCCCGCCGTTGACGTCGCCGAGGGCGTAGATGTGCGGCTGGCTGGTGCGCAGGCGCTCGTCGACCTCGATCGCGCCACGATCGGTGGTCCGTACGCCGGCCGGCTCGAGTCCCAGGCCTCGGGTGACAGGGGTGCGTCCGACGGCGGCGAGGATGGTGTCGGCCTGCAGGGTGTGCCGGACGCCGTTCTGCTCGTAGGTGATCGTCACGCTGTTGTCGCTGTTGTCGTGCACGTTGGTGCAGCGTGCGCCGGGGACGATCGTGATGCCGTCGTCGGCGAGGATGCCGGTGGCGGCCGCGGCGATGTCGTCGTCCTCGCCTGCCATGAGGGCCGGTGCGGCCTCCAGGATGGTGACCTCGGAGCCGTACCGCCGGTACATCGCGGCGAACTCGACGCCGAGGTAGCCCCCGCCGAGCACCACGAGCCGGTTCGGCAGCGTGCTCGTCTGGAGCAGGTCGGTGCTGGTGGCCAGGTGCTCGCTGGCCCGTAGGCCGGGGATGTCGGGGATGACGGGTTCGGCACCGGTGTTGATGATGATCGTCTCGGCGCTGATCGTGAGCCGGTCGGAGCCGGCGGCCACCTCGACGGTGGTGGGATCGAGGAACCGTGCCCGCCCGGTGACCATGGTGACGGTGTCGATTGTGTCGAGCATCTGGAAGTTCTTGCCCCGTAGCAGCGTGGTCAGCTGCTCGACGGCTCCGATGGCCTGCTGGTGCCACGCCTGAGGTTCGTCGGCGTCGCGGCGGCTATTGGCGCGGTGGACGAGGGCCTTGGTCGGGACGCAGCCGATGTTGATGCAGGTCCCGCCGTGCATCTGGGCAGACTGCTCGACCATGACGACCCGCTTGCCCTGGCGGCCCATCGTCGCGGCGAGGGTCTTGCCGCCCTTGCCGAACCCGATGACCAGGACGTCTGCGTGAACTGGCTCTGTCGATGTGCTCATGCAGCAATGCTGCCTCGCGGCATATGATCTGGGGAGACCTGAAAATCTCGATTCTTGTCGCAGAAGTATCACCTGGCTGGAGGTGTCCGGTGGACTCGGTGAGCTACTTGATCCGCATGGCCCGGCTGCGGGGCACCGTCGACAAGCGGTGCCTGCTGGCCGGGCCCGCCCTCCTGGACCACGCGACGCGCACGCCTCGCGAGGTGCCCTTCCACCTGCTGCTGGAGGGTGCCTGCACCATCGAACTCGCCGGCCGCAGCCTCGACATGGCCCCTGGTGACATGGTCCTGCTGCCCCGCGGTAGCGCACACCAGATCCGCACCCACGGCCCCGGGCGACGCAGGCGGCTCACGGAACAATCGGGCGCCGCGTTCATCACCGCGCGAAGCGCCGGTGATGATCCCGAGGTCGATCTCTTCTGCGGTCACTACGATCTCGGGCCGGGTGCGGGCGAGGTGCTGTTCGCCAGCCTCCCCGAGGTGCTGCACGTCTCCTTCGATGCCGAGCCCGGCGAATCGGTACGGATGCTGAGCAGCCTGATGCGAAGCGAAGCGCAGCACGACGGACCCGGCACCGTCGCCATCGTGTCCGCGTTGTGCGACGCGCTGCTGGCGATGGTGCTGCGCTCGACACCGAACCGCCGACTCGAGGGCGACGTGCTGTGGACCGCGGTGCAGAACGCAAGCCTGCGGAAGGTCGTCGAGGCCGTTCTCCACCAGCCCGATCGTGGCTGGACCATCGCCGATCTCGCCGAGCTCGCTGCAATGTCACGCGCCACGTTCATCCGCCAGTTCACCCGCGCCACCGGCATGAGCGCCGGGGACTTCCTGACCCGCATCCGCATGATCACCGCGGCTGAGCTCCTGAGAACCACCGATGAATCCGTCGGCATGGTGGCGGCCTCGGTCGGCTACCGATCCGAGTCGGCGTTCGTCAAAGCCTTCCGGACGGCGACGAACTCGACACCAGCGCGGTTCCGACGAAACCATGCGCGAGGCGCGGCGTAGTGAGCTTTCCGGGTAGTTGATCATTTCGACGGCAGGGGTCACGGTCGCCAGGCACTCGCTGACAGCCGTGGGGTGGCGGGTGGTTCAGCGTGTCCGTGACGCTCCCGCTGTGGCGTCGCGCCGCTGCGCGGAACGGAATCGTTGCTGGTAGGCGCTCGGGGGCACTCCGAGTCGGGCCACGAAGGCGCGGCGCAACGTCTCGGGGCTCCTGAAGCCAACCCGCTCGGCGGCCTGGGCGATTGTGTAGCCGGATTCCAGGGCTGCTTTGGCGCCGTCGAAGCGCACCGACTCGACGTACTTGGCTGGGGTCGTGCCGAGCTCGTCGTGGAACAGGCGGGTGAGGTGGCGCGGGCTCATCCCGGCGAGCGCGGCGAGTTTGGGGGTGGAGTGGTCGGCTGCGGGGTCCGCGGCTACGGCGTCGAACACCGAGCGCAGCGCGGAGGTTTGCGGGCGGGGGCCGGTGAGGGTGGGGGAGAACTGCGACTGTCCGCCGGGGCGTTGCAGGAACACCACCAGCGACTGTGCGACCTGCCGCGCCAGCTGCTCGCCGTGGTCGTCCTCGACCAAGGCGAGTGCGACGTCGATTCCCGCCGTCACGCCCGCTGAGGTGAACGTCGTGCCGTCGCGGACGAAGATTGCGTCGGGCTCCACGATGATGTCTGGATAACCCCTGCTCAGCACGCCGGTGTGGCGCCAGTGCGTGGTGGCGCGGCGGCCGTCGAGCAGCCCGGCCGCGGCGAGGATGAAGGCCCCGGTGCAGATCGAACAGACCCGGCCCGAGCGTTGCGCAACGCTGGCGACGGCCTCGCGCAGCTCGGGGTCCACAGGGCGGGCCGGGAACACGTCACCGCCCATGACCAGGAGCGTGTCGAACCGCAACCGTGGGTCGGTGGCGTCGGCGTCGACCGGGATCGTCATGCCGGTGGAGGACGACACCGCGCCGCCGCCGACCGCGCACAGCGTCAGCTCGTAGTGGGCGCCCATCCGGTTCGCCTCGCTGAACACCTCGCTCGGCCCAGCGACGTCGAGCAGCTTCACGCCGTCGAAGACCACGATGCCGATGCGGTGCACCGCGGTGTTCATGGCCACAATCGTGCGGGCCCATGGGCCTCGTGTCGTCAATGCCTGCGGGTAATCTCCGCTGGCTGCTAGCTGGAAATTGACGCTGGCTCGAAATGGACGGCGCCGGACATGCCGGTGCCCTGCGCGGGCGGACAGCGCACAGGGCAAGGGGCTCGGGCCGAGGCATTGCCGGCCGACTACCGGGCGGCGTGGGAAGAGATCAGGGTCATCTTTCTGCCTACTCGGACTTCACAGGTCGAAACCTGACGCCGATTCTCGACGGTGCTCTGGGGCTGCTCGAAGAGACAGCGGCCGATGGGCAGAGCATTCACGAGGTGCTGGGTGCCGACATCGGGGGCTTCTGCGCGGCGCTGGCCGGCGGAGAAGGGGCTCGGAGCTATCGCGACCGGTGGCGCGAGCAGTTGAACAGGAACGTCGCAAGGAAATTGGGCCGGCTAGGGGGCTGACGTGGGCATCCAAGACATCATCGAGGGCAAGAAGCAGTGGCGGGCGCACATGGCGCGGGTCAAGGCGCTCCCGCCGGACTATCAGATCGTCTACAAGGAGATTCAGAGGTACCTGTTCAAGGTTGGACCGATCGACTTGCTTGACGGGCCCTGCTCTCCGGGATCCTCGATTTCTTCGAGGAGGGCGTCGCGGCCAACAGGGAGTCCTGGAACTCATCGGCAACGATGTCGCTGCCTTCTGCGACGACCTGATCAAGGACTCGCGCACCTACGCGGACATCTATCAGGAGTCCATCAGCGGGAAACCCGGAACGGCCGAGAAGTAACGATCAGCCCGAGCGGGAACGGCTGACCACGCCATCGATGGCGGCACCCGGGCGACAAATCGTAACGAGAATGGATATCCGAATGACGGCTAATCAGGGCCGCGACAACGCCTCCGTGAGCGGTGGTGGTGACGACCTCGAGCACGGTGTAGAGGAAGGCTGGGGAAAGCTCGCTGACGCGTTCCGCGCGAACTTCGAGGCCCCCGGCGAGGTCGGCGCGGCGTGCAGCGTCTATGTGGGCGGCCGCCCCGTCGCCAACCTGTGGGGCGGGCTCGCCGATCGCGAGGCGAACCGACCGTGGGGCAACGGGACGGGGACGCCCTCTGCGGCTCGGCGCCCCAGCGCCCGTTTCTCCCGTACTTGGTCTGCCCCCTCAGGCGGCCAAGATTCGCAGTCCTGCAGGCGCATCGACGGTGCCGTCGGCTCGGGCAGGCCGCTGACGACGTGATTCCGCGCCGCGACCGCGCGGAGTACAGACGACACAGGTGACTTCTCGGCGACCCCTCCTCGGCCCCAGAACCACTCCGACGGGCTGTGGCCGGATCGGGGTGATGGCTGCGTGCTCGAGGCAGATGCTCGCACCGCAGAGTCTGCAGAGTCCGATTGCCGGGCGCTCGAGCGGGTCAGCGGCTATCGCGCATTCCAGGCAGTTCATTGCGTCCTCCTGAACGTGTTGGGGTGGGAACTGGCTGAGAGGTCACTCGGGCCATGCCGAGCCGGTGATGATGTCCACGAAGTCCGCGCGGGTGAAGTCGGGCGCGAAGTGGGCGAGCACGTCGTCGTTCATGGTTCCGAAGGTGGTGTCGGGGCGGTCCTTCATTCCCTCGTAGAAGGCCTGCAGGATGTTGTTCTTGAAGTCCGGTCGTGGGTGTGCGGCCACGACGGCGGCGACCTCTTTGGCGGTGACCTGGTCGAGGTCCATCCCCAGTACGTCGGTCTCGACGCCGAGGCTGACCAGGGCTGTTTCGGGTTCGAGGTGGTTGGGGACGCCCGGGGTGGTGTGCAGGGCGATGCCCAGCCAGACGGCGCGGGCCTCGGTGGCGCTGCGGCCGTGGTCGAGGAGGAAGTCCCGGGCCAGGTCGGCGCCGTCGACTTCGAAGCGTTGGTCGGTGCGCCGGTAGGCCTCGGTCAGGCCGAGGTCGTGGAACATCGCGCCGACGTAGAGCAGTTCGGGGTCGGCCTCGATCTTGCGGTAGCGGCCCTTCAGGCTCGCGAACAGGAACACGCGGCGGGAGTGGTTGAACAACAGCGGGCTGGTGGCCTTGCGGACGAGCTCGGTGGCCTCGCGGGCCAGCTCGGTGTCGGGAATGTTGATCCCGGCGATCGTCTCGGTCATGTGCTGCACCTTTCACGTAGGGCTTCGCTCTACGTCGAGCCTGCGCGCGTCGCGGGCGTCAGGCCCCGCGTGGGCGGCCATGCATCACACGATTACGGACAGGGCTCGCGCCCCGGAGGCCCCGTCCACGCGGTGGGGCCCCTCGCGTGGCTGGCGGTACAAAACGGACGTCGCCCGATGTCGCGACGACTACGCCGCCAGCAATGCCCAGATCATCCGGTCCTCCTCGCTGCGGCAGGAGTGCGCTCGGGGCTGAGGTCTGGGCCTGACTGACCGCGTCACGTCTCGTGCATCCAGGCGAGCGTGATGTGTATTTCGCTGAATCGCCAGCCCGCGGCGGTCCGCACGGCGGTGCCGGCCGATCGCAGGCCGCTTGTCCGGTGGGGTGGTTCGCCTGAGTCCAACACTACTACGGAGTGTTGGTCTAGCCAACACCGCTGGAGTGCGTCTCACGCAGGTGAGCTAGCGGTAGGGATGGCGGAGAACGCCGTCAGAGGTGATACGCGCGTGAAGGTAGTCGGCGAACGGGACCGTGCCGCGGTCACCATCGGTGATCAGCTGGCCACCAACGCCGAACCAGGTGCCTAGCCTGCCCCATAGCGGAACCTCGATGATTGACCGGCGGCGCTGAACAGTATCGAGATAGGAGCGCATCAGATCCGCCATGGACTCGACCTTCGGACCACCGAGTTCGGGAACACGGCCGGCCGCAGGCCCTGTGACGAGCTCCGCCATCCGTTCGGCGACGTCGCCCGGGGCGACGGGTTGGAACAGCGCGTTCCGCGGGACCACGGCGACCGGGCCCATGCAGAGCCGCATCAAGAACATCAGCATCAGATCATGGAACTCGGTGGCCCGCAGAATCGTCCACGGCAGCCCGGATTCTTCGACCAGTCGCTCGGAGTCCAGTTTGGCCTGGAAGAACCCGAACGGTATCTGATCCACCCCGACGATCGAGACGTACACCAAGTGCGGCCGCGCACCGCGTACCGCGGCGAGCAGCTGCCGGGTCTGCGTCACGTCACGCTGCGGCCGCCGGTAGTCGGCTGCGCTCGCACAGTGGGCGATCACGTCCACACCGTCCACCGCTGCGGCCAGGCCCTCGCCCGTTTCAAGATCGCCCTGGACGAAGCCGGGCCCCTGTGGTGGACGACGGCTCAACACCCGCACCTCGGCCCGATCCTGTAGCCGACGTACCAGATCGCGCCCGAGCACGCCGCTACCACCAGTGACGAGCACCCGTTCTGGACGCGTCATAGCTCCTTCTTCCCGTTGCGGAGTGGTTATGGCGTGGGGTCGGGTGGTTCGACGAGGCGGTGTTGGTAGGCCAGGGCGACCAGCTGTGCGCGGTCGCGGGCGCCGAGTTTGGTCATGGCGCGGCTGACGTGGGTTTTGGCGGTGGCGTGGCTGATGGTGAGGTCGGTGGCGATCTCGTTGTTGCTCAGGCCGCGTGCGACGAGTCCGACGATCTGCCGTTCGCGGGTGGTGAGCTGGGCGAAGGCGTTGTTATTGAGTCGTGGGGTTGTGGCTCGGCTGGTGAGTTGGGCGATCAGCCTGCGGGTCAGCCCTGGCGACAGGAGGGCTTCGCCGCCGGCGACGACGCGGATGCCGTGCAGGAGTTGGCGGGGTTCGGTGTTTTTGATCAGGAAGCCGGCGGCGCCGGCACCGAGTGCTTCGATGACGTACTCGTCGTGGTCGAAGGTGGTGAGGATGAGCACGTGGACGTCAGTGAGGTCGGGGTCGGCGGCAATCTGGTGGGTGGCGCGCAGCCCGTCGACGCCGGGCATTCTGATGTCCATGAGCACGACGTCGGGGTGGGTTTGCCGGGCCAGGTCCACCGCGGTCGCGCCGTCGCCGGCTTCGCCGACCACGATCATGCCGGGCTCGGTCTCGATGAGTACTCGGAAGCCGCCCCGGACGAGGGCTTCGTCGTCGGCGATGAGCACGCGGATGGGCTCGGTCACCGGGTCGGGTGGGCTCACGTGGACATCATTGCGGGTTCGGGATGGGCAGCTCGGCGTAAACCTCGAAGCCGCCCTCGGGGCGTGGGGCGGCGGTGAGCTGGCCGGACAGCGCCCGGGCACGCTCGCGCATCCCGTCGATGCCGTGCCCGCACCGCCCCGACGCTGTGTGGTTGGTGTCTGCGCTGGTGGTGGTCCCGTCGTCGCGGATCTGGATGAGCAGCCGCGACGGTTCGTGCTTCAGCGCGAGCCGCACGGTACGAGCCTCGGCGTGGCGTAGCACGTTGGTCAGCGCTTCCTGGATGATCCGATAGGCAGCCAGATCGACCGGGGCCGGCAGTGGCCGCAGGTCGCCGTCCAGGTTCAGCTCGACCCGTAGGCCCGCGGCCTGGGCCGTGTCGATCAGCTCGGTGAGCCGGTCGAGCCCGCCGCGAGGCGCACGCGGTTGCTCGGGCCCCTCCGTCGTCGAGGTGTCCGCGCGCAGGATGCCGAGGATGGTCTTGACGTCGGTGAGGCCGTCGTCGCTGATCTTCTTGATCGCGGCGAGTGCCTCGCGGGCATGCCCGGGTCGTTGTTCGATGACGTGCAGACCTACCCCGGCCTGCACGCTGATGGTGGCCATGGCGTGCCCGAAGACGTCGTGCAGCTCGCGTGCGATGCGCAGCCGTTCCTCGACCGCGATCCGGCGCGCCCGCTCCTCGTGGGTCTGCGTTTCGCGAGCAAGCTGGGCGCGGGTGGCCGCGAGCACCGCCCGGTAGTAACCCACGGCCGCGCCGGCGCTGCCCGCGGTGGCCGCCAACAGCACCGCGATGGGGACCACACCGGCGGTCTCGGCGTCGCCGAGCACCACCCGGATCGCGATGATCTCGATCAGCGCGGTGGGTACGGCGCCCGCGAGACCCCACCGCCAGCCCCGGTCGGCCGCGAGGGTGTAACAGCCGATCAGCGGGGCCAGCGTGATCAGCTGCCCGGGATAGCGGGCGAGGAACCAGACGAGGGGGACTGCGTTGAGCACGACCAGCGCCGCGATCGGGTAGCGGCGGCGCACCGCGATCGCGGCAGCGACCGTCGCGGCCAGCGCGACCGCTCCGGCGTCCAGCGGGCGGGCGTTCGCCACTACCGGGCCGACCCCGGCGAACGTGGCGGCGAGGAGCCCGACCGCCACGCAGGCGCCGAGAATCGCGTCGGCCACAGCCGGCGCGCCCGCCGTCTCACGCAGGTTGCGGACCACTGACCATTCTCCCGCCCTCGATCCGGGCTCGATCGGCACACGCAGCCCGGTCCTATGTTGCGTGTGCCGCCGGGGTCTGGGCATCCACCCGGTGTGGTGTCTCGGTACTACCGAACTGGTTGAGGTCGTCTACCACCGGCGGCTGACCGTACGGCGCGGGCGTCAGCAGGGAAACACCACCGTCACCCGACGCGCGGGCACCACCCGGCAACAACGATCGCTCCCACAAAGCCGTCGCCAGGAGGGGAGCTGATCAGAGGTGCCGGATCTGGTGGCCGGCCTCCCTGCTGCAAGACCCCGCAGGCAACGTCGTCGAACTGTTCCAACCCGCTACCCGATGACGCCACGACACAAGCGAAGGGATCCTCGATGTCCGTCCATCACCTGATTGCCGCCGCAGATGCCGCCATGCTCGGGGGGGTCGGGCTTGCCGCACCGGCGGCCGCGCACGTCTCCGTCGCCGCCGGTTACCTCGGCATCGGCTCAGGGCGACTCGTGCCCACCGTTGCCGCGGCGGTGGGGCTGCTCGGCGTGGTCATCGGTGGGCTGGCTCTGGCCCGCTCCGCCGGTCGTATCGGCACCGGCAACGGGCGACGCGGGGCCATCGCGGCCGGGGTGGCAGGACTCATCGGCGTGGTCGTCGGTGGGCTGCATCTGGCCACCTCTACCGGTGGTATCGGCACTGGCAACGGGCTACTCGGGGCCATCGTGGCCCTGGTGGTGGGGCTGATCGGCATGGTCCTCGGTGGGCTGGCGCTGGCCCGCTCCCGCCGCATCGGCTGATCGGCAGACCCGGCCATGGCGCCAGGTCAGTGTCAGCCGCTGGAGGTTGCCGCCGTCCTCCCTCACCAGGCAGTGCATCAAAATACCTTGATACATCAAGCGCGTTTGATTTACTCTTTGCCCATGTTGTCCCGGGGACAAGTCGCCGCCCCACCGGCGTTCGTCCGGCTGGCCGCCCACCCGCTGCGGTGGCGGTTGCTGACCGAACTGGCCCACAGCGATTACCGGGTCCGCGAGCTGGTCGCGCGGGTCGACCAGCCACAGAACCTGGTCTCCTACCACCTGCGCCTGCTCCGCGGCGGCGGGCTGGTCACGGCCACTCGCAGCAGCTTCGACGGCCGCGACAGCTACTACCACCTGGACCTGGACCGCTGCGCGCATGCGCTCACCGACAGCGGCGCAGCGCTGCACCCGGCACTGCGACGGGTCGCAGAGACACCGATCCCTCCGGCCGAACAGCAGTGGTCCCGGCGCATCGCCGTGCTGTTCGTGTGCACGGGCAACAGTGCCCGCTCACCGATCGCCGAAGCACTGCTGCGCCACCACACCGCGGGCCACGTGGCCGTATCGAGCGCCGGTAGCCGACCCAAGAGCCGCCTGCACCCCAACGCCATCCGAGTGCTGCGCGAGATCGGCATCGACATTCCCAGCCAGCGCCCCCAGCACCTGGACACCCTTGCCGGCGCCACCTTCGACCACGTGATCACCCTGTGCGACAGGGCTCGCGAGGCCTGCCCGGAGTTTCCCCACCGCACGCGGCGGGCCCACTGGAGCATCCCCGACCCAACCGCGGCCGAGGACGGCGACCAAGCCGACTACCTGGCCTTTCAGCGCACCGCAGCCGACATCGATACCCGCATCAGGCACCTGCTGCCCGTCCTCACCGCCACCGATCAAGAGAAGGATCAGCCGTGACCGCACATGAGCAGTACGCCAGCGTCCGCTACCTCGTCGACGACGTGCAGGCCGCTATCGACTTCTACACCACCCACCTCGGCTTCACTCTGAACATGAGCGCCGCACCCGCCTTCGCCGACGTGGTCCGTGGCCCGCTGCGGCTGCTGTTGTCCGGACCCGCCAGCTCCGGCGCCCGCGCCACTCCCGCCGATACGGCCGGCCCGGGACGCAACCGCATCCACCTCGTCGTCGACGACCTGGACGCCGAGATCGCCCGGCTCCGCGACGCGAGCCTGCCCTTCCGCAGCGATCTGGTCACCGGCCCGGGCGGGGCGCAGATCCTGCTCGCCGACCCGGACGGCAACCTGATCGAGCTGTTCCAGCCCGCCCGCCGGGCCGCGGAACCCAGTCCGGCCACAGCCTGAGCCCCGTGGCTGCAATGACCGGCCAAGTCATCCTGCACGTCGGGCTGGCGCCTTAAGCGTGGGGCGGCGTTCGCTGCTGTGGTGAGCGGTGGCGGTGGCCGATCACGCCTGCCCGACGAAGATGGCCTTGTCGTCCTGCGCGGCGTCAGCGCCTACGATCTTCGATCGTGGAGGTCAGAGGCGTTTCCTACGTCGTGGGGGACAAGCCGATCGAGGCTGTACGCCGTGACCTCCAGGCCATCCGCAACGATCTGCACTGCACGACGGTGATGGTGATCGGGACCGACACGGATCGCCAGCTCGAGGCGGCCGAACAAGCCTTGGACGTCGGTCTCGACGTGTACGTCCGGCCGTACCTGGCCGACCAGCCCCGTGCCGTGCTGCTGTCCCATCTCGAGGCGACCGCCACCTCCGCCGAGCGGCTGCGGACCATGTACCCGGGACGGGTCACGTTGCTGCTCGGCAGCGAATTCTCCCTCACCAGCCCCGGCATGCTGCCCGGCCCGCGGGTCTTCGTCCGGGTCGAGGTACTGGTGCGACCGCACTGGCGGCGGCTGTTCGACCGCAGGATCACCAGGAAGCTACAGCGACTGCTGGCCAGCGCCTTGGCCACCGCGCGCGAGCATTTCCACGGCCCGATCACCTACGCGTCCGGCTACTGGGAGCACGTCGACTGGTCCGGCTTCGACGTCGTCGGCGTCAACCTCTACCGCTACGGCAACGACCCCGCCCGCTACGAACGGCGGCTGCGCAACCTCGTCCAGCGGGCCGACAAGCCCGTGGTTGTCACCGAGTTCGGCTGCGGCGCGTTCACCGGCGCCGACCGCCGCGGGCCCGGCTCGTTCCGGATCGTCAACTGGTTCGCCGATCCGCCCCGAGTCAGGGACGGCCACACCCGCGACGAGCGCACCCAGGCTGACTACCTGACCGAACTCATCGACCTCTACACCCGACATGGCGTCCACGGCTGCTTCGTCTATACCTTCGCCTCGCCCGGCTTCCCTCACCACGCCGATCCCCGGTACGACCTCGACATGGCCGGCTTCGGGCTGGTCAAGACCGATCCGCAGGACCCCACCCGGTGGGAGCCCAAGGAGGCCTTCCAATCGGTCGCCCGCTGCTACGCCGCGGCGGCCGACGACATAGACCGCGGCGAGCACAAATGAGGGGTCTCCGAGCCTCAGCGCTGGCTGTTGAACTATCTTCGCCATCGCACGCTGCCCGACCCCACGACGCCCAATCTCGCCGTGCCCGGCGAACCGGCGCCGACGTTCTTCGGCGCCTACGGCGGATGGATGCAGTCGCCGCTGCCGAGCTGGTCGGACGTCGCCTGGCTGCGTGCCGCGCCATCGGCATCGGTGCCGACGCGATCTCGGTCTCCAACCGATCGTTCCTCCGGACTTTCCCAGCCGCGGCTGTGGTTTCAACGGTGAAGTCCCTGGTTGTGTCCGTTCCCCATCAACGAGGCAAGGTCATGTGGTATCAATCCGTCGCTCCTGACCCGCTCGAAGCGGTCAGCAGCGTGCTCCCCGGCTACTACTTCCATTGCCCCGACGTGGCCAGTGTGGATCTACACCTCGCTGAGCTGCGGGGGTACATCGGGCCTGGCTCGAACCTGATGCCGAAGCGCAGAGCGGCTGCGCGGCAAGACATTGACCGGCTGCTAGAACGGCGGCGGTACCTGATGCTCACCAGCGAGGACAGTGGTAGCGCTGATCACCCCGGCAGCTGGGCTGCTTAGCGGCGCGCCGCTCCCGAACTGCACCGGCGTGACGACCCCGGGACTCCACGACGGGCGGACATGGCTGCCCGGCCGCCATCCGCTGCTCCTCGACGAGTAGAAGGTGCGACGGCGCTTCCGGTGGCGTCTGGGTTGTGCGCTGACGGGAGCGTCACGAGATCGTGATGGCGACGCTCGTGGAGTTGTTGCCCTCATTCGACTCATGGATGACGTCGTCGGTGTCCACTGCGAACGTGATGCGGTAGGCGCCGGGGTCGAAGGTCCACCTGAACTGGCTGTCTCCGTCTCCCACGGTGGTGCCTGCGGGGATCCCGCTGTGGCTTCCGTTGGCGCCCACCTCCTGTCCGTTGACGAACCACTTGATGGTGAACGCGTCCGTCCCGGCATCGCCGGTGTTCCTGATTCCCGAGTCGAAGATCACTGGCGAGCCGCGGACCAGTTGCGACTCGTCGTACCTGATCGAGGTCGGGATCAGATCGGCGAGTGGCTCGATCACGCGCGGCTCGGGCGGCGACGGTTTGACGGTCTCCGTCGTGGGGTCGGGCGGCGGCGCAACGCTGGGCGAGGGTGCGGCCGAGGGCTGACGTTGCGGTTGGGGTTGTGCTTGCGGTTGGGGTTGGGGTCGCGGAGAGGACCGTTGCCGAGGCGTCGACGCGACCGTTGACGGTGGAGCGGGCGGCGTCGCGGACGGTGGCGGCGGTGGGGGCGGCGAATTCGCCGGTCGGTCCAGATCCCCGTCGGTTCCTACAGGCCGGATGAACACCTCCCGGGAGACCGGGTCGACCAGCGTGAACTCGCGGATCGGCGTCACGCCCGGCGCGATCGTCATCGTGGTCGCGGGGGAGAGGCCGGGCCAGGTCGAGCCGACGTACCGCGGCTGCTCGATCCGCGCGGGCGAGGTCAGCGGGTTGCCGCAGCTGCAGCGCACTCTCGGCACGCCATGGTCGTCCACGAGCACCGCGGTGCCGGTCTGCAGCACCGTGGGCACGACGGTGGCGCGCCCGTCCACGAAGCCGTGGTTGGTGACGGAGGTGTCCGACCGCAGCAACGCCGGCGTGAGGCCCTCGACGTAGCTGGGCACCTGCTCCATGGTGATGCCCTGGACGCCGGCCCACGCGACCTTCCGGTCCGGATGCTGGTTCAGGAAGGTTGCCATCGCGCCGGCGTCGCAACTCGCGATGTTGCGTGTGCCGCCGTACAGCCCTGGCGTGTCTCCGACGAGGGTTCCGCCGGATCTCGGTGGTGCCGCGACAGCCGGCTTGTCCACGCCGACCGGGGGCATGAACGGGTTGCGGCCGAGACGGCCGCCCGGCTCGGCGACGACATCTCCACCGGCCGCCTCCTCGTTGCCCTGGAGGAAGCCCACACTGACCAGCGTGGCGACGACCGCGAGGAGGACAACAGCCACGAGCAGGCCCCGCCACCGACGCCTGCCCCGTGCCGCCGGCGGGCGAACGGGGTCGGTGACCGCCCCGGGAACCACCGTCGAAGCCGCCGCATGCACCGGCACCGTGATCGTCTCGCGGGCCCCGTCGAGCGCCGCACGTGCCGCGGACGCCAGCGCGCCGGCGGTCGGGTACCGGTCCTTCGGGTTCTTCGCCATCGCATGGGCGACGACATCGTCCAGACCCAGCGGCAGGCCTGGAACGAGGTCCGACGGTCGGGGCGGGGGCGTGTGGAGATGGGCGTACACCACGGCCGGCAGCCCCTCGACCGGGAACGGCTTCTGGCCGGTCAACGCCTCGTAGAGCAGGCAGCCGAGGGAGTAGACATCGACCCGGTGGTCGCCGTTGCCGTCGGTGAACCGCTCCGGGGCCATGTACTCCATCGAGCCGACCATCGAGCCAGTCGCCGTCAGCGAGGTCGAGGTGGCGCTGATCGCCCTTGCGAGCCCGAAGTCGGCGACGTAGACGAACTCGTCCCCGTCCCCGCCCAGGGTGACGAGCACGTTGCCCGGCTTGATGTCGCGGTGCATCAGGTCCTCGGCATGCGCGACGTCCAGCGCGGCCGCGATCTGCGCCACGAGATGGACGGCGCGCTCCGGCTCGACCGGGCCGGTCTCGTTGAGCAGCCGCGCCAGGTCCGGGCCTTCGACCAGCCGCATGTCGATGAAGAGCCAGCCGTCGATCTCCCCGAAGTCGTGGATCGGGATGATGTGCGGCTCGCGTAGGCGGGCCACCAGCGCCGACTCGACGCGGAACCGGGCCTCGAACCCCGGGTCGGCGGCCAGTATCGGGGGTAGTCGTTTGATCGCGACGGCCCGGTGGCGGACCGTATCGAAGGCCTGGTAGACCTCGCCCATGCCGCCACGCCCGAGCAGCCGTTCGAGCCGGTACTGGCCGAACATCTCCTCAGGCACGGGCCGTCTCCCGTTCCGCACAACGCAGAGCGCCGGCTCCTGGGCAATCGCCGGGGCTCTTAAGCGGGGTGTCTCGGCTCGGGCTTGCTCGCCGTTACAGGCCCGGCGGGCATAACGAATCCCAGCCGATCGACGAACGTGCCGTTGCGGCTGCAGTCGGTCAGGGTCCAGCCCTCGGGCAAGTGCTCCAGACGAGCCCGGTCTCGAACGGATGCTGACGCCCGGCAATCGGGGGAGACTCGGGTGCGGGCGGAGCGGGACGCTGGAGGGCCGGATGAGCAGCGACGTGATCATCGGTTACCACCGGAAGCCGCGCTGCGCCTGGGCCGGCGCCGGCGATACCGCGTTCGGCCGTTACCACGACGAGGTCTGGGGTACCCGCACCGACGACGAGTCCGCGATGTTCGAGGCGCTCACCCTGGGCGTGTTCGAGGTGGGGCTGAGCTGGTCGATCGTGTTCGGGAAGCGGGACGCGTTCCTTTTGGCATTCAGTGGCTTCGACGTCGCCAAGGTCGCGGCGATGACCGAGCGGGACGTCGACCGGCTGGTACAGGACGCCTCGATCATCCGCAACCGTGGCAAGATCCAGGCCACCGTCGACAACGCGCGTGCAATGCTGTCCGCGTCGCCGAGCCTCGTGGCGCTCGCGAAGTCCTACG
The DNA here is from genome assembly GCF_039526725.1 of Pseudonocardia aurantiaca. Lineage (NCBI taxonomy): Bacteria > Bacillati > Actinomycetota > Actinomycetes > Pseudonocardiales > Pseudonocardiaceae > Pseudonocardia > Pseudonocardia aurantiaca. The sequence continues at coordinate 75,057 of NZ_BAAAJG010000005.1, forward strand.
AGGTCACCCGCAAGCGGGCACCGCGGTCTCTCGCCGACCTACCCAAGTCGACGCCGCAGGCGGAGGCGTTCGCGAAGCAGTTGAAGTCGCAGGGGTACCGCTTCGTCGGGCCCACGAGCGTGTACGCGTTCATGCAGAACGTCGGCGTGATCAACGACCACCTCCACGGATGCTTCCGCGCGACCGACTACCCCACTACGACCCAGACCCGTTGAAGATCGCAATCCGGTTGCCCTGCCGCATTGCGGGAGATCGACATCTCGCCTAAAATCGAACACATGTTCGAGACCGCGACCGCTCCCGTACGGGATGAGCTCGCGGATCTGGACCTGCTCACCTGGCCGGAGCCGCCACCGGACCGGACCTGGGCCGACACCGCCCCGTCCGGGATCGCCGCGCTCGAACTGGACGTGGACACGGCGGACCCGGCGGGTTTGTCGGATGCGCAGTTGATCGATGCGATGGTCGGGTTCGAGCGGCAGGCCGCGTGGGCGCAGGCCCGGCAGGCCCGGGTCGTGGCGGAGTTCGCCCGCCGCCGCCCGCCGGACGCCAAGGACCTGGCCGGCACCGACCGCACCTGCGCGGCCAGCCCGTACGCCCCGGACGAGGTGGGGCTGGCGCTACGGCTGTCCCGGTGGTCGGCGACCGGCCGGATCGGGCAGTCCCGGGAGCTCGTCGAGCGGCTCCCCGAAACCCTCGGGCTGTGGGAGGCCGGGCGGTTGGACGAACGCCGGGTGACCGCGATCTGCGACGCCACCCGCCACCTCCCGCTAGAAACCGCGCGGGCGGTGCAGGAGCGGGTGCTGCCCCGCGCCCCCGAACAAACCCTCGCCCAGTTGCGGGCCGCGCTGGCCCGGGCGGTGATCGCGGCCGACCCCGAAGGCGCCGAGCAGCGGCACACGGCCGCCCGCCGGGACCGCCGCGTTGCGGTCAACCCGGAGCCGGAGGGGATGGCCTCGTTGTGGGCGTTGCTGCCGGCCACCGACGCGGTCGCCGCGTTCGGGTGGCTGACGCGGCTGGCGCGGGGCTGCGGGGCGCAGGACCCGCGTTCCATGGACGCCCGCCGCGCCGACCTGCTCGCCGCGCTGCTGACCGGCCGGCTCACCCCCGCCACCGACCCGGCGGCGCCGACACCGGGCCGCGGCCGGTGTCCCCCGGGAAGCCGCTGGTGCAGGTGGTCATGCCGTTCACCACCCTGCTCGGGGCGGATCAGCAGCCGTGTGAGCTGGTCGGGCACGGCCCGATCACCGCCGGGCACGCCCGGAAGATCGCCGCCGACGCCACCCTCGTACGCCTGGTCTACGACCCGCAGTCCGGGACGCTGCTCGATCACGGGCGCGCCACCTACCGGCCCCCGGCCGGGCTGGCCGACCACGTCCGCGCCCGCGATGTCCGGTGCCGGCAGCCCATCTGCCGCCGCCGGGCCGCGGACAGCGAACTCGACCACCTGATCCCCTTCCCGATGGGGCCGACCAGCGAGGCGAACCTGGCCACCGGGTGCAGCCACGACCACCACCTGAAACACAGCCCCGGCTGGCAGGTCCACGCCCTGCCCGACGGCGTCATCGAGTGGATCACCCCGACCGGGCACCGCTACCGCAGCACCCCGCACGACTACCGCGACAACGACGACCCGTTCCCCCAGACCTGGGCGGCCCGACCACCACCCGACCAGCCCACCCCCGAACACCCCGACCCGGCGGACGATCCAGCCGACGACGAACCACCGTTCTGACTCGGCCGCGCGCGGCGTAGAGGCCCCGCACAGGTGCCGTCACGCCCGGAGGCCCCTGAAGGAGGTCGTGACGGGCGTCAGTTCAGCAGCAGCATCGAATCCCACGTCGAGGTGCCCGCCGTTCCCGGGTGCCGGGCGAAGGTCGCGAGGGCCAGCGCGACGCCGGCGGCCCCCTGCAGCAGGCCGGGTTCGTCGACGCCCACGAGCCCGCCGGGGCGGGTGCGGTGCCCGTGCCGGAAGCCGAACGGCGCCTGGTGGTCGAAGCCCGTCAGGATCCGTCCCGCCAACACGCCCGCCGCAGCGAGCAGCACGGGGTCGCGGTCGGTCTCCGTCACCCGGAGCACCGCTTGGAGCAGCCCGGCCTCGCCGTGGCACAGCGTTGGGCCGGTCAGGTTCGCATGCGGCCACGGGCGCCGGAACACGCCCCGCAAGGCGGCCACCGCCACGGCCGACATCTCCGGGTCGCCGAGCGCCCGCCCGGCCAGATGCAGCGCCCGCGCCACCCCCGACGTGCCACGACGAGCGAGTCGTGGCGCCGGCCCACGAGCTGTCGGCGACGGACAGGGTCGCGTGCAGCGTGGCGATGCCCGGGTGACCGAGCAGGAGCGACGACCCGTCCCACCGGGGATGGCCCACCGGGCGGCGGACGCACGCCACAGTGGCGGTCACCGACCTCCGCGGCCACGTCCGCCGCCCACCGCCGCACCTCCGGACGCGCAGTGTCGTGCTCATTGCTCGGCCGGCGCTTCGTGCAGGCGCTGTGACATTGATTCGCTCGCAAGCTCGTTCATCGGCCGAACCTCGCGCGGTCGGCAGCAGCGCGAACCCGCCGTGCAGTAGGGCCAGCACGGCCCGCTCGCGGGCCCGGTAGGGTCCGAACAGGCGGTTGCAGTGCAGGTGGGCCAGGCTCGCCGCGATCTGCTGACGCCGGGCGGGCGGGCAGCCGATCGAGTCCAGCGCAGCGCCGAAAGGGCCCAACTCGCACACCCGAATCCAGCGACTCGCGCGCACTTTTCCAGCGACTCGCAGGTGCCTGCGCGAGTCGCTGGATTGATGTGCGCGAGTCGCTGAATTCGGGTGCGTGAGTTGCGCTCGGCGAGAAGCGGCAGGTTGTATTGCGGAGGTGCTTCCCGTCGTGCCGGCGCGGCCGCCCCGCGATCACCCGTCGGGCGGCGTTCGCCGGTCAGCACCCTCCCTGCCAGGGGGAGATGTTGCCCTGACGCCTTTCACGCTCTAGAGTCCGACCCGTGACTGCCGGGTCGGCCATGGGCCACGAGCGAGTCGGGTACCCGGCCAGGGCGTGAGCGCCCGGCGGGCCCGCGGCCCGCCCCTTTCCTTGTCTCCGCGCATCCCTGCGCGTTGCTCCCCACCGTTCTCATGCATTACCCCATTTTCTGCTGCGGTCGCGACCCGCGGCCATTTCGTGCTGCCCGCGACCCGCCTGACTCAGAAGAAGGAAGCGTATGCCCAACGATTTCAACCAGCAGGTCATCGACGAGTTCCGCGCCAACGGCGGGCAGGTCGGAGGCTTCTTCGAGGGAGCCCGGCTGCTCCTGCTGACCACCACCGGAGCCCGCTCGGGCTCCCGGCACACTGTTCCGCTCGGGTACCTCCCCGACGGCGGTGCGCGCGTCCTCGTCATCGGCTCGGCCGGCGGCGCCGCCAAACACCCGGACTGGTTCCACAACGTCGTCGCCGACCCGCGTGTCCACGTGGAGGACGGCGCCTTCTCCCACGACGCGACCGCCGTCGTGATGGAGGGCGCCGAGCGCGACGCGGCCTTCGCCCGCGCCGCCGAGGCCGACCCCGGATGGGCCGACTACCAGGCGCGGACCACCCGCGTGATCCCCGTGGTCGCGATCGCGCCGCTGCCCGGCCCACCCGGGTTCCCGCCCGGCACGTCGGGCGGGGCGGCCCTCAAGCTGGTGCACGACGCGTTCCGCCGTGAGCTCGCGCTGATCCGCAAGGAGATCGCCGAGTCGGGCGCCGGGCTGGGCGCCCAGCTCCGCGTGAACTGCTTGACCGTCTGCGCCGGGCTGCACAACCACCACGCCGGCGAGGACATCGCGATGTTCCCGCATCTCGCGCACCGCTACCCGGAGCTCGGCGGGACGGTCGAGCGGCTGCGCGCCGAGCACGAGACGATCGCCGCGCTCGTCGAGGATCTCCGGGCGGTCATCGCGGACGGCGCGGACCCGCTGCTCGTGCGATCCGAAGTCGACCGGCTCACCGACGAGCTGGAACGCCACCTGGCGTACGAGGAGGAGCAGCTGATTCCCGTCCTCGACGCACTCTGATCCTCAGAGGGTGACGGGGAGCGCGGCCAGCCGCCAGGTGCCGCCGTCGGGAGCGCGCTGCAGGTCCTCGGGTGCGACGCCGAGCGCGAGGCCGGGGTAGCGGCGCAGCAGCGCGGTGATCGCGACCTCGGTCTCCACCCGCGCCAGCGACGCGCCGAGGCAGAAGTGCGGCCCGTGGGAGAAGCCGAGGTGCGCCGCCTGGCCGCCGGGCCGCGTGATGTCGAGGCGGTCCGCCTCCGGGAACGCCCGCGGGTCGCGGTTGGCCGAGACGAGCGCGGCGGCGACCGGCTCACCCTTGCGCACGAGCACCCCGTCGATCTCGACGTCCTCGAGCGCGTAGCGCGGGGTCGCCAGGAGCTGCGGGCCACACCAGCGCAGCAGCTCCTCGACGGCCCGCGGCGCGAGCGTCGGGTCGGCACGGAGCGCGGCGAGCTGGTCGGGGTGGGTGAGCAGGGCCTCGACGCCGTTGGCGATGAGGTTGGTCGGCGTCTGCCCAGCGAGCACCAGGTGGAACGCGAGTGTCACCAGCTCGGAGTCGCTCAGCCGGTCGCCGTCCTCGGCCTGGACGCGCAGGAGGTCGGAGAGGAGGTCGTCGGCGGGCTCGGCGCGGCGGCGCGCGACGGCTGCCTTGGCGTCCTCGATGATCGCCGGGACGGCCGCGACGAAGGCCGGGCCCATCCCGCCGACGACCGCGGCGCCGTACTCGCGCCAGCTCGGGCGGGCCTGCTCGGGGATGCCGACCAGCTCGCAGATCACGTCGATCGGCAGCGGCCGCGCGAAATGCGCCAGCAGGTCGACCGTGCCATCTTCCGCGTGCTCGGGAAGGGCGTCGAGCAGAGCGTCGACGATCGGCTCGATCCGCGGCCGGAACTCCGCGGCCCGGCGCGGGGTGAACGCCGGTGACACGAGCCTGCGCAGGCGGGCGTGCTCGGGCCCGTCCATCTCGGACATCGTGCGCATGTAGGCCAGGCAGTGCTCCGGGATGCCGGGCGGGCGCATGAAACTCCCGGAGTTCAGCTCGAACCGCGGGTCGGCGAGCATCGCCCGGGCATCCTCGTGGCGGGTGACCAGCCACAACGCGCCGAAGCCCGGGATCGGCATCTGGGCGAGCGCCGATTGTTCCCGCGCCCGGTCATAGGTGCCGACCGGGTCGTGCAGGACGGCCGGGTCGGCCGGGTTGATCTCAGGCACCGCAGTGGTCACCAGTCCTCCAATTTCAGATGGTCACATCATCTGGATGGGGAAGGTATCTTGAGCGCCTCGGAAGGGCAACTCTGCGAGGAGAACGGTGGCGAGGCTCAGCAGGGCGGAGACGCAGGAGCGCAACCGGGAGAAGGTGCTGGCCGCGGCGAGGGCGGAGTTCACCGAACGCGGCTTCCGCGAGGCCAAGATCGACGAGATCGCCGAGCGCGCCGACCTCACCCGCGGTGCCGTCTACTCCAACTTCCCGGGCAAGCGCGCGCTGTACTTCGCGGTGCTGGCCGCCGCCGCGGAGCGTGCCCCCGCGCCGCCGCCCGCCGATCCCAGGCGCAGCCCGCGGGAGGCGCTCGGCGCGTTCGCCCGCGCCTGGGTGGCGGACCTCCCGCTCGCCACCGACGAGCGCGGCAGCCCGTCGCGGCTCGCCGCGGACCTCATCCCCGAGGTGCTCGCCGACGAACGCACTCGACGCCCGTTCGCGCAGCTCCTGCAGCTCGACGCGATCCTGCTCGGGGTCGCGCTCGAGCAGCTGCGCCCGGCCCGCTCGCCCGGTGCCCGCCTGGTGCGCGTGGCCGAGGCTGCGCTCACGACCCTCCACGGGGCGAGCCGGCTCGCCGCGGCCGCGCCCGGCTTCGGCGAGCCGTTCCACGTCGTGCGGGTGTGCGAGGAGCTCGCCGGCCTCGACCTGGCCGACGGCTGGACGGGCCCGCCAATCGTCCCGGAGGCCCGCGCGGCCGACGAGCCGTGGGCGCCGCCGACCGCCGTCGACGCGCTGCGCGGCGAACCGGCGCCGCTCGCGTCGGACGGCGTGGTCACCGTGCTGGGGCTGCACCGGCTCTCCGCCGCCGAGGACGCGCTGCGCGCCGCGCCGCCGGGCGTCGAGGTGACCGCGGTGCTCGTCAGCCCCGACCCGGGTGAGCTCGGCCCGCTGGCCCGGCTTGCCGTCGCCGAGTTCCGCGGCCTCCTGCGCCACGCGATCCCGCCGTCGGCGTGGCCGCGGCTGCGGATCGTCCACGACGAGTCCGGCGCGGTCGCGGCGGCGGCCGGCGTGACGGACCTAGGGGACATGACGGAGACGGCGGTGCGGGTGGAGCAAGGAAGGATCGTGAGAAGGGCGGACGGCTTCGGCGCGGGCGATGCAGTAGCAGGGTGGGCGGAGCTCAGGCGTGCTGGTCGAGGCCGCGGGGCAGATCGCGCATCCGGACGAGCGGGCTGAGCAGCACCGGCAGCACCGCGAGCGCCTGCCCGGCCACCCCTACCCAGAGCGCGGTGAGCACGCCGAACCGGCTGCCGATGACCCCGCCGAGGAACGCGCCGACCGGCATCGTGCCCCACACCACGAACCGGACGGAGGCGTTCATCCGGCCGAGCAGCGGCCTGGGGCACAGCCGCTGGCGGAAGGACACCTGGGCCACGTTGTAGACCACCACTCCCACGCCGGTAATGGCCATCGACGTCGCGATCATCGTGACCGCCGCCTGCCCGGGGTGCCCCTCGGCCAGCGGGACGAGGACGTACATCGGAAGGGCCGGCAACAGGGCCAACGCGATCGTCCGGCCTTCGCCGACGCGCTTGAGCAGCGGCTCGGCGAGCAGCGCGCCGGCCAGCCCGCCGACCGCACCGACGCTCAGCGCGAGCCCCAGCCCGGTCTCGCCGATGCCGAGGTCGCGGATCGCGTACAGCACGAGCATCGAGTTGGTGACGCTCCCGGCGAGGTTCCCCAGCGCGGTCGTCGCGACGATCCGGCGCAGCAGGGGCTCGCGGAACACGAACGCCAGCCCCTCGCCGATCTCGCTGTGCAGGCGCCTGCCGCTGCGGCGGATGGGGCCCTCCCGGTGCCGGATGCGCAGCAGGAACAGCACCGACGCGAAGTAGGACAGGGCGTCGAGCAGTACGACGAGGGGTGCCCCGAGCGCCCTGACCAGCACGCCGCCCAGTCCCGGACCGGCGATCTGCGCGACCGACTGCGACACCTGCAGCTTGGCGTTGCCCTCACTGATGCGCTCGGACGGCACCAGCGACGGCAGGTAGCTCTGGTAGGCGACGTCGAAGAACACCGTCGCGACGCCGACGACCGCCGCCACCACGAGCACGAGCGGGAACGTCAGCGTTTCGAGCAGCCACGCGGCCGGCAGCGTGAGCAGGGCCAGGCCGCGCACGAGATCGGCCACCACCAGGACTTCGCGCTTGCGCATGCGGTCGACCCACGCGCCCGCCGGCAGGCCGATGACCAGGAAGGCGAGCGTCTCGAACGTCGCCAGGAGCCCCATCTCGAACTCGTCGGCGCCGAGCACGGACACCGCGAGCAGGGGCAGGACGATGAGGCCGACCTGCGTGCCGAACTGGCTGAACGTGTCGCCCACCCACAGCCGGCGGAAGTTCAGCCCGTCCGGATGGCCGGCGAGGCTGGTGCGGTACCAGCGGACGAGAGGGGCGGTCGGCACCGGCGTCACACGAGTGATGGTCACCCGACTGATTGGGAAAAGTCAATCGGTCGACTACTAGCGTTGTGCAGGTGGAGCCGACCCACCTGCCGCGACGCCCGGCGACGGACGCCGAGGCGAAGGCGCTCGCGTCGTCGCTGCGGGTGCGCATCCTGCGGATGTGCCTGGACGAACCGATGACGAACGCCCAGATCGCCGAGCGGCTCGGCCGTCCGCCCGCGAGCGTGCTGCACCACGTCCGGACGCTCACGGCCACCGGATTCCTCGAGGCGCTCCCCGCCGAGGAGGGCCCCCGCGGCTCGCGCCCGGTGCCCTACCGGGCCACCCGCAAGTCGTGGCGCCTGGACACGCGGGGGTCCGCCCGTCCCATGATCGAGGCGTTTCTGGAGACCACATCGGACCTACCCGACGAGGACCTCCGCCTCTCGCGCCTCGGCCTGCGCCTCGACGAGGCCGGCTACGCCGAGCTGACGCGGCGCCTCGACGAGGTGCTGCAGGACTTTGCCGACCGCCCCCCGGACCCCGGCGGCCGGCCGTGGTCGGTGTTCCTGGCCGTACACCCGGACACCGACCGAGACTGACCCGGACATTGAATCAATTCTGCGGCGGTGGCACCGGTGCGTAGAATTGGTATATCGCGGTGTATCCGACGACCGTCTGGGAGCCGTCAGTACACGTCCCGGTCGGCGGGAGGCCGCCCTGGGTGTCCAGCCGTTGGATGAAATCCACCTTGGCGAACAGCCCGTCGCCCTGATTCGCGCTGCCTTTCAGGAGCAACTCGGGTACCGCGTCCTGAACTGGCACCGTGGCGACCGGCGTGCCGGTGACGGAGCTACCGTCGTTCACCGAGATCCACTGTGGACCAAGCGTGTGCAGCACTTCCTGCGAATCGGACGCGAGCAGCGCGGCCGGTCCCTTGAGGGTCCACGCGCCCGCCGTGCACGTGTAGATTTGGGATCCGCGTTGGACATGGAGCGTGACAACCATCTGCTGGCCGGCGGGAACATTGAGCTGCGGCGGGATTGGCATGCTGACCGAGGGCGCAGCCTGGGCTTGGCCTGGCGGAATGGAAGCCGCGTTCGCGCACGCGGTCACGGAGGCAATGAGGCCCGCCACGACCCACGCGAGAGTGATGACCTTGGGAAGGTTCATAGGTTGATTCCCGTGCTGGTAGGGGAAAATGGGCGACTCGGGCCGCTGTGTTCCGAAGACCTCGTCGAGCGTTGCGGTAGACGGCCCGCGTGTCGTTACCGCTAGCCCGAATCGGCGCTGCCTGCCAGCGGGAGTCCTCGCATACCTGCTAGCTGCTTTCGGCCTGAAACACGCCGTGACCTCGGGCTTACGGATGGTGGAGTAGTGGCCGCAGGGCTGAACGGGCGCCCCTGGCAGGGGCGTCCGGAGGTAGCCGCATACGGTGCCTGGCGTGAGCTCATGCTCGGGGGGAAGTCGTGAGGTCGGTGTCGGGGTCGCCATGGTGGCGGCGGTGTTGTTACTGGTCACGGGCTGTGCACAGACCGTGACCGGCGCCGCGGGTCCCGTCGCCGGGGCGAAGCAGACGGCCGCCGCACTGCCGCTCGACGCCGACGAGCAGGCTCTTGCGGCCGTCTTCGCGACGGTCCGCACCTGGGATCTCTGCGCGGTGCACGACGTCCAGGCAGCCGCGAGCGTCACCGGGTACACCCCCGACGAGCTGCTGCCCTCCATCGGCCTCGACACCTGCCGGCTGCGGTTGAAGCAGCCCGACGGCGTCAGCGAGTGGGAGCTGACGTTCAGCATCGCAACCGTGCAGCCAGTCGACGGCGCCGCTCCGATCGCGCTCGGGGCCACCCAGCTGCAGCAGACGGGCTACAGCAGCGAGGCGACCTGCAGCTACAGCTACCCCATCGGGCCGGACGGCGACCGGCCGTGGGGCATCGAGGTGACCTCCTACAACGTCTCGGCCAACCGGCCGCCGTGCGACGTCGCCCGCGACTACGTCAACGCCGTGGGCCAGCGCCTCGTGTCGCCGCCGCTCCGCACCCAGGGCCGGACGAGCCCGGCGCCGGCGCTGGGCGGCACCGACCCGTGCGCGCTGGCTGCGGAGCTGGTGCCGGTGCTCGCGGACGGGGCGCCCGTCGATCTCGCCGAGTCCCGCGCAAACCTGTCCGGGCCGTACGGGTGCAGCATCGGGGTCCGGATCGGCGAGGGCGCCGCCGACCTCACGGACGTGTGGGCGGCCGTGGAGCTCAGTGTCGCCTCCGAGCCGCTGAAGGGTGCCGTCGTCGCCGGGCGGCCGGCCGCGCACATGTCGCTCGGCAGCGACTGCATCCTGACGTTCCAGTCCAGCGACTTCACCGTGCAGGGCAACCCGGGCTTCCAGCCAACGTACGAGACGGCAAAGATCACCGCGTCTTGCGACCAGGTCCAGCGGGTGGCCGAGGCCGCGGCGCAGGCGCTGGGCACACCGGCCGCGCCGATCACCCCGGTGGGCGGTGCGCTCGCGCTCGGCGACCTCGACCCCCCGCCCTCACCGGAGCAGGTGGGCGCCCCGTTCGACCCGTGCACGATCGTGGGCTGGGACGGCTACCCGCAAGAGCTGCGACCCACCCAGCCCAAGATCGCCGCGGCGATGCCGGTCACCCCTCAGAGCGGCTACTCCGTCGGCTGCTCGTTCAACACCGGGCCGATGTTCTCCAGCCTGGTGTGGGGGACCCCGCAGGGCGCCTTCTCCGCCGACCCCGCCGCACGTCCCGGCGCGGCGGCCGCGCAGTTCAGCGGCAAGCCGGGGGTGGAGCAGCGCGGAACGCTGGAGCGCGGCGAGCCGCTCTGCTACAGCGCCGTGCAGCTCGCCACCGGCATCGCCGCGATGTCGACCGTGCTTCCCAGCGGCGACCCGTGCGCCGTCAATCGTCCGATCCTGGAACAGGTCGCGGCCCGCGTCCCCTGACGCGCCCGGCCCGACCACGTCGAACCTGATGGATCCACTCCCGTGAACGTGCGCGCCGCCGTGGTCCTGGTCGCAGCGGTCGCGTTCGGCAGCGGCGGTAGCCGCTAGTCCGACTGGCGATCTTCGAGCAGCTCGCCGAGCACACGGACGCCGTCCGTGATCTCGCTTGCGGTGCGCGCCGCGTACCCGAGCACGAGGCCGGGGCGGCCCCGGAGCTGACCGTGCCAGGAGAGCGGATGGACCTTCACGCCATGGGCGAGCGCGGCCGCGGCCAGCTCCACATCGTCGACGTCGCCGGCGAAGGTGATCATCAAGTGCAGGCCGGCCGCCGCTCCGTGGACGGTGGCACGGGGAAGGTGCGTGCCGATCGCGCCGATCATGGCGTCGCGCCGATCGCGGTGGCGCCGGCGCAGCAGTCGCAGATGCCGTTCGAGATCGCCCGACTCCATCAACCTGGCCAGGACGAGCTGCGCGAGCACCGCGTTGCCGAGGTCGGTGTTGCGCTTCGCGGCCACGAAGGCCTCCCGGTACCGCGGCGGCGCGAGGAGCCAGCCCACCCGCAGCGCCGGGGCCAGCAGCTTGGAGACGCTCCCGGCGTAACAGACCTGCTCGCCGAGCATCGAGCGCAGCGCGGGCACCGGCGGGCGGTCGAAGCGGTGCTCGGCGTCGTAGTCGTCCTCGACGACCAGGCCGCCCTCGTCGGCCCATTGTCGCAGCTCGCGGCGCCGCTCACCGTCGAGCACCACACCCGTGGGAAACTGGTGGGCCGGGGTGAGCACCACGACCGCGGCGCCGCTCGCCCGCAGCGCGTCGACCCGGAGCCCACCCTCGTCCACGGGCACCGGCGGGGTCCACACGCCCCAGCTCTGCAACTGGTGCCGGACGCCGAGCGAACCCGGGTCCTCCACCGCCACCTCCGTGATCCCGCCCCGGCCGAGCACGTGCGCGAGCAGCGCGAGCGCCTGCGCGAACCCGGCGACGACGAGCACGTGGTCCGGGTCCGCCCGCACGCCGCGGCTCCGCGCGAGCCAGCGGGTCACTTCGAGCCGCAGCGCGGGAGTTCCGCGCGGGTCGCCGTAGCCGAAGTCGGCGGGGGCGAGCTCACCCACCACCGCCCGTTCGGCGCGCAGCCACGCCGCCCGCGGGAACGCGGTGAGGTCGGGCACGCCGGGGCTGAGGTCGATCCGGGCGGGAGCCGCGCGCATCCGCTCCAAGACCTCGGGGCCCGGCTCATCGCCGAACACCGCAGCCGCCCCCGGCGCCGCTCCGCCCGGTCGCGACGCGGGCGGGAGTGGCAGGGGCGCGGCGACGACCACGGTGCCGCCCCGGCCGCGGCCCACGACGTGCCCGTCCTCGGTCAGGCGCTGGTAGGCCTCCGTGACGACGCCCCGCGAGACGCGCAGCTCGCTCGCCAGCACGCGCGAGGCCGGCAGCCTGCCGCCCACGGGCAGCCGCCCGTCCGCGATCGCGAGCCGGAGCTGCCCCGCCAGCCAGTCGGCGAGCCCGCCGGCTGGGGCGTCGGCGACGTTCAGCTGGAGGAAGTCCGAGCCCGGCGTTATGGCCCGGTGATCAGCGTCCACTTTGGCCCTACCCATCGGGCCATACTCGCACCAGGGTTGCCGTCATGGACACCGCGACGACAACCCGCTACGTGCACGGGTACTCCGCCCGCGAGGCCGGCAGGCTGGGTGACCAGGCCGACACGCTCGCCGCGCTGCTGCACACCGGCACCGCCTACCCGGCGGGGAGCCGGGTGCTCGAGGTGGGCTGCGGGGTCGGCGCGCAGACCGTGCACCTGGTGCGGGCGAGCCCCGGCGTGCACCTCACCGCCGTCGACGTCTCGGCCGCGTCGCTCGCCGAGGCCCGCGCGCGGGTCACCGGCGCCGCGCCGGGCGCGGACGTGGTGTGGCGCGCGGCCGACCTCTTCGACCTCCCGTTTCCCGACGCCTCGTTCGACCACCTCTTCGTGTGCTTCGTGCTGGAGCACCTGGCCGACCCCCACCGCGCCCTGACCGGGCTGCGCCGCGTGCTGCGGCCCGGCGGGACGATCACTGTGATCGAGGGTGACCACGGCTCGGCGTTCTTCCACCCGGCCAGCATCTTCGCCACTGCGGCCGTCGACTGCCTGGTCCAGCTGCAAGCCGACGCCGGCGGTGACGGGCTGCTCGGCCGCCGGCTCCAGCCGCTGCTCGCCGGCGCCGGATACGGCGAGGTGCGGGTCGAGCCCCGCCCGGTCTACGTGGACGCCACCCGGCCCGCGCTGGTGGAGGGCTTCACGCTCCAGACGTTCACCGCGATGGTCGAGTCCGTCCGGGAGGACGCCCTGCTGGCCGGTCTCATAACCGAGCAGGCGTGGGACCGGGGCGTGACCGACCTGCGCCGAACCGCGGAGGACGGCGGGACCTTCCATTACACGTTCTTCAAGGCCACCGCCGTGCTCCCGGCGGGCTGAACGCGCGGGCCCGGAAGAAGGCACACAAGCAGGCGAAATGTTAGTTGCCTCAAAGGTGAATTGTCACTTGGGGTGCGCGACTGTCACGTTCCGTATCCGAGGATGATCTACCGCATCGGACGCGCCGGCGTCGCCGCGAGCCTCCGACGTGCAGCGGCGCTTCTTCGGCCGGTGCACGACGCCAGCCCACCGCCATACGGCGGACTCATCCGGAGTCTCTGTTGTCACCCAGCAATCCCGGCGCCCTCGCCTGCCGGCTCGCCCGCAGCGTCTGGCCTCGGCTCGCAGGCGGCTACGGCCTGGACCGGCTGGTCACCCACGCCGGGCTCGTCGCGCCCCCCCGAACCCGGCAGGCGACGGCACCGGGCGGGTTACGACGCCTGGATGACGGGGCAATTGCTGATCACCCTGGTGCGGCGGGCGAGCCTCACGTGGGAGCAGCTCGTGACGGCTGGCCGGGTGCCCTAGGAGCGCCCCTCCTACCGTCGCCGGACGCGTAACGCCGGGCGCCACCTTGGCGACGCAGAGTTGGGCCCCGGCTCGCTCCCCGTCCCGCCGGGCCCGAGGAGTTCGCCATGCCCTGTGCCGCTGCCCGCCCGCGCCCGCTGTCGGGGCGCCGATGACGGTGGTCGACCAGTCGCTCGTCCCGCTCACGCTGCACGTGGGCCGCACCAGCGCTCGAGACCTGGATCTCACCGCCCTGCTGAGCCGGATCTGCACCGCGCTCCCCGACGCCACCGGCGCGGCAGGGGCCGTCGTGCTCGTCATGGAGCCGTCCGACCGGGAGCCGACGCTGGTCGCGTCCGGCGCCGAGGCCGGACGGATCGGTGAGGTCCAGCGCCATGGCGGGGCGGGACCGCTGCCGGCCGTCACCCGGTCCGGGCGCCCGCTGCGCACGCCCGACCTCACCCGTGTCGGCCCGCCCGCGCTGGCGGCGGCTGCGGCGGAGACCGGCCTCACCAGCTCACTCGTGCTGCCACTCATCGCGGGCGACGAGCGGTACGGTGCGCTCCAACTCCTGGGCACCGCGGCACGTCCCGTCGACCCGTCGCAGGCGGACGCCGTGCGGGCGCTGCTCGCCGCGCTCGTCGCGCGCCTGGTCGATGTGCGGGCCCTGCGGCAGGCCGCAGGGCCCGCGGAACCGCGGATGCCGGTGCCGAAGCCGGTCCCAGGCCCGAAGCCGGTACCAATGCCGGCGCCAGCGCCGGTGCCGACGCTACGGCCGATGCCAGTCCCGGTGCCGGTGCAGCGGGCCGCACCGCCCCCGCCGCTCACGCAGGTCGACCCCGGAGACGTCGCGACGATGGTCATTCCCGCGGCCGTCCCCGCTGCGGTAGCCGACGCCGAGGCCACGCACGTCGTCGCGGTGCCCGCTCAGCGGCGCGCGGCCGGGGCCCGGCACCGCAGGGCCGACGAACCCGACGACACGCCCCGTGGCCCGAACGGCGAGCCCGCCCGGCGCCCCGACCCGGCACTCGTCAACCGTCGGCACGCCGCGCCCGCCGACGCGCCCGAAAGCCGGTCCGGCCTACGGCGCCGTCGGCGCTGAGCGGGGCCCTAGCTCACCGACGGCAGGAGCTGCTCGGTGTCGTGGCAGTGGTGGGTGCAGGCGCTGAGCGGGCCGCGGTGCTCCAGCGTCCACACCCCGGCCCGCCACACGAGGTGCTCGTGCCAGCAGAGGCGGCAGGACGTTTCGGTGATGGGCTTGCCCAGTGTCCCCTCGGCCAGTTCCGGCTGCGCCGGCGCGCCGTCGTGGGCGAGTTCCTGGCCGTGGGTGACCTTCTGGTCGCTGGTCCGGTTCATCGACTCTGCCCTCCTCACTGGGCCCCATCATGACAACCCCGGCCGGGTCTTACCAGCGGTCGCGCATCACCGCGAACGGCTCGGCGGCGGTGAGACCCGACACCGATCCCCAGTACCGCGCCCGGTCGGCCAGCGCGTCGAGCGAGCGGGGGTGCGGCGCGGGACGCACCTCGCTTCGGTACCGGCCGAACGCGTCGATCTTGGCGTCGAGCACGTCCGCGACGTCGACGAAGAGGTTGGGCACGAACGGGGCCTGCCCGGGAGGTCCCCACTCGGTGGAGGAGGGCGTCTCGAAGCACCGCACCGCGCGCACGCCGGGCGCCGCGTACGGGCGGGTGGCGACCACTGTCGCCTCACAGAGGATCCGGTGGTCGCGGTTGATGTCACCCCAGTGGTGCACGTACACCACCTCGGCGCCGGCCGCGGCGATCTCCCGCTCCACCACCTCGACAACTGTGGGTAGTGCCAGCGTGTCGAGCGCCTGATCGGGCAGCTCGCCGAGGACGAGGCGCACCGACAGCAGCTCGCCGACCTCCCGCGCCGCGTCGAGCAGCTCCGCGGTCTCCTCGGAGCCGTAGCGCAGGTTCGTGCCGGTGCAGGCGATCAGGACGCTCACGTCGTCGCCCGCCTTGGCGTGCCGCAGCACGGTGCCGCCGGGTCCGAGCACTTCGTCGTCCGGGTGCGCGGCCACCACCAGGACGTTCACGACGGACGCCCCGAGAGCACGGCGCCGTCCAGCCCAGCTAGGGCCTTTCCGGGCTGCTCCTCCTCGTCCTCCCACTGGAGGCGGTCCAGCCGCAGCAGCCCGTTGCCGGTGGCGACGTGGACCTGCTCGTCGTCCCCGACGAACACCCTGCCCGGCACGGCGCCGGTGACGGGGTCGGGCGCGGCCTCCGCGGCCCGCCACACGGAGAGCCGCCGGCCATTGTGGAACGTGAAGGCGCCCGGGTACGGGTGGGTCAGCGCCCTGACCCAGTTGAACAGGCTGCGTGTGTCGCGGCTCCAGTCGATCAGCCCGTCCTCGGGGCGCCTGCGCGGCATGACGGTCGCCTGCCCCTCGTCCTGCGCGGCGCGCGGGGCGGTGCCTGCCTTCAGCCGGGGCAGGTGCTCGAGCAGCATGTCCACTGCGGAGTCCGCGACCTTCCGATAGAGCGAGGCGCAGTCGTCCTCGTCGAGAATGGCGATCCGGCGCTGGTCGATCACGTCGCCGGTATCGACGCCCTCGTCGAGGAAGAACATGGTGTTACCCGTCTCGCGCTCACCGTTGATCAGCGCCCAGTTCACCGGCGCCCGTCCGCGGTAGTGGGGGAGCAGGCTCGCGTGGAACCCAACGGCGCCGAGCGGTGGCATCCGCAGGAGCTCGGTTCCGAGCAGCCGGGTCCACCCGACGACCAGAATGAGATCGGGCTGCAGTTCACCTATTCGGGCGACGTTTTCCGGAGTGTTCAGATTCCGGACGGTGATCAACGGGACTCCGTGGGCGGCGGCCAGGTCGTCGAACGGAACCCAGCCCGACGTGACACTCGCGAGTGCAGCATCGAGCGTAACGAAGCCCGCGAACTGCTCCCCCTGCTTGAGCAGGGCTTCTAGGCAGCGGCGGCCCTCCTCGACGGCGCCGACGAACAAGATCCGGGGCAAGGAAGTGGTGGTCACGGTTCGTGAGGATGCCAGATGCCAGATCAAAGATCTTTGCGTGAATTCGGTGTAACGGAACTATGGGACCTATCGACAGTCCCAGCACAAGGTCGCCTGGGGGGCCGCACAAGCCTGACCTTTTCTGATCATTCTTCCATGCCGGAGGAGGATTGCATGGCGTTGGCAGGTGCGCGGAGATCGTCATCCTGGGTACTACGAAGGATCGGTCTGTGCGCCTTCGACATCAGTGCATGGTCATTTGCGCTCTACGGTGCCACAGTGCTGCGGTACGAACTTGATCTACAGCAGATCGCCGACGCGAATCTCGGACTGATCACGTTTCTCGCGGTCGCGGGTGTCCCGCTCGTGGGTGCCGCGTTCCAGGTCTACTGGGGACGGGACTCCATCGGCACCGTCGAGGACGCGATCAACGTCAGCATCGCGACGGGCGTGGTGGGAGGGGTGCTCTTCGGCGTCAACATCCTGAGCAGCAGCCCGCTCGTCCCGCGGTCGGTGCCCCTGATCGCCACGCTCATCGCGCTCCTGATCGCCGTCGGCGCCCGGGTGGCCGTGCGCCTCTACCGCGAGCGCAACGCCCGGCCGGACCGCCACTCGTCCCAGCGCGTGATCATCTTCGGCGCCGGCGTCGACGGCCGGCAACTGGTGCGATCGATGCTGTCCGATCAGGACAGTGGTTACCTCCCGGTCGCACTGCTGGACGACGCGCCCGACCTGCGCAACCGTCGCGTCGCGGGGGTGTCGGTGCGCGGCACCCACTCCGACCTCGCCGAGATCGCCGCCGCCACCCGGGCCGACCTGCTGGTCGTCGCCCGCCGCGAGGCCGACGCGGGCATCGTTCGGACCCTCGCCAGGGCGGCCACCGAGTCCGGCCTCGGGGTGAAGGTGCTGCCGCCGCTGGCCGAGTTGCTGCGCCCGTGGGTGGGCCACGCCGACCTGCGCGACCTCGACATCACCGACCTGCTGGGCAGGCGCCCCGTCGACATCGACCTCGCCGCGATCGCCGGCTACCTGACCGGCAGGCGGGTGCTGGTGACGGGCGCGGGTGGATCGATCGGCTCCGAGCTGTGCCGGCAGATCCACCGCTTCGAGCCCGCCGAGCTGCTGATGCTCGACCGTGACGAGTCCGCATTGCACGGCACCCAGCTGTCGATCCACGGCACCGCGCTGCTCGACTCGCCCGACCTCATCCTCGCCGACATCCGCGACGCCGAGACCATCAACGCGATCTTCAAGGAGCGCAGGCCGCACGTGGTGTTCCACGCGGCCGCGCTCAAGCACCTCCCTCTGCTCGAGCAGTACCCAGAGGAGGCGTGGAAGTCCAATGTGGTCGGGACCCGCACGGTCCTGGAGGCGGCGCGCCTGGCCGACGTCGAGCGCTTCGTCAACATCAGCACGGACAAGGCGGCGAACCCGATCAGCGTCCTGGGCCGGTCCAAACGGATCGGGGAGCGGCTGGTGGCGCACGTCGCCGCCGAGGCCGAGGGCACTCTGCTGTCGGTCCGGTTCGGCAACGTCCTAGGCAGCCGGGGGTCGGTGCTCACCACGTTCGCCGAGCAGATCGCGGCGGGGATCCCGATCACGGTGACCCACCCCGACGTCACCCGGTTCTTCATGACGATCCCCGAGGCCGTGCAGCTGGTGATCTACGCGGCGGCGATCGGCAGGCCCGGAGAGGCGCTGGTGCTCGACATGGGAGCGCCGGTCCGCATCGCCGATGTGGCCCACCAGCTGATGGACATCGCCGGACGCAACGTCGAGGTCGTCTACACCGGACTGCGCGACGGCGAGAAGCTACATGAGGAGCTGTTCGGCGTGGGCGAACTGGACGATCGCCCGATCCACCCTTCGATCTCTCACGTCACCGTGCCCGCTATCGACCCGTCCTATGCCGATGAATGCGCGCTCCGTCTCGGGGCGGGCGACGCGATGGTCGTGCTGACCGGCGGCGTCGCGGGCCGGTTGGACGGCTCGGACCGGCGGTGGCAGCCGGTATGAGCGAGCTTGCGCGCGAATCATCGACACGGCCGTTCGTCCGCCGCGGCAGCTTCCTGCCCTTCGCCCTGCCGACCATCGACGAGGAGGACGTGGACGAGGTCGTCGACGTCCTCCGCTCGGGCTGGCTGACCTCCGGGCCGCAGATCCAGAAGTTCGAGCGGGAGTTCAGCACCGAGGTCGGGGCGACGGCCGCGCTCGCGCTGAGTTCCGGGACCGCGGCCATGCACGTCGCGCTGAGCGCGCTGGACGTGCCGGCGGGCAAGGCGGTCATCACGACCCCGATGACGTTCTGCTCCACGGCTCACGTGATCGAGCAGATCGGCTGCCGCCCGCTCTTCGTGGACGTCGAGCCGGACACGCTGAACCTCGAGCCGGCGGGCGTGCGGCGCGCGCTCGACGAATACGGGGACGAGGTCGCGGCGATCCTCCCGGTGCACTACGCGGGGCACCCCGTCGAGCTCGACCAGTTCCTCGAGATGGGCCGATCGCACAGGATCCCGGTGGTCGAGGACGCTGCGCACGCCTTCGGGGCGGCCTTCCGCGACGTCGCGATCGGGGAGGTCTCCGGTCAGGATCAGCGCGCGGTGTGCTTCTCGCTCTACGCCACGAAGAACATCACCAGCGGCGAGGGCGGGGTGCTGACCGGCTCGGAAGCGCTGGTGCAGACGTCGCGGCTGTGGAGCCTGCACGGGATGAGCCGCGACTCCTGGCAGCGCTACGGCCCGCGCGGCTCGTGGGACTACGAGGTCCTCATGCCGGGCTTCAAATACAACATGTCCGACATCCAGGCGGCGCTCGCGGCCACGCAGCTGCGCCGCTGGCGGTCGTTCCAGCGCACGCGCACGGCGATCGCGGCGCGCTACACGGCGCTCCTCGCCGACATCGACGAGGTGGAGACGCCGATCCGCCGGCCGCACGTGACGCACGCGTGGCACCTCTACCCGCTGCGGCTGCACCTGCCGGCCCTGACCATCGACCGCGCCGAGTTCGTGGAGCAGCTCCGGCTGCGCAACATCGGCACGAGCGTGCATTTCATCCCGCTGCACACCCAGCCCTACTACCGCGACCGCTACGGCTTCGAGCGCGACGACTTCCCGGTGGCCGCCGCCGAGTTCGACCGGATGTTCTCGCTCCCGATCTACCCGCGCATGAGCCCCGGCGACGTCGACGACGTCGTCGCCGCGGTGCGCGACGTCGTGGCGGCGAACCGGCGGCGGTCGTGACGGCCGGGCGGCACCGGACGCGCAGCCACCCCGTCGGGTCGGCCGTGAAGCGCCTGATCGACCTCGCGCTCTGCGTGCTGTCGCTGCCGGTGACGGTCCCGATCGGCGTGGTCGTCGCGGCCCTCGTGAAGGCCACGAGCCGGGGTCCGGTGCTCTACCGCGCCCGCCGCGTCGGCAGGTACGGCCGACCGATCGAGGTCCTCAAGTTCCGCACGATGCGGGTGGACTGCACCGGTCCGAGCGTTACCCGATCGGGCGATCACCGGATCACCCCCGCCGGGCGATTCCTGCGGGCGACAAAAATGGACGAACTGCCACAAATCGTCAACGTGCTCCGCGGCGACATGAGCATCGTCGGGCCCCGGCCGGAGGACCCGAAGTACGTCGCTTCGTACACGCCGGAGCAGCGCCAGGTGCTGTCGGTGCGGCCCGGGATCACGAGCCTCGCGTTTCTCCGGTTCGGTCACGAACAGGAGTGGATCGAACGCGCTCGGCCACCGGACGCGGAGTCGTTCTACATCACCGAGATCCTCCCCGAAAAGCTGGCGATCGAGCTGCGCTACGTCCGCGAGTGGTCCGTTCGGGGGGACCTCCAGATACTCGCGCGCACGCTGACCGTCCTCCTCTCCTAGTCCCGTTCGACCTAGTACGGAAGTGACAGGTGCTCGATTCATGACGACAACCATCTGCGCGTCCGCCGATGTGGCGCGGTCCGCGCGCATCGGCCCGCGCTCCCGGATCTGGCACCTCGCCCAGATCGGGGACGGCGCGGTGCTCGGCGGGGACTGCGTGGTCGGGCGGGGCGCCTACATCGGACCCGGCGTCCACGTGGGAGACAAGGTCAAGATCCAGAACTACGCGCTCGTGTACGCACCGGCCCGGCTCGAAGCGGGCGTCTTCATCGGACCGGCCGTCGTCTTCACCAACGACCTCCACCCGCGTGCGGTGGACGTCGACGGCGAGCTCAAGACGGGCCGGGACTGGTCGCCGGTCGGCGTCCTCGTCCGGGCGGGCGCGTCGGTGGGGGCGCGCGCGGTCTGCGTGGCGCCGGTGACCGTCGGGCGCTGGGCGATGGTCGGCGCCGGCGCCGTGGTCATCCGCGACGTGCCCGACTTCGCGCTGGTCGTGGGCTCGCCCGCGCGGCAGATCGGCTGGGTGGGGCGCGCCGGGGAGCGCCTGGAGAAGGACGGCGACTCCGTCTGGCGCTGCGCGCGGACGGGCGAGCGGTTCATGGAAGAGGAAGGCCAGTTGCATGAGATCTGAACCGGGGGAGCCGACCGCGGAGATCGTGCCCGCCACCGGCGTCCTCATCGGACCGGAGGAGCGGGCCGCGGTCGACCGGGTGCTGGCATCGGGAATGCTCGCGCAGGGCCCGGAGGTCGCCGCCTTCGAGGCCGAGTTCGCCGCCACGGTCGACGGTAGGCCGTGTGCGGCGGTCAACTCCGGCACCAGCGCGTTGCTGCTCGGGCTGCTGGCGGCCGGGATCGGGCAGGGCGACGAGGTGATCGTGCCGTCGTTCAGCTTCGCCGCCACGGCCAACGCCGTTGCGCTCGCCGGGGCGACCCCGGTGTTCGCCGACGTCGACCCGCAGTACCTGTGCCTGGACCCCGACGCGGTGCTGGCCGCGATCGGGCCGCGCACCGCGGCGATCATGCCCGTGCACCTCTACGGGCATCCGGCGGCGATGGACCGCCTCGGCGAGATCGCGCGGCGGCACGGCCTCGCGCTGGTGGAGGACGCCGCGCAGGCCCACCTCGCTGACCTCGCCGGCCGGCCCGTCGGCACGTTCGGCGAGATCGCTGCCTTCAGCTTCTACCCCACAAAGAACATGACCTGCGGTGAGGGCGGGATCGTGGTCTGCGCCGACGAGGCGGTGGCGCGACGGGTGCGCCTGCTGCGCAACCAGGGCATGGAGCGTCGCTACGCCAACGAGATCGTCGGCTACAACGCCCGGATGACCGACCTGCACGCCGCGATCGGGCGGGTGCAGCTGCGGCGCCTTCCCGGGTGGACGGAGCAGCGCCGCGTCAACGCCGCGTTCCTCACCGCGGGGCTCGGCGAGGTCGCGGAGCGGGCCGGGCTCGTGCTGCCTGCCGTGGCACCCGAGGCGGGCCCCGTCTGGCACCAGTACACGGTGCGCGCCCCAGAGCGCGACCGGGTCGTCGCCGCGATGGCCGGCGTCGGCGTCCAGACCGGCGTCTACTACCCGACCCCGATCCACCGGCTCCCCGCCTACGGCCTGGACCTCGACCTGCCCGTGACGGCGGCCGCGTCCCGCGAGGTCGTGTCCCTTCCGGTCCATCCCGCGCTGACGCCTGCACAGCGGGAACGGGTCGTGACTGCACTGACGCAGGCCATTGAGGAGGCGGTGGCGGCATGACCGGCAGACGAACGCTCAGAGCCGGCCTGATCGGGCTCGGCGCGATGGGGCGCAACCACGCCCGTGTCCTGCAGTCGCTGCCGGACGTCGAGCTGGTCGCGGCCGTCGACCCGCGAGACCCCCCGCAGCACCCGGCGATGCGCGTGGAGGTTCTGAACACGACCCGGGAGCTCATCGACTGCGGCGTCGACCTCTGCGTCGTCGCCACGCCGACGAGCACACACGAGGCGATCGGCCTGGAGCTCGCCGAGGCGGGCATCGCGGCGCTGATCGAGAAGCCGCTGGCGCACGACAGCAAGGCGGCGCAGACGATCGCGGAGGCGTTCATGCGCAACGGCGTGATCGGCTGCGTCGGGCACATCGAGCGGTACAACCCGGCCCTGCAGGACATGCGCCGCCGGCTCGCGCTCGGTGAGCTCGGCACCGTCTACCAGGTGATCACCCGCCGCCAGGGTCCCTTCCCCGCCCGCATCGCCGACGCGGGCGTCGTGCTCGACCTCGCGACCCACGACATCGACCTGACCGCGTGGGTGACCCAGTCGGCCTACCGGTCGGTGTCGGCGCGGGTGGCGCACAAGAGCGGCCGCGCCCACGAGGACCTTGTGAGCGCCGTCGGGACGCTGGAGAACGGGATCGTCGTGACCCACCTCGTCAACTGGCTCTCCCCGCTCAAGGAGCGGGTCACCACCGTGACGGGTGAGCTCGGATGCTTCGTTGCCGACACGATCACGGCGGACCTGACCTTCTACAAGAACGGCACCCAGGTCGCGCAGTGGGATCGGGTGGCCTCCTTCCGGGGCGTGACAGAGGGCGACATGATCCGCTACGCCATCCCGAAGCCGGAACCGCTCATGACCGAGCTGTCGAACTTCGTCGCCGCCGTGCGGGGCGAGGAGGAGTCGAGCCTCGTCACCCTGGAAGACGGGCTTGCGACGGTGCGCGTCGCCGAGGCCCTCCGCGAGTCAGCAACGACCGGCAGGACGGTGGAGGCCGCATGAAGATCACGGTCGTCGGGCTGGGGAAGATCGGCCTCCCGCTCGCCGTGCAGTTCGCCGGGATGGGTCACCGCGTCGTGGGCGCGGACATCGACCGGCAGGTCGTCGCTGCGGTGCGGGAAGCCCGCCCTCCGTTTCCCGGCGAGGCGCACCTGGACGAGCGGCTGGGGGAGGTGCTCGCCGCCGGCGCGCTGGAGGCCACGACGGACACCACTGCCGCCGTCGCCGCGAGCGACGCGGTCGTCGTCGTCGTGCCGCTCTACGTCGACTCGTTCGGCTCGCCGGAGTTCTCGGCGATCGACGCGGCCACGGAGGCGGTGGGGCGCGGCCTGCGCCCCGGCACGCTCGTCACGTACGAGACCACGCTGCCTGTCGGCACCACCCGCACACGCCTCGCGCCGATGCTCGCGGAGCTCAGCGGCCTCCGCGCGGGGGAGGAGTTCTTCCTCGCCTTCAGCCCGGAGCGGGTCTCGTCCGGGCGCGTGTTCGCCGACCTCGCGCGCTACCCCAAGCTGATCGGCGGCCTGGACGAGGCGAGCACCCGGCAGGCCGTCGAGTTCTACGGGGCCGTGCTGCGCTTCGACGAGCGCCCGGACCTCAGCGAGCCGAACGGCGTGTGGGACCTCGGCTCTGCGGAGGCCGCGGAGCTGGCCAAGCTCGCGGAGACCACCTACCGCGACGTCAACATCGGCCTGGCCAACCAGTTCGCGCTGCACGCCGATCGCATCGGCGTCGACTTCGCCCGCGTGGCGGAGGCGTGCAACTCTCAGCCGTTCAGCCACCTCCACCGGCCCGGGATCGCCGTGGGCGGCCATTGCATCCCGGTGTACCCGTGGCTCTACCTCGGTGGTGATCCCGGCGCGACGATCGTGACCGCCGCCCGCGAGGCCAACCGCGTGATGCCGGAGCGGTGTGTGGACCGGCTCGCCGACGCGTACGGCGACCTGACCGGAGCCGTGGTCGTCGTGCTGGGCGCCTGTTACCGCGGCGGGGTGAAGGAGACGGCCTACTCGGGCGTCTTCGCCACCGTCAGCGCGCTGCGCAGGCGCGGGGCGGTGCCGCTCGTGCACGACCCGCTGTACAGCGCAGACGAGCTTCTCGAACTGCGCCTCGATCCGTACCTGCCCATGACCCGAGTGGACGCGGCCATCGTACAGGCCGACCACGCCGAGTACGCGGAGTTGTCCACATCGGATCTCCCGAGTGTGCAGGTGGTGCTGGATGGTCGTGACGTGCTCGACCCGGAGCGATGGGAGGGTGTGGCCCTGATCCGGCTGGGGCGCGGGGGAGCGGCCCATCCGACCGCCAAGGCGGCGACGGACATCGGGGTGAGCTTCCAAGGGGCCGCCCGACTGTGATCGCCGAGAGGGGACATGACCTGCAATTTGCAGCTCATGTCCTCCGGACGGCGATCCTCGGCGGAGTAGCGCAGGCGCCGGTCAGCGTTGCAGGGCGGCGACCGGCGGTCCTCCGGTTGCCGGCCCCGGAGCGCACATGCGCGCCTGGTGTTGTCACTGCTCGTAGACCCCGATGTCCACCGCGGCGCCACGCGGCCGGGGGATGCCGACGATGTCGAGGCCGAACGCGCCCTCGCTGGTGCCTGCGTCGATCATCGGGCTGTCCGGGAGGAGGCGGTAGTCGCCGGTGCCGTCGGGCCGGAAGTCGACGAACTCGGGGGAGGCGTCGATGGTGCCGCTCTCCACGCCGGTCTGCAGGTCCATCCCCCCGACCGCGTTGGCGAACACATTGTTGTTGATGTAGTGGTTGTCGGACCCGGTGGCGCCGCTCTCCCTGATGCCGTACTCGCCGTTGTTCACGGCGATGTTGTTGGAGACCACGAAGCCGTCGGCGTCGACGCTCCCGTCGTTCGGACTGTCGCCCTGCCCGATGAGGATCCCGCCCTCGCGGTTGTCGAAGACCAGGTTGTTAGAAATGGCCAGGTGGTTGCAGTTGTGCCAGCAGTGGATCCCGAACCCGGTATTGCCGTAGGCGATGTTGTTGGCCACGGTGCCGCCCGGGTGGCTGACGTAGATGCCGTGGTCGAGCGCCGAGCGCCCGCACCCGTGCACGACGTTCGCGATCACGTCGATGTCGTGCAAGGTGTACCCCGTGCGCGACGTCGAGATGCAGTTCCCCTCGAACGCCGAGACGCGGTTGCCGATGATGCGCACGAACGACCCCTCGCTGATCAGACCGTCGACGGCATCGCCGGTGATCGCGAAGCCCACGATGTCGACGTGGTCGCCCCGGTTGCGCCACACCGCGGCCTCACCCGTGCCGACCACCTCGGCTGCGCCCACGGGGTCGGACTGGTAGGTGATCCGGGCGTCCTCGGTGCCGGAGGCCCTGGTGCTGAACGAGCCCACGTACCGGCCCCCCGCCACCCGCACGAGCGTGCCGGGACGCGCGAGCTCGGCCGCATGGGCGATCGTCCGCAACGGTGCGTCCTGGGTGCCCGCGGCGGCGTCGTCGCCGGTGGGCGAGACGTACAGCGTGGGGCGCGGGGCCGCATCCGGGCCCGTGGGCTCGGGCAGCATCGGCGTGATGGGACCGGGTAGCGGCCGTGGTTCGCGGCTGCTGGTGGAGCACGCCACGGCGACAGCGGCCACGAGCAGGCAGACGATCAGCGCGAGCAGGGCGCCACGGCCACGCATCGGTCTCCTCTTGATCTAAATTGAACTAAATTGATTTAAAGGTTGTTCGACATTAGCCATATCCGTGCGTTATCAACCAGGTCGGCCGCTCCGGTCTGCGGCGTCCGCCGCCCGCACACACAGCAGGTAGAGCAGCCCGTAGCTCACGACGTGGCCCAGCGCGAGCGCGAAGATCGCCGTGCCGATCGGCGCCCCGGTGAGCCCGCACACGATCGGGCCGCCCGCCGTGAGCAGCAACCGGACCGCGACCCAGCCGAGCTCCCGGTCCTGGTGCTCCAGGAGGAACAATGTGGAGGACACCGGGGTGACCGCGAACTGCACGAGATAGGCCACCGCGAGCAGTCGCGCGTAGTCGCCCGCCTCCGTCCACGCCGGACCGAAGACTAAGCCGAAGAGCGCCGGCCCGGTGACCACCAGCGTGAGCGCCGGGAGGGCGCCGACGGCGAGCAGCCGCAGCGACGCGGAGCGCACCGACGCGCCGAGCCCGCCGTCGGCGTCGCGGATCCGGGCGCCCGACTCCCCGGTGAAGACCTGGTGGACCGCCTGGCCGATGACCGTGGCTGGGGCCCCGATCACTCGGATGGTCAGCCCGAGGAAGCCCGCCCGCGCGTCTCCGTAGAGGGCGCTGACGAGCAGCAACGGCACCTCCAGCCCCGCCGAGTTCAGCAGCCCGGACGGCGCGGCCAGCAGCGGAAACCGGCGGTAGCGGCGCAGCGCGGCAAGGATCGCCGCCGGACGCGGCGGCGGCCTGCGCAGGAGGCCGCCCCGCGAGGTCACCCCGCCGATGCCGAGCAGCCTGCCCACGCCGAAGCCGAGCAGGAGCCCGATCGGGCGGACCCCGACGAGGCCCAGCCCGATCTGCGTGACGGCCTGCCCCACCCCTTGCAGGAGGTTGCGCCGGCCCAGTGTCCCGTAGGACCGCTCCCGGATCATCCACTCCGACGCGACGAGGTAGCACCCGAGCACGAGGACGCTGAGGCAGACGAGCCACCAGACGTCCGCGAGCCGGGGCACCCCGAGCAGCCCGGCGAGTGGTTCGGCCAGCAGCACGCCCGCGCTCGCTGTGACCACAGTGGTCACGGCGACGGCGGTAAGCCCGGCCCACGCCACCGCGGCGGCCTCGGCGTCGTCGACAGGCAGCGGGACAGCGGCCTCGAGCGCCGCGGCCGAGACCACCCCGATCATGCCGACGACCGCCATGAACACGGCGAGCAGGCCGAACTCGGCCGGGTCGTAAAGCCGGGTCAGGAACGGATAGGACAGGATCACCAGACCCTGGCCGGCTGCGCTTCCCCCGACGATGCTGAGCACCCCCCGGAGCACCCGCGGAGGGCGCCACCGCACCCGCCCGCCCACCCGACCTTCAGCCACCGCGGACGGATCTCCGGACCAGGTGGGCGACGCCGCCCCAGAACCCGGCGCCGTAGGCCACCTGCAGGCACGCCACGGCGGCCGGGACGCGCCGCGCGACCGCTCGCGGCCCGTCGCGCTCCCGCCAACCGGCGACGGCGAGCAGCGCCGCCCATGACCCGGCGCCTGCGGCCCACACGCCCAGGACGAGCCGGTGCCCCAGGACGAGCCGGTGCCGTGCCGCCGCCGCCAGCACCGGTCCGGCGGCAAGTCCCGCCACCAGCGCCGCCGGTGCGACGTGGCGGGGCGAGACGACCCGCCGGTGCTTGTGCACGGTCATGGCCCGCCACCAGCCGTACTGGTAGTACTGCCGCCAGAGCCTGCGCAGCTCGGCACGGGGGCGGTAGCGCGAGCGCAGTCGCGGCTCGAACCACATCCGGTGGCCGGCGAGCCGGGCCCGTAGGTGGAGCTCGTCGTCCTGGTTGCGCACCAGCGACTCGTCGAAGCCGCCGATCACGTCGAACAGCTCGCGTCGGTAGGCCCCGGGGAAGGCGGTGTCGACCCAGCCCGGCTCGGCGCTGTAGTGGTGCTTGGCCGAACCGAGCCCGAGGGGGGACGACGTGGCAGCGACGATCGCGGCCGCCATCGGGCCGCTGTCGGGGCCGGCCTCGGCGTCCATCCGCCCGCCGACGAGCGCGGCGCCGGACGTGCGGAACGCCTCGGCGAGCACCGCGGCGTACTGGGGATCGGTGCGGCTGTGGGCACTTGCGAGGCTGATCAGCTCGCCGGTGGTGCCTGCGACGCCGATGTTGAACGCACTTGCCGCGATCCGGGCCGGGTTGTGCAGAAGCTGGACCCGCGGGTCCGCCGCCGCGATCTCGCTGACGATCTCGCACGTGCGGTCGGTCGACCCGCCGTCGACGACTGCGACCTGGATGTGTTCGGACGGGTAGTCCTGGTCGAGCAGGCTGCGCACGCACGCGCCGATCGAGGCCTCCTCGTTGAGCGAGGCGACGACGAACGAGATGCTCGGCCGGTCCGCGCCGGTCCGGTCAGGGGTGGTCGGGGTGGTGCCAGGGGCTTCCCCGGGCGCGGCACTCATGAGCCCCCCACCACGGCGCCCGGCCGGCGCAGTGCGCCCGCGGCCTCCCAGCGGGCCCGGGTCGCCGCGGCGACCTCCCCGCCGGTCACCCACGCGTCGCCGGCCGAGACGACGCCGTCGAGCGCAGCCCAGTACGCGTCGGCGAGCCGGCCGGGCAGGTAGGTGCCGGTGAACGCGGTGTCGTGCCACAGCACCGCGACGCCGCCCCACCCGTCGGCACCCGCCGCGCGCAGGACGTTGAGGGTGATGGCGCCCCACGCCCCCGGGTCCGGAGTGGCGCTGCAGAGGGCCCGCTCCATCACCACCAGCGGGATCTCCACCACGGGCAATGCGCGTTCGGTCGCGAGGTCATAGGGCAGGAACGGGAACGCCGCCCCGTGGCGGAACCCGACGTCGTCGGGGTGTCCCCGGGTGGAGTCCCACTCCGCGCCGGCGGCGACGAGGGCGTCGAACAGCTCGGCCCCGCGGTGGCGCAGCCAGTGCTGGCGGCCCCCTGTCACGGCGAAACCCGCCTCGGTGAGCAGCGCGAACTCCCTGCCGAGCTGGCCCGGCCGCTCCAGGCTGAGGTAGCTGCCGTGCACGCCGATCTCGTGCCCGGCCTCGGCCACCGCATGCAGCGTCCGCCGCACGAAGTCGTCGTCGAGGCGGTATCCCGGGTCCCGGGGGTGCAGGGACTCGGCCACCACCGTGTACGTCGCGCGCACCCCGCGGGCGGCCTCCCCGGCGAGCGATTCCCGCAGCCCCACGGCGACCGGGTGGCGCTGGGCCGCGCGGCTCAGCGCCGTGGCGCCGATCTGCACGGCGGTGGCGGGGTCGCGGCGCTGCAGCAGCGCGATCCCGATGTTCTCGACGATCCGCCTGCCGTTGACGAACCGGCGGTTCGACAGGTGGTCGACGTCGTGGCTCGCGACGAACACCCGGCGCTGCGGGAAGGGCGAGGGCGGGGTGGCCGGGAGTCGCGGCAGGGCGGAGCGGACGGTGGCGTGCAGCCGGGCGAGGAACCGGTTGGCCCACGGCACCCTTGGGTCGAGGCCGTGGGTGCCTGCGAGTGTGTGCCGCGGAGGGACGCGCCCGACGTCGTCGAACTCGGGGCAGGCCGCCTCGTGCGGCGCGGCGAGCCATTCGAAGACCTCACCGAGCGGGTCCAGCGCGCCGCCGGGGGCGGGGTGGAAGCAGGGCAGCCCGTCGATCCAGGTTGGTGGGGGAGCCGGGGTCGCCGCGGGCCGTGGGAGGTAGCCGGCGGGGATCACGACGTCGGCGGTCTCGGCGGACTCGCCGTAGCCCACGGTGACGTCCGCGGGGCCTGCTGGGACCACGCGGATGCCGTGCAGGGCCGCGTAGGCGCTGAAGGCGTAGCCGACCCGGGCTGCGACTCTGGCATTCCCCCGGCCGACGACCAGCCGCGCGGTGGGCGCGGTGCTGCCTATGCTCATGAAATACTGCCTCCACCTGCTGAGATGCGAGTGGCGCCGTGCAACGGGGCTCTCGTCGGCGCCGGAGTACCCGTTAGCTCCCTTGGTGGTCGCCACCTGATTGGAGGACCCGCCGCAGCCGGGCCACGACCTCCCCCGAACCGCTCTCCCGGAGGCGCCGGTGGGCGGCCCAGACCGGCGCGAACCGCCTGCTCGTGCGGCTCACGGCGAAGTAGGTCTCCTGGCGACCGCCGAAGTTTCGGAAGTAGCGCTCGACGCCCGGGAGCATCGAGCCCTCGAAGTCGAACGCGGGCACATGCTTCGCCGACTCCTTGATCAGCTCCCACATCAGGAGGCTGCCCGCGCCGCTCGAGCGCAGCGCGGGGTCGCCGCCCCCGCCCAGGTACCAGGCGCGCTCGTCGTCGCGCACACAGTAGAGCGACGCGTGGACCGCGCCGGAGGCGTCGACGGCGCTCAGCACGGTCACCCGGTCGTGTTCGAGTCCGGCGAGGACGATCCGGTTGAGCACCGAGGAGTCGTACGGGACCTCCATGCGCTGGCGCCGGAACGTCGACCGCACCATCCGCTCCAGCCGCTCGGCGTCGTCGTCGTGCTGGACCTCGAGCGTCTTCCCGGCGTTCTTGATCACCCGCCGGGTCTGACCCGAGACGCCGGCCCACAGCCGGTCGAGATCGGACAGATCGTCGAGGACGTAGGAGATCTGCGGCTCCACGCGGAAGCCCCTGCGGTGGAACGGCAACCAGCTCATCAGGCCCGGGTGGAACGTCTGGCGGAACAGGTCGGCGGGGGGCAGCCGGTCGACCAGCTCGTCGACGAGGTGGTCGAAGCGCCGCAGCCGCGTCTCGTACCGGCCCTCGCCGGCGTCGACGAGCGGGCCGAGGCGCGTGGACAGCGGCGGGGCGAGCAGCAGCCGGAAGCCGGCGAGCTTCTGCTCGACGAAGGGCAGCCGGGCCACGCTCTGGCCGTTCTCCTCGACCCGGGCCTCCCGCCAGGTGCCGGGCGCGACGGCGTCGAGCCACCAGCGTTCGTGGAAGACCGGTGTGGTCCTCATGGCGGCCGTCACGGCGGCGCGCTCTCGCGCACACCGGCGGGGACGGCCACGTCGGCGCGCGGCTCCGGCGAGTCCCGTCCCGGCCAGCCCGTCCGCGGCGCGAGCGCGCACAGCAGCACGGTGGCGAGGAAGCCGTGTGTGAGCATCGTCGTGAGGATCCCCGAGTCGGCCAGGGCGAGCGCAGGCATCATGAACGCCAGGCAGACGAACCCGAGTGGCAGGCCCTCGGCGGCGTCGTCGATCGTCCACAGCAGGCACACGAACACGAGGCACGCGGCCACCATCCCGAGGTAGCCGAAGTTGGCGTACCCGTCGGCCAGCAGGTTGGCGTTCGCGTGCGTCTCCGGGTTGCCGAAGAACGCCCCTCCGACCAGCGGCGGCGGCTCCTCTGCATAGGGATAGTCCAGGAACGACGAGAAGATCGAGTGCGCGAGCTTCGCCTTCTCGATGTCGTCGAACACCTGCACGTAGCCCGCGGTGAGCAGCCCCGGCGTGACGAGGAAGCGACGCACGATGAGCGAGACCCAGTCGCCGTTCACCGACCCCGCCAAGCGGTCGAGCGCCACCATCGCGACCGAGACGACCGGCGCCGCGAGCAGGCACGCCGTCCCCGCGGGCGGCCTGCGGGAGCGGAACAGCAGGAACGCCCCGAACAGCGCGATCGGCGAGAGGACCGCGGTCTTGTTGCCCGAGATCGAGAAGACGAAGAGCTGCCCGAGGACCCCGGCCGCGAACCACACCCACTGCCGCGTCCACAGCCCGCGGACCATCACCACCGGGTTCACGACGTTGGCGAGCAGCGGGACCACGTAGAGCAGGGGCCCGAAGACCTGCTCCTCGCCGGCGAGTTCGCCGCGCACCCCGTACACGTCCTCCAGGGACGGGAGCGTCAGCCGCACCCCGATCGTGGCGAGGACGTAGCCGTTGAGCACGGCGTACAGCACGACCAGGAGGAGCCAGAACGTCGAACCGCGCAGCGGGTGGCGCGGCACGAAGCCGCGCAGCACCCGGCGCGTGCCGAAGAGAGCGACCGGGAGATAGCTGACCGCCACCCAGATTGCGAGCTCGACGGAGCCGGACTTGCTCAGGGCGGGTGCGATCTGCGGGATCACGATCGCCGGCACCACCGCGACGACGAAGAGCACCCACACGATGAAATGCGAGGGCAGGGTGATCCGTCGCGGCATCACGAGGGCGAGCGTCACGACAAGGCAGATCGCGAAGGTGTACGCGAGCGGGTCGGGCGAGCGGTAGGCGTACTGCAGGTAGGTGAAGTACGGCGCGATGTCGTTCTCGTAGACGTAGTGCAGGACCCCGACGTAGGCAAGGGCGACCAGCACGACCACCGGCGCGCGGTGGAGAAGTCCGTCGCGTTCGACGGTGCTGCTCGGCACGGCCGGGGACGGTACTCACAGCCGAAGCCGCATGTCACGGCTCTCGTCCACAGACGACCCGGTCGGTCGATTCCGATCGTCCTCTGGAGACATTTTCGTAACGCACGTCTGATCGACTGCGACAGTCGTCACACGTTCCGCGATTAAGCGGCGCTGTGGAATGCGCGTCCGGCGCTGATCTCGAACCGCGGTTTTCGATGGGAGGCCGACACGTGGGTGGACCGTCAGCGGCCGGACCAGGGGCGGCGCAGCCCAGGTTCCGGCACCTGACCTCGGTGCACGAGGTCGACGACAGCCGGATCCTGCACCGGGAGTGCGCGAGCCTCGCGCGAGCGGGTCACGACGTGGCGGTGATCGCGGGCCGTCCGCCGAGCGCGCCGGTCGACGGCGTCCGGGTGGTCGGCGTCGGCAGGTGCCGCAACCGCCTGGACCGGATGACCCGGATCGCGTGGCGGCTGCTGCGCGCGGCGCGGCGCGAGCAGGCCGACGTCTGTCACCTGCACGACCCCGAGCTGCTGTGGATCGGCGTGCTGCTGAAGCTCGGGGGCTGCCGGGTCGTCTACGACGTCCACGAGGACGTGCCGAAGCAGATCATGAGCAAGTTCTGGATCCCCCGGTGGGCCCGCCGGGCGCTGTCGCTCGCGGCGTGGGTCGCGGAGGGGATCTGCGCCCGGATCTTCGACGCGGTCGTCGCGGCCACGCCTTCGATCGCGGAGCGGTTCCCCGCCGGAAAGACCGTAGTGGTCCAGAACTTCCCGTCGGCAGCGGCCGCGCGCCCGCTCGACGACGCGCTCCCGTTCTCGGAACGCCCCTACGCGTTCGCATACACGGGCGGGCTCACGGAGGTGCAGGGCGTCCGCCAGATCATGGCGATCGCCACGATCCTGCCCCGGGAGCTCACCGGTGTCCTCGCGGGCTGGTTCGACGCGGCGGAACTGGAGGGGGAGGTCCGGGCCTCGGCGGGCTGGCGGCGGGTGGAGCACCTCGGCGAGATCCCGCCGGAGGCGGTGCTCGACGTGCTACGTAGCGCGCGGTGCGGCATCGTCGTCGACCACCCGATCAGCAACTACCTCGACTCCTACTCGACCAAGATGTTCGAGTACATGGCCTGCGGGATCCCGGTCGTCTGCTCGGACTTCCCGCTCTGGGAGCGCATCGTCGGCGAGGCCGATTGCGGCGTCCTCGTCGACCCGCTGGACCCACCCGCGGCAGCGGCCGCGATCGAGCAGCTGGCGAAGGACCCGGACGAGGCCCGCCGGCTCGGGGAGAACGGGCGCCGGGCGGTCCTGGAGCGGTTCAACTGGGAAGCGGAGTACTCGACCCTTGATGCCCTCTACCGGAGGTTGGCGTGATGTTCAGCCCGAAGCGGGTTCTCGTGCTCGCCCCCCACACCGACGACGCCGAGCTGGGGTGCGGCGGCACCATGGCCCGCTGGATCGACGAGGGGGCCGAGATGTTCACCGCGGTGTTCTCGATCGCCGAGACGTCGCTGCCGCCGGGCTCCCCGCGTGATCGGCTGAAGTCCGAGTGCAACGAGGCGCTGGACCAGATCGGCGTGCCCACCGAGAACCGGTTCATCTACAACTATCCGGTCCGCGAGCTCGGCTACCACCGCCAGGAGGTGCTCGAGCACATGGTGGGGCTCTCTTCGGAGGTGCGTCCCGACGTGATCCTCACGCCGTCCGGCGCGGACCTGCACCAGGACCACAACGTGGTCTTCCAGGAGAGCCTGCGCGCCTTCCGGCACCTCACGATCATGGGGTACGAACTGCCCTGGAACCACATCACCTTTTCCACGCACGCGTTCGTCGTGCTGTCGGAGGACCACCTGCTGCGCAAGTGGAAGGCCCTCATGAAGTACGACAGTCAGATCGAGCTGCAGCGCCCCTATTTCCGCTACGAGGCGATCGAGGCGATGGCCCGGGTCCGCGGGATGCAAGTGAGGAGCGTGTACGCCGAGGCCTACGAGATGATCCGGATCCGCCTGTGATCGTGGCGGCCCACCAGCCGAACTTCGCGCCCTGGCTGGGGTTCTTCGACAAGATGCGGCACGCCGACGTCCTCGTGCTGCTCGACACCGTGCAGTTCGTCAAGCGCGGCTACCAGAACCGCACCCGGATCAAGGGGCCGGGCGGTCCACAGTGGCTGACGGTGCCGGTGGTCACGAAGGGCCGCTACGACCAGGCCACGCACGACGTCGAGATCGACGAGTCGGCGGAATGGCGCCGGGTCCACCTGCGCACCCTGCAGAGCGTGCTGGCGAAGGCGCCGCATCGCGATGAGGTCTTCGAGCTCATGGAGTCGGTCTATGCCCAGCCGGGCGTCCACCGTCTCGTGGACGTGGCCATGGCGATCATCGGCGAGGTCGTGAAGCGGATGGAGATCCCGACCCGCCTGGTGCCTGCCTCCGAGCTGGGCTGCGAGGGCAGCGGGAGCCGGCTGATGCTGAACCTGACGAGGGCGGTGGGCGGTGACGTCTACCTGTCCGGCACGACGGGGCGGGAGTACCTGGAGCCGGCGATGTTCGCCGAGGCGGGCGTCGGCCTGCGCTACCACGCCTTCGAGGTGTTCGAGTACCCGCAGCAGCACGGGGCGTTCGCGCCCGGGCTCAGCTGCATCGACTACATCGGGAACGCCGGGTTCGCGCCGTGGGCCGACGGGGGGTCCTGAGGTGGGCCCGGGACCGGGCTCAGCCCGCCGCCGTCACAGCCGCCACGAGGTCGGCGTACCAGCGCTTCTCGCGGCCGGTGCGCAGCACCTCGTCGTTGTGCCACAGGACGCCGAGCGTGCCCTGGAACCGCCGGCACTCGCGCGCGACCGCCAGCACCGCGTCCATGGCGGCGTCCGGCGTGAGGCCCAGATAGCCCGCCAGCGTCACGTCCATCACCTGGAACGGCCGCTCCCGCAGGCGCAGCGGCTTGCGCTCCTCCAGGTCGAACACCGGGTACTCACGGCACGTGCCCGTGCGGAACCCGATGCGGTCCGCCCAGCCGAGCGTGCAGTCGTAGTCGAGGCCGGCGGCCTCCCAGTTCCGCCACGTCACCGGGCCACCCCACTGCAGGTAGTGCTGCCGCCCGCCCCACACCTCCTGCCGCACGCCCTGCTCGTCGGCGATCGCCCGGAGCGCGGTCAGTTCGCTGCGCGTCCGTTCCGGATCGCGGTACGTGCCGAAGCCGGCATGCAGCCCGACCTCGTGCCCGCGCCGGTGCACGTGGCCCACGAGATCCCGGACCCACGGGTGACCCAGCACGTGGCACGGCGGGGCGCCCGCGCGCACCTCGTTGTGGGAGAGGAAGTAGAAGGCGCTGCGCAGGCCGTGGCGCTCGCTCACGTCCATGAGGAAGTCGAAGGTGTTGTTGACGTCCGGGCCGTGGTCCCCGCGGCGCACGGTGAGCACCGCGCGCGCCCGGCGTGCGGCGAGGCCGGGGTCGCGGCGGTGCACCAGGTCGGCAGCGAGCTGGCGTGCGGTGAGCGCCGGCGTGCGGCCAAGCGTCGCGAGCGGGTCGTCGACGTCGTGGGTGATCAGCACCTGGTAGCTGCTCGGTGTGCGGGTCAGCCGCGGCCAGGCCCGCTGCAGCGCCGCCCACAGCAGCTCGACGTAGGCATCGGCCAGAGGAAGGCCGTGGAAGCCTGCCCTCTCGGCCACGGACGCCGCGGCCGGAAAGCGGTCGTAGCGGTCGCGCGGGGCGTCGAGCAGTTCCTCGTAGCGGGTGATCAGGAAGAACACGCCACCGAGGACGTCGACGTGCAGGTGCACGCCGTCGTCGGCCGTGACGAGCCGGGACGGCGGGTCGGCCGCGGGTGCGCCGTGGAGGACGGGCAGCCGATCGTCGGCGCGCAACGGCCCCTCGAAGGTGGTGCCGACCGGTACCCACGGCACGTCGGCGGGCGGAAGCGCGGTGGGCGTCAGCCAGTCGTCCTCGGCCGTGGCGAAGAGCCCGTCCGGGAGCGTGACGCAGCCCGCGGGGTCGCTGGTGTCGTCCGCGAGCGTGATCCGGACGCCGGGACCGGCGTGATGCACGAGCCGCCAGTCCAGGCCCAGCCACTCGGACAGCACCACGTCGAGGGCATACCGACGTTCGGCGCCGTATCCGTCGGGGACTGCGACGACGAGCGTCATGAGCGCGGGAGGCGCGGGTGGTGATCAGCAGCACAAACTCCGGGCATCCTGCGGACCCTACTGATATCGGGCAGCCGCGTGCTGCCGGGGCGCTGCCCGGCGTGGCCCCCTCAGCCCCGGAGCCGGT
Source organism: Pseudonocardia aurantiaca (assembly GCF_039526725.1). Classification (NCBI taxonomy): domain Bacteria; kingdom Bacillati; phylum Actinomycetota; class Actinomycetes; order Pseudonocardiales; family Pseudonocardiaceae; genus Pseudonocardia; species Pseudonocardia aurantiaca. The sequence goes on from NZ_BAAAJG010000005.1 coordinate 111,391, forward strand.
GCATGGCCACGGGATGTTCCAGGAGAGCTGGTGGCTCGACGCGGTCGCCCCGGGAGGTTGGTCCGAGGTCGCGGTGCAGCGGAACGGGCAGACCGTGGCCCGGCTGCCCTTCGTCGTGCGGGGGCCGCGGCGGATGCGCGTGCTCACCCAACCCCCGCTCACTCCGTTCCTCGGGCCGTGGACCGCGCGGCGACCGGGCGCCAAGCCGATCGGCGCGCTCGGGAACGAGATGGAGCTGCTCGCCGAGCTGGAGGCGGGGCTCCCGGCCGCGGGCGCGTTCCGCCAGAGCTTCGCGCCCAACGTGCTCGGCGTGCTCCCGTTCATCTGGGCGGGTTACCGGGCGGAGGTGCGCTACACCTACCGGCTGGAGGACCTGACCTCGGAGCAAGCGCTCTGGGACGGGCTGGGGGCCAACATCCGCGGTCACGTGCGGAAGGCGCGCAAGAGCGGCGTCACGGTCCGATCCGACCTCGGGTTGGACCTGTTCCACCACGTGTTGTCCGGGACGTTCGAGCGCCAGGGGATCCGGCCGCCGGACCGCGCCCTGCTCGGCCGGATCGAGGCCGTCTGCGCACCCCGCGGAGCGCGCTCGATCCTCTTCGCGTGCGACGCGTCGGAGCGCGTGCACGCCGTCGCGTACGTCGTGTGGGACCGCTCGTCGGCCTACTACCTGCTGAGCGGCGCGGACCCGGCGCTGCGCGCGAGCGGGGCACAGAGCCTCCTGCTCTGGGAGGCGATCCTGCGGTCGCGCGAGGTGACGTCGACGTTCGACTTCGAAGGATCGATGTTGGTGCCGGTCGAGCGCTTCTTCCGCGACTTCGGCGGCCGCCAGACCCCATACCTCCACGTCAGCCGGGCGCGCCGCTCGGCGAAGGCGGCCCTCGCGCTGCGGGCCGGATACGGCCGGCTCGTGAACACGGTCAAGAGAACGATCAACGCGAAGAACACGATCTACGGGAGCTGTGAATGACCCCGCGGGAGTACGTCGACCTGTTCCGCGAGCGCTGGCGGGCGATCCTCGCCGGGCTGCTGCTGGGGATCGCGGTGGCGGTCGGGATCGTCCAGACCAGCACACCTCTCTACGCCGCAAAGGTCACGCTGTTCGTGTCGGCGGGCACGTCCACCGATCCGTCCGCCGCGCTCGACCGGAACCAGCTGTCCGCCCAGCGGATGCAGACCTACGTCCAGCTGATCACGAGCGACCGTGTCGCGAGCGACGTCGTCCAGAGCCTCCAGCTGCCCATGACCGGGCCGGAGCTCGCAGGGCGGATCGCCGCGTCCAGTGAACCAGATACCGTCCTTCTCGACGCCACCGTCTCCGACGAGGACCCGGTCCTGGCCGCGACCATCGCGAACACTCTCGCGGACCAGTTCATCAGCGCGGTCGACGACCTCGAGCAACCGTCTGGCGTCATTCCGAGTGAAGCCGTCGTCTCCGCCCGGGTCTTCGAGGAAGCGGTGCCCCCGGCCGAGCCCAACTGGCCGCAGCCGGTGCTGACGATCGCGATCGGCGCCCTGCTAGGCCTGCTCGCCGGTTTCGCGCTGGCCGTGCTGCGCCGGGCGCTGGGCACGTCGATCACGAGCCGCCGCCTGCTCGCCGACGCCGTCACGGCGCCGGTCCTCGGGGTCATCGCCCGGCGGCGGCGCAGCGCGAAGGACCCGCTCGTCGTGCGGGACGCCACGCGCGGATCCCGGGCCGAGGCGTTCCGCCAGCTTCGGACGAACCTGCAGTTCGTCGACGTGGACCGCGCGCTCAAGGTCGTGATGCTCACGAGCCCGTCGCCTGGGGACGGCACGACGACCGTGCTGGCCAACCTCGCCCTCACGATGGCGGAGGCCGGGCAGCGCGTGCTCGTGGTGGAGGCCGACCTGCGCCGCCCGCGGGCCGCCGACATGTTCGGCGTGCAGCGCACGTACGGCCTGTCGAACGTTCTCGCCCGGCGCGCGAAAGCCCACGACGTCGTGCAGCACGGCGAGGGCGGCGTGGACGTCCTCCCGAGCGGCCCCATCCCGCCGAACCCGGGCCAGTTGCTCGCCTCGCCGCGGATGGTGGAGCTCCTCGACGAGCTGCGGCCCGCCTACGACGCGATTCTCCTCGACACCTCGCCGGTACTGCCGGTGGCCGACGCGACCGTGCTCGCGCCGCTGGCCGACGGTGTGGTGCTCGTCGTCCGGGCCGGGACGCGGGCACACCGCGTCGAGGCCGCCCGGGAGGCGCTCGGCGCGGTGTCGGCGCGGCTGGTGGGCACGGTGCTGGTCGGGCTGCGCAGCCGGTCGGCGCGCGGCGACCAGCGGTACGCCGCCGCCACTCCCGCGACTCAACGGGTCCTCGCGGCTCCGCCCGCCGCCGCCACTGCTACTGCCGCTCCGCAGGTTCCGCAGGTTCCGCCGGCTCGGCAGGTTCCGCCGGCTCGGCAGGTTCCGCCGGCTCGGCAGGTTCCGCCGGCCCCGCAGGCGCTGCCGGCGGCTCCGAGGCCTGCGCATTCCGTCCCCGCGACGACGAACGGGAACGCCAATGTGTGGCGACCGAGCCCCGTCCCCAGGACGCCGGCGCCGGGGGAGCGCCGCCGGGTCTGAGCGGTTCGACTACTCGGACCCATCGGACTACTCGCCCGTGGGCCGTGAGGTACACACCAGGGCTGTTCGATTTCAACCAAACCGCTCTGATGCTCATCTGACGGCGGGACCCGGCGCGTGGATGTGTGCAGAGCCTGGATCGGCGGCGGGCGCGGCCTCGGAGGAGACACCGCGCGTCCCATCCTGACGGTCAGGACCTACTTCGTAGAGCCGGCCGGGCCGGCTCTGCGCCCGATGCGGTCGGCGGACCAGTCGATGACCAGCGCGCTCGTGAGGACGACCGCGACGGCCACGCAGAACCCTCCGATGGTGTCGGTGGGGTAGTGGTCCCGGTCGGCGATCAGGGCGACTGCCATCGTGCCCCCGGACAGGAGCGCCCCGGCGGCGAGGAGCGTGGCACTCGCCCGCCCGGCCGTGCGCAGGACGCTGATCAGCAGCAGCGCGGTGACGACGCCCAGCGCCGTGGCCCCGCCCGCGTGCCCGCTGGGAAATGCGAACTGGTCGTTGAGCGTGCGGCCGACCACCGGCTTGAGGGTGGTCGTCGCGAGTCCGGTCAGCCCCGGTCCCACGACGATCAGCACCGCGAGCCTGCGCTGGCCGAGCGCGAATGCCAACCCGCTGAGCAGGAGCGCAACCACCACAACCGAGATCTCGTTGCCGAACGCGATCACCACGTCGGAGAGGGAGCGACCCCGCCCTGAGGAGCCGACGAGCGACTGCAGACGGTCGTCGAGCCAGCGCCCCGTGGATTCGCCCCCGTACCGCGCGGCGAGCGAGGCGAACACCAGCGTGGAAAGGGCGACAACGACGGCGGCCGGGCCGCGCAGGGCGGGCGGAAGGGCCACCTGCTCTGGCGGAGCGACTCCGGCGGACACGCCGTCGAGGCTACCTGCGGAGAGCCCCGTTCCCATAGCCGTGACGATCAGACGTACCGGACGATCCCGACGTACCGGCGGAACACCGTTCGCCCCAACGGGAGGCGGCGCCGGATGGTAGACCACCCGCGTGACCATCGAGCCTACCGAGCGCGCCGCCGCCACCCAGCCCCATCACCTGTCTGCGCTGGAGCAAGCGGCGGCGCTGCGCAAGGGCGAACTCTCCGCGGTCGAGCTCGTGGAGCACTACGTCCGGCGCATCGACGACCTGGATGGCGTGCTGGGCGCGTTCGTCACCGTCACGGCCGACGCGGCGCTCGCGCAGGCGGCGGAGGCCGATGCCGCCCTGCGTGACGGCGACGAACGCCCGCTCCTCGGTGTGCCGACGGCGGTCAAGGACCTTGCGGTCACCGCGGGCGTGCGCACCACGTTCGGGTCGCCGGTCTACGCCGACTACGTGCCAGAGGTCGACGACGACTCCGCCCGGCTCCTGCGCGCGGCGGGCACGATCAGCCTCGGCAAGACGGCCACCCCCGAGTTCGGGCTCCCGCCCTACACCGAGCCCGCCGGGCGCCCGCCCGCCGTCACGCCGTGGGACCTGGGCCGCCTTGCCGGTGGCTCGTCCGGCGGGGCCGGGGCGGCGACGGCAGGCGGGCTCGTCCCGTTCGCGCACGGCACGGACGGCGGCGGCTCGATCCGCATCCCGGCAGCGGCCTGCGGGCTCGTCGGCCTGAAGACCTCCCGCGGGCTCGTCTCGCGTGGGCCTGTGGGCGGCGACCCCCTGGGCATGTCGGTGTCGGGGCCGCTCGCCCGCACCGTCGCCGACGCCGCAGCGTTGCTCGACGCGCTCGCGGTACTGGTTCCGGGGGAGCCGTACCCGCTGCTCGCGCGGCCGTCGAGCTACCTCGCCGCTACCGGGGAGCCGCCGCCGCGGCTGCGGATCGGCCGGTACGCCACCCCGCCCGTGCCCGGCGTTGTCGTCGACCCGGCGTGCCTGGCGGCGTACGAGGACGCGTCCCGGCTGCTGGCCGGGCTCGGCCACGAGATCGTCGACGACTTCGACCCGGGCATCGAGGTCGGCTTCCTCCCGGCGTTCGAGGTGCTGTGGGCGGTGCTGTCGCACGGGCACCCGGTGCCGCCGGAGGCCGAGCCGCTGCTCGCCCCGCTCACCCGGTGGTGGCGCGACCGCGGCGCCGCAGTGAGTGGGCCGGAGTACATGGCCGCCACGCAGGCGGCGATCGGCGTCACGCGGCGGGTGGTGGCGGCGCAGGCGGCTGTGGACGTCGTCCTCACACCGATGCTTGCCCAGCTGCCGCGCCCGGTCGGCTGGTTCACCGCGGGCGGTGACCCGGGCGCAGGACTACGAGCGGCAGAAGGCCTTCACCCCGTTCGCCGCGACCTACAACATCACGGGCCAGCCCGCACTGAGCCTGCCGGTGAGCTGGGGGAGCGAGAACGGCGGCGCGGAACTGCCGGTGTCGGTGCAGCTCGTGGGCCGGGCGGGCGACGACGCCCTCCTGCTCGCGCTGGGCGCGGAGCTGGAGGCGGCAGCGGGCTGGACAGGACGAACCCCGCCGACCTGGTAGCGCCGCCCAGCCCCGGGAGGAAGCGGCGGTCGGCCATGATGTCGTCGTGGCCGTGGAGCTGTCCGACCGCGAGGCCGAGGTGCTCGCGGCCCTCGGCGCGCACCTGACCAACTCCCAGATCGCCGGGCGCCTGCATCTGTCGGTGCGCACGGTCGAGGGACACGTCACCGGCGACCTCGCGCAGGCGCTCCGGCATGCGAGCGCCATGTGGGACGGGTGGCTGCACGCCGGGCGCCCGCCCGCGGTGTGGCTGCCCGCCGCCGCCAGGTTCGCCGCGCTCGCGGCCGGGCTTCGCGGCGACCGGGCCGGGACGGCGCTGTGGACCTCGCGCGCGGACGACGCCATCGCCGAGGAGAACGTCTTCCACACCCGGCACGCTCCGCTCGCGGCGTTCGTGGCCGCGCGGCTCGCCGACGGCGCGGACCCTGCCGGTCTGGTCGAGGCCGCCTTCGCCGGCGTCCCCGACGCCCGCTACCAGGCCTACGCGGCTGGCGGCGGGCCCCGAGCTGGCCGTCGCCGGGCTCCCGGACGCCGCGGCGCCTGGCGCGGCCGCCCGCGCCGCGG